>NZ_CM143649.1:2957500-3195000 GCF_055081075.1 Clostridium sp. CM039
GAATTCCTTAAGACATATAACTGCTTGAATCTTTTCATCGCTATCTAAAGGTATAATATTTATCAAGTTTGTTCCCTTAGCTGTTCTTCCACCTTCTGGAATCTCATATGCTTTTAATTTAAATGATTTTCCTTTGTTTGTGAAGAATAAAATATTATTATGAGTGGTAGTTGTAAAAATATGTTCCACAAAATCATCTTCTTTTGTAGTAACACCTTGTATCCCCCTACCCCCTCTTTTTTGAGCACTATAAGTATCAGCTGGAAGCCTCTTTATATACCCTGCATGAGTTAGCGTTATTACAATATCTTGCTCTTGAATTAAATCTTCCTCATCTATACTGTATGGGTTTTTTTCTATTGACGATCTTCTAGTATCACCATATTTATTTCTAACTTCTATAAGTTCGTCTTTAATTATGTTCAATAATACTATCTCATCTGCTAAGATTCCTTTTAAATAATTAACTGTCTTCATTATTTCGTTATACTCAGCTTCTATTTTATCTCTTTCAAGACCTGTAAGTCTCCCAAGTCTCATTTCAACAATAGCAGTTGCTTGTTTTTCTGATAAATCAAAAGCATTAATTAAACTTTCTTTAGCTTCACTAATATTTTTAGATGATCTTATTAAACGAATTACTTCATCAATATGGTCTAGCGCAATTTTCATACCTTCTAAAATATGAGCTCTAGCTAATGCTTTATCAAGATCAAATTGAGTCCTTCTTCTTATTACATCTTTTTGATGGTCTAAATAATGAACTAAAACTTGTTTTAAATTTAAAGTTTGAGGCTCACCATTTACAAGTGCTATCATTATAACCCCAAAAGTATCTTGCATCCTCGTATGTTTAAATAGCCTATTTAATACTATATTAGGGTTTGCATCTCTTTTTAGTTCTATAACAATTCTCATACCTTCTCTATCTGATTCATCTCTTAAATCTGATATTCCATCTATCTTCTTATCTTTTACTAAATCTGCAATACCTTCTATAAGTTTTGCTTTATTAACTTGATAAGGTAATTCTGTTACTATTATCGTATTTCTGCCTTTGTTCTCTTCAATATCAGTTTTAGCCCTTACGAGGATTCTTCCTCTTCCTGTTTCATAGGCACTTTTTATTCCTGCTCTTCCTAGGATAATTCCTCCCGTAGGAAAATCTGGACCTTTTATTTTTGTCATTAATTCACTTATAGCAACTTCTGGTTCATCAATAACCATAAGTACTCCGTCTATAACTTCTATTAGGTTATGTGGAGGTATATTGGTTGCCATCCCTACAGCAATTCCTGTTGATCCATTAACTAAAAGATTAGGAAATCTTGATGGTAGCACTGATGGTTCCTTTTCTTCTCCATCAAAATTAGGAATGAAATCTACTGTCTCTTTATTAATATCTCTAAGCATTTGCGTTGTAATTTTGCTCATTTTAGCTTCTGTATATCTCATTGCCGCCGCTGAATCACCGTCTACAGACCCAAAATTTCCATGCCCATCTACCAACGTACATCTTTGTGAAAAATCTTGAGCCATTCTAACTAATGCACCATACACTGCAGTATCCCCATGTGGGTGATATTTACCTAAAACATCCCCTACAATTCTGGCACATTTTCTGTATCCTTTCTCTGGTGTTAATCCTAATTCATGCATAGAGAATAATATTCTTCTATGGACAGGTTTAAGCCCATCTCGTACATCTGGAAGCGCACGGCTTACAATAACACTCATAGCGTAATCTATATAAGATTTTTTCATTTCACGTCTTATATCAATAGGTAAAATTTTTCCCTGATTATTAATCATGTTACACCTCTTTAAACAAAATATTTTAATGCCACTCTAGAAAGCAATTTCATCATACTCCATGGGTGACGGTAATTACCTTAATGGATTAACCTTCGTAGTAGTAGATTGATCTGCTTGAATGCATTATCAAGCTATATATCTAAGTTAAGCACACCTTTAGCATTTTCTTGTATAAACTCTCTACGAGGTTCTACTTTATCGCCCATAAGAATAGTGAATATTTCATCCGCTGCCATTGCATCCTCAACCTGTACCTGAAGGAGTATACGCTCTTCAGGGTTCATTGTCGTATCCCAAAGTTGGTGTGCATCCATTTCCCCAAGACCTTTGTATCTTTGTATATCGGTGTTATTATCTTTTCCGCCTATTTCTAAAAGCAAAGCTTTTAATTCCTTGTCAGTATATACATAATGCTCTTTTTTGGCTTTAGAAACTTTATATAGTGGAGGTTGAGCTACATATACGTGTCCTTGCTCTACTAATTCTTTCATGTATCTATAGAAAAATGTTAGTAATAAAGTTCTAATATGTGCTCCATCTACGTCCGCATCTGTCATAATAATAATACGATCGTACCTTATTTTTTTTACATCAAAATCCTTTCCTATACCAGCACCAAAAGCGGTTATCATAGCCCTAATCTCTAGAGATGCGAGCATTTTATCAATTCTTTGCTTTTCAACATTCATTATTTTTCCTTTAAGAGGAAGTATAGCTTGGAATCTTCTGTCTCTACCCTGTTTTGCTGAACCACCCGCTGAATCACCCTCCACCAGATATATCTCACATTCCATAGGATCTTTTGAAGCACAATCTGATAATTTACCTGGAAGTGTAGTACTTTCTAGTACAGACTTTCGTCTTGTAAATTCTCTTGCTTTTTTTGCTGCTTCGCGAGCTCTTGCTGCATTTAATGCTTTATCAATTATGTTTTTACCTAGTTGTGGATCTTCCTCTAGAACATTACTGATAGACTCACCAACTATACTATCAACTATGCCCCTTACTTCACTATTACCAAGTTTAGTTTTTGTTTGCCCTTCAAATTGAGGATCAGTAAGCTTTATAGATATTACTGCTGTAAGACCTTCCCTTACATCTTCACCTGATAGGTTTTTATCATTTTCCTTTAAAAACCCAAATTTTTTAGCATAATCATTTACTACTCTTGTTAATGCCGACTTAAAACCAACTAGGTGTGTTCCACCTTCCACAGTATCTATATTGTTAGCAAATGAAAATATATTTTCTGTATATGTATCGTTGTATTGTAATGCTATTTCAACAACATAATCATCCTTATTTCCTTCCATGTATATGGTTTCATGAATTGTTCCTTTATTTCTATTCAAATAATCTACAAAAGATTTTATTCCTCCCTCATACAAGAAATCTTGCTTTTTCTCTTCTCGTTCATCTTCAAGGGTTATTCTTAAACCTTTATTTAAAAAGGCCAACTCTCTAAGTCTTTGAGACAAAGTTTCAAAATCAAAATCAATTTCTTCAAAAATTTCTGGATCAGGGGTAAAGAACACTTTTGTTCCATGTTCCTGCGTTGTTCCTATATTTACAAGTGTACTAGTAGTTTTACCCTTTGAAAAAGTTTGTTTCCATATATCACCATCAACTTTAACCTCTACTTCACAAATCACAGACAATGCATTAACTACAGATGAACCAACACCATGAAGACCACCGGATACTTTATATGCTCCACCACCAAATTTACCACCTGCATGTAGTACAGTCATTATAACTTCTACAGTAGGTATTTTCATTTTATGATGCATTCCTACGGGCATACCACGACCGTCATCTATAACAGTTATAGAGTTGTCTTTGTGTATAATTACATTAATATTCTTACAAAAGCCTGCTAAGGCCTCGTCAATACTATTATCTACAATTTCATAAACTAAGTGATGAAGACCCCTAATGCTAGTGCTACCTATATACATACCAGGTCTTTTTCTTACTGCTTCTAATCCTTCAAGTACTTGTATTTGACTTTCGTCATAAATATTATTATTTTCCATGTATATCCTCCTAACTTACTCTAAAGCGCATAATATACAGTTTCTGTTCTTTTGCATAAAGTTGAAGATGATATTGGTGATATATATATTTTACTTTTTTTATCTACCTCTGCAATTACAAAAGATTTAGCAATATTTTTTGTTATCCGCTCTACAAAACCATCTTCTTCGGCCATTCTTAAAAATTGGATAGTGTCCGAGCTATACATAGTAGTTTCCATGTCAAATATACCTATAATGTCTTTTATAGGCACTACTACATTTTCCCCTAAATGTAAAAACATATAATATCCTCCTTGATAATACATTCTACTTTATTTGAATCTATGTCATTACTTTTACTTCGCCTGACATAACTTCAAATATCTTACTTCCTGAGTTTAAATATTTTCTTATATCATTAATTCCGTTGCATGTAATTAATGTTTGAACTTCTTTTATAGATTTTAATATATATTCTTGCCTTTTTGTATCTAATTCAGACAAAACATCATCAAGTAATAATACTGGGTATTCTCCAGTTAGTTCTTTTATTATCGCTAGAGCTCCAAACTTAATTGTTAAAACTGAAGTTCTCTGTTGACCTTGGGATCCAAATATTCTAGCATTGATACCATTAAGGTCTATGGAAAAATCATCCCTATGTGGGCCTATTGATGTAGTTTTAGTTTCTATATCTCTTTTCCTATTTTTACATAAAAGCAAGTAAAAATTTTCTCGTATATTATCTAACTCCTTAATAGGCGTTAGATATTTAATATCTATTACTTCACTTTTGGATGTTATATTGCTATGTATTGTTTTTGATATTTTGTTTAATTTCTCTATATAAGTTATTCTATCTTTTATTATAATTGCACCGAATTCACTAAGTTGCTTATCATATACATCTATAATATCACTATTTGTATTCCATTTTTTTATAGTCAAGTTTCTCTCATTCAAAACTTTTTTATATTGCGATAAACTATAGTAGTAACGACGGCTTAACTTACAAAGCTCTATATCTAAGAATTTTCTCCTGTATGATGCAGATTCTTTAACAATATTTAAATCTTCGGGTGAAAACATAATCACATTGAAACTTCCTACTAACTCGGAGAGTTTTTGAACTTTTATAGAATTTATATTAACTCCTTTTCTACCTTCTTTAAAAATCTTTATTTCTATTTTTTTATCTAATCTAGTTTTACACACATAAAGCTTTATATATGCTTCTGTGCCGTTCCAATTTATCAATTCCTTATCCCTATTGGTTCTGTGAGACTTAGCTAAACTACAATAATAAATAGCTTCCAAAATATTTGTTTTTCCTTGTGCATTATCCCCTACAAATACGTTAGTACCTTTATTTAATTCTATAAATAATTTATTATAATTCCTGAAATTTTCAAGTTGTAAATATTTTATATGCATACAATCACCTATTATGATTATAACATATATATATAAGTTTATTATTTTATATATATAAATAACTTCTTATAAATTTTATTATTATAGACATAAATTGTGCACCGGAGATTATTTTAAAATTTTCCGGTGCATTCATATAATTTAAATTATTTTATAAGTTTCGCTGTTAAACTCAATTATATCGCCTTTAGATAATTTCTTACCTCTTTGAGTTTCTATTTCTCCATTGACTTTAATATCCTCATTTTTGATATAAAATTTTGCTTCTGAACCTAAACAAGCTATCCCAGCCCATTTTAGAAAAGAATCTAATTTTATTATATCTGTTTCTATTTTTATTTCATTCATTTCAAAACCTTCTTTTCCAAATATTATTAAAAATATATTTTAAATTAATTATTAGCTCTTATTCTTACCGGCAATACCATATACGTACAATTATTTTTTTCTTTGTTTTTTACAACACAAGGATTAACTCCACTAGAAAACTCCATAATTATCTCTTCTTCTTCCATTATTTTTAGAAGTTCTATTAGGTATTTTGAGTTAAATGCAATTTGAAGAGACTCACCTTGCAAAATTATATTTATTTCTTCTCTGGCCTTTCCCAATTGAGAATTAGAAGTGATTATCATGTTATCTTCTTCTATGTTGAATTTAACTAAATTGGTATTTCCCTCTTTTGCCATAAGAGAAGCCCGTTCTATACAGCTTAATAATTCATGTCTTTTAGCTGTAATTTTTAGATTATATTCCTCAGGTATTATTGAGCTATATTTTATGAATTCACCTTCGAGTAACCTTGATATAACCTTCGTTTTTCCAATATTAAATAAAATATGATTTGGTGTGAATGTTATATTAACGTTCTCATCTGTTTCTTCTAGTATTTTTGATACTTCACTTAATGTCTTACCTGGAATTACAGCATTTATATTAAAATCGTTATCTACTGGTTCACTTCTAAATGCAACCCTATAACCATCTAAAGCTACAAGATTAAGGTTTTTATCTTTTATTTCAAATAAGACTCCTGTAAGAATTGGTCTAGTCTCATCTTGCGCAACTGCAAAAATAGTACCTTTCATCATGTTTTTTAATACTTTCTGAGAAATTGAAAAGATCATGTTCTCTATTATATTTGGTAAATTGGGATAATCATCACTATTCATATGTATTATAGTTGCATATGATTTTTGGCAAACGATTTTAATAGAGTTATTTTCATCTGTTGCTATCTCTATTGCACTATTGGGTAATTTTCTTATGATTTCACCAAAAAGCTTAGAATCTAAAACTACACTTCCATCTTCCATAACCTCTGCATTAATTTTGGCCTCAATGCTTAAATCAACATCAGATCCTATAAGAGTTACTTCTCCGTTCTTAGCAGTTATTAATATACCTTGTAATACGGGTAAAGTTGATTTTCCTGTAATAGCTTTTTGAACGTTTGAAATTGCTTCTTGTAATATACTTTTTTCACATATAAATTTCATATAATAAAGACCTCCTTATCCACATGGGAAATTTATTAAAGATAGGTAAGATAATAATAAATTATTAGTAGTAATAGTAGTAGGGGCTGTTGATATGTTAAGAACCTATCTTAGACTATAAGCTGCAACAATGCTAGGTAGAAATGATTGTGGATAAGTATGCAAAAAAAAATCACAGTTATCCACAATATCAACAGCTACGTTTTATGTATTATTTTATACACAGGATTATATATATATAGTATCAACACCTGTTAATATCGGGATTATACTATTTTTGACTTATTTTTTTAGTTAGTTCTGCTATGTTATCTTGTAAATTTTCATCTTCTTTAAGACCATTAGATATTTTCTCACATGCGTGGATTACAGTTGTATGATCCCTACCTCCAAATTCTTCACCTATTTTAGGGAGAGACATATCAGTAAGCTTTCTGCACAAATACATTGCGATTTGTCTAGGAAATGTTATGTTCCTAGTTCGCCTCGAAGATTTAAAATCCTCAATTTTTAAATTGAAATAGCTAGAAACTATATCTTGTATTAGCTCAATAGTTACTTGTTTTGAATTTCTACTAGAAATAATATCTTTAAGTGCTTCTGATGCCAAATCTATACCAATTTCTTTATTAGTTAGTGAAGAAAAAGCTACAATTCGAATAAGAGCGCCTTCTAGCTCTCTTATGTTAGATTTTATTTTAGTAGCAATATACACCAATACTTCGTTTGGAATATTTAAATTCTCTATATCTGCTTTTTTCTTCAAAATAGCTATTCTAGTTTCAAAATCCGGTGGTTGTATATCAGCTATAAGACCCCATTCAAATCTAGACCTCAATCTATCCTCTAGAGTAGGTATTTCTTTAGGTGGTCTATCACTAGATAAAATAATTTGCTTATTTGCTTCATGAAGATCATTAAATGTATGGAAGAACTCTTCTTGCGTACGTTCTTTACCTGCAATAAATTGAATATCATCAATTAGAAGTACGTCCACATTTCTGTACTTGTTTCTAAATTCTACGTTTTTGTCGTCTTTAATAGAATTGATAAGTTCGTTTGTAAACTTTTCAGAAGAAACGTAAACAACCTTAGACTTTGGGTTGTTTGCTAATATATAATGACCAATAGCATGCATTAAATGCGTTTTTCCAAGACCAACCCCTCCATAAATAAATAGTGGATTATAAGCTTTCGCAGGGGATTCAGCTACAGCAAGTGATGCAGCGTGAGCAAATCGATTACTATTGCCAATTACATAAGAATCAAAGGTATATTTTGGGTTTAGTGTTGCAGACATTTCATCATTAAATATTATATTATTCCTATTAGCTTCTCGTTTCGCTTTAGGTGTTTCAATTTCGGCTACGTCCTCAGATAATATAAAGAATTCTATTTTATATGTTTTAGAAGTAATCAATTTAACAGCATTCATTATTAAATCCTTATATCTATTTTCAAGAATGTCTTTGGTAAAATTATTAGGAACACCTAATTTAAAAGTATTATTATCTAAGGCCATAGGTTCTATACTTTTAATCCAAGTATTAAAACTCACCTCTGTAAGTTCACCTTTTATTATACTTAAAGTTTTTTCCCAGATATCTTTAATTTGGGTGCTCATTTCCTACCCTCCAGTTCAAATAAAAAAATTTTATGTAAAAACAAACAATATATAAACAACATTATAAACAAAGTTATAAGCAATAAATTAATACATTGTAGGTTGTTGATAAATAGCATTAAAAATATACACATGTTAATAACTATGCTTATATTTTTAACAGGACTTAAATTGTTAACAATACAAAAAAAAACTATTAACATATTAAATTAAGAAATAAATCTGCTTATATAGCTAAAAATAGATAAGCAAAAGAAGTTTAATACAATATTGTAGTAGTTATTAACAGTTTTGTCCACAAGTTGTGAATAACTTTATCAATAAACAGGTTATTCACAGTTCTTTCTTATATAATATCAAAAAATAACAAGGTGTTCAAGAAGTTATCCACAAAAAAACATATAAATATAAAAAATATTAACAATAGTAATAAAAATGCTTATCTTGACATTAAGATGATGTGACTATATAATCTAATAGTAAAACTGTAAAAATGCGATTGTAAGATGATTGCTATAATGTATGGTTTAAAGAAGGAGGTGTAGTAGATATGTTCATGACTTACCAACCTAAGAAAAGACAAAGAAAAAAAGAACACGGATTTAGAAAGAGAATGAAAACCGCTTCTGGCAGAAACATTCTTCAAAAAAGAAGACAAAAAGGTAGAAAAAAATTGACAGCATAAAGGCCGCTAATGTGGCCTTTTTCTGCAATTTGCGGAAAAGAGGGCGGCTAATATTAATATTAATGTTAAGAAATATAGAATTAGAAAGAATACTGAATTTAGAACAGTATATAGAAGAGGAAAATCTTTTTCTAACCAATTATTAGTATTATATATTTATAGAAATGGTAAAGATATTAATAGATGTGGAATATCCGTTAGTAAAAAGGTAGGAAACAGTGTAATTCGCGGTAGAGTTAAAAGATTAATAAGCGAAAACTATAGGCTTAATAATGTAGGATTAAAAACAGGATATGATTTAGTGTTTATTGCAAGGAACCCTTCTAACTCTAAAAATTATAAAGAAATAGAGAGTGCTTTGACTAAACTACTTAAGAAAGCTGGTTTAATTAATAATGAAAAAAATACTTATACTGGGAATTAAATGTTATAGAAAATATATATCACCGTTTAAGAGGCCTTGTTGTATATTTTACCCTACATGTTCTCAGTATACTTTAGAAGCTATTGAAAAACACGGAGCAATAAAAGGATCTATTATGGGAATAAAGAGAATACTTAGATGTCATCCTTATAATAAGGGCGGCTTTGATCCAGTTAAATAACCACTTGGGAGGTTTTGTATTTGAAATTACAGTTTTTAAGTGATCCACTTTCAAAGTTCTTTTTCTTGATACATAATGGAGTGAATACGCTTATACCAAATAATGATATATCATTTGGATTAACAATAATTATATTTACAGTTATAATAAGAGTAATATTATTGCCATTAAGTATTAAACAAACTAAATCAACTGCTAAAATGGGTGCAATTCAGCCAGAAATGAAGAAAGTTCAAGAAAAATATAAAAAAGATCCACAAAAATCTCAGCAAGAAGTAATGAAGCTATATAAAGAAAATGGAGTAAATCCAATGGGTGGATGTTTACCAATGCTTGTTCAAATGCCTATTTTATTTGCTTTGTTTTATGTGTTTAACAACTTAGATATGCAGGGTGCTGGGTTCTTATGGATGAATGATTTAACAAAACCTGACCCTCTATATATATTACCAATATTGTCTACCGTTACAACATACTTTTCATCAAAACTTATGCAACCACCAGGAGACGCTGCTAAATCTAAACAGACTTCAACAATGAATACAGCAATGGCTATTTTTATGGGATTTATGAGTCTTAAATTTAAAGGTGCATTAGTATTATATTGGGTAATAAATAACTTATTACAAGTTGTTCAAACTTTAGTTATAAATAAAATGGAACTTCCAAAAAAAGAAAGTTAACGACTTTTAAAATGATAGCCTCCCAATTTTATAGGTGGGAGTCTAAATTTCCTTCTGAAGTCGTTAATGTTACAGCATCGAAGATGATGATTTAACACAAGTGCCTAATTTTGATATTTAGAAAGGCGGGTGAAGTGTGGTATGAATAATATAGAAATTATGGGTAAAAATGTAGAAGATGCAATTAATAATGCATTGATGCAGTTAAAAGTTACAAGAGATAAAGTAAAAGTGGAAACACTTGATGAAGGTAGCAAAGGGTTTTTAAATATCATAGGGGTAAAACCTGCTAAAATAAGAGTTACAGTTAAAAGAGATAGTTTAAATGAAGCTAAAACTTTTTTAATGGAAGTATTGCAGTCTATGAGTATGAAAGCTGAAGTAAACCTTAAATATGAAAACAATGAAATAAAGATTGAATTAATCGGACCTAATATGGGACTATTAATAGGATATAGAGGCGAGACTTTAGATTCACTTCAATATCTTATAAGTTTAGTTGTAAACAAAAATCATGATGAAGAGTATAAAAGAGTAACATTAGATACTGAAAATTATAGAGCAAAAAGAGAAGAAACTTTAAAAAGACTTGCATCAAAAATTGCCTATAAGGTAAGGATTAGTGGTAGAATATTAAAACTTGAGCCTATGAATCCTTATGAGAGAAGAATAATACACTCTACACTTCAAAATGATTCATATATTTATACTTATAGTGAAGGTGAAGAGCCCTATAGAAGAGTTGTAGTTGATTTGAAGAAAGCCTAAGGGCTTTTTTTTTAAATTTATGAAACTAAGTTTAATATTAATTATAAAATTAGGAGGTCATATTTAATGAAAGAATTTGATACTATAGCTGCAATAGCAACTAGTATAGGAGAAGGTGGTATATCTATAATTAGAGTATCTGGTGATATGTCGATAGATATAGTCAATAGTATATTTATAGGCAAAAATAATAGAAAACTTCATGATTTAAAATCTTATACTATGAGATATGGACATATTATTGATAAAAATGGTAGTAGACTTGATGAAGTTATTATTTCCTATATGAAAGGCCCTAAAAGCTTTACTGCAGAAGACACTATTGAGATAAATTGTCATGGTGGAGTAGTTGGAACTAATAGAATTTTACAAGAGGTTATTCTTGCTGGAGCAAGAATGGCAGAACCTGGTGAATTTACTAAAAGAGCATTTCTGAATGGTAGAATTGACTTAAGCCAGGCAGAGGCAGTTATAGATATAATAAGAGCAAAGACAGATCTAAGTATGAAGTCAGCTCTTATGCAATCAGAAGGTTCAATTTCCAGGGAAATAAAAAATATAAGAAATAAATTACTTAGTGTAATTGCAAGTATAGAGGTTACAGTTGATTACCCTGAAGAGGATATTGAAGAAGTAACTGCAGAAAAAGTTAATGAAGATGTTATTGATATAATTAGTGAGATAGATACACTTTTAAGTACGGCTGATGAAGGGAAAATTCTAAGAGAAGGCCTAAGCACTGTTATAGTTGGGAAGCCAAATGTAGGGAAATCATCACTTCTTAATGCCCTTGTTAAAGAAAAAAGAGCTATTGTTACAGATGTACCCGGTACTACAAGGGATGCAATAGAAGAGTATATAAACATTGAAGGTATACCAGTTAAAATAGTAGATACTGCAGGAATTCGCGAAACTGAAGATATAGTTGAGAAAATTGGAGTAGAAAAATCAAAGGAAAAAATTGATGAGGCGGATTTAGTTATCTTAATATTAGATTCAAGTAAGAAATTAAGTCATGAAGATAGAGAAATTATTAAATATATTAAAAACAAAAAATACATTGTACTATTAAACAAAAGCGATTTAGGTGGTAAAATAGAGATAGAAGAATTACAAAGTCTAAAATCAAAGTACATAACTAATGTTTCAGTAAAAACAGGTGAAGGATTAAATCATGTTAAAGAATATATAAAAGATTTATTCTTTAAGGGTGAGATTAAAACTGAAGGAATATTTGTTACAAATAATAGACATAAGGAATCTTTAATAAGAGCAAAGGAAAACTTAGAATCTTCATTAAATGCACTAGAATATACATTAGCTATAGATTTAGCATCAATTGATATACGAAATGCATGGATAAGTTTAGGTGAGATTACAGGAGAGATTTTAGAAGAAGATATTATACATAAGATATTCTCAGAATTTTGTTTAGGAAAGTAGGGATAAATATGAAATATGATGCAGGAAATTATGATGTTATAGTTATTGGAGCTGGTCATGCAGGTTGCGAAGCAGCACTTGCAGCTGCAAGAATAGGGTGCAAGACTTTAATTTGTGCTATAAATTTAGATAGTGTGGCTTTGATGCCATGTAACCCCAATATCGGTGGAACGGCTAAAGGGCATTTAGTAAGGGAAATAGATGCTCTTGGTGGTGAAATGGGAATAAATATTGATAATACATATATACAATCAAGAATGCTAAACAAATCAAAAGGACCAGCTGTATTCTCGTTAAGAGCTCAAGCGGATAAAAAAGCATATGGACAAAGGATGAAACATGTAATAGAAAATCAAGAAAATTTGCAATTAAAACAATTAGAAGTAGTATCTATAGATGCACCAAAAGGGAAAATAAAGGGTGTATGCACGAAAAATGGCGCATATTTTACTACTAAGGCTGTTATTATAGCTTCTGGAACTTATTTAAAATCAAAGGTTATTATCGGAGATTGTTCTTATAATGAAGGACCTAGTGGATTACTTCCAGCTAATGAACTTTCTAAATCTTTAGATGATATGTGTATAACTTTAAGAAGATTTAAAACAGGAACTCCAGCTAGAATAAACAAACGGTCAGTAGACTTTTCTAAAATGGATGAGCAAGTTGGGGATGAAGAGGTAGTTCCATTTTCATTTATTAGCGAAGATATTAGTAGAAATCAGCTATGTTGCTATTTAACTTATACAAATGAAAATACTCATAATGTAATTAGAAAAAACATTCATAGATCACCGCTATATAATGGATCAATTAAGAGTACTGGGCCTAGATATTGTCCGTCTATCGAAGATAAAGTAATGAGATTTACAGATAAAGAAAGGCACCAAATATTCATAGAACCTGAAGGTGAGAATACGCAGGAAATGTATGTTCAAGGTATGTCTAGCTCACTTCCTGAGGAAATTCAGGTGGAAATGCTAAAAACAGTACCTGGACTTGAAAATGTAGAAATTATGAGAACGGCTTATGCCATAGAATATGACTGTATAGATTCAACCGAGTTAAAACTTTCACTAGAATTTAAAAATATTCAAGGTTTATTCTCAGCGGGTCAAATAAATGGTAGCTCAGGATATGAAGAAGCTGCTTCGCAGGGGATTATTGCAGGGATTAATGCTGCACTTACTATTCAAAATAAGGATCCATTAATATTAAAAAGATCTGATGGATATATAGGGGTTTTAATTGACGATTTAGTTACTAAAGGCACTAATGAACCATATAGGATGATGACCTCAAGAGCAGAGTATAGATTGTTGCTAAGGCAAGACAACGCTGATTTAAGGTTAACTGAAATAGGGTATGGAGTAGGCCTTGTTAAAGAAGATAGATATGAAATATTTAAGAAAAAGAAGATGCAAATTGAAGAGGAAATTGAGAGAATAAAACATTTGCAGATCACAAATAAAAAAGAAATTGAGGAATTTTTAATTTCTTGTAATTCTACTCCACTGAAAAAGCCTATTAGTTTATACGAACTTATAAAAAGACCTGAACTTGATTACTATATAGTTGAAAGACTGGATGCAGATAGACCTAAATTAAATAAATATATACAGCAGCAAGTTAATATTGTTTCAAAATATGAAGGGTATATCCAGAAACAATTAGATCAAATTAAGCAATTTAAAAAGTTTGAAAACAAAATCATATCAAAAGATATAAAGTATGACAATATAAAGGGACTAAGGATAGAAGCTATGCAAAAACTAGGTAAAATAAAACCAGAAAGTATAGGTCAAGCTTCTAGAATATCAGGTGTCTCGCCTGCGGATATGTCTGTTCTAATGATATATCTTGAGCGACAGAAAAGACTTAACATTAACCAACAATAAAAAAACATGGAGTTGAAATATGAAATACTTTGATATATTAAATAAGGCTAGCAGTAACGAAGGACTTGAATTTAGCGAAAAAAAATACGAGCAATTTATGAAATATAAAGACCTTATAAAGGAATGGAATGAAAAAGTAAATTTGACTGCTATAAAAGAAGATGAAGAAATAGTAAAGAAGCACTTTATTGATTCTATGAAGGTTTTTAAGTTTGATCAGTTAAAGAATGCAAAGAATGTTATAGATATAGGTACTGGAGGAGGGTTTCCAGGTATTCCTATGAAAATAATAAAGCCTGAAGTAAATATAGTTTTATTAGATTCACTGAATAAGAGAGTTAAATTTTTAAATGAAGTAATTAATTCTCTTCAACTAGAAAATATTAAAGCTATTCACGGTAGAGCAGAAGATTTTGCACAAGAAATACAATATAGAGAAAAGTTTGATGTTGCAGTATCAAGGGCAGTTGCTAATTTAACAGTCTTGAGTGAATATTGTATACCTTATGTAAAGGTTGGAGGATATTTTGTTGCAATGAAGGGGCCTGCAGTTGAAGAGGAAATTAAGCAATCTAAAAATGCAATTAGGATGCTGGGTGGACGAATCGAACATATAGAAAAGGTACAAATTGAAGATAGTGATTTAAATCATAACCTGGTAATAATAAGTAAAATATCGCAAACACATAGGAAATATCCTAGAAAAGCAGGGATGGTTACTAAAGAGCCTTTATTTTAACGACATTTCAGAAGGAAGGTCTCCTATTTCTATAAGTGGGAGTACCTACTATAAGTAGGAGTTACTTGCCCTAACAAATAGAAAACTTCAGTGGGAGTATAAATCTACTTCTGAAGTCGTTAATATGCAGCTCCGCAGGAGATGATTTAACGACAGCACCACAAGTGATGATTGCACCAAACAGGGGATAAGTAATGTTATAATTTGTCGTACGAAAGAATAAAAAAGAAGAAGGAAATAAGATAAAAATGGAGAATTGTTAATAAAAGGTAAAAAAAAGGAAAAATTGAGGGATGGTATATTATGAAAAATAATGTAAATCACGTATCTATAGAATTAATTTCTCCAAATGTTTATCAGCCTAGAAAGCATTTTAATGAAGAAACTATTGAAGAACTATCACAGTCAATAAAGGCTTATGGAATAATCCAACCGCTAACAGTTAGAAAAATTGGGGAAAACGGATATGAACTAGTAGCGGGAGAAAGAAGACTAAGAGCAGCAAAAAAAATAGGGCTTGAACAAGTCCCAGTAATTATTATAGATATTACAGATAAAGATTCCGCAGCAATTGCGTTATTAGAAAATTTGCAAAGAGAAGATCTAAATTTTTTAGAAGAAGCTATAGCTTATCATAATCTTATTCAAGATCATTCTTACACACAAGAACAGTTAGCACAAATGATAGGGAAAAAACAATCAACTATTGCAAACAAATTAAGATTACTAAAATTGGATAATCAAATAACAAGTATCTTAGTAGAAAATAAGCTTACTGAAAGACATGCTAGAGCTTTGTTAAGATTAACTGATATAAATATTCAAAAGAAAGTACTTAAAATAATTGTTGATAAATCGCTTAATGTTAAAAATACAGAAGAACTTATTGAAAAAGAACTATTGAAGTTATGCAGAGATGGAGTGATTGTTAGTGGTAAGAAAAGAATCAAAGGAATTTTCGCGCCTAGAGTATATATAAATACTATAAAACAAGTTTTTGATAAGTATGGAATAAATGCAGAATACAAGTCTAAAGAATTAGAAGATAGTATAGAAGTGACAATAAGAATACCTAAAAAATAGACATTAAAAACAGAATGTTTCACGTGAAACATTCTGTTTTTTTAATGTTTTTTTGGAAAATTCAAAAAAGTACTATTAAAATATTTAACATAAATATATAATGAACTATATAGAAAAATTAAAGTATAAGTTATGAATTATAAAGTATAGTTTATATTACCTGTAACCTATATAAATTGTAAGTTATTGGGGTTTATACAATTTATAAACTATAGAAACACAAATAATATTATGAAGGGTAAGTGTAGCCATGAAAACCATATGTATCTTTAATCAAAAGGGAGGAGTAGGCAAAACTACTACAAATATAAACCTATGTTCTTATTTAGCTATGCAAGGGAAAAAAATATTAACAATAGATATTGATCCTCAAGGAAACACTACAAGTGGATTAGGATTTGATAAAAAGCAAATAAATTTATCAATATATGATTTATTAACATCGGATATTTCAATTAGGGATACTATAAAAGAATGCGAGTTAGTTAATAATTTGTATTTAGTACCTTCTACAATGGAACTTGCAGGGGCAGAAGTAGAATTGATTAGTATAGATAATCGTGAAAATAAGCTAAAAGAAAAGCTTAAAGAAATTGAGGGTGAATTTGACTATGTTTTTATAGATTGTCCACCTTCTTTGGGTATTTTAACCATAAATGCGCTTACAGCCGCAAGTAGCGTGCTTACACCTATTCAATGTGAATTTTATGCTTTAGAGGGTGTGGGGCAATTAGTAAATACAATCCAATTAGTTAAAAAATCTTTAAATAAAGAATTAGAAATTGAGGGTATAATTCTTAGTATGTATGATAATAGAACAAAACTTTGTAATGAGGTTGTATCAGAAGTGAAAAAATATTTCAATGATAAAGTGTATAAAACAACAATACCTAGAAATGTCCGTCTGGCTGAATCTCCAAGTTTTGGATTACCAATTATGTTGTATGATGATAAGTGCAAGGGAGCAGAAGCGTACGAAAAATTAGCAAATGAATTTTTAAATAGACAAAGGGGATGTTAAATATTGAATAAAAAATTTGGATTAGGTAAAGGGTTAGGAGCTTTAATACCTGAAGAAGAAAGTACAGAAGATAGTTCCAATGTTTTTAAAATATCTATGAATTTGATTAAAGCTAATAAAGATCAGCCAAGGAAAAACTTTGATCCTGAAAAAATATCTGAATTAGCACAATCAATAAAAGAACATGGAGTTATTCAACCTATTATTTTGAATAAAGAAGATGATGTATATATAGTAGTAGCAGGTGAAAGAAGATTCAGAGCAGCGAAAAGTATTGGCCTCGCAGAAATACCTGCAATCATTATGAATATAAACAACAAAGAAGTACTAGAAATATCATTAATAGAAAACATTCAAAGAGAAGATTTAAACCCAATTGAGGAAGCTATAGCTTACAAAAAACTATTAACGGAGTTTAATCTTACGCAGGAAGAAATAAGTAAAAAGGTTTCGAAATCAAGAACAGCTATAACAAATTGCATGAGATTATTAAACTTAGATGAAAGAGTTCAAGATTACATAATAGATGGAGTAATTTCCGAGGGACATGGAAGGGCAATACTCGGTATAAGTGATAGACAGCTTCAGTATCAAATTGCTCAAATGGTTATAGATGATAATCTCAACGTGAGAGAAACAGAAAGATTAGTAAAAAACTTTGGAAATGAAAAGCCACAAAAAGTAGTAAAAAATGAAAATGATATATATTATAAAGATATAATGAATAGATTAGAAAATCGTTTTGGTACTAAAGTTCTTATAAATTCTAAGAATAAGAACAAGGGTAAAATAGAAATTGAGTATTATTCAGAAGAAGATTTTGAAAGAATTTTAGAGGTTTTTAATATATAATGTTTCACGTGAAACTAATAGAGAGGATGTAATTCAGAATGAAAAGTATCATTAATTTTATAAAGAATGAACAGATTTATATAATAATAGCTCTTATGATTATTGTATTTATGCTAATAGTAATAATTATAATAACCTATGCATTTTTAAATAAACTAGAGAGAAGATACAGAAAATTAATGAGAGGTGTAAATAATAAAAATTTAGAAGAAGTGGTTATATCTTATTTAGACAAAATCGACGAAGTTAAAGATGAAAATGAAGTTATAAAACAAAGGTATGAACAGATAAATGGGGAACTGAAAACTTGTGTGCAAAAAACTTCAATGATAAGATATAAAGCATTTGATGATATGGGAAGTGATTTAAGTTTCTCTATAACATTGATTGATGGGAATGGTAATGGTGCTATATTAACAAGTATCTATGGTAGAAATGAGAGTACTACTTATGCTAAACCAATAGATAAAGGAATATCTAGGTATGAGCTATCTCAGGAAGAAAGTAAAGTTTTAGAGCAAGCTATAAATTTAAAAAAATAAAAAAGTATATATTGCGATTATGCATTTACTTCGTTAAGAACTACTAATTTTATTTTTCATTAATCTGGTGAAAATCATAAACTCGCTGTAGCTCAAACGTATGTTTTTCCTAACCCATCTTAATTAAAAATAACTAAGAAGTTCTAAAGCTCGCTTCAATGTATTATGCGCAATATATACTTTTTTTGCATAAAAATCAACCTTCAACGTCTTTAATGTTGAAATCATCATAAATGGAATTTAATTTTTTTTCGCCTGCGATTTTGAGTATTGAATGGTATAAACCAGTGGATATAGTATCGGCAAGCATCATTACTGTATATAATCTTGTATTTTGAAGAACCATAAATTCAAAGGCTCCAGATATATTTACAATGCCCGTTATGCTTAAATCACCCACCTTAGGTAAATCTTTATTCATAGCAGCACCAGGACTTAATGGTTTTTCCTCAATAATGATTTTTCCTACATTTTGCAAACTTCCGAGGCAAGCATCTATTGCAATAATGTAAGGATTAGTATAGGAATAGTTAATTTCATCAATTGTTTCACATAAATTTTTTGCATGGACTGGACATTCAAGACTACCGTAAACATGAAGTCTATTTCTAACTAAAAATTTAAGCTTGTTTCCAACCAGGGGTCCTAAGCTATCACCAGTAGATCTGTCGGTGCCAATACATAAAATAACAATAGGGCGTGAGCATTTTGCTATGGGAAAAATATATTGACTTATAATATCTCTTAATTTAAAAGTGCAATCTCTGGACATAGAATCTAAAATAACTTTATCTACCATAAAAAAACCTCCTATTGGGATATTAGCCATTTAGGAGGTTTTCTATTCTATAAAACTTCAACTTTTTTCAATATATTATAAAAAACTAAAAAAAACATACAGAATAGCATCCCAACAATACCATTTGCTCTTAATCCTATAAATATAGAAGCGAGAACTGCTACGGGGTGAATGCCTAGTGATGAAGACACAATCTTGGGTTCTATAATTTGTCTTACTATAGTGATAATTATATAAGATATCAAGAGGCCTAAAGCAGCTACATAATTATTAGATATAAAAAATATTATTATTACGGGAAGGTATATAGCTCCTATACCGAAAATAGGGAGTAAATCAAATAATCCACATAATACACTCAGAGTTACAGCATACTTAACTTTGAAAACTATAAAAACAATTAATGTTTCTAAAAATGTTATAGTGATTATCAGTAAGTAAGAAAGTAAATAATTCTTAAGCATCTTTTTTGATTCATCAAATATGGAATGTAATCTATCTTCATTTTTGCGGGGAATTAAATCAAACTTTTTTTTGCTTGAAGATGACAAATCTTTTGTGAAGAAATAAGTAGTAAGTAAAGTAAATAATAAAACCATTAAAATATAAGGTATAGTAGATACAAAATCTAGAGTTTGAGAAAAAATTTTTGTGGATGCATTCATGCTAATATTTATAGTCTTGCTTATATAATTAGTAATATTTGACTCAATATTACTAACCACGTTTGGATCTAAAGTTTTATAATAATTTTGTAAGTTACTAAAAATATTAATTACAATGTCTTTGTTTAAAGTTATATATGATTGGATGTTTTTTCCGAGTAGTATCGATTCTGAAGTTAAAGTAGTGATGATTAAAGATAATAATACAACAATCACAGTGAAAAATATGGTGGTAGTAAATAATGAAGCTATAGTGTTTTGAAGTTTGAATTTTTTCATCAAAAATTTTGTTGGTATCTTAAGTAGTGAAGCTAAAATAAAAGCAAATACAAAGGGAAGGGTGAACCCAATAGTTCCAAAAAAGATTACAAAAACAAAGGTATACAAAACAAAAAATATAGCTAGTTTATCAATTTTTTTTAGAATATTTTCCATGTAAATAAAATCACACCTTTCTAATAATAGTATTGAGGGCGTTAAGGGTATAATCGATGTCTTTAATATCATTAAAAGGGCCAATGCCAAATCTTAAAGTACCAGATGGATATGTTCCAATGTTTTTATGAGCTAGTGGCGCACAGTGAAGTCCAGTTCTTGTTGTAATTCCATATTCACTATCTAGAATAAACCCTAACTCGGAATTGTCAATTTTTGTTGAATTAACAGAGATAGTAGCGGTTCTTTTAGAACTATCGGTGAGACCATAGACATTAACAGAGGATATATTTAGAAGCCCCTCTATAAAATTTTTGCACAAATATTCTTCGCGTTCGCGAATAGAGTCTAAACCCTGGTCATTAATAAAATTAATACCTTCTAAAAGGCCAGCTATACCTGGAGCATTTAGGGTCCCGCTTTCAAATTTATCAGGCAAAAAATCTGGTTGAACAATACTAGATGAAAGACTACCAGTCCCACCCTCTATAAATGCAGAGCATCTTTCATTTAAATTATCATCAATTAAAAATCCACCGGTACCTTGAGGTCCTAGTAAACTTTTATGACCTGTAAAAGCTAGGGCATTACAATTTAATTTATAGAAATCTATTGGTAATATTCCTGCAGTTGGCGCAGTATCTATAACAAAATAAATGCCCTTTTCTTTACATATTCTACCAATAGATTCTAAAGGCTGAATACTTCCAATAATGTTAGAAGCATGTGAGAGAACCACCAATTTTGTATTAGGTTTAAGTGTATTTACAAAATCGTCTACATTAATTAAGCCTTCTTTTGAGCAAGGGACAATGCCTAATTCTATAACGCCTTTTTCGCAAAGGGAGTTTAATGGTCTTAAAGTAGCGTTATGATCCATTGAAGAAGTTATTACATGCCAGCCTTTTTGGCATGTAGATTTTATAAGTATATTTAAAGAAGTGGTAATATTTGATGTAAAAATCACATTCTCAACTTTATCAAAGTGAAAAAAATCCATTAAAGCATACCTACAATTTAAAATAACTCTATTTCCGGCAAGTGAAGTTGTAGATACACCCCTTCCCGGGTTTGAACCTATATTCATCATATAATTCATCATTGAATTATACACTGCGGGTGGTTTAGGAAAGGTAGTGGCTGCATTATCTAAATATATTTTCATGATTTCCTCCAATATTACACAATGATTTATTAGTATATTCTATAAAAAATATAGAGGCTATTAATATTATGTATAACAAGTTAAATTTTGTTTTCATACAATTAAGACTATAAATAGTTTATAATAAAATTAGATAAATAATAAAATACACTTTTTATAAGAATATTTTAGGAATTAGAATTTTAAGTTCTCATTATGAAATAATATACAATGTTGCATTATAAATACAAAATTTTAAATTAATATATTATACAATATTATAATCTAAAGTTATGTAAATGTATATGAAGTGATTAATATTATGGCATGGAAGTAGGGTGAAAAACATTGAATAAATATTATATAGTAACATTTCAAAATACACATGAAGCCATGAAAGCGGAAAGAGAAGCACTGCGACAACAGGTTAAGGTAGTAGTTGTTCCTACGCCTACATATATAACTAAAAGTTGTGGGATTAGTTTAAAAATAGAGGATGAGAATATTCGAAGTATAATTGAGCTAATTAAGTTAGAAAAGATAAAGGTAAAAGAAATTTTTGTACGAGATAAGGAAAGTGTAAAAGTTATGACAATATAGTAAAAATAAATTAAAGGTGGGATGTTTAATGAAGGTGTTCAATTTAGGAGATATTGTTGAAATGAAAAAAACTCACCCTTGTGGCAGCAAGAATTGGGAAATCATTAGGTTAGGTGCGGATATAAAAATAAAATGTTTAGGTTGCGCTCGGATAGTAATGCTTCCAAGAATAAAATTTGATTTGGGTGTAAAGAAAATTATAAAAGAAAATGTACTAAATAAAGAAAAAGGGATTACTAAAGAAAAAGCACCTATAAAAAAATAATTACTTGATTAATGCATAATTAAATGATATAATCTATTATTGTAATCCCTGCCGTGCAATGCATGGCCGTTAGTCCGAGGGGAGGAGGTGAAATTAATGAGAAAATATGAAACTATATTCATATTACATCCTTCATTAGACGAAGAAGCTGTTAAAGCTAACGTTGAAAAATTTAAAGGTGTAATAGAAAATAATGGTGGAGAAATTGAAAATGTTGATGCGTGGGGCAAAAGAAAACTAGCTTATGAAATACAAAAAGTTGGTGAAGGTCACTATACATTAATCAATTTCAATGCAAAACCTGAATTACCGAAAGAATTAGATAGAGTATTCAGAATTACTGACAGTGTTATAAGACATATCATAATAAATCCAGAAAAATAGGTGGTGCATTTATGAATAAAGTTGTTTTAGTTGGTAGATTAACAAAAGACCCTGAGTTAAAGTTTGCTCAAGGGACAGGAACAGCTGTAGCCACTTTCACTGTAGCCGTCAATAGAAGATTTAAAAGAGAAGGTCAACCAGAAGCAGACTTTATACCAGTAGTGGTATTTGGAAAGCAAGCGGAAGCTACTGCTAATTACATGAGTAAAGGCAAGCTTTTAAGCGTATCTGGAAACATTCAAACTAGAAATTATGAGGCTAAAGATGGTACTAGGAGATATGTTACTGAAGTAATTGCTGATGAAGTTGACTTCCTTGAATGGGGAGGAAATAAAACATCAGGTACGAATACTAATCAAGGTGGAAATAATAGCGAATCAAATGCTGGATCTCATGGTTTTAGCAGTGATAGTGATATAACACCAATTGATGATGGAGATATTCCATTCTAATATTAGGTAAGGAGGAAAAACAACAATGGCTATGAACGAACATAAAAGAAGCGGCGGCGGTGCTGGCGGAAACAGAAAGAGAATGAAAAGAAAAGTTTGTGCTTTCTGTATGGATAAAGCAACTGCAATCGACTATAAAGATATAAATAAATTGAGAAAATATGTTACAGAAAGAGGAAAGATTCTTCCAAGAAGAATTTCTGGAAACTGTGCAAAACATCAAAGGATGCTTACTGTATCTATAAAAAGAGCAAGAAACATAGCATTATTACCATTTACTACTGAATAGTAAATGACTGAAAGCAGCGCCTTAAGGTAGCTGCTTTTATTTTTTTACAAATAAAAATAAATATTATACTCAATAATCAAAATATAAATATAAAAGTATATATTATGCAGTACGATTTGTAGTATACTTGTAGTTGTAACCCATAAAATGTAAACATAGAAAATATTAGATATTAAACTGCAAATTGTCTATATAGAAATAAACTTTAGTTGCATAAATTTAGAAAACTAACTAAAATGGAGTTATAAGCATAAGCCTACAAGGGGAGATGATATACTATGAAGAAACAAGATTTTAATATAATGTCTAATGTTAAGATAGTTGAAAGTTTGAAGGCTGAGCTATTATGTATAATAGGTGATTTCTTCAAGTTGCTAAGTAAAGGAAGCAATGTTGCTCAAGACGCCATACTAGATTGCATTTCGGGGGCAATAATACTTTTATATATATTAGGCGAAAGGCTAGGATATTCAAATGTAGCCGTGGATGAGAGTATGAAAAAGAAACTAAAGGTGGGAATAGTTGAAGGAGATAATATAGAAAAAGATGGAAAAGATCTAAGTAAACTATATTCGCATATAAAGGAAAGATAAGTAATGGAGGAAAAAATGGAGAATAAAAATTATAGTACAAAGGCAATTGTAGAGGCTTCACTTATAGCTGTTATAATTTCAGTAACAATGATTATAACAGGATATTTGCCAATTATGTCATTTATAGGTGCTTTAATATTGCCAATTCCGGTTGCAATACTCTATATAAGGCATAATAGAAAAATAACAATCACTGCTATATTTTTGAGTATAATTCTAACATCCTTAGTGTATAATCCAATAATGGCGATATATTCAGCTATAACTTATAGCATTGTTGGAATTGCGCTTGGTTATTGTGTTAAGAAAAATAAAAAGTCATCTATAACGTTATTATTTTTAGGTATTAGTTCTGTAATATCTAATATACTAACCATAGCTTTTTCTATGGCATTTATAGAAAAAGTAAGTTTTATGAATTTTATTTCCAAAAACTTAGAATTTTTTAAGCAAAATATGAAGGTATCCTTGGATCAATTAAAAATGGTTTATTTACAACAAGGAATAACTCCAAAGCAGTTGAAACTTTTAAATGAAAACTTTGAAATGATAAACAAAATGGATGTTACGATAGTTTTGGTAGTAATACCTGCAATTATTTTAATAACTTCATTTATATCAGCTTATTTGAATTACATAGTGTCTAGATCCATATTAGAGAAGCTAAACTACAAAATGGATAAAGTATTACCTTTCAGCAAAGTTTACGTTACTAACATACTAGGAGCTGTATTAATAGGTATAGTATGTATAGGCATAATACTTTCATCAAAAAAAATAGCAGGTGGGGATTTTATACTAAATTCCTCCCAATTACTTGTGCAAATTGTATTTATGATAAATGGACTTGCGGCAGCTACATATTTTCTAAGAGTTAAAAAAAAATTATCTAAACCAGTAGTAGCACTAATTTTAGTGTTAACATCATTTTCGCGTCTAGGTAGTATTTACTTTTCAATAGGACTCATGGAGATGGCTTTTGATTTTAGAAAGCTCGATCCATATAGAATTAAAAGAAAATAATTGGGGGCTGATTATGGAGAATAAATACAATTATTTTAGTGTTAATAATAAAATATATATGGTGACCATGGCCCTACTCATATGTATAATATTTTATTACGGACACCTTGAAGTGGGAATTTTAACACTGGGACTATACGCGATACTAGTAGTGTATAATATCTACAACTCTAAGGTTAAAAAAAATGAGTGGAAAAAATTCATTGAAAATTTTTCATCTAAACTGGATATAGCAACCACAAGCACCTTAGTAAAACTTCCTTTTCCACTAATAATAATAGGGTATATGGGAAATATATTATGGTATAATCAAAGTGTAACTACAATGCTTGAAGGGGAAGATCTTTTAAACAAAAATATTAGAGATATAATTAAGGAACTAAATCTAAAGCAAGTTTTAGAGGGTAAAAAGAATATATTTCCAAATATTAAAATAAAAGATAAATGGTATGAAATCTACACAAATATTGTTGATACAAACGAGAATAAAAATGTTAAAGATAAGATTATGCTTTTATATTTTTATGATATAACGGAAAAAACCAGTGTAATAAAAGGCATTAACGGTAATAGGGAAAGCGTTATGCTAGTGGAAGTTGATAACCTTGATGATGTTGTTAAAACTACAGAAGAAGATAAGGCGCCTTTACTTGTAGCAGAGATTGAGAGAACAATAAACAGCTATGGACAGAGTGTAAATGCGGTGGTAAAAAAGTATACATCGAATAAATATGTTATTATAGTCCAAGACAAGTATATTGAAAAAGAAATAGAAAAGAAATTTGATATACTAGATAGTGTTCGCGAAATAAGTAATGGTAATAAACTCGCAGTTACTTTAAGTGTGGGCGTTGGTAGGGGAGAAGACACACCACTTAAAAACTATGAATTTGCTACATCAGCTAAGGAACTTGCCTTAGGCAGGGGTGGTGATCAAGCAGTTGTGAAAAAAGGTGAAAAATTATCTTTCTTTGGGGGGAAAACAAAGGAAGTTGAGAAAAGGACTAAGGTTCGCGCAAGAGTTATAGCTCATGCATTAATGGATTTAGTAAATGAGAGTAACACAATTTTCCTTATGGGACACAAAAATGCTGATCCTGATTGTCTAGGCTCGGCTATAGGTCTATATAGTATTATTAAAAAATCAAACAAAGAATGCTATATTATTCTCGAAGGAATAAATAGCGGTATAAAAAGCATGATGGATATAATACTTGCAGATGAAGAATACAAAAATACTTTTATAACAAGTGAAAAATTTAAAAGTGTTAAAAATTCAAATAGCCTAATCATATTAGTGGATGTGCACAATGAAAGTCATGTTCAAAATTTAGAAATAGTTAAAGAGGTAGAAAAAGTAGTTATAATTGACCATCATAGAAAGTCACAAGATTTTATACAAGGGGCAGTCCTGAGTTATATGGAAACTTACGCATCATCTACTGCTGAATTAGTTACTGAGATGATTCAATATATGGTTGACAAGCCTAAACTTAAACATATAGAAGCGGTAAGTCTTTTGGCAGGAATATGTGTGGATACAAAAAATTTCTCTTTTAAAACGGGAGTTAGGACATTTGAAGCAGCAGCTTTTTTAAGGCGTCATGGTGCAGATACTATGGATGTTAAAAAAATGTTTTCTGATGATTTGAGTATTTATTTGAAAAGAGCTGATATTATAAGATCAGCGAAAGTTAAAAATGAAATTGCTGTAGCCGTTTGTCCAGAACTAATAGAGGATACTGTATTAGCTGCCCAAGTTGCGGATGAACTTCTAAATATTACTGGTATCGAAGCGTCGTTTGTTATTGTAAAGACAGGAGATGAAGTATTTATTAGTGGAAGGTCTCTTGGGAAAATAAATGTACAGTTAATACTCGAGACATTAGGGGGAGGCGGACATATGACTATGGCTGGTACGAAATTTACTTCACTGAAACTTGAAGAAGTAGTGGTGAAATTAAATGAAGCTATAGATGAATATTTAAAGGAGGGCGAAAAATAATGAAGGTTATATTATTAAAGGATATTAAAGGCACAGGTAAAAAGGGCGACGTGATAAACGCTGCAGATGGATATGCGAGGAATTTTTTATTTCCTAGGCAATTAGCTAAAGAGGCTACAGACTCAAATATGCACATATTAAATAAAAAAAATGATATTGAAAGAAAAAAGAAAACATCTGAAATTGAGGATGCACAGAAATCAGCTAATGAACTTAAAGATAAAGTTATAAAAATAATTGGTAAAGCTGGAGAGAATGGAAAACTTTTTGGTGCGATTACAACTAAAGATATAGCAATAGCGTTAAATAAACAATGCAATTTAGATATTGATAAAAAGAAAATAGTAACAGATACAATAAAATTATTAGGAACTTATGAAGTAGAAATTAAAATATATCCAGAAATATCTACTAAGATAAAAGTTCTTGTTTGTGAGGAATAATTATATAAACCGAAGGGAGGAAACGCTTTAGTAAATAAATGATAATCATATTTATTAAAGCGGATTACGTTTGAAGACATTATTAGTTAATCAAATTGGAGAACAGGTTGAAAGAGATGCATTACCTCTGGACACACAAATAGACGTTTTATATGAAATAATGAGGAATGTACTAGATGAAGGCACTATAAAGTCTAAAACTATAAAATTTAAACTTCAGAAGCACATTAAAAGTGAAAGTATCTATAGAAGGTTATTCGCTTTAAATAAAATTATCAGCAATGGTAAGGGTATAGAGATAGTGCCTAATGAAAAAAATATACAAGAAGCACTAGATGATACTAATGAATGGTTGACTGATGAAATAGCTAAAAGATATGTGCAAAATAAGATTGAAGCTGAAGTAGAAAAAAATCTAATGGAAAAGCAAGATAAGTATATTGATGAAGTAAGACTTGGAATAATTAAGAAACAAAAAGGGCCTGAAAATGCTAAAACACTTAAAAAATATGCGGATTTAGAAGAACTTGATAGTAGAAAACTTACTAAAAATATACAAGCTATGTTAAGGCCAGAGAGTTTTAGTGAAATAGTTGGTCAGGAAAGAGCTATAAAATCTCTGTTATCTAAAATGGCATCGCCATATCCTCAACACATTATTCTTTATGGGCCACCAGGAGTTGGAAAGACTACTGCGGCGAGGCTTGCTCTTGAGGAAGCTAAAAAGCTAAGTTATACAATTTACCATAAAGATGCTAAATTTGTAGAAGTGGATGGTACAACACTACGGTGGGATCCAAGAGAAATAACAAATCCACTTTTAGGATCTGTACATGACCCGATATATCAGGGAAGTAAAAGAGATCTAGCTGAGGGTGGGATTCCAGAGCCAAAAACAGGTCTTGTAACAGAGGCTCATGGCGGAGTACTATTTATTGATGAAATAGGTGAACTCGATAGTATACTTCAAAATAAATTACTTAAAGTGTTAGAGGATAAAAGAGTTGAGTTTTCATCATCTTATTATGATCCTGAAGACGAAAACACACCTAAATATATAAAATATTTATTTGATAAAGGTGCTCCAGCAGATTTTGTTTTAATAGGAGCTACTACCAAGGAACCATCAGAAATAAATCCGGCATTAAGATCAAGATGTACTGAAGTTTATTTTGAACCATTAACTGCTATGGATATAGAAAATATAGTGGTAAATGCTGCGAATAAATTAGGAGTTAAAATAGGAGATGGCGTTGCGAAAACTATTGGTAGATATACTATTGAAGGAAGAAAAGCTATAAACATTTTAGCAGATGCTTATGGATTTGTACTGCATAATAGAAAATCAGTGGATGCGTCTCAAGTTGAAATTGAGGTTAAGGACTTGTTAGATATTATATCTATAAGTAGACTATCTCCCTATGAGGAATTAGATAAAGAAGTTAAATCTGAAGTTGGCCACATATATGGACTTGGGGTATCAGGATATATAGGATCAACTATAGAAATAGAAACATCAGTATTTGAAGCCAAGGAAAAAGGTAAAGGTCAAGTAAGATTTAATGATACTGCTGGAAGCATGGCTAAGGACTCAGTGTTTAATGCTGCATCCGTAATAAGAAAAACAACAAATAAAGATATTAAGGATTATGACATACATGTAAATATAGTAGGTGGAGGTAAAATTGATGGACCATCGGCTGGAGCCGCTATAACTGTATGTATAATCAGTTCTCTTTTAGACAAACCTGTAAGACAGGATGTTGCAGTAACTGGAGAGATATCCCTTCGGGGTATCATAAAACCAGTAGGTGGCATATTTGAAAAAATTTACGGGGCAAGAAGAAAGGGAATTAAGCTAGTTATAGTTCCGAGTGATAATGAAAAGGAAGTTCCTATTGACCTTAAAGATATTGAAATAAAAACATCATCAAACATTGAAGAGCTAATGAAATTAGTGTTTGAAATAAAATAAATTAACTATAATTAATGGCCCTGTTAAATCATCACCTGCGGTGATGTATTTTTAGCAGGGCATAAAACATTACTTTAGGGGAGATAAAAAAATGGATACACCTCTTAGAAGTTTACCCTATAATTTAGAAGCAGAACAATCAGTTATTGGATCAATGCTTATAGATAAAACCGCGATATCACGAGTAGTAGAAGTTTTAAAAAGTGATGATTTTTACAGAGATTCCCATAAAGGTATATTTAGCGCTATTTTTGATTTATATCAAAAAGACACGCCTATTGACATGATTACTTTACTCGAGCATTTACGTTCTTCTGAAAAGTTAGAAGCATCAGGGGGAATTACTTATATTTCAGAGATAAGTAACTCAATACCCTCCACAGCTAATTTAAGTTCGTACATAAAGATTGTAGAAGATAAATCTACTTTAAGAAAACTTATTAGAGCTTCTACTGAGATTATGGAAAATTGTTATAATAAGCAAGATGATGTAGAAGCTGTAATGGATCTTGCAGAGCAAAAAGTATTTAACATATCACAGAAAAAAAATGCGGGTGACTTTGAACCAATGAACACGGTTCTAGAGCGAGGGTTCTTAGAAATAGAAAGAATATTTAATAATAAAGGGGAAACAACAGGAATATCTAGTGGGTTCCCAGAACTTGATGATAAAACCGCTGGATTTCAAAAGGGTGATATGATTCTTATCGCTGCAAGGCCGTCTATGGGCAAAACTACCTTTGCACTAAATTTAGCAGAGTATGCAGCTCTTAGGCAAGGGAAAAGTGTAGCTGTATTCTCCCTGGAAATGTCTAAGGAACAACTTTCTTATAAACTGCTTTGTTCAGAAGCAAATGTTGACATGTCAAAGCTCAGACATGGTGATTTGGAAGATAGGGACTGGGAAAACATAGCGAAAGCATCCGGACCGCTTGCTGCTGCTAAAATATTCATTGATGATACAGCAGGAACTTCTGTTATGGATATGCGTTCAAAATGTAGAAAATTAAAAATGGAGCATGGCATAGATCTGATAGTTATAGATTATCTTCAACTTATGACTGGTAGCAATACAGAAAGCAGACAGCAAGAAGTATCAGAAATATCAAGATCTATTAAAGCTCTTGCAAAGGAGATGCAGTGCCCTGTTATAGCATTATCACAGCTATCACGTGCTCCAGAGCAAAGAACTGACCATAGGCCTATGTTATCTGATCTTAGAGAGTCAGGGTCTATTGAGCAGGATGCTGACCTTGTTATGTTCTTATACAGAGATGAGTATTATAATGAGGAAACGGAAGATAAAAATGTAGCAGAGCTTATAATAGCAAAACAAAGAAATGGTCCTATAGGCACAGTAAAACTTGCATGGATAGGCCAATTCAGTAAATTTGCAAGACTTGATGTAATTCATAGAGAGTAAGAATACACTAAAGTAGATTTATCTATTAATCTAGATAAATTATGATAGGATAACAAAATTTATAAAATTTTGTTATCCTATTTTTATTTATGTATATATAGTGTGGGAGACGTTGATATGAATAGTGAGCTATTAAGGACATTTCTTTAATGTAGATATATATATGTTTACATTTGTAGATATATAAATATATATATCTATATATTTACAAGTATGTAGATAAACATCTATAAATAGGTTAATAAATATATTTATAAATATTTCATTACAAAAGAAGGATATTAATACATAATATAGAATATATACCGATAAGGAACAATTAGAAAAATTTAGGAGGGAAAATAAATGAACTTAACAGAGATATCAAAAAAATATCCTATATTAAAGAAAGCGTTAGAATCTGTACTAACTGTTGACATAGGAAATACATTTACAAAAACAAGTACCAATGTAACTTTTGCTAGTAGGGTGTCTGCCGTAAGCAAGCATGGTTCTAGGGCTACTGGAATAAGTAACATCACTTGGAATGGAAAGTTATACACCGTAGGTAATAAAGAAGGCAAGCTTAACATGGAATCTAACAAATACATGTCCGATCATTATAAGTTAAACCTGCTTAACGCTATTGCACTAAGTTTTAAGGGGGAAACTAAAATAAAGGTAAGACTCGCTGTGGGACTTCCCGCAGAATATTATATAGACCATAGTATTCCACTTAAAAATGAAATAAAGAAGATGGAAAAACAATCTATAACAATAAATAATATAACATATGATATAGAAATAATAGATGTACAAGTATTTAAACAAGGAGGTACATTAAGTGCTGAAACCATGGAAACATTTACTTATCCAATGTTATTACTTGACTTTGGTGGTGGTACTTTAGATGTATCTCATTGGAAATATGAGAAAGATGAATTTGGTAACAAGGTGCTTGGGATGACTAAGGCTAGTAGTTTTGCACAACATGGGTTTGAGCCAACAATAGAAGCATTACTCACTAAGTTCAACTCTGCTGACGGATCTGATGGTAATTATGATATATCAGATGCTATCGAATATTTAGAAGATGACGAACTACCTTTTGGGGAAGCAAATGTATTAAAAGACATTAAAGATTTAGTATTAAAACCATATGTGGAGAAAGCAATAAGTTCAATTAATAGCTCTTTTAAACCAAATACTTGTAAAGATATAAGAATAATAGGTGGACCTGCAAAGTTACTACTAGAATATTTACAAACAGAGTTCATAAAAACTGAGCCAAAGCTCATAGATAATAAAAACCCTCAATGTGCAAATTCTATACTGTTCGCTGAAAGATATAAAGAATTGCTAGTACTTGAATACTTAGATGGAAATAAAGAAGTTGCTGCAACTACAGTAGCAGGTCAATAATTATGGGAGCACTCCGTAAAACTGTATCATCAAATCTAGGAGAGGAAACAGATAAAGACTTAATTAATTATGTGAGCAATATGGAGAAGAAAGGTATTAATAATTCTAAACTTATAAAGCAGGCTCTGAGATTTTACAGGGACTACGGCAACAAAGTTAAGAAGCTAGATACAGTAGATATTGCAAATATTTTAGATAACCCTGAAGTTAAAAATTATATAGGTAATATAGTTGGAGAGCTTTTTAAAGGTGCTATGCCAAATTCAATTCCACAAATTAACGATGAAGTTATTGTCAAAAAATCAAATGAGAGGGATATAGATTCTGTTGAAAGTGAGTATATGAAAAAACTTAATTGTGTGAAAGATATGTCGTTATAGCTTGGAGTGGCGTTTTCGTCACTCCTTTTTACTTTAAGAATCATAATTATTTTAAAAACACTTAGCCCATACATATAGTAAAATGATACCATATATGATAAAATGTAAGAAAGGCATTCAAAATAAGCTAAAAAGGGTGATCTAATGTTCTGTCCTAGTTGTGGATCTCAAAACGAAGATAGCTCTAATTTTTGTAAAATATGTGGGATTAATTTATTAATTCAACCTAATACGACTGGTGAACGGATTATTAGTGAAAAAAACTGGTTAGTTGCTTTATTGCTGTGTATTTTTGTTGGGGCATTTGGTATTCATAGATTTTATGTAGGTAAAATAGGTACGGGAATTTTAATGATTTTAACCTTTGGTGGTTTTGGAATATGGGTGTTAGTTGATATTATTTTGATTGCTACTAATTCATTTAAAGATATAAATGGGTTGCAACTAAATAAAAACATGTATAGGTATTAGTTTAAATTGTTTTGTATATGCTGAAATAGCTCAGTTGGTAGAGTAACGCACTCGTAACGCGTAGGTCGAGGGTTCGATCCCCTTTTTCAGCTCCAAGTTTGTAATATGGAAACAAATATTTTTTAGCACTGGCATAACTGCTGGTGCTTTTTTGTACGTTCAGCAGAGCAAAAGTAGACAGACGGTGAGTTATAAAGTGGCATAGTATGAATAGAAATATAGTAAAACGTAGCTTGGGGGTAGAGAAATCTATCTCCAGGCTTTTATATTTAACGGATTGATTAATATTACATATATTGGGTAATAATACTGATAGACAGAACAAATAAGAGGAAACAATCGTGTTTTATTAGCACTAGAAGTGTAATTATATATAAGGTGAGGTTGAATATAAATGAAAAAGATAAAAGTGAAAGTTGGAGTAGATAAAAGTAAATTAATAAAAGGTAACAAACGAATTGTTGCTTGTGGCAAGAACTTTTAACGATATTTCAGAAGAAAATTCTCATATTCCCATAAATGGGAGTTGATTACCATGACAAAGAGAAAACTTCAGCGGGAGTATAAATTTACTTCTGAAGTCGTTAATGCAGCTCCTTCGGAGCTGTTGAAGCACCGAGGATTATAATTTAAAAGGATAGTAAAAAAGTAGTTGAGAGTTATATCTTAACTACTTTTTTAGTGTAGCATTTATTTCAGAATACTTTCAAGGAGGAGTCTTATTCCTTCACTTTTATTTATATTACTTGCCTTGCAAAAACTTTTTAGGGCATTTGATAGTTCTTCACTTATTCTCACATGAATCAATTCACTTTTAGAATTTTCAATTTTCTTTCTTCCTCTGGGCATAATTATCACCTCGCAAGATTCGTGTTACATAAAATAAGCTCATAGATGCTAAATAGAATGTTGTAACACAATAATAATTATAATACATTTTAACAAATATTACCACGTAATTGAATTGAGAAATATAAAGATTATTTGTATAATTATATCCTCGTTTTATTTGATTTAATAAGTGGAATACAGGTAAAAGTCATGAAAATCAGTGGTTTTTTATAAATTATATGTATATAAAAAATTATTACTTTCTGTTACAATGGTATTGTACAAAAAAAAGGAAAAATTTGTGACATTGGTATTAGTCTTAAATTAAAGGGGAAGATTGATGTAAAAATATGAATAGTACTAGTTATAATAAGTAGACAAGCTAAATTCTCAAAATATTTCCTGGAAAATATTGCAGAGACTAAAAATGCAAGTAAAACTCTAGGAGAAAAAAATAAAACATTTACATTAGAAATAATTTACATATTTCGATAATTCATATTCATTTAAAATATAGGAGGTAAGCATATGAAAAAAAGAGTAGCTTTTATAGCAATGTTATTAACTATGGCGGGTTCACATGTTGTGTTCGCTGATAATGGAACGGTGACTGCAAGTTCATTATATGTCAGGCAAAAATCATCAATTTCATCATCAATTATATCTTCTCTTGCGAGAAATGCGAAGGTAGAGACACTTGGTAAAGAAGGGGAATTCTATAAAATAAATTATAAAGGACAAACTGGATATGTACATAGCTCATATATAAAAATATCGGCAAATACGTCTGGTTCTACGAGTACAACAAATGGAGCGGGGACGTCAGGAACAGTAACAACAGATTATTTAAATGTAAGAACAGGATTCGGGATAAATTATTCTGTTGCTAATGTTATTACACGCGGAACTAAAGTGACAATGTATGAAAAATCAAATGGTTTTTGTAAGATAAATTATGGTGGCAAAACAGGTTATGTAAGTGAGCAATATGTGAAAGCTACAACAGCACAGGATTCAAACACAGATAGTACAAGCAGTGTGATTACTGGAATTGGTAATATTACAGCATCAAGTTTAAATGTAAGAAAAACGGCGTCTATGGGTAATAATATCATGGGCACAATAAAAATAAATGCAAAAGTGGATTTGTATGGAACACAAAATGATTTTTATAAAATCAAGTATAATGGACAATGGGGATATATAGCTAAAACATACGTAAGCCTAGGTAATGACACTCCAAGTAGAGGTGATGTCATAGAAAATGACTCAAATGGACAACAAGGTACTGCAACAAAAAACATAGAGAGTTTAATCTCGCAGTTAAACACGTTTTTAGGAATGCCATACTTATGGGGTGGTACAACACCAGCGAAGTTTAATTCTAATGGCAAATATGTAAGTGGGGGTTTTGATTGTTCAGGTCTTATACAATATGCTTATAAAAACATAGGTATAAATTTACCTAGAACGACTATGGACCAAATAAATATAGGTACCTCAGTTAATATAAATAGTCTCCAAAAAGGTGATTTAGTATTCTTTAGGACAAATCCAGCATCGCCTTCCCAAGCATCTCACGGGGGAATATATATTGGTAATAATAAATTTATACAATCTCCCAAAACTGGTGATGTTGTAAAAATATCTGAATTAACTGGATATTATAAAAGTAATTTTATAATAGGAAAAAGAGTAGTAAAATAAGTATATTTAATATAAACCAGGAATAATTAATATAAAAAATGAATGTATGATTTTTATTAAATCATACATTCATTTTTTATATCCAATTTATAATAATTAAAAAAGAATTAAAAATATTTCTTAACTTAAGGATTTCTAAATTTTACAAACAATATTGATGTATAATTAAAAGGTATATTAAAGTTATGTAATTTAATTGATTGACATAGAGATATTAAGCACTTGTATCGGCATAATGTATTAGATATAATAAGTTTATTACAATATAAGGAGATAAATATGGAAATGAAGAAGATAAGTGGAATGAAGAAAGGTGATAGGATTGAAGGTTTTTATGTTATAAAATCTGTAGATAGCAAGGTTTCCAACAACAGTAACACAAATAAATATTTGGATTTTAATTTAGGGGATGCCACCGGTGATATAAATGCAAAACTTTGGGAATGGAATGAAAAATTAGAAAATACATTTAAACAAAGCATCTTAGTGAAAATTAAGGGCACGGTAAATGAGTGGAGAGGAAAGCTTCAATTAAAAGTTGAAGCGATAAGACTAACTGAGGAAAAAGATGGAGTAAGCATTTGTGATTATGTTGCAGTGGCACCGTATTCACCAGAAAAAATGTATGATGATATTTTAAATTATTTATCTAAAATCAAAAATATAGATATTCAAAATATAGTTACCAATATTTTAGGGCATAATGAGGAAAAGCTAATGCATTATCCAGCTGCTAAGTCTAACCATCACTCTATAAGATCAGGTCTGTTATATCACACAACCACCATGCTTAAGGCAGGAGAAAAATTAAGCGAAATTTACACCTTTCTAAATACGGATTTGCTATATGCAGGTATAATACTTCATGATATTGGCAAAATATATGAAATGAATGCTAGTGAACTTGGAATTGTAAGCGAGTATTCAGTAGAGGGTCAACTTTTAGGTCATATAGTTCAAGGAATTAAAATGATAGAAACGGCGAGTCTTGAGGTTAAAGCAGATACTGAAGTATCTATGTTGTTACAGCATATGGTGCTAGCTCATCATTATGAAGCAGAATATGGGAGCCCTAAAAAACCTATGATACCAGAAGCGGAAATGCTACATCATTTAGATATAATGGATGCAAGAATGTATGATATGAATAAGGCTTTAGGGGATACAAAGGAAGGCAAATTTTCAGAAAGAATAAGGTCTCTAGATAATATAAATGTTTATAAAAGTTTTGTTAATAAATAGTCTTAAGGAAAATTATTTAACAGAAAAATACAGTTATTCAATATGGGTAAGTGTATTTTTTATTTTAGATAAACAATGTATATACGAACTATTACTTAAAATAATTTATTAATATTCGCACTTTATATTGACTGGTTTATACTGCTCTGATATCATTAAGTAGTATGGTAACCATTAATAGTTTTTATTTCCTACAGAGTAATACAAGGAGGAATATGAAATGAAAAATTTTTATGATGTAGTTATTGTAGGAGCTGGACCAGCGGGCATATTTACGGCACTAGAAATTTCTAATAAAAAACCCGAACTTAGTGTACTTATAGTTGATAAGGGAAGAAATATAGAAAAAAGAAAATGTCCAGCTAGAGACACAGGAAAGTGTGTTAAATGTAATCCTTGTGGGATAACGTTTGGTTGGGCAGGTGCTGGAGCTTTTTCAGATGGTAAGCTTTCTCTAAGCCCTGAGGTGGGGGGAAGACTTCTTGAATATTTTTCTGAAGACGATTCAAAAAAATTAATAAAGTATTGCGATGATATATATATAAAATTTGGAGCAAATGAGAAGGTATATGGGATTAATAGTGACAAAGTTGACGAAGTTAAATATGAAGCAAGTAAGCACAATATTCGTCTTGTTGAATGTCCAGTAAGGCATTTAGGAACAGAACTTGCCTATGAAGTTTTAAAATCTATGTACCATCATTTAGTTGATAATACAAATACAGAATTTATAGAACTTAGTGAAGTGGAAGAAATATTAATAGAAGATAATAAGGCTACTGGAGTATTATTAAAGAATAAAGATGGTGTGTTTAAGGTTAATGCAAAGTATGTTGTAGCGGCGCCGGGTAGAGGTGGAGCGGAATGGGCTTCAAATGAAGCTAAAAAACATAATATTAAGGTTACTAATAATGCAGTAGATATTGGAGTAAGAGTTGAGGTACCTAATTCTGTTATGGATCATCTAACAAAGGACTTATATGAAGCAAAATTAGTATATTATTCTGATACATTTGATAACAAGGTTAGGACCTTTTGCATGAACCCGGGGGGAGTAGTGTCAGCGGAATATTATGATGGCAACACGATTGCAGTTGTAAATGGTCATAGTTACTCCGACCAAAAGCTTAGAACAACTAATACAAATTTTGCGATGCTTGTATCTACTACTTTCACTGAGCCATTTAATCAACCTATAGGTTATGGAAAATATATAGCTCAGCTAGGTAATATGTTAACTGGTGGAGGGATAATGGTTCAAAGACTCGGGGATTTACTAAAAGGAAGAAGAACAGATTATGACAGATTAGGTAAATCAACTACGACGCCTACTTTAAAATCAGCAGTACCAGGTGACTTAAGCTTTGTATTACCACAAAGGCACTTAACGTCTATTGTGGAAGCGTTAAAGGCTTTTGACAAGATAGCACCAGGTTTATATAGCAAAAACACATTGCTATATGGAGTTGAGGTGAAGTTTTATTCTAGTAAGATTAGTACAGATGATAAGTTTGAAACATCTGTTAGAAATTTATATACAATAGGGGATGGAGCGGGAATAACTAGAGGTCTAATGCAAGCATCTACAACAGGAGTTGTAGTAGCAAGAGACATAGCTCAGAAAGAAGACTAAGAATTTAATCTAAATAATTGGTTATATGAATATTAAAAGTGTATAATTCAACATGAAGTAAACATAGAAGACAATAAAAGTTCTTAACGGTAGTAGTTAAGAAATTTTATTGTGAACTGAAAGAAAGCGAGGAATTTATATGTCAGCATTTATAGTTTTAGGAGCCCAATGGGGAGATGAAGGTAAAGGTAAGATGACAGATTATCTTGCTGAGGGAGCTAACGTAGTAGTCAGGTTCCAAGGTGGAAACAATGCAGGTCATACAGTAGTTGTAGGAGAAAAGGAATATAAACTTCACTTAATACCATCAGGAATATTATATAAAGATAAATTGAATGTAATAGGTAATGGCGTGGTTGTAGACCCAGAAGCGTTATTTACAGAAATTGACTACTTAGAAGCACTAGGCGAAAAAATAACTCCAGAAAGATTAATAATTAGTGATAGATCACAGGTTATAATGCCATATCATAAAGAGTTAGATAATTTATATGAAATAGCTAGAGGTAAAAATGACATCGGAACTACAAAAAAAGGTATAGGACCTTGTTACACTGACAAGTTTGAAAGAAGTGGAATCAGAGTTTGTGACTTAATGAAAAAAGATGTTTTTAAAGAGAAGCTTAAAATTAGTTTATCAATGAAAAATGATATAATAACAAAAGTTTTGGGTGGAAAAGCTTTAGATTTTGATAAAATATATACGGAGTACCTAGAGTATGCAGAAAGAATGAGACCTTTTGTAAAAGATATATCAGTTAAAGTTTACGATTCAATAAAGTCTGGAAAAAATGTTTTATTTGAAGGAGCACAAGGAACGTTGCTTGATATAGATTATGGTTCATATCCTTTTGTAACCTCATCAAACACTATTGCAGGTGGAGTTTGTGTTGGGGCAGGAATAGGACCTACTATGATAACAAATGCTGTAGGAGTAGCGAAAGCTTATACTACAAGAGTAGGAAAAGGACCATTCCCAACAGAGCTTGATGATGAAGTAGGAGACTGGATTCGCGAAAAAGGTTTTGAATTTGGAGTAACAACAGGTAGAGCAAGAAGATGTGGATGGCTTGACCTTGTTATATTAAAAACTGCAGCAAGAGTTTCGGGACTTACTAGCTTTGCTGTAACTAAAATAGATACCTTAGCAGGACTTGAAAAAATTAAAATTTGTGTAGGATATAAATTTGAAGGTAGTGTTATAGATTATTTCCCAGCAAGTTTAGAGGATTTAGCTAAATGCGTGCCAGTATATGAAGAGTTTGATGGTTGGGATGAAAAGATAGCTGATGCAAGAAGCTATGAAGAACTTCCTGAAAATGCAAAAATATACTTAAAGAAAATTGAAGAATTTACAGGAGTTAAAGTTTCCATAGTTTCAGTAGGACCGAAAAGAGATCAAACAATGGTGTTAACTGAAATATAGCATATAGACATGCATATTATACAAAAGATATTTTTTTAATATGTATGGTTTTTATATTATAGGGAATTATAATTATTGTAGGAAATATATATTAAGGTATACAAGTGCATACTATAGATTAAAAAAGTGCGTACTAGTAAAATTTAAGCATATAAAATATAATGAGAATTAGGGTTAAATTAACATAAAGTGAGGTATATAATATGAAAATTACTAAAGATATGACAATAGGTGAAGTTGTAAGACAAAATCCAGAATCAGTTGAAGTATTAATGAGCTTTGGAATGGGTTGTGTAGGATGTCCTTCAGCGCAAGCTGAAACATTAGAAGAAGCAGCAATGGTTCATGGTCTTAATTTGGAAGAATTAATGACTGCATTAAATGCATAAAAAAATTAAGACACTTAGCATTTGCTAAGTGTCTTGTTTTTTTATTTTTTTATCTTTTCTTTATTTTCTTAATGGCGAGGATAACAGGTATTGTAATTACAGTAGCTATGATGGCCTCTGGAACACCATTTATTATACCTATACCATAAATAGTCTTTGCAGCAATAGATGGATCTATGCCCTTAGAAGCAGCGAATTTAGCCGCATAAAAAACATATATCATAGTAAGAACCCCAAAAGTGTTAGTTAGCGAACCAACAACGGTCGCGAGTCCAATCCTTAGGCTATCATTTTTAACGTGGATTAGTTTATAAACATAGTAAGAAGTAAGACCAATAAGAACCCTTGGTAATACAGATACTAAAGGATTTATAAAAGCAAAAGAGAGTAAATTGGGAGTTGTTATGTTTTGCATAATACTAAACATCCCAAATATTAAACCAATAGTCATTCCTACCATAGGGCCACCTATTATTGATCCTATAATAACGGGAATGTGCATGATAGTAGCTTTGGCACCAGGAAGTGGAATAAAGCCATATCCAGTTAAACCAAGTACGATGCAAATAGCTGATAGCATACCAATAGTTGTAAGTTCACTTGTTTTTATTCTTCTAAGTTTAATAGAATTATTATTAATCATGTGTTCCCCCCGCTCTTATTCCATAAGGATATAAGTCGTCCTATTCATAATCCTTATTTATAGTTCAGTTTCATAATGAATACTGACAACAATATTTTAACACTATTTTGATAATAATTACATAGCTAAATAAAAATTTAACAAACTTTATGTTAATACTATACAGTTAATGTTTACTGTGTTGGTTTAGTTTGGTATTATTTTAAGTATGAAGAAAACTAAGAAGCGTAGAAATTAATAGTTATTATATTATGTACTCATGAGAAATATAGGAGGGGTATTATGGGCAAAATGCCAGAGGTTACAGATAGAGATTATAATATTCATTATTATGAAGTAGATATTCATAAAAGAGCTTTGATGACAAGCATTATAGATTATCTTGGTGATATGGCAATGTATCAAAGTGAAGTGCTTGGAGTTGGAATAGAACATCTTAAAGAGAATAAATCAGCTTGGGTGTTATATAAATGGGACATAACAATGGAGTCATATCCTTTATTAAATGAAACTATAAAGATTAGAACTTTTGCACATTCTTTCAATAAATTTTATGCATACAGGAAATATGAAATTATTGATATGAAAGGGAATAAAATAGGACATGCGAGTTCTGTGTGGATTTTAATAAATACAGACAGAAGAAGACCAATAAGGATTACGAAAGATATGTATGAGGCTTATGGTATAGATGATAGCAATAATACACCCATAGACATTGAGGATATAGTACCAATAACTACAGTGCATAGCGAGAAAAACTTTCAAGTTAGGTATAGTGATATTGACACGAATATGCACGTAAATAATGTTAAATATGTTGCTTGGGCTTTAGAAACAGTTCCTAAGGATATAGTATTGAACTACGAACTAAGGAATATTAAGGTAACTTACATCAAGGAAACAACATACGGAGAGACCATAAAGGTAAGCACGCAGGTTATAAGAGAAGAAGATAAGATAATATGTAGACATAAAATTATAAATGAAGAGGGAACTGAGCTGACTCTCTTAGAAAGTACTTGGATATAAGAAAATCGTTAATCACAAGTAGTTTTTGTATTATTCGACATACCTCTTAGATACATCTTAGTATGTACGATATAGTATGAAATCTCTCTGGAAGTGAATTGAAATAAGAAGTGCAGAAACAGTGAAAGTTGATTTAGAAATTCTTGTTTTGTAAATATAAAATTCTCGTGAGACTTCCTGGAAGGAAGGCCAGCAAACCGGCAGTATGCCGAATGTAAGCATTAGAGCATTTTACATTTACAAAATATTAGAATTTCTTAATCAACTTTCACGTTTCAAACTCTTATTTTTTATTTGGAGGCGTTGATGCCGGCAATAGCACCAGAACTCCATGCCCATTGAAGGTTAAAACCACCGCAATCGCCATCTACATCTAATATTTCTCCCGCAAAGAATAAATTCTTAGTAATATTAGATTCTAGGGTTTCGGGATTAATTTCTTTTGTATTAATGCCTCCTGCAGTTATCTGAGCATTTGCAAAAGAATTAGTACCTGAAACATCAAATTGATATCGCTTTAGCAAAGTATATAGAGCATTTTTTTCATTTGAGGCCAAATCGCAACAAGGCTTATGAATGTCATCTATATTTGCTTCTTTTAAAATTATTGGAATGATCTTCTTGTTAATTATTCCGATGAATGAATCATGAACGCAGCGACTTGGGAATACTGACCAATGATTATTTAAAAATGCTTTTAGATCTTCGTAGCTAATATTTGGTAGCATATCAATACTTAAAGAAACCTTGCTATTTTTAGATAAACCATAAGATGCAGTTCTACTAAGCTGAAGAATAGGAGGACCAGAAATGCCGTAATCTGTGAAAAGTATTTCTCCGAATTCCTTTTGAACATATTTATCGTTTATAAATATTTCCGCAAAGCCATCAAACTTTACTCCAGATAGAGCCTTTAGTTTATTATAGTTTAATTTAAGCTGTACAAGGGCTGGTACAGGAGAGATTATACTATGACCTAATTGCCTAGCCAATGAATAGCCGGAACCGTCAGAACCCGTTTTAGGAGCTGATTTACCACCGGTCGCAATAATCAACCTTTCACATTCATATGTAGAATTATCTGTGCTATAAACTTTAAAACCCTTATTTGTTTTAATAATCTCCTTAGCTTTGGTATTTGTATATAGTGGAATTTTTTTTTCGTCTATAGCAAAGCGTAGTATATCAAGTACTGATGAGGCTTGCAATGACATAGGAAACATTTTACCGCCATCTTTTGTAACTAAAGGTATTCCTAAACACTCGAAAAAATTTATAGTATCCTTTATGGTAAAAGAATCTAGCGTATAACCTGCGAAATTTGGATTTTCACTGTGATATCTATCATTATTTATATGTACATTACTGATATTACACCTACCGTTACCGGTAGTTAGTATTTTTTTACCTACTCTGTCGGTTCCTTCAATTATTGCTACATCTATACCAAAATCTTTTGCTATTAAAGCAGAGGTTAAACCAGAGGCACCTCCGCCAATTATTATAAGAGAATGTTTCAAGAAAATCTCTCCTTTCGAGAAAAAATATTTTTAGATTATAAAGTGGTTACATATAATCTTACCCTAAAATCAGTAGGATGAAAATGAATTTTTATTTTGTTTTATAAATAACCATAGAATTTGTTTGTGATTGTTTAGTAAAAGTCAGTTATTTTCAAAAAAACATAAAAAAAATTCTATAAGGGGAACCGTTGATTTAACTGGATTTGAGTGTTTTGAGAAAAAAAATAATAAAAAAAATAAGAAAATATGTTGACACTTTAAGAAAAATTAGGTATTATAGTTTATGTCGGGTTGCAAGACGTAAGCCCATAATAAATAAAGTGACAAATTAGTATGGCTCCTTGGTCAAGCGGTTAAGACACCACCCTTTCACGGTGGTAACAGGGGTTCAATTCCCCTAGGAGTCACCATAAACATACATGGGAGCATAGCTCAGCTGGGAGAGCATCTGCCTTACAAGCAGAGGGTCACAGGTTCGAACCCTGTTGTTCCCACCATATATGGCTCAATAGCTCAGTTGGTTAGAGTGCCGCCCTGTCACGGCGGAGGTCGAGGGTCCGAGTCCCTTTTGAGTCGCCATTTTTACTAAACTGTTATAGTTTAATAAAAGAACATCTAATTTATAAGTTTGATTCTTATCAAAAGAATCATTGAAAAATAATAAGGCTCCTTGGTCAAGCGGTTAAGACACCACCCTTTCACGGTGGTAACAGGGGTTCAATTCCCCTAGGAGTCACCATTAAAACATATATGGGAGCATAGCTCAGCTGGGAGAGCATCTGCCTTACAAGCAGAGGGTCACAGGTTCGAACCCTGTTGTTCCCACCATATATGGCTCAATAGCTCAGTTGGTTAGAGTGCCGCCCTGTCACGGCGGAGGTCGAGGGTTCGAATCCCTTTTGAGTCGCCATTTTTGCTGGCATGGCTCAACGGTAGAGCAGCTGACTTGTAATCAGCAGGTTGTAGGTTCAATTCCTATTGCCAGCTCCAAAAAAGTCCTAAACATTTGTTTAGGACTTTTTTTACGTCCGGCATATTTGATGGAAAATTAAGATTCAAAATGTATTTAGAGTGATTTGATTTTTTGTCTTGAAAAAATAAAAATATTGACAACATTCGATCGTTATAGTAGCATAAACACATATAATAAGCAATTAAAATAAATTAATGTTCGTATTTTTTGGACGAATATCAATATTTTGCCACATTATTGGTTTTGTGAAATAAATATAAATTATATATACCGAACAAAAATATCATTAAGATAAAATTTTAGGAGAGTTAAACCTATGAAGAAAAAATGGACTTACGTATTATTTGTACCGTGTTTAATATTACTAGCTTATTTTCTTATAGTACCTTTAGTTAGTACTATAATTCCTACTTTTAGTATTAATGGAAGCTTTAGTTTAGATCATTATTTAAATTTCTTTGGAGATAAGTATACGCTGCAGATATTTTATAGAACATTAAGAATTGCTTTAATATCATCTGCAATATGCGTGGTTATTGGAGTTCCAACAGCATATTTTGTGTCTAGAACCTCAAAGAAGATTAGAGGGTTATTCATGGCATTAACCATATTCCCTATTCTTACAAATTCAATTGTTCGTTCTTTTGCTTGGATGAGTATTTTAGGTAAAAATGGAGTTATAAATAAAGTGTTACTTAGCTTAGGCGTTATTAATGAATCTTTAACTATGATGTATACTGAAGGCGCAATCATAGTTGGTACAGTTTATTTATTTTCACCGCTAATGATTATTTCTTTAGTAGGAGTTTTAGAAAATATAGATAATGACTTATTAGAAGCAGCGGAAAGTTTAGGAGCTAATAAAGTGAAGGCCTTCTTTAAGGTTATATTCCCACTGAGTTTACCGGGATTAATAGTTGGAACAGTCCTTGTATTTACAGGAGCACTTACTGCTTATACTACACCACAGTTATTAGGTGGTAATAAAAATACAGTGTTAGCCACATTAATTTATCAAGAAGCGATGACCTTAAGTGACTGGCAAGCGGCGTCTGTTGTTGCAACAATAATGATAGTTACAACATTATTGGTTATAAAAGGAATAAACTTATTAGCGTCTAGATTAGATAAGAGGGGATTATAACATGAAAGGCAAAAAAAGCAAATTACTTACTATATTCGTAGCATTAGTATATATATTTTTACTAGCACCATTAGTAATTATAGCGTTAACAAGTATAGGAACAGAAAGTTATATTGCATTCCCACCAAAGGGGTTTAGCATTAAGTGGTATGCAAATGTATTTCAATCAGATATGTTTATGAATACAATGTTTGTAAGTTTTTTAGTATCCTGTGGGTCTACAGTATTAGCACTGTTAATTGGAATACCGGCAGCTTACGGATTAAGCAGATTTGATTTCAAAGGAAAGGGTGTTTTAAAGAGTTTTTTCTTTTCACCATTAATAATACCAGGAGTGGTTGTTGGTTTTGCATTATTTCAGTTTTTAGTAATAAAATTAGAATTTTCAGTATACATGAGTTTATTTATAGGTCATACATTGGTAATAGTACCTTACATAATTAGAGTTGTTGGTTCAAGTTTAGAGGTATTTGATTATTCAATAGAAGAGGCTGCAATGAGTCTTGGCTATACAAAAATAAATACTTTTTTTAAGGTAGTTATGCCAAATATAACTTCAGGAATTATAGCAGCGGTTATGTTAGCATTTATAAACTCCTTTAACAATGTGCCTGTATCAATATTTTTAACAGGGCCAGGAGTAAGTACTTTGCCAATTAGTATGATGAGTTATGTAGAGTATAACTATGATCCAACCGTATCAGCATTATCAGTTATATTAATGTTAATAACAATTGGAATAATGTTTATAGTAGAAAAAACTTTAGGATTAGATAGTCTTTCTTAGGCGAAATATGTTCGTAATAGGCCTTAAATAATGCTAATAAACGTGGGGGTAACACATGAATTTAATAAACTTGAAAAATATAGCAGTATCATATGATGGGAAAGACAATATATTACAAAATTTTAATTTAAGCATTAAAAAAGGGGAGCTTGTATCTCTTTTAGGACCTAGTGGATGTGGTAAAACTACAACATTAAGAGTAATTGCTGGATTTATAGAGCCAAACAATGGAACGTTTATGCTAGGAGGCAAGGATTATACAAAAATACCTGTTCATAATAGAAATTTCGGATTAGTATTTCAAAGCTACGCATTATTTCCGCACTTAACAGTAGAAGAAAATGTAGCATTTGGTTTAAAAATGAAGAAGATATCAAGGGATGAAATAAAGAAAAAGGTAAAAGATATATTAGAAGTAGTAGATATGAATCAATATGCTAAAAGATATCCAAAGGAGCTTTCGGGAGGACAAAGACAGAGAGTTGCAACAGCTAGAGCGTTAGTAATAGAGCCAAGTCTATTACTTTTAGATGAACCTTTAAGCAACTTAGATGCGAAGCTTAGATTGAAGATGAGAGTTGAAATAAGAAAGCTTCAACAAAGCTTAGGCATTACTACTTTATTTGTTACCCATGACCAAGAGGAGTGTTTCTCTATATCAGATAAAGTGGCGGTAATGAACAAAGGTGTAATAGAGCAATTTGATACTCCAGAAAATATTTACTCAAATCCTTCCACAGAGTTTGTTGCTAGATTTGTCGGATTTGAAAACTTTATAGATTTAACAAAGGTAGAAGATGGATTATATGAAAGTAATAAAGGATTAAAGTTTAGTGTGGAAAATCCTAAAATAGACAAGGCAGAAGTTAAAGGTACAATAAGACCAGATGATATAGTTATAGCATCAATAGAAGCGTCAAATACTATAGAGGGAACTGTAGAAATAAGAACATTCTTAGGGAAATCATATCAGTATAATGTAAATACCACTGTGGGAAATTTAGTTGTAAATAGCCAAAATGATGTAGTTTATTCTCAAGGAGATAAAATAAATCTTTACTTACCTGAAAATAAAATAGTATTAGTATAAGCTGAAATGGATATTATTAATTTGAGCAAATTAGGAGGAATGGATATGTTAAAAAAATATTTGGTAGTAACGGTAGCGTTAGGATTGCTAGCAACTGTATTTGTTGGATGTAGTGGTGGATCTTCAGCCTCGGGTAAAAAAAAGAAACTTGTAATTTCAACTTTTGGGTTAAATGAAGACAAGCTAACAGAAAATGTACTTAAACCTTTCGAAGAAAAGCATGGAGTTAAAATAGTATTAGAAACAGGTAATAACTCTGATAGATTAACAAAACTTAAAAACAACCCAAAGTCAACAGTAGACTTAATATACTTAGCTGAGAGCTATGCTGAGCAAGGAATAAAGGCAGGGGTATTTGAAAAGCTTGACTACAGTAAAATTCCTAATAGTGAAAATGTAGTAGATAAGGGCAAAGGAACAATAAAAGATGGATTTGGACCAGCATATGCATTAAACAGCATAGGAATAGCTGTTAATCCAAAGGAAGTAGAGTTTGAAATAACTTCTTGGGAAGATTTATGGAAGCCTGAACTAAAGGGTAAAATAGCTATACCAGATATAACAACAACCTTTGGTCCAGCTATGCTTTATATAGCAGCAGAAAAAGCAGGAGTAGATGTATCTAAAGACAAGGGTGTAGCTGCATTTAAAGAATTACAAAGATTAAAGCCTAATGTAGTTAAAACTTATAGTAAATCTTCAGACCTATCTAATATGTTTGCTAGTGGAGAAATAACAGTAGCGGTAACAGCTGACTTTGCTTATGAAATGATTACTAATGCATCACCAGAAATAAAGCTTATAACTCCAGAGTCAGGAAGATATTTAAACCTTAATTCAATAAACATAAATAAGAATTCAGATAATAAAGATTTAGCTTATGAGTTTATAAATTATGTTTTAAGTGAAGAGATTCAATATAAAGGTGCTAAGAATTTAAGTGAATCACCAGTAAATAAAAAGGTTTCTTTGACTGAAGAGGAAAGTAAAAATTTAACCTATGGACCAACAGTGAAAAATGCTAAAACTATAGATTATAAAGTGGTTAATCCATTAATGAGTGAATGGATAGATACTTGGAATAGAATTATGAACTAATTATATAGATTAAATAAATAACTAGTCAAAATCTTTATGATTGAGACTAGTTATTTTTTAAATTCAGGTATAAAAGTAAAAAATAAGCCTGCATAATTTGAATAGATAAATATATATTAAAGAGGTGTATTATGGAAGTTGAATTAATAGTTAAAAATATCAGAGTGTATAATAGTTATTTTAAGAAATTCATTAATGCAGATGTAGCAATAATGGATGAAAAATTTATATATATAGGCAAAGAATATGAAGGTAAATTAAGTGGTAAAGAAGTTGTAGATGGACATGGGAATTATATGATCCCTGGCCTTATTGACATTCATATGCATATAGAGAGTTCGATGACTATTCCCAGTGAGTTTTCTAAGGCTGTTATACCACATGGAGTAACTACGGTGGTGGCTGATCCACATGAGATTGCTAATGTTTTTGGTGTGGAGGGGATAATAGCTTTTATAAGTAAAGAGGAAAAAATAGATATATTTTATGGAATACCAAGCTCAGTACCATCAACATCAAAGGAGTTTGAAACCACAGGGGGATTTATAAGTGATAAAGAAGTTGGTGAGCTTTTAGCATACCCGAAGGTTATTTGTTTAGGAGAGGTAATGAATTTTAAGGATTTAATAGAAGAGGATGATTCTAATATAAATAGGATTATAAATCTAATCAAGAGAGAAAAGAATAATTTTCCAATAGAAGGTCATTGTCCTAAGATTGGAGGGTTAGATTTAGCTATGTACATATATAGGGGGGTGGATGGGGATCATACTCAGCAGAGTTTAAAATCTATAGAAGAAAAAATAAGTGGTGGAATGTTTTTAGAAATACAAGAGAAATCTATGAGTCAAGAAAATATGAATTATTTAAGGGATAATAATTTATATGAGCACTTTTGTTTGGTTACAGATGATGTAATGGCTGACGAGCTAACAAGTGGACATTTAAATAAATTAGTGAAGAAAGCTATGGATATGGGATTTAGTGAAGAAAACGCTATATATGTATCTACATATACTCCTGCTAGAAGAATGGGACTTTTAGATAGAGGAGTTATTGCCCCAGGAAAGATGGCAGACTTTATATTATTAGAAGATGTTAAAGAGTTTAAGATACACTCGGTATATAAAAATGGAAAAGTGATATATAATAAGGAAGAGTGTGAAGGGAATAGTTATTCGCAAATAAATTCAAAAGAAGGTATAAACATAAAAGAAACTGTAAAGGTGAAAGAAAATAAAAAAGAAGGATTTCCTAGGAAATTTTATAATAGCATAAAGTTAAATTCTTTAAACGAAGAAGATTTTAAGGTGGAAACTCCTATATTAAATGGAGAGCTTATTTGTAGAACAATGAAGGTGGAGCAAGATACAACATTCACTGAAGAGGGAGAAGTTATAATTAAATCATTAAATGGGGAACTTCAATGGGAAATAAAGGGTTGTGCATTGATAGTAGTCTTTGAAAGATACGGAAAAACTAAGGGTAAAGCATTTGGTATAGTAGATGGTAATATAATAAAAGAAGGAGCTGTGGCTACTACTTGGGCCCATGACCACCATAATCTTATGGTAATGGGAAGAAATGTTAAGGATATGATAGCGGCAGCTAATGAAGTTATAAACTGCAAAGGTGGATATGCGGTGGCAAATAAAGGTCACATTCTAGGTTCAGCACCATTACCAATTGGTGGAATAGTAAGTGATGTTCCTATAGAGGTTTTAGCATCGCAGTTAAAAGAAATAAGAAACGCTATGAAGGAATTGGGATATGACCATAAGAATGAAATAATGTCATTTAGTACATTATCACTACCAGTTAGTCCAGCTTTAAAGATAACTGATAAAGGATTAATAGATGTTAAAAAACAGGAGATTGTTTCATTGTTTAAAGAAAGTAGTGAAAGATAAAATAAAAAAATTGGCGGTATTAGCATATGAAAAAAGGAATAGAAGATAATAGAATTTTAATAAAGAATGTAAACATAATTACTATGAATAAGGATAAAGAAGTTATAGAAAATGGTACGCTCGTAATAGAGGGAGATGAAATAAAGGCAGTTGGTGGAGCTGATTTAGAAAATAAGTTTCAAGGATATAACATAATAGATGGTGAAGATGGAATATTAATGCCAGGAATGATTAATTGTCATTGCCACGGTTCTATGGTTCCGTTTAGAAGCTTAGCGGATGACTGCAAGGATAGATTAAAAAGATATTTATTCCCATTAGAGAATATGTTGGTGAATAAGGAATTGGTTTATATTGGAGCGAAATATGCAGTGGCGGAAATGTTGCTTGGTGGAGTAACTACCTATTGTGATATGTATTACTTTGAAGATGAAGTGGCAAAGGCAACATCAGAGTTAAATATGAGGGGAATACTATGTAATAGTATTATAAATTTCCAAGCACCAGATACTGAGGAACCCTTTGGTGGATTAGATTACTCTATAGAATTTATTGAAAAATGGAAGGGGCATGAATTAATAACACCAGGAATAGCACCCCATGCACCCTATACCAATAGTGATGAAAGTTTAAAAATGGCCTATGAAATATCTAAAAAATATGAGGTGCCTTTTACTATGCATTTAGCAGAAATGGACTTCGAATTTGAAAAATATAAGGAAGAATTAGGGCTAACCCCAGTGGAGTATGTAGAAAGCTTAGGAATACTGGATTCTAACTTTATAGCAGCACATGCTGTAACTTTAGAGGAACAAGACATAGATATACTTAAAAAGCATAATGTTAAGGTAAGTCATAATATAGGGGCAAATGCTAAAGGAGCAAAGGGAGTGGCTCCCATATTAAAAATGAGAGAAAAAGGTATAGATGTAGGACTAGGAAGTGATGGTCCAATGAGCGGAAACACCATGGACATAATCACCCAAATGAGTCTAGTTGGAAAAATACAAAAATTATATAATAACGATAGAAGCTTATTCCCCGCAGTGGAATTAGTAGAAATGGCAACAATGGGAGGATCAAAGGTATTAGGTTTAGAAAATAAAGTGGGATCCATTGAAGTCGGTAAAAAAGCTGATATAACATTAATAGAAACTAAATCAGTAAATATGCAACCAATATATGATTACTATTCAGCGGTGGTATATTCAGCTAATGCAGGGAATGTGGATACGGTAATAGTTAATGGGAAGATTGTAGTTAGAAATAAGGAATTGGTTTCTGGGAACTTTAAGGAGATAAGAAGGGAGCTTTTAAAATTGAAGGACAAGATTGAGAAGGTAGCTGGAAAATTATAAATGAATAATATTCTTATATGATTCATTTATATATCAAAATAGAAGATAAAGAAATATGATAGCAAAAGCACATAGTACTTAAAATGCATTTGAGGGTCTTAGAAGTAATTCATGAGGACAAACGCATTTATAGTAATATGTGCTTTTTATTAATGTGCATATTTTTATATTATTTTGATTTACTCAAATTTTTCTTAATTCTTATGTCGTCTCCAAAGAATTTGCAAAGTGTAAAATTTCCAATTAATCTAGAGGTTATTCTCTCAGTATAGGTATTTAATAAATTTTCAAGAGTTAAATTAGTAGATACTAGCATTTTTTTTTGTTTTAATAATTTGGTATTAAGTAGATTGAACATTTCTGTTTTAGTAAAATCTGAAATTTGCTCAGTGCCCAAATCGTCTATAATAAGTAAATCACAATTTATTAGTAGTTCCTCTAAAGAGGTGTCGCCATTAAATCGAATTTCTTTTAAAGCCTTTATCAATTGTTCGGCTGTTCTATATACTACAAAAGAACCTTTGTCGAGTAATTCCTTTGTAATGCAATGAGACAGAAAGGTTTTTCCTGTACCAGAACTTCCATAGAATAATAAATTTTCATCAGTGGTATTGAAATTCTTTAAAAAGCTCATAGACCTAGATAAAATCTTTTCAATGTTCTTTTTAGGAGATTCTGATTCAAGTTCACTTTTTCTAGAAGGATAGTAGTCTAATTTAAAATTATCAAAGTTATTGGTATTTAACATACCTTGAAGTTCAGAACTAGTATAATAAACATCTATAACCTTTTGCTTAAAGCAAGGGCATTTAGTATTTCCAATAAAACCTGTATCGCGACATTTTGTGCATCTATAATGCAAATTCAAGTATTCCATATCAAAACCATTAGAGACTAATAGCTCAGATTTTTTCATTCTTAGATCTATTATTTTTTCTTTCAAAGAATGTAAATATTCATCTCTATTGTTGATACTTTTCAAAGCACTAATGGATAATTCTATACATAGCTTACCTATTTTGTGATCTAGTTCAATAATCTCAGGGTGAGTCTTTTCTATGTGAACTTTTCTTTTTCTAAAGTCAGCCTCTTCTTCTTGCCTTATTCGATCATATATAGCTAATATTTTGGTTTGATATCCTTTAATCATTATTATCCCATCCTAGTAATTTTTTTTCTAGTTCATCAAAGTTATAAGCTCTTTGTTCATAATCATTGAAACTTCCCTTAGCAGGCTTTCCACCGGCAGTAGTTTTTTTATTAGTAACTAAACGTTTTTTATCTTTTTTCTCTATATCCTCTAAAGAGTTTATGCCGTCTTTAAACCAACTATTTAGAATCCCATCGATATATTTAAAATCAGCGCGGCTAAGCCTATCAAAACAAATATCGCAAGCTTTATATATAATTTCTAGAGAAAATTTATAAACATTTATCCATTTATCTAATATTTGTTCTTGAGGTTTCATTATTTCTGGAGCTTTTATTCCTAGGTAATTTAAGATTTTTCTGATGTTTATCCATTTATCCTCATGTTTTTTTATATAGGATTGAGCACCTTCAATATTTTGAATATTAGCATCATGCCATGCAATTGCAATGGTTTCAATGTATCTATAGTCAACTTTACCTTTTGATACACAATATTGAATTAATAAAAGGATTAGTTCTGGGGGGAAATTATAATCTTTTTGCCAACTTAGGTACATGGTCATTTCTTTCGGTGAAAGAGGTTTGGCTAATAGTTTTTCAATATCTTGGAGCATACCTTTTATTGAAGAATTGGTTAATTCCTCAAGCAAATTTATGTTTTGGATATTGTCACTTGGAACATCTAATAAATCCAAGAATTCAACATTAAAGTTACCCATATTATCAATGGGGGTCATTTTAATTAGGTTCTCATCATTCCAATAGTTCCAAGCATTTACAACATCTGTTTCTAGAAGTCCAAGCGTATTTGCTATAACTGAAGAGGTAGCACCTATTTCTCCAGTTGTACAATATTTTAGCCCAAGAAGATAAACTTTAACAAATTCTCCTCTAGCTCTAGGCATAAACTTATCTATAAAGATATTACTCACAGGAGTATATTTATAGTTTTCATTCTTAAACATGAAAGTACTCATAAAGTCACTACCTTTCTTTTAAAATTATAGAAATATAATTTTAAAATACAAAATTGCTGGTTATTTATATAATGTATTAATCTATAGGGATTTTATTATTCAACATATAGTATACCATACAGTGAAAGATACAAATAAAAAAGATGTTTCAAGAATGTATATTATTTGTAATAAAAGGTAATATTAAGTAAGTATTACGGGAGGTAGAATATTGAATGCTCTAAAACGAAATAAAATGAATATAGGTGTGGTAATTATAACACTTATGATTACCGCTACTATGGTGTATTTAAATGTATATAGGTTTTATGGTTATAAAGTTTGTATAGGGAGCAGTACCATAACATTTGTAAAAAATAAGAATGAATTTAATAAAACATATAAGGAATTGCAATCCGAAATTAAATCCAAATATGGGAATGTAATTACAATAAAAGGTTTAACTTTAGGTAAAGTAAAGGTAAATGATGATGCTATGTTTATAAGTGGAGATAGCCTTAAAAAAGTAATGTTAAAAAAATCCAATGTAGTAGTGGACGTATTTTTAATGAAATCAGATAATAGAAAAATGGCATATGTAACAAATGAAAATCAAGGGAAAGAAATTTTGAACTCTGTAAAAGATTATTATTCTGAGGGTTCGAAGCTAAATAGCATAATAAAAACAGATATAGAGAATAAAATTAGTTATGAACCGGTTAAGGTTAAAACAGGAAACTTATATGAAAATAATGAAATTATTAAGGAATTAATTAAATATAACAATAAAGCACAAGTTCCATTAATTACAGTAAAGATAGTAGGAAATATAATTAAAGAACAAGCGATATACCCTACTACAATTATAAAATCTTCAAGTAAACTAATGAATGGTGTTAAAAAGGTAGGTCGTGAAGGTAGTGATGGAATGAAAAAGGTTACTACCGAAGTAATAGCCATTAACAATAATATCATATCTGAAAAGGTCTTAAAAGAAGATACTATAACGCCAGCGCAAAGCAAAGAAATATTGGTAGGAACTAATAACCCAATAACACCTCGATTGGAAGCTATAAATAGTCCATCAAGAGGTAGTATAAGTTCAAGATTTGGTGCGCGCTGGGGAAAAATGCATAAAGGAGTTGATATAGCAGCGAGTTTTGGTGCAACAATAAGTGCGGCATTAGATGGTAGTGTCACTTATGCAGCTTGGCAGGATGGGTATGGTAATGTGATAAAAATCAACCATGGCGGAGGAATAGAAACTACATATGCACATTGTAGTGTCATTACTGTAAAAAAAGGTGAAGTAGTTAAGGGTGGTATGAAAATAGGAGAAGTAGGAAGTACCGGGAATAGCACAGGACCTCATCTGCATTTTGAGGTAAGAGAGAACGGTGAGCCTAAAAATCCTCAAAAATACATTAAATAAAAATAAATATATGAATAAAATTGTACTAAAAGTAAAAAATACTTTATGAAGGAGTGATTTTATGCCATATAAAGAAATGAAGACACCAGCAAAAGAAAAAGATAATAAGCCTAAAAAACCACAGACTATAGAAGCATCTGATATGAAGAAGGCAAAACGCAAATCAGCAATAAGAGCTGAAGAATAATAAAACTAATTTAGTAAAGAGAGCTTTAATGCTCTTTTTATTTTTTTAAAATATAATTAACCATTTCTGAAATAGTAATTAATTTATAGGGATATGTTTATGGTAACATAAGTTACCGTAAGTATTGGCTGAATATAGTATTATTAGACTATAAGTTAACGACATTTCACAAGGAAAGTCTCCCAATGCTATAAGGGGGAGTATAAATCTACTTCTGAAGTCGTTAATGCAGCTCCGCAGGAGATGATATAAAAGAATAAATAGATATTGGAGGAATAATAATGAGCGCTTTTTTAGCACCTATTCACACATGGTTATTTAGTAAAATTTTATTGGCAGAGGATTTAGAGACAAATTTAAGAAAAGTTTATATAGATGAATACGGTGACAATGCAAAAGATGTTGCCCAAAAATCAGCGGCTTACGGAAGTCCAATAGATACCACGAAAAATATAGAAGATATAATTGATGTATCTAATATTCATGGCTGGTTACAGGATAAAATCGGAAAAGTGGAAACTAGAACAGCATTTATAATAACAGAAATGATTAAAAATTATGGAGAAGAAGCAGAAGTTATCGCTAAAGCATGTTTTGCAAAGCAAGGTAAAACTGTTGGAGAAACTTTAAAAGTAAAAGAAATGCAAGGAAGGCCAGAAGAAGTATTTAACGCCCTCAATAATAATTTGTTAGAAGGTATGCCTTGTGATAGAGTAATGAGGGTTATAAAATCTGAAAATGACATATTTGAATGGGAAACTACAAGCTGTATTCATAAAAATTATTGGGAAATGGTAAATGGAGATGTAAATATATTTTACATGCTTAGACATGTATGGATTAAAGCGTTTATTGAAAATTCTAATGAGGAATATACTTATAATTTCATTAAAGGTTTAGAATATAATGGTATAATAGGAACAAATCAAATCACAAGAAAGTAACATAAAGAGCAATATAATAATTAATGGTTGTTACGATCCCCATGGAATAGGAGGAAATTAAATGGAACCTAAATATGCTGTACTTCAAAAAGTAAGAGATGGAAAAAGAACTTATGGTGTAACGCCTCATATCCCGGGGGGATTTATAACCTCAAAACAGCTATCAAAAATAGCTGAAGTAGCTGAAAAATATAAAGGAATCTTAAAAATGACCTCAGGGCAGAGAATTGCAATATTAGGACTAGAATCTGAAGATGTTGCAAAAGTGTGGGAAGAATTAGGTATGCAGCCAGGAGTTAAATCCCTAAACTCTGTAAAAAATGTTCATATGTGCCCTGCAGCATTTTGCAAAAGAGCGAAACAAAATTCCTTGAAAATTGGAATGCTTTTAGATAAGCGTTACCATGGAATGGAGATGCCTTGTAGAACAAAGATTGGAGTAGCTGGTTGTAGGAATGCTTGCACTAGTGTGTACGCTAGGGATTTAGGCATAATAGGTGACAAGGAAGGATACATGATAGTCGCAGGTGGTAGTGGTGGATTTAACCCTAGGGTAGCTGATATTATTGCAGATAAATTAACAGAAGAAAAGGTATTGATTGTGGTTGATATTTTAATGGAATATTACAAGGTTAATGGAAATATGGGAGAGAAACTAGGAGATTTCATTCAACGAATAGGACTAGAAAAATTTAAAGCGGATATCCTTCTAAAGTCGTTATTGCAGCACAGCAGGTGATGATTAATAAGTCCATTGAATAAAAACGCATAATAAGCGTTTTTATTTTTGTCAAAAATAATAGCATCTCTTTTTATTAAAATATCGCATAGCAAATAAAATATTTTAGAAATTATTAAGTATATAAGCATTTGTTAATGGATAGCATAATATTTGAAAGGAGAGATGAAATGTGGGGAGTATGAAGTCAAGAGAACTAAGTAATAAAAAATCATCTAAAGATGGATTAGAAAGGTATGTTGAGATTGAAGGCACAGACATTAAGTTAGTAAACATACCTACAATAGTTACAGGAATTAATAATAATGGAAGCATAAGACAAGAAAAAAATGAAGCCTACGCATATGAGGTAGTTGAGCAAAATAAAAGATTTACAGATTAGTATTTCAGGGACTCACAGAGCATATAACTAGAGCTGCCACTTATAATGTTTAGTTGTATGCTTTATTTTAGATAATAAATATATCGGTGATTTAATCTAATAATCATTTTTAGCATATAAAAAAATAGATATAGTCTATTAAAAACTTATATCTATTTCAAAATAGGTGACTTAGTTATTTTTTTATATATATCAACCACCAAGTGTTACATCTTGATCATCATACCAATGTAAAGCATTTGATAAATGCTCCGGTTTAAAGTCAGGCCAAAAGTCATCTATAACGTAAAAGTCAGAATATATGGATTGTAAAGGCAAAAATCCACTAAGACGCCTTCTTCCACCCCAACGAATAATTAAATCTACTCTAGAGATATCATTAGTTTTTATGCAATTAAATATATTACTTCTCTTGCTACTTTTGTTTTGATCTAGGTTACTTAGATCCCATTCCCAGCCATAGTTTACGAGAAAGTTTAGCTTCATACCACCTTTACCAAAGGTTCTACGTGAGGTGAAAGGAAGTAGTTCTTTAGGAAACATAGGTGAGGCACTATTTCCTACTACTAATAAATCAGCATCCTGTGTACTTAAAAGTTTTACTGCATCTACACAAGCTTTAGCAAAAGCTTCTCTCTGCAAGGGTGGTCTTTTTGTATTATCAGTAGTAAACCCATAATAAGTTATTTCTTTTACGCCCACAGCTTTGCAAAGTTTATACAAAGACAGACCAGGATCTAGTCCAAAGGAATACCCTTTGTCTTTTGATAAACCATTATCTACCGACCATCTTCTATTTCCATCGGGAATTACTCCTATGTGGTTTGGTATTCTCATATTATCACCCTTTAATTATGAATTTTTATAACTTATAAATCATAGTATATCCATTATTAATATATTAATCCATTATATTTACAATTAAATAATCTAATTTATTGAATTTTTAAATTAATATTTGATTTTAACAGAAATATATATTACATAAATGGTAAAAATAGAAATGAATGGTTAACGAAATTTCAGAAGGAAAGTCCCCCAACTTCTATAAGTGTGGGTAGTTAGTACAGTAAAAAAAGCTTCAGCGAAATTGTAAATCTCCTTCTGAAGTCGTTGAAATTGCAGCTTTGCAGAAGATGATTTAATGACATACTGTATATTTTAATACTTTAGGAAAACTAAAAGTTGAAAAGTTAATTTTAGATAATGTATAAAAATACTTTCAATTTATAGGGATATAGTATAGTATTATTGAAATATCGATTAAGATATTTGAAATAAGATTTAATGTTCCTTAATACTAAAATAACTATATAAGATAAATTTATTGATAAGTTGAGGTGAGTTAATGAATAAAACAAAAAGAGCTATATTTCAGTCTGCAATTAAAACTTTTTCTACTAATGGATATGACGGAGCCACTATGGATGAGATTTCAGCAAACGCTGGAGTAGCTAAAGGTACGGTATACTATTATTTTAAAAGTAAGGATGAGGTTTTTAAATACATAATTATAGAGGGAGTAAGCTTACTTAGGCAACAAATAGAAAAAATTACTACAGGGAAGGGAGACTATACCTGTAAATTAAGAGAACTAACCAAGGATCAGTTAAAATTGGCATATGAAAATAGGGATTTATTTAAGGTTATAATGAGTCAAGCATGGGGCGGGAAAATAAGACATTCTGAGCTTAGAGGAATGCTAAAGGCGTATATGGAAGATATTGAAAAATTCTTAGCAAGTGCTATGGCTGAGGGATCTATAAAAAAATGTGAATCCTCTTTTTTAACATATATGTATTTTGGAAACTTAGTATCAGTAGCCGTTTATAATGTTATTAAAAATGATAGTATGAAATTAGATGAAATTACAGATAATTTTATGGAGCACCTACTAAATGGAATAAAGTAAAAATACACAGTAAGATAATTCTAGATAATAGGATATCTTACTGTTTTTTATTTCAAATGAAATTATAAAATTAATGAGCACGTTTACTTCTTTTGTTAACAAAAAATACATTGACTTTATGAAAAAAAAATGTAAAATATACATATATGACTGACTAGTCAGTTCATAAATTAATGTTGTTAAAACTGTTGTAGAAAATAATTATATATATAAAGGATGAGGTGATAACATGAACTTTTTAAAAGTAGCTTGGAGAGATATCTCAAGTATATTTAAAAATAGATTCATACGAGTATCGGTAGTAGCAATTATTATAGTTCCACTTTTGTATAGTTTACTTTATCTTGATGCTTTTTGGGATCCATATGCTAGAATTAAGGATATGCCAGTGGCTGTGGTAAACCAAGATAGAGGAAGCTTAAAGGACGGAAAAAAAGTTAACTACGGTCAAGATTTAGTAAATAATCTTAAAGATAAGGAAGCAGTAGGCTGGAGGTTTGTTACAAAAGAGCAAGCTGAAGATGGAGTCAAGGGAAAGAATTATTATGCCATGTTCGTAATCCCTGAAGATTTTTCGCAAAATGCTTTAAGTTCGACTAAAGGTAAACCAGAACAAGCTACTATATTATATAGTGCAAATGAAAAGAGGAATTTTTTAGCAGCACAAATCAATGGTAAAGTTTTAGATCAGCTTAAATCAGAACTAACCAAAAGTATGTCAAAAGAATACGCAACAGCAGTGTTTGATAGTTTATTTGAACTTAAAGATGGTATGAAAAAAGCTTCTGATGGAAGCAAAAAACTCGCTGACGGTGTAGTTACAGCAAAAGATGGTACGCATCAGTTAAAAGATGGAACTGGGAAACTTAAAAGTAATGTTCCAGAAATGATGGATGGAGTAGGGAAATTACTAGTGGGTTCTAATACATTAACTAGCAAGCTAGGGGAGCTTAAAGCTCAAGTGCCTACAATGGTAAGTGGGGTAAATCAGCTTCATGGTGGTGCAGATAAGCTAAATAATGGATTATCGCAGCTTAATAATGGATTATCGGAGCTTAACAACCAAGTACCATCTATGGGAACAGGAGTACAAAAACTTCATGGTGGTGCAGATAAGCTCAATAATGGCTTATTGGAGCTTGATAAGCAAGTATCAACTATGGTAACGGGGGTACAACAGCTTAATGATAAATATACGACTGAAATGGTACCTCCAACTAAAGAACTTAAAGAAGGAGCAGCAAATCTTGCTTCAGGGCTTGCAGGAACTAAAGATGGATCAACTAAGTTAAATTATGTATCAACTAGGTTAAATGGTGGATCAAAAGAGCTTAGTGGTGGATATGATAAAATGAAAGATAGCATGAGTGATCTTAGCGTGGGCAGTGCAAAAGTTGCTGGCGGAGTAGATGTTTTATTAGATAATAGTAAAAAATCACAAATGGCATTGCAACAAGCAAATGAGAAACTGGAAGCATTTTTACAAGCTAATCCAGACGCAATGGATAATGCAAATATGCAAGTCGTTTCAGCTACATTAACTGCATTAAATAAAAATGCTACAGATGAAAACAACGTAGCGATGATGAATGGACTTCAAAAGGGTGCTCATGGAGTAGCAGAAGGATCTAAGCTATTACAAGAGAAATCTTCAGATTTTGTAAAGGGTTCGCATGACTTTGCACAAGGTGCAGAAGAGTTTTCAAAAGGGGCTGGAATGTTTGCAGAAAAAACAGGTGAAGCAGCGGGCGGTGCAGCTAAAATTAGTGGAGGTCTAAATCGGCTATATGATGGTATGAATGGTAAATTCGGTAATGGACTTTCAGAGCTTAATGGTAAAATGCCAGCTTTAACTGGAGGCGTGCAGAAGTTAGTTGCAGGTTCAGGAGCTTTATCAGGAGGAATTTCAGCGCTTAATGATAAAATCCCAGCTTTAACTGGAGGCGTGCAGAAGTTAGCGGTAGGTTCAGGAGCTTTATCGGGAGGCTCAGGAGCTTTATCAGGAGGGCTAGCACAATTTAGTCAAAAGATGCCAGCTTTAGCAGATGGAACGTCGAAACTAAATGCAGGTTCAGCAGAGCTTACAAAAGGAATTAGTACTTTAAATGGTAAATTACCTGAGCTAAAAGATGGGGTAAGCAAGTTAGATGATGGTACTAATAAATTAGATGGTGGCATGACAGAGTTAGCAGATGGTTCTAAAGAACTTAACAAAAAGCTTGCAGATGGTCATAAGGACCTTAGTAGTAGCTTGAAAAATGATAGTAAAACTATGGGAGAGACATTCTCGCAGCCAGTAGTTATGGATCAAAAGCCAATAAATCCTGTTAAAACTTATGGTGAAGGATTTACTCCATATTTCATTCCACTATCATTATGGGTAGGAGCTTTAATGATGTTCTTTGTAATTACAGATAAGGTAGATGCAGATATTGCAGCAAGCCCAGCTTCTGTAGTAGCAGGTAAGTTCTTATCATATGGAGCTATAGGAGCTATGCAAGCGGTACTTGCAAGTGGAGCTGTAATGTTATTAGGTCTTAGACCAAGTAATATACTACTGTATTTCTTGTTTAATATTTTCTTATCAAATGTGTTTATAGCGATTATTCAATGCATGGTATTCTTACTTGGGCAAGCAGGAAGATTAATATCAATTGTATTATTAATTCTTCAACTTACTTCTTGTGCAGGTACATTCCCAATAGAAGTTGTACCTAATTTGTTTAAGGTTTTAAATCCATTTATGCCATTTACTTATGCAGTATCTGGGTTAAGAGAAGTAGTATCAGGTATTGATTATGGCGTATTTACAAAAGATGTAATAGTCCTTGCGGCAATGTTAGTTGTATTCTTATTCATATCTATATCAATGAAGGGGCATGCAGATAAAGTGCAAAAATTGATACAAGATAAAAGAGATGAAGCAACAAATATAACTGCATAGTATAAAGTAACAACGTATTAAAAAATTTAGATATTTGTAAACCACATTCCTATATTATTAGGAGTGTGGTTTTTTAATATAATCATCAATGATTATTACTAAATTAACATTTAAGATCTATTCTAAAGACCAATTCATAAACATTTAAAAGGATAGATATTATATACGACTGAATTATTATCATTAGACATGTTTCTGCAATTCTAGGAAGCCATAAAACCATAAAACCTACACTAGAAAGCCCTGGTATAAATAATATTAGAAAATAAGTGTTAATAGATGAAATTACAATTGCAGGCAATCCTATTGCTAAAATCATTTTAATATAATTATCATATAGTTTATTTTCACTATTGTTTCTTTTAATCACATTATTAATAACCAAAATTACAAAACCAAGCAGTGCTATAATCTCGAGTCCAATACCAATAAATTGAGTTTTCTTTCCAAGCGAAAATATAAGTTTGCCTAAATTTGATTTTGGAAATAGCAATATTACAATAGTATTAACAATTCCTATTAATCCTAAAGTTGCAAAACAAGTAATATAGTATTTAACTTGTTTTGCAACTTTAGTAAATTTTGTGTGTTTCCATATTAGTCCTGGAATAAAGCCTGCAAGCGTTGTTGTTAAAGTAAATAGTGGAATATAAGGTCCCAGAGGTCTTATAATATATGCAAGAATATCCACAAGACCACCAGCAAGTGCCCCATAAATTGGTCCGAAAATAATTTCAGGAAGAATATAGAAAATACATCAATGCTAATTCTCATAGCTCCTGCACCACCAATAAAAAACTGATTCACGGACTTGGTAAACTCAAATTTATTATTAATATGTAACAAGTTTTAGATAGACAAACTATTTGTTTCACAAAGTGTATTGATAACAGAAAAAATCAATACAGCTGCTAAGTTTGCTGTAACGTCGTCTTGGTCAAATCTTGGCGAAACCTCAGCTATATCAAAACTTACTACTTTATTTGACCTTAAAATGTATTTAAGAAACTTTAATACACGTTCAGGATCGAGACCAAGTGGTTGTGACGAACTTACTCCTGGTGCAAAAGCTGTAGAAAATACATCGGAGCATATAGTTACATATAGATAATCTTTAAATTTTATGAAATTATCTATTTCCTCCATAAGCGGCCAACTGTCACTATCTATTATATCTTTCGCAAGCATGTATTTAACTCCAAGTCTATCAGCTGTTTTAAAAAGATCTATGGTGTTACTGTGCTTTTGAACTCCGATGCACAAATAAGAATATTGAAGATCCCTATCACTACAAATATCTGCTATTTGTCTAAACATTGTTCCGGAACTGGTCACTTTTGTATAAGGTCTTAAATCAAAATGAGCATCAAAATTTATTATCCCGATATTAGGTTCTTGGCTTTTTTGTGATAAGTAATTTAATGTACCCATATAACTTCCAAAAGCAACTTCGTGACCACCGCCCAAAATAATAGGAAAAAGATTTAAATTTAAAATCTTTTCGATTGCTTTTGATAGAAGAGCTTGGCTTTCATCAAGGGTACAGTTTTCACATAATATATCTCCTACATCAAAAAGTTTAACTTCTTGTGAAAAATTGCATGGAAGGTTAGATAATTCTTTTCTTATACTTTTAGGACCCTTTGATGCCCCTACTCTGCCACTATTAAGCCTTACACCTTCATCACAACAAAAACCAATAAAAGCAAATCCCAGTTTACCGGTGTAGGAAATTAAATCATCTCTTTTTAAATCTATTATCTTTACACATTGATGCCATCTAAAAGCATCATAGTTGGTTTCACTATCAGTGCGTCCCTGCCAAACTGTTTTATCCGTTATTTTATAATTTTTATCAAACATTGTATTTAGCCTCCCAAATTATTTATGTATTTATAATTACATCACTATCATTATTTTAAATATAGTTTTCAGTATGATAAGCATATTAAGTATGTTTAAACATATTAAAAAACAACCTAAGGCAAATTATGATTTACCTTAGGTTGATGGCTATGGGGATCTATCCCTATTATAAAACTACTTTGCTTAGTAGTTGTTTTTCTCTTTCAACTACATTTTTTTCAAGAGTAGATACTTTTTTTTCAAATCGAGCTACGAACTCACTATCATTGATTGAGGATAGATTTATTTTTACATTGTAAAGAGCTGATAGAACTGCACTTCTTGCCATCATAGCTGATACAGCACCATCAGTTACTGCATTTTTATTTCCGTGTTTTATTGCTTTTTCTGAGTAATCCATAAGTGCATACGCATCTTCTGCTATCTTATATGGAGTCTCTGATGCATGCTTTAATGCATTTTGAATAGTTTCTTTTCTTGCAGATTTCTCTTCATCACTGTTTTTTGGCAATTTGAAGGCAGCCATTACTCCATGAAAAGATTCAGAGTCTGCATCTATATACTCTATAAATCTTTCTTTATATTTGTTGGCTTGTTCATAAACTTCTTTCATCATGACTTCACTATCTTCATAACCTTTTTTACCAATAGTCAAACTTGCAACCATTGAAACAAGTGCTGCAGCAGATGCAGCTGATAGTGCGGCAATGCTTCCCCCTCCTGGTACGGGGCAATTTTGGGAGGTTTGGTCAATGAATTCTCTAACGCTTTTATCAACTAATAACATAATAATGTACTCCTTTCTCTATCTTTTCAACATAATATGAGCATATGTCTAAAATAATCCTGTTATAACTCCGCTTCCATCTATATCCATCTTTTCTGCGGCGCTAACCTTAGGAAGTCCTGGCATGGTCATTATAGTGCCAGCTTCGCATACAATAAATCCTGCACCTGCAGAGACTCTTACAGTTTTTATTGTAATTTTAAAACCTTTTGGAGCTCCAAGAAGTTTATTGTCATCAGATAGGGAGTATTGAGTTTTAGCAATGCATAGGGGCATCTTATCAAGGCCTAATTCTTCAAGTTTTTTCATCTGATTTTTAGCAGCTGCTTCAAACACTACTGTATCTCCACCGTATATTTCCCTAACAATTGTGTTGATTTTTTCGTTTATAGAACTACTTACATCATAAATAGGTTTAAAGTTTGACTCCTCTGTTTCAACAAGTTTTATAAGCTTTCGGGCCATATCAACTCCGCCTTCGGAGCCTTTAGACCATACTTCATTAAGGGCTATGTCAACTCCGAACTCTTTACATTTTGATATAAGAAGTTCTATTTCTTTTTCTGTATCGTTACTGAATCTATTTACAGCAACCATTACAGGTACATTAAATTTTCTTATATTTTCAACTTGTTTTTTTAAGTTCTCAAACCCACTACCAAGGGCTTCAAGATTTTCTATGCCTAAATCTGATTTAGATACTCCACCATGCATTTTCAGTGCCCTTATAGTAGCAACTATAACTGTAGCGGATGGTTTCAATTCTCCATATCTACATTTTATATCAAAGAACTTCTCTCCACCAAGGTCAGCACCGAAACCTGCTTCAGTTACTAAGTAATCACAAAGTTTAAGACCAAGCTTTGTAGCTATGAGGCTATTGCAACCATGAGCTATATTAGCAAATGGTCCGCCATGAATTATTGCTGGCGAATTTTCTAATGTCTGAACTATATTCGGCTTTATAGCATCCTTCATCAAAAGGGTCATCGCTCCATTAATTTTAAGATCTTTTGCAGTTACTGGATTACCATCCATGTTATAAGCTACTATTATTTTACCGAGCCTCTCTTTAAGATCCATTAAATCTTTAGAAAGACAAAGAATAGCCATAACCTCTGATGCGACGGTAATCATGAAACCATCTTCTCGTGGGAAACCACACACCTTTCCACCGAGACCAACAACTATATTTCTAAGAGATCTGTCATTCATATCCATAACTCTTTTAAATACAATCTGCCTAATATCTATCTTAAGGCTATTCCCTTGATGAACATGGTTATCAATTGCTGCAGTAAGTAAATTATTTGATGCAGTTATAGCATGCATGTCTCCTGTAAAGTGAAGGTTAATATCTTCCATAGGAACTACTTGGGCATATCCGCCGCCGGCTGCTCCTCCCTTCATACCAAATACGGGTCCTAAAGAGGGCTCTCTTAATGCTATACATGTCTTCTTACCTATTCTATTCAAGGCATCTCCAAGACCAATAGCAGTAGTTGATTTTCCTTCACCTGCAGGAGTTGGAGTAATTGCTGTTACAAGGATTAGCTTTCCATCCTTTTTATCCTTTAATCTATCAAAAATACTTAAAGAAACTTTTGCCTTGTATTTACCATAAACTTCTAATTCATCATCTTCAATTCCTAAATTTTCAGCAATGTTTGCAATGGGTAGCATTTTAGCCTTTTGAGCTATTTCAATATCACTCGGAACAATACTCATATAATTCGACTCCTCATCATAATTAATTATATTTTCTTGGTTCCTTACCCTGAAAGCTTTTTAAGTTTTTATTCTGAAAGTTTCTTTTCAAGTATTTGACTTATATCAAAGTTTTCTATTTGAAGATAATATTCAGCACAGTCTATTAATGCTTTCAAAGGAACCAATCCAATAACTTCACTGCCAACAACGGGTACTCCATATCGTAAAGCTTCCATTTTAACCATTTCGTGGGCTCTGTATACGGCGGTTTTTTCATAATTTACAAGATTCATAGAAATCTGAACTATGTTTCTCTCACAAAGTTTAACGCCCATAGCCTTTACAAATCTAAGCCCTCCACCTATAAATCTTACTTTTTTAGCAATAGCAGTTGCTATTTCCATATTGTCTGTGCCTAAGTTTACATTGTATGCTACAAGTGGAAATCTGGCACCTATAACTATACAGCCACTTTTTTCATTCATTTCACATGGACCAAAATCAGGTTTCCATTCTGGAAGTTTTATTTTTTCAAAGAATCCCTCGTACTGACCTTTTCTAATTTTAGCAAGATTTCTTCGTGCTTCACAAGTAGCTGCGTCTTCATAAAGATAAACAGGAATATTTAATTCTTCTCCAACTTTCTTGCCAAGTTCTTTAGCCATTTCAACACATTCTTCTGTAGTAATATCCTGAATTGGAATAAATGGAACCACATCTGTAGCTCCCATTCTTGGATGAGCACCTTCTTGAGTCCTCATATCTATAAGCTCTGATGCTCTTTTAATTAGCTTAAAAGCTGCTTTTTTAGCATCTTCAGGTGAAGCAACAAATGTAACAACTGTCCTGTTATGGTCTTTATCGGAAGAATAGTCAAGTAATTTTACGTTTTCTGTATTTCTTATCTCGTCAACTATGCTTTCAATTATTTGTTTGTTTCTGCCTTCACTAAAATTTGGAACGCATTCTACTAATTTTAACATAATATTCTCTCCTTTACTATTTAAGATTAATTATATATTAACAACTACATTCCCAGCTTTAATTACTTTTTCTACAATGTTTATACCCGTATGATATGGTATAAAATTATAAGAAGGATATTTCAAAATAACAATATCACCTTTTTTACCAGGGTCGATACTTCCAATGGAATCTGCTCTACCGACAGCAGCAGCACCATTTATTGTAAGCGCTGTTATAGCTTCTTCCGTACTCATATTCATATATATAGCTGCCACTGCGAATACCAGAGGTATTGAATATGTAAAGCAGCTTCCTGGATTAAAATCCGATGCCAGTGCTACAGCGCAGCCCTTATCAATCATTTCCCTTGCCCTTGCATATGGTTCTTTTAGGCAAAATGCAGTACAGGGAAGGAGGGTAGAAATTACCTTTTTATCTGCCATGGCTTTTATTCCATCATCTGAAGCATGTAATAGATGGTCGGCTGATATTGCGCCAACTTCTGCTGCGAGCTCTGATCCTCCAAGGGTTACTATTTCATCCGCATGAAGTTTAAGTTTAAAACCCATTTCCTTTGCTTTCAAAAGAAGTTTTCGTGATTCATCTACAGAAAAAACTTTGTCTTCGCAAAAAACATCGCAAAACTCTGCAAGATTCTCTGATTTAACCACAGGGAGAACTTTATCTATAATGAAGTCAATATATTCATCATTTTTACCTTTGTATTCGGGTGGAACAGAATGTGCACCTAAAAAGGTAATTGCGAGGTCCATAGCATGATCTTCATTAAGTTTCTTCATAACACTAAGTTGCTTTATTTCTGTATCAAAATCAAGGCCATAACCGCTTTTACCTTCTACAGTTGTTACTCCAAGTTTAAGCATCTCATTAAGCCTTTCAAATCCAATATTATAAAGTTCTTCATCTGAAGCATTCCTTGTTGCGTTTACTGTATTTTGTATTCCGCCGCCTCTCTCCATTATATCCATATAGCTGTCTCCGCGGAGTCTCCAAGCAAATTCATCTGCCCTGTAGCCACCAAATACAAAATGAGTGTGAGAGTCTACAAATCCTGGAAGGACGCATTTATTAGATGCGTCTATAACTTCATAATCTGCTTCATTGTAAATTTTCAATATTTCTTCTGTAGTATTAACAGCTTTAATTATGCCATCTTCAATGACAACGGCTCCATTTTTTATGATATGAATGTTTTTCATTTCCTCACCGTATTTTGCATTGCTACCACTGCAGGTAACAAGTTCCGAGGAGTTTTTTATAAGCAAATTTCCTTTTTTCATAAATACATCCCCTTAAATATATTATTTATCAAAATACTTGCTAACAGTATCCCTTACAAGTTTTTCGTTTGTTAAATAAGGAATAGTAACATGGTCTGTACCTTTATGTGTATTGTTAAATTCTATGACTGTTTCTATAGAATGTTCATTTCTTGCCCATGAACGTCTTGCAACTCCATTCATAACATCCCATGAAAGAGCGGATTTGATTATCTCGTCTACTCTATAACTTCCATCAAGTACAAGACCGAATCCTCCATTTATTGATTTCCCGATTCCTACACCGCCACCGTTATGAAGCGCTACAAGACTCATACCTCTTGCTGCATTCCCGGCATAGCACTGTACAGCCATATCTGCCATAACATTACTTCCATCTTTTATGTTGGAAGTTTCTCTAAATGGTGAATCAGTACCACTTACATCATGATGATCTCTACCCATCATAACAGGTCCTATCTCTCCATTTCTTACCATTTCATTGAACTTAAGAGCTATGTTTATTCTTCCTGTAGCATCCTGATAAAGTATTCTTGCTTTTGTACCAACAACAAGATTGTTTTTTTCTGCATCCCTTATCCAGTTATAGTTATCTCTATCCTGGTATCTTCTATTTGGGTCTATGCATCCCATTGCAGCATGATCTGTTTTTATTAAATCTTCATTCTTTCCACTTAAACATACCCATCTGAATGGTCCATATCCATAGTCAAATAGCTGTGGTCCCATTATATCTTCTACGTAAGATGGAAATATAAAGCCATCTTTTTCGTCTATTCCATTTTTAGATATTTCCTTAACACCGGCATCATAAATTGCTTTCATAAATGAATTGCCATAATCAAAGAAGTATGTCCCTCTTTCAACTAATATTTTTATAAGTTCAAAATGACGTTTTAAACTTTTGTCAACCAATTGGCAAAAATTAGTTCTGTCTTTTGCAAGAAGACTTGTTCTTTCCTCAAAAGTTACTCCCTTAGGGCAATATCCACCTTCGTATGCCGCATGGCAAGATGTTTGGTCAGATAATAAATCAATTTTTTTGTTGTTTTTTACTGCATACTCAAGCAAATCAACTATATTTCCGTGATATGCAATTGACATTGGCTCTTTCTTTTCCAAGTATTCGTCAGCAATTTTGAATACCTCATCAAGATCTGATGATTGCTTCATAACCCACCCTTGCTCAAGTCTTGTACTAATTCTTGATTCATCAACCTCAGCTACGATGCCTACACTATTTGCGATTTCGATTGCCTTTGGCTGAGCACCGCTCATACCGCCCAAACCTGATGTTACAAATATATGTCCTCTTAAATCACCATCATTTGGGATTCCAAGCTTCATTCTACCTGCATTTAATAAAGTATTGTAAGTACCGTGAACTATGCCCTGAGGTCCTATATACATCCATCCTCCGGCAGTCATCTGTCCATAGTTTGCAACACCCATTTCCTCTGCTATTTCCCAATCTTTTTGATTATCGAACATGCCTATCATTAGTGCATTTGTAATTATTACTCTTGGTGAATCGGGTTTTGATTTGAAAAGCCCAAGAGGGTGTCCTGATTCTAAAACCAATGTTTGATCTTGAGTCATTATTTCTAGATATTTCTTTATAAGTCTATATTGCATCCAATTTGGACATACACTTCCTGTTTCACCGTAAGTAACAAGCTCATAAGGATATAAAGCCACTTCAGAATCAAGATTATTATCAATCATAAGCTGAAAAGCTTTACCTTCAATACAGTTTCCTTTATATTCATCTATTGATTTTCCATATATTCTGCCTTCGGGACGAAACCTGTATCCATATATTCTGCCTCTTGTAGTAAGCTCCTCCATAAATTCTGGGATAAGCTCCTCATGATACTTTTCTGGAATGTAACGAAGTGCGTTTTTAAGTGATATTTCTGTCTGTGATTTTGAAAGGTGGAAGCCTCTATCTGGAGCTCTCCTTATTCCCTCAATAAATTCAGGCATAGTAGGTAAACAATCATCTAAAGAAACTGTCATTGCATTTTTTATATCAATATTATTAATCATTACTGATCACTCCCCTCTTTATAATCACATTCTAATACTATGTCGTCATTAAAATGTCTATTTTTTGGGGCACTCATAACTATTTTCCTTTATTAAGGTATTTAGCAAATCTATTTCATAATTATCCTTTGAGGTAGTTAAAAAATTAATACTATTTCCACAATAGAATTGTAAATTTTCATTTAAGTACATATTAAAAATTTTATTTAACTTTTCATTATTTTTCATTTCACTTTTAATTTGAGCTTTTACCATATATACAATTCCAATTTCATGAGGGTTTTTTAGCAACCTTGAATGCACATCTGAATTTTTTAAATATTTTAAGGCACTTTCATAATTTCCTTCACTAATTAGTATTCTTGACATAAAGGCTTCTACAATAGACTTTTCCCACATTAAATCGAATTGTTTATAGATATCCATGGCCCTTTCGAAATATTTTTTTGCCTCAGGATATGATCCCATATTGAAACATGTTTCACCCGCATTTATGTTGAAAATAGAAAGACTGGGGAATACATTTTTTTCTTCGCATATTTTTATTGCTCTATTAAAAAAGTCTAAAGCTTCTTGAAATTTCATGCTTTGTCTTCTTATATCGCCTATATAGTTATAAGCGGCCGCTATACTCAAGGCGTATTTATCAGCTACACTTTTAGTTACATTAAAGATATTTATAGATTCATTAAAGAGTCTTTCTGCTTCACTGTATTTTCCCTGCATTTTTTTATATAAGGCTTTAAATCGTAGAAATACGCCTATTTCCATATGATAATTACAATCTGCTGCTTTATCTAAACCGATGTTTACATATTTTATCATATCATCAATATTATTAGTTTGTATACAATAATATATCATCTGCTTGTACCCTTCTATAGAGTAATCTGAATCTTCAATCTCATTAGCTTTTTCTATCATTTCATTTATGAATTCAACGCCTTTTTCATAGCTTCCTTCTCTTATAAGATATCTTCCTTTAATATGTAAAAATTCGATCTCTAATCTTAAAACTTCTTTAGAGTTTCTACAGTCATTTTTTATTTTTAATAGTAGAATTTCTATCTTCTTTATGCTTTTAATGGTTTTATTGTTACTAAAATATAGATTGTTATAAAAATTAACATCCTTATAATATAGTACTGGATAAAGTTCATGACTAAAATTTAAATATACGTTTAAACTTTTTATACTATACTTTAATGTTGCTAAATTATTATTTGCGTTTGAAAAATGATAAACAAGTTTATTGTAAATGGTTATATCACTTCTATTATTTGTTAAACCCTTTTCAATAATGTAGCCTATATTATTATGAAGAATTCTTCTTCTTGCCAAGGATTGATTGATGTAAATAAATTCTCTTAACTTTTGATGAGTAAACATAAAGCTTATTATATTATTGTTATTTGTTTCTTTTAATATAAATTTATTTTGAAGTTCTTCTATTGAGTCAATTATCTTAAGTTCATCTTCTCTTGTAAGTTCATGTAAAATATACAAAGGTATTTCATCAAAAAATAAAGATGAAATTCTTAAAATGTTTTTGCACCCTTCAGAAATATCTAAAAGCCTGCTTTTCATTACATCTTGCATTTTAGAAGACATAATATTTATACTACTATTAGATTTTATAGTATTAATATATTCTGTTAAAAAAAATGCATTTCCTTCAGTTTCGTTGTATATTTTATTTACTATATCTTTATTGAAATGATTTTTTGGAAGACCAATTTTAATGAAATTTTCGACTTCATCATTATTAAATCTTAATAAATCCATCCTTAAAATCTTATTGTGTTTATTTGCTGAAGCTAAGAATTTATCTATTTCGATGTTGTATTCATTTCTATATGTCATGAAACACAAAATGTTAGCATGACCATGTAAAATTATACTGCTTAAAAAGGTTAAACTACCATAATCAATCCACTGTATATCTTCAAAAATAAGCATTATTTTCTTTTCGTATGCTATTTTAGTAAGTATATTAGTAATTACATTCCCAATGACTTCATATTTTAATGTATAGTTACTCTCTATAACCTTAAGGCTTCGTTCTTTATTATCTAATTCATCAATCTCAGAAAAACAATTTTCTAAAATATCTTCCCATAAAGTTGGGATTTTTATATTTTTATTTTTCATAATTTCGGAGAGCTTGGATAATATTATGGTCCATGGTTTTAAAATACAATCCTTTTCAAATTGAAAACAATAAGTTTCTAAAATATAAGTTGTATCCTCATCTACTACTTCTAGAAATTTATCTTTCAATCTTGTTTTTCCTATACCAGCTTCGCCAACCAAAAATACGGATTTCGAAGATTCGTTTTTCATGAAGTTATTGTAATTGTTTTGTAATATCCTCAATTCATTATATCTTCCATAGAAAAAATCATCAGCGTTTTTACTGCTTTTAACTGTATTCATAATATCTATTACTTCATTAACTACATTTAATATTTTATCATTAAGAGAAATGGATAATTCATCTTTAAATAATTTCTTAACATCATTATATGTTTCAATTGCTTGGTTATATTTACCTTGATTTTTGTAACTTTCCAGTAGATATATATAAGCATTTTCATTGAATTCATCTATTTTTATCAATAGCTTTGAATATTTTTCAACAATATCATAATTATTATTTTGTAATTCCTTTTCTATTTTTTTATTCAATTTATCAATATACATACATTCAAAACTTTCACGCATTTCTAATAGCCAAATTTCAAAATTTTCTGCATTTTTAGGGCAAAATCCTTGTAGAAATTCTCCTTTAAAGACATCTATTTCACTTTCATCACTCATAAAAGTATATATATCTACGTCTATTTTTATATCTGGATTGAGCATAATTATTGATTTTTGAGGGGATACCAATACCGGAACATTAGAGCATTTATTTATTTTATAGATAGCATTTCTTAGATTCTTTTTAGCATTGCCTTCTTCTTGGTTAGCCCAAAAAAGTTCTGAGAGATGTTCTCTGTTATCTTGTTTATTTAGTAGTAAATAACAAAATAGGCCTTGAGCTTTACTGAATGGTAAGAATATTTCTTTTTCATTGACAGTTACGCAAAAATTACCAAACATTTTACAATATATATAATCCATCGAATCACTCCCGTATAATGCCATAAAATTTCTTATGTAAATTATACTACAATATAAATAAAATGCCAAAATAAGATTATAGCTGAACTTTTTATGTGGAAATTCTGGATTAATAGATGTAATATAGACGTAAATAGTAAAATGTAATATAAATGCAAGTGTAAAAAGGCAAAATAGTACTATGACAAGGGGGAAAATGTATTTTTATGGTAAAAAAACAGTGAACTAATAATGTGCAGTATATACTTAAAATTTTTATCAAATTTAATTGATAATTCATAATAGACACTTATTTGACGTTTGGATGTTAAAATTGATTTATAATAAAAACAAAAAGGAAGTTATAACAATAAAGTTACATTTCATTAAAGTAAATCCAGTAGAAAATATGACCGTTTTTATTTTAGAGTCTGCATCGAGACAATTTCATATCAATGTTGCTAATAAAATTATGGAGTATGGAAGCCCCCATGCTGAACAGGTTGAATTCATAGAAAAACCTTGTACAGAAGAAGGAAAAGGTAGTACTGTCCTAGGCTTCAGATGATGGGAGGCGAGTTTTGTGGAAATGCGACAAAGTCGTTAGTGGCAGTTTTGGTGGACAAGGAGTATCCTTGTGTGAAAAAGGAAAATGAAAAACTTATTGTTCTTTAGAAGTATCAGGATTTAACGGAGTAATAAATTGTGAGGTAGAGCATTTAAAAAATAGCAACGAATATAAATCTAAAATTGTTATGCCTTTGGTTAAAGAGACTAAAGATTTTTATGTTAATCACAATGGAATCGTTTACAAGTGCAATGGTAGAGTTTCCAGGAATAATTCATTTAATAGTAGGCAGTAAAGGGAATAGATAGTTTATTTTGGGAAAGAAGGTGTGTTTCAGGCGCATCCACTTTAGCGGGAGAATTAACTCAAAAACAAGAGAGAAGCGTAGTTATTTTACTTAAAAGGTAAGGTGAAAATTGTTGATGAAGGTGAAGTTTATCTATAACAATTAGCCACGAGGAGGGAATATATGTTATTATTTAATCCAGTTGTTGTATCAGTTATTGTAATGATAATTTTATGTCTTTTTAAACTTAATGTGCTACTGTCTATATTAATTGCAGCCATGACAGCAGGCTTAGTTTCTGGTATGTCTTTGGGAGATACTATGAGGACACTCATTAGAGGAATGGGAGGAAATGCTGAAACTGCATTAAGCTATATATTACTTGGCGCATTAGCAGTTGCAGTAAATAAAACTGGACTAGCAGGGATTTTGGCTAAGAAAATATCTAAAATCGTTGGACAAAAGAAATATGTATTTATAATGTTATTAGCCTTTTTAGGTTGTTTTTCTCAAAATCTTATACCAGTTCATATAGCATATATTCCAATATTAATACCACCGCTACTTTTATTAATGAATAAACTTAAAATAGACAGGAGAGCAGTAGCTTGTGCTCTTACATTTGGATTAAAGGCTCCGTATATTGTTTTACCAGTAGGATTTGGTCTAATATTTCATGGGATTATAAGTTCTGAAATGACTAAAAATGGTATACCTGTTATGACAGCTGATGTAGCTAAAGTGCTATGGCTTCCAGGGATTGGAATGGTTATAGGTCTTCTTATAGCTGTATTTTATACTTATAGAAAGCCAAGAGAATACAAGGATATTCAAATAGAAGGGCTGGATGAAATTAAAGATGGAGACCTTAAAATGAATTCAAAACATTGGCGTGTTCTAATTGGAGCTGTGTCTGCATTTGTAATTCAAGTTCTTACAGGATCGCTTCCTCTTGGAGCGTTGGGAGCATTAATTATAATATTTGTTTCAGGAGCAGTTAAGTTTGAGGATGTTAATGGATTACTTGATGGTGGAATTAAAATAATGGGGTTAATAGCATTTATAATGCTCGTTGCATCAGGTTATGGGGATGTTTTAAGGAAAACTGGAGCAGTGGAAGCTTTAGTTACATCTCTTGCAGGAATGGTTAATGGAAGTAAACTGGCAGGTGCAGTTTTAATGTTACTTGTCGGTTTATTAGTAACGATGGGTATAGGGAGTTCATTTGGTACTATTCCTATAGTGGCTGCAATTTACTGCCCACTTGCAATGAAACTTGGATATTCTCCACTAGCTACTATACTTCTAATAGGTGTTGCATCAGCGCTTGGAGATGCAGGTTCACCAGCATCAGATAGTACACTTGGACCAACATCAGGACTTAGTGTAGATGGTCAACATGACCATATTTGGGATACATGTGTACCGACATTCTTACATTATACTATACCACTTATGATATTTGGTATTATAGGATCTATGATATTCTAGTCTAAATAAATTACTAATAAATTTTAGGAGGAATAAAAATGAAAGAAATACTTTTGACAGGAAATGATTTAACTTTAGAGGAAATGGTATCTATAGCTAGAGATGGTTGCAGGGTTTCTATAAAAGAGAGTGCTATAGAAAGAGTTATAAAATCAAGAGCAATAATTGATGATATAGTTGAAAATGAAAGAGCTGTTTATGGTGTAACTACAGGGTTTGGTGAATTTTGTAATGTTAGTATTTCTAAAGAAGATTGCAAAACACTTCAAAGAAACTTAATTTGCTCACATGCTTGTGGATATGGTCCTAAATTTCCAACTGATGTCGTACGAGCAATAATGCTTTTAAGAGCTAATGCACTATCAAAAGGATTTTCAGGTATAAGACCTGGAACTTTGCAAACATTAATTGAAATGATTAATAAAGGTGTTTACCCAACAATTCCTGAAAAAGGATCTTTAGGAGCGTCAGGAGATTTAGCTCCACTTGCACATATGGTTTTACCTATGATTGGTGAAGGTGAAGCAGAGTATAAAGGTGAAATATTACCAGGTAAAGTTGCTATGGAAAAAGCAGGAATTCCTATAATAGAACTTGATGCTAAAGAAGGTTTAGCGCTTATAAATGGTACGCAAGTTTTAACTGCAACAGGAGCGTTAGCTACTTATGATGCTATAAAGTTATTAAAAACTAGTGATATAGCAGCAGCTTTGACAATGGAGGCTTTAAGAGGAATTACAGATGCTTTTGATCCAAGAATTCATGTGCTAAGACCACAGCCAGGACAATTAGCAACAGCCAGAAACATATTAAAACTAGTTGAAGGTAGTACTTATGTAACAAGACAAGGTGAAGTAAGAGTACAAGATGCTTATTCATTAAGATGTGTGCCTCAAATTCATGGTGCAAGTAAAGACGCTATAAACTATGTAAAAGCTCAAGTTGAAAGAGAAATAAATTCAGTAACAGATAACCCTATAGTAACTGAAGAGGGAGACGTAATTTCAGGAGGTAATTTCCACGGAGAACCTATGGCATTAAGCTTTGACTTCTTAGGAATTGGATCAGCTGAAATTGCTAGTGTATCTGAGCGAAGATTAGAAAGATTGATCAACCCTCAATTAAACGATTTACCAGCGTTCTTAGCTAAACATGGTGGATTAAACTCAGGATTTATGATTACACAATATGCAGCAGCAGCCTTAGTATCTGAGAATAAAATATTAGCTCATCCTGCATCAGTAGACTCAATACCTTCTTCAGCTAATCAAGAAGACTTAGTTAGTATGGGAACAATAGCAGCAAGAAAAGCTAGGGATATAGTTGATAATGCATCTAGAGTAGTTTCAACAGAAATATTAGCTGCATGTCAAGCTATAGATTTCAGAAAAGAATCTGGATTCAAACTTGGCATGGCAACTCAAGAAGCTTACGATTTAGTTAGAAAATCTGTAGACTTTATTGAATATGATATAGTTATGTATAAAGATCTAGATAAAGTTACTGAACTCGTTAAGAGCGGAAAGTTATTAGCAGCAGTAGAAAAAGTAGTTGAAATAGAATATTAATATAACCTGGATTAGAAAAGGGGGTGAAACAAAATAGAAATTAATTTCTATTTTGTTTCACCCTCTCTTTTTATTTTTTAATATATATAATCCGTATGAGGTTTTATTTGGTGTAATATTTTGCTAAAGGTCTGCTCATAAATTCAGCAGAAAAGATTACATACATTTGTAGTTATATATATATATATATTTATAGATAGGTATACATGTTGCAGCATAGAAAAGTTTTAAACTATGATAACACACCTTTTCGTTTTAACGACATTTCAGAGGGAAAGGTTCTCTATTCTATAAGAGGGGGGTATACACTATAACAAAGAGAAGACTTCAGAAGTAGCATTTATAAATGAATAATAATTCAGTATGATGCTAAAAATAAATTTAAGATTGAAAGGGAGGAAGAAACTATGGCGTTATTAGGAAATCCATTCGTTGCAAATGTACCAAGACAAATGTCAAATGAAGAGCTGGCGCAAGCAATTCGTGTGGACATTGCTGGTGAACTTGAGGCTATCATAGCTTATGAAGCTCATGCAATGTCAACATCTCATGAAATAGTTAAAAAGGTTTTAAATCACATTTCAGATGAAGAAAGAAGGCACGTTGGGGAGCTTCAAGAGGTTTTGTATATGTTATCACCAAAGGATTCTCAATTTATGGAGGATGGTAAACAGAAAATTAAAGATCAGCAGTCTCAAAATTTCCAGCAACCGATGTAGAATTTTTGCCGCCTTTTGGGTGGCATTTTCAATTTTTATTAGAAGGTGAAAGTTCATGTCCACTTGAGCCTGCCTTATAGCTTTTTAAAAATAGAGTGTAAAATGTATTTACTACTTGTGCACTTTCGATCTCTCTATTTAGTTTTAATACTTCGATCGCGGCTTCTATTGTGCATAAATTACCATCGACCGCACCTCGTCTTAAATCATATTTAGACTTAAAACTTGGATTCAATGAAATAATTGGAAGTTTCTCTAGATAGGCACTTCTCCTAACTATTTTTCGTGCTTCCTTCCATGTACCGTCTATGATAATAAATACAGGGATTTTACCAGTCCTTTTATATTCAACTTTTCGGAGCGCAGCCTCACAATTTTCTATAGGGAAAAGTAAGAATGGCTCATATATTTCATTATTTATATTTGCTACTAATTTTTCAGGTATCTTCGTTCTTTCCCAAAGAAAAATTTCTGTTGAATGTGGATTAACTATCTTTAATATTCTTGCAGTATTAGAGGGTCTGTAAAATTCTTTTTCTGTAGATAGAATCCAAATATTTGCATTAGTTTTTATTTTAGGTGCTTTATCACAAAGGCAATTTATAATTGGTAACCCACATGTATTACAACTATCATATAGACTTGTTATTTGTTTTACTTTATAAATCCAATTCATAATGCCTCCTAAATCCTTTTAATATTTCATTTATATTTAGTTCATTATACTACCATAAAATACTATTATCAACGTGGCTAACCCTAAAAATCTATTCAACTACCAGTGGATAATAGGGAGCATAACAGCACTTAAATTCATGATCTAATAAAGTATAACGCTTAAAAAGCCACATAATGGATATTCATTCCACCATGTGGACGGTCTTTGTACGTATGTCGGCTATACCCTCTCTAATGCCGGTTTAATCTTTTAAGTGATTATAACTCAATTATTTTGTCGAAATTATCTATCAATTCCTCGCTTAAACGATGTGTGATGAGAATAATAGTGAAATTAGGATTTTTTAATAACATTGACTCGACTTCAAATGCATTTTTTTTATCTAATGCTGAAGTTCCTTCATCAATAATGATGATTGGTTTATGACGGATCAAAGCTCTGGCTATAGAAAGGCGTTGTTTTTGGCCACCTGAAATGTTATTCCCTTCTTCGCCTAAAAAAGTATTTAAATTTTGATCTAAAGATAAAACAAAATCACTTAGACAGCTTTCTTTTAATGAATTATCTAATTCCTCTTCAGTAAAGTTTTCGCACAATGTTATATTATCTTTTATAGTCCCACTAAATATATATACATTTTGACTAATATATGCAAAATTATCCCTAATACTTTCTTGACTATATTGTTTTATATCAACATTATCAATATATATGTTTCCTTCATAATTATTTAAATGACCTAAAATCAATTTAATCAATGTGGTTTTACCACTTCCGCTTTTCCCAATGATTGCATATTTTTTTCCGTTTTCAAAGATAAGTGAAAGATTTTTAAAAACATCTTCATTTTTATAACCGAAACTTACATTTTTAAGTTCGATGGAGCTAGAAAAAGGTGGGCACATTTCTAAAGTTGTAAATTGATTAGAATCGGTATCAAATTTCTGCAAAACAGGTTTAGAAGACCTTATTGTTGTAACACAATTTAATAAAGTAGCAAATGAACCGAAAAATGAACCAGCTAAATTTGCAGCTGGTAAAATTGAACCTACAGATGTTAATCCCTTAATTGACAAATATCCAGTAATAAAAGTCATTGCAATTTGAGAAATTATATTTGATAAACTAATTAAGGTGTTAACTACTATCTGTGTCTTCTTAAATGTATACTTCATTAATTCTAAAATCTTAGAATTTTCTAAAATACTGGATTTGAATCGTGACAATAAATTATAACTATATAATACCTCATGTCCCATCATAGTTTCCTTTGTAACTTTTACAAATTCTTCTTGTTGATCAGACATAGCTTTTGAATCTTTTTCAACAGTTTTGTTCATAAGCTTTGGGGGAATTATCATTAAAACACATAAAACAATTGCAAGCATTGCGACCCACAAGTGAATATATACTAATCCACATAATGAAAATATAATCATAGATAATTGTGAAATTAATACGAAAAATTGGTTGAATGTTGTACTTTCAATCTGAGTTACATCGTTAGTTAACCAAGAAACATAGCTTCCGGTCTCGTTTTTATAAAATTGCTCATAGTCCATTTGTGTTAATTTATCTGTAATTTGATATCTTAAAGTGAAATTCATTTTTGCAACGGCTTTTGATGTATTTATTTTACTTTCATAATCCATAATGATAGATATAGTCCACATCAAAATCATAAAAATACTTTGTTTTATTAAGGCATGTACATCACCTGCAATAATAACATTCAAGAGATTTGCTAACATTAACGCTGTTAATACCAATAACAACGATGACAATATATTCAAAATACTTGCAATTACCACTATTTTTTTATTTTGCCTAATAAACTTTTTCATATTTCCCCCCCCATAATAATGACGGATAGTGCTAATTCATTATAATACAATATATGCTAAAGGCAATTAAAATATTAAATTAATAAATAATTTTCAAAACATAGTAAATACTAAGAAGTATGTAATGTAAAACGGTATTATCAAAAAAATACTCAAAAAAGTTATAAGATACTTTTGTCTTGACATAGAATATAAAGATATATATACTTTGACTATCAAACTAATTCAAAATCAAAGTAAAGGGAGCGGATAATTATGAAGTTACCTCCTTTAAAAATTGGAGAATTAATAGCAGGTATTCCTATAATTCAAGGCGGTATGGGAGTGGGAGTGTCTCTTTCGAGTCTAGCATCAGCGGTTGCAAATGAAGGCGGGATTGGGATAATATCTACTGCTCAAATTGGATATAATGAAAAAGACTTTGGAACCAATGCAAAGGAAGCAAACATAAGAGCATTAAGAAGTGAAATCAGAAGAGCTAGAGAATTAAGTCCTAAGGGTATTATTGGGATAAATATTATGGTAGCTATGAATAATTATGAAGAACTTACAGCAACTGCTTTAGAAGAAGGAATAGATTTAATAATATCTGGTGCAGGACTTGCACTTAATTTGCCTAAAATGGCTAAGGGGTTTAATACAAAGCTTGCACCAATAGTATCATCAGCAAAGGCAGCTACAGTTATATCAAAAATGTGGGATAAAAAAAACAATTGTGCTGCAGATTTAATTATTGTTGAAGGTTCTGAAGCTGGTGGACATCTTGGTTTCTCTATGGAATCATTACTAGAAAAGAAAACCCAAGACTTAAAGGATATAGTTAAAGAAGTTATTGAGGCAATCAAGCCTTTTGAAGAAAAGTATAATAAAAAAATTCCTGTAGTAGCTGCTGGTGGAATTTATACTGGCGCAGACATTGCAGAAATCATGAAACTTGGAGCAGCAGGGGTACAAATGGCTACTAGATTTGTGGCTACGCAGGAGTGTGATGCTAGTTTAGCTTTTAAAATGGCTTATGTTAATTTAAAAGAAGAAGATATAAAGATAGTAAAAAGTCCTGTAGGTATGCCAGGGAGGGCTATTAACAATAAGTTTATGAAGCTCACTCAGGAAAGTGGTTGCAAAGTGGATAAATGTTATTTATGCATAAAGGACTGTAATCCTCAAAAAACTCCTTATTGTATTACGGAAGCGTTAATACAATCAGTAAAAGGTAATTTAGATAAGGGACTTATTTTCGTTGGAAGTAATGCTTACAAAGTAGATAAAATTATATCGGTTAAAGAACTTATGAGTGAACTAGTAGTAGAGGCAGAACACGATTTTTAATTTTATTACAAATATAAATTAAAAAAGAAAATTTGCATATTTATGGTAAGTATATTGACAAATAATCATTACATCGATATACTTTGATTGTCAAAGTATATGAAAAGTAAAGTACATGAAAATCAAAGTATGGGAAATGGTGATAAATATGAGCAAATCTGTTGGTGTTATAAATGAACTTTTAGTAGAGACCTTTAACGATATATTACAGATAGAACAGAGGGCACTTAAAGAGGGTATACTTAAAGACCTATCTATAACGGAAATACATACTATTGATGCAATAGGGATGTATGAGTACAGAACTATGTCAGAAGCAGCTCAAGATATTAAAATTACTGTAGGTACGCTTACAACGGCTATCGATAAGCTTCTTAAAAAAGGATATGTAAATAGGAAAAGAGGAGAAGAAGATAGAAGATCAGTAATGATTGCGCTTACTAGAAAAGGGAAACTCGCCTATAGAATACATGAAAAATTTCATTCTGATATGGTGCACGCAACTATAGATGGTCTAAATGCAGAAGAAGAAGATGTACTAATAAAATCTCTAGAAAAATTAAATGATTTCTTCAAAAAAAAATATAGATTAGAAAGTTAATGAAAGGATCGATTAAGGAATGAATGAAGTACAAATAATTGGTACAGGAAGTTATGCTCCTCTAAACATAATGACTAATCATCAATTGGCAGAGATTGTAGACACTTCTGATGAATGGATAGTTTCTATGACGGGTATCAAAGAGAGACATATATCACAAGGTGAAAACACTTCAGACTTAGCAACAAAAGCAGCCTTTGAGGCATTAAAGGATGCACAAGTTAAAGCGGAAGATATAGATTTGATAATTCTTGCAAGTACATCGCCTGATCAATTTGTACCGGCCACTGCATGCATAGTTCAAGGGAATATTGGAGCAGTTAATGCTATGGCCTTTGACATATCAGCAGCATGTACGGGGTTTATATTTGCCCTTGATATAGCAATGCAATTTCTTAAAACAGGAGAGCGTAAACGAGCCTTAATAATAGGTGCAGAGGTTCTATCAAAGATTGTTGATTGGACAGATAGAAAAACTTGTATACTCTTTGGTGATGGAGCAGGAGCAGCAGTTCTTGAGGCAGGCAGTAAAAAAGGAATTATTTCTATAAATTCAGCTTCAGAGGGTGAAAAAGGTGGAGTTTTAACTTGTCCTACTGTAGATGTAAAAAACACTTTTATAGAAGGAAATGAAAATTTTAATGCGAAAATAAGTATGGATGGCAAAGAGATTTTTAAATTTGCAGTAAAAACTATTGCAAGCAGTATAAACGAAATCTTAAATCAAAATAATTATACCTTAGAGGATGTTAAATATGTAGTTTGCCATCAAGCAAACTACAGAATAATAGATTTTGTAGTTAGAAAATTGAAGGCTGATAAAGATAAATTCTTTGTGAACTTAGATCGTTATGGGAACACTTCAGCGGCAAGCATAGCTATAGCAATAGATGAGATGAATAAGAAGAATTTATTAAAAGCTGGAGATAAGATTATACTTGTAGGCTTTGGCGGTGGATTAACCTACGGAGCTTCATTAATAGAATGGACAATCAATAAATAAAATATTAGGAGGAATTAGTAATGGTATTTGAAAAAGTTAAAAATGTAATAGTTGAACAATTAGGGATAGACGAAGCAGAGGTTAAAATGGAGGCGAATTTCACAGATGATTTAGGAATAGATTCTCTTGAAATATTTGAAATTGTAATGTCACTCGAAGAGGCCTTTGAAATTGAAATACCGAATGAAGATATAGAAAACATTAAAGATGTAAAGGGAATTGTTAACTATATAGAAGAAAAGTTAAAATAATTGGAATTAATGGGTTAGGTGATTAGAGAACTGAGATACTAATCATATTAAAATTTAGTTTATTTCAGTATGATAAAAGAGTATATATTACATGAAATGTAGTCCACGTAATATATGCTTTTTTTCTATAATTATCTGACTTTAACGGCATTTCAAAAGGGAAATCTCCCACTTTTATAAGTGGGAGTTCCATACTATAACGAAGAAGAAACTTCAGTGGGAGTATAAATCTCCTTCTTGGGTTGTTATATTGCAACTCCGCGGGAGATGATTTAACTATATACTTTTAAGGAACAAAGGAGGGATAAAATGTTTAATTCCGTATTTTTTGAAGATTTAGGTGTGAAATATCCGATAATACAAGGTGGTATGGCTTGGGTTGCAGACAGTAGCTTAGCATCTGCAGTATCTAATGCAGGGGGCTTAGGTATTATAGCAGCGGCTAATGCACCAGTTGATTATATAAGAAATGAAATTAGAAAAGCAAAGAAGTTAACAGATAAACCATTTGGCGTTAATATAATGCTTTTAAGTGATAATGCAGAAGAAATTGCACAGCTTGTATGTGAAGAAGGTATTAAAGTTGTTACTACGGGTGCAGGCAATCCAGGTAAGTATATGGAACTTTGGAAGTCACATGGAATTAAGGTGATACCAGTGGTACCATCAGTGGCACTGGCTAAACGCATGGAGAGGGCAGGCGCAGATGCAGTTATCGCAGAGGGTTGTGAATCTGGAGGACATATCGGTGAACTTACAACTATGGCTCTGGTTCCACAAGTTGTCGATGGAGTTAGTATTCCGGTGATTGCAGCAGGGGGTGTAGGTGATGGGCGTGGTATTGCGGCAGCATTTATGCTTGGAGCCCAGGGAGTTCAAGTAGGAACAAGATTTTTAGTGGCGGATGAATGCACAATACATGAAAAGTACAAAAAGAAGGTATTGGCTGCAAAGGATATAGACTCTGTAGTTACAGGAAGACCTACAGGGCACCCTGTTAGGGCTTTAAAAAATAGGTTATCAAGACAATTTCAAAAGCTTGAAAAGGAAAATGTTCCAGTAGAGGAGCTAGAGGCCCTCGGACGAGGATGTCTACAAAGGGCAGTAAAAGAAGGCGATATTGAGATGGGATCTGTTGTGGCAGGTCAAATCGCAGGTCTTGTAAAGAAAGAACAAAGCTGCAGAGAAATTATAGAAGAAATGTTTGCAGAGGCAGAAGAAGGTATTATAAAATTTAGATAAAAAAGAATATTATTATTTAAGGAGGGAAATATGAGTAAAATTGCTTTTATTTTTCCTGGACAGGGAGCCCAATATATTGGTATGGGTAAGGAATTATTTGAAAATATAGAGGTTTGCAAAAATATATTTAATATAGCAGATAAGGAGCTTAAATTTGAGCTAAGCAAACTTTGTTTTGAGGGCACAGAAGATGAGCTAGATATCACAGAGAATACTCAACCAGCTATTTTAACTACTAGTATAGCAGCCCTTATGGCATTAAAAGAACATGGCATAAAATGTGATGTAACTGCAGGACTTAGTCTTGGAGAGTACTCAGCACTGGTTTGTAGTGGAGCTATGGATTTCAAAGATGCGGTAAAGATTGTTAAAAAGCGTGGACGATTTATGCAGGAAGCAGTGCCTGTAGGGATAGGAACTATGGCAGCTATTTTAGGCCTTGCAGTTAACTTAGTTGAAGAAGCTTGTAGTGAGGCTAGAACCTCTGGGATAGTAGAAATCGCTAATTTAAACTGCCCAGGACAAATAGTAATTGCCGGGGAAATAGCGGCGGTAGAACTTGCCTGCGAAAGAGCTGTGAAAAAAGGCGCAAAACGGGCTATTAATTTACCTGTAAGCGCACCATTTCATACTTCTATGTTAAAACCAGCAGCGGAGAAGTTAGAAATTGAACTTGAAAATATAAACCTTAAAGACATTACTATTCCAGTAATGACAAATGTAAATGGTGATTATGTAAAAGGCAAGGATGATATTAAAGGTAATTTAAAACTTCAAGTTATGAGTTCCGTTTTATGGGAAACAATTATAAGAAATATGATAAAAGACGGTGTCGATACTTTCGTAGAAATAGGTCCAGGTAAGGTCCTGTGTGGATTTATCAAGAAAATAGATAGAAAACTTACAGTAGTTAATGTAGAAGATATGGCATCTTTGGACAAAGCTGTTGCATCTTTAAGTAAGCGATAGAATTGCTTAAACAATAGAATTGATTAAAAAGTGGAATCCTATGAAAGATGTAAAGGAGCATGAATTTATGTTAAAAGGGAAAACAGCAGTAGTTACAGGAGCTAGTCGGGGTATTGGAAGAGCAATAGCCGTAAAGCTAGCAAAGCTTGGAGCAAATGTAGTTGTTAACTATAGAAATAGTGAAGACGCAGTGCGCGAAGTAGTTAAAGAAATAGAAGATTTAGGAGTTAAGGTGTTAGCAATTCAATGTGATATTAGCAGTTATAGTGATGTGGAAAATATGATGAAAAAAAGTGTTGAAGAGTTCGGAAGCTTAGATATTCTAGTTAATAATGCTGGCATAACAAAAGATGGTCTTTTAATGAGAATGAAGGAAGCTGATTTTGACAGTGTTATAGATATTAACCTGAAGGGTGCTTTTAATTGCACAAAACATGTATCAGCCATAATGCTTAAACAGAGAAGTGGAAGAGTAATAAATATATCTTCAGTGTCTGGGCTTACAGGAAATGCAGGCCAAGTGAATTATTCCTCCGCAAAGGCAGGTATAATAGGTATGACTAAGGCTGTGGCTAGAGAATTTGGGGGCCGCGGAGTTACTTGTAATGCAGTAGCCCCAGGATATGTTCAAACAGATATGACACGTGGTTTGACCGAGAAGGTAAAGGATACTATAATGAGCACTATTCCGCTAAGGAGACTTGGAACGCCAGAAGATGTGGCAAATGTAGTAGCATTTCTAGCCTCAGAGGAAGCTTCATACATAACAGGTCAAGTTATAAATGTAGATGGTGGAATGGTAATGTAACTTAGTTGATGATTAAAGGAGGGTTTACTTTATGAAAAATAGAGTTGTTATAACAGGCATGGGAGCAGTTACTCCTATAGGAAATGATGTAAATAGTTTTTGGGATAATATAAAAAAAGGTACTTGTGGCATAGATGTAATTAAGGCTTTCGATATTTCTAAATTTAAATGTAAGCTTGCTGCAGAGGTTAAGGATTTTGACGTAACGGTTGCACTCGACAAAAGAGAAGCTAGAAAAATGGATAAATATTGTCAGTATGCAATGGTTGCAGCAGATGAAGCAATTAAAATTTCAGGATTAGATTTAAAAACTATAGATAGTGAAAGATTAGCAGTAATAGTTGGTTCAGGAATAGGCGGAATTGGTACTATTGAGAACGAGCATGCAAAGCTTATGGAAAAGGGAGCAAGCAGAATTACCCCTTACTTAATACCTATGATAATAGGTAATATGGCGGCCGGGAATATTGCAATAAAATATGGTGCTAAAGGTATGTGCTCGAGCGTTGTTACGGCTTGTGCTACAGGAACTAATGCAATAGGAGATGCTTTTCACATGATTCAAGATGGAAGAGCGGACATAATAATAGCTGGAGGTGCAGAGGCTTCAATAAGCCCGCTAGCTTTAGCAGGGTTTGCACAACTAACAGCTTTAAGCAAAAGTGAAGATCCTTTAAGAGCATCGATTCCTTTTGATAAAGAGAGGGATGGTTTTATTATGGGCGATGGTGCAGGTATAGTTATACTTGAATCTTTAGAGCATGCAGAAAAAAGAAATGCAAAAATATATTCAGAGGTTAAGGGTTATGGATCAACTTGTGATGCCTACCATATAACTTCACCATCTCCAGATGGAGAAGGAGCAGCAAGATCAATGATGATAGCGCTTAAAGACGCAGATGTTAAGGCAGAAGAAATATCTTACATTAATGCACATGGAACAAGTACTCCATATAATGATAAGTTTGAAACTATAGCTATAAAATCTGCTTTTGGGGAATATGCATCTAAAATACCTGTAAGTTCAACAAAGTCCATGACAGGTCATCTCTTAGGAGCATCAGGGGCTATAGAAGCTATAGTATGTGCAAAAGCATTAGAAGAAGGTTTTGTGCCAGCGACTATAGGATATAAAGTGCCAGATGAAGATTGTGATTTAGATTACGTTCCAAACGTAGGAAGAAAACAGCAACTTAAATATGCATTGTCAAATTCATTAGGCTTTGGTGGTCATAATGCTACTATTATATTAAAAAAATGGGACGGTAGATAATTATGGATTATAAAAATATTCAAGAGTTAATAAAAACCGTTAGTGAATCGATTCTTACTTCTTTTGAAATTGAGACAGAAGGTATCAGAATAATGATGGAGAAAAAAGAACAACAGGTGGTAATAGAAAAAACACCTTTAAATGCTGCACCTTTAGAGCGAGTTGCTAAGGAAATCCTTACTAGGGAAGATGTAGCTTCTAAAGAAGTGTATTTAGAAAAACTAGAAAAGGATATAGCTATAACTACAGAAAATGCAGAAAAGGCAATACCCAAGGAAAACCTATTTGTAGTTAAATCACCTATTGTTGGAACTATGTATTCTTCTCCAAGTGCTGAATCAAAGAATTTTGTAAAGGTTGGGACTAAGGTCAAAGTTGGAGACACACTTTGTATTTTAGAAGCTATGAAGCTTATGAATGAAATTGAAAGCGAAGTAGATGGAGAAGTTGTAGAAGTATTGGTTTCAAATGAAGATATGGTAGAGTACGGACAGCCATTGTTCAAAATAATTGAAAACTAGTGGCGAAAAGACAGCTTAAAACTGTCATATGGTGACTGGTGTAATTGCATGAAAGGTGGAATCATTAATATGGAAGATATAAAAGGTACTACTTTAGATATAAAACAAATACAAGAAATTATTCCTCATAGATATCCATTTTTATTTGTGGATAAAGTAGAGGAACTAGAACCAGGCAAAAGAGCTGTTGGGTATAAGAATGTTACTATGAATGAGTATTTCTTTCAGGGGCATTTTCCAGAAGAACCTATACTTCCGGGAGTAATAATTATTGAGGCTTTAGCGCAGGTTGGGGCAGTGGCACTTTTAAGTATGGAGAGCTATAAAGGTAAAATAGCTTACTTTGGTGGTATTAATAAAGCTAAATTTAGAAAGAAAGTTGTTCCGGGAGATGTGTTAAAGCTAGAGGTAGAAATAATCAAAATGAAGGGACCTGTTGGGATAGGTCTAGGCATAGCTACAGTAAATGGAGTTAAAGTGGCACAAGCTGAAATTACATTTGCGGTAGGGAAATAAACATTAAAAACTCTTTTGTTAATAATTTTTAGTGTGGGGAAGGTAATAATATGTTTAAGAAGATATTGATTGCAAATAGAGGCGAGATTGCGGTAAGAATAATCAGGGCGTGTAATGAAATGGGTATTCAAACTGTTGCAGTATATTCTGAGGTAGATAAAGATGCTCTTCATACTCAAATGGCAGATGAGGCTGTATGTATTGGACCTAGTAAATCTAAGGATAGTTATTTAAATATGCAAAATATTTTGAGCGCCACGGTGCTTACGGGCGCAGAGGCAATTCATCCGGGGTATGGGTTCTTATCAGAAAATAGTAAGTTTGCACAGATGTGTGAGGAGTGTAATATAAAATATATAGGCCCAAATTCACAAAATATTGATAATATGGGAAATAAATTAAAGGCAAGAGAAATTATGATAAATGCTGGGATACCAGTAGTCCCTGGTTCGGGCGGAGCGATTGACTCTGAAGCAGATGCTTTAACGGAAGCTGAAAAAATAGGATATCCTGTAATGATAAAGGCCTCAGCAGGAGGCGGGGGACGAGGAATTAGAGTCGTTAGTAAAATAGAAGATCTTATACCTGCGTACAACACTGCAAAAGCTGAGGCGAAAACTGCTTTCGGTGACGATACAATGTATATGGAAAAATTCATAGAAGAGCCAAGACATATAGAGTTTCAAATACTTGCAGATGAGCATGGAAATGTTGTTCATCTTGGCGAGAGAGACTGTTCTATTCAAAGGCGTAATCAGAAGGTAATAGAAGAGGCACCAGGAGTCCGAATGACAGGAGAACTTAGAAAACAGATGGGTGAGGTTGCAGTTAAAGCGGCTAAGTCTATTAATTATAAAAATGCTGGAACTATAGAGTTTTTATTAGATAAACATGAAAAATATTACTTTATGGAGATGAATACACGTATACAGGTAGAGCATCCAATAACAGAAATGATCACTAGAGTAGATTTAGTTAAAGCGCAGATAAGAATTGCTGCAGGCCAAATACTTCCTTATAAACAGGAGGATATAAAAATTGAGGGCCATGCTATTGAATGTAGAATAAATGCAGAAAATCCTTCTAAAAATTTTATGCCTTGTCCTGGCGTTATAAAATCACTACATATTCCAGGAGGATATGGAGTAAGGATTGATAGTGCGGCATATCAAGGATACAAGATTCCACCCACATATGACTCCATGATAGGAAAACTCATTGTCCACGGAAAAGATAGAGATGAAGCAATACGTAAAATGAGAAGAGTATTAGGGGAGTTTATAATAGAGGGTGTGGATACTAATATAGATTTTCAATTTAAAATAATAAATAATAGTAATTTTATAAAAGGAAAATTTGATACTAGTTTTATTAGTAAAGAATTTAACAAGTAGCTAAACACATACTGGAATTTATTGCATAAAAGTTTTATACTATGAGAGTGGTATCTATTTGGTATGATATAAATTATAGTGTAGGTATGTTTTTAGAAAGGGGTAGCTATATGTTTGAGTTTAAACGTATATTTAAAAAAAGTAAATATATTGAGGTTAAAAGTTTAGAAGATGAATATGGTGAGAAAAAACCTAATATCCCTACAGGAATGTGGGTTAAATGCGAAACATGTGGCAAAATCCTTTATAATAAGGATTTAGAGAGTAGCATAATGACATGTGATAATTGTAGAACCCATTTCAGAATTGGGTCTAGAGAAAGAATAAATTATACTATAGATGAAGGGACTTTTATAGAATACGATAAAGATATGATCTCAGATGACCCTATAGATTTTGAGGGATATAAAGATAAACTCCAAAGTTTGCATGATAAAACCTTATTAAAAGAAGCTGTAATAACTGGAGAAGGAAAGATAAATGGACAGGATACGTTAATTGCAGTAATGGATAGCAATTTTATGATGGGAAGCATGGGCTGCGTTGTCGGAGAGAAAATTACAAGGGTCATTGAAAGAGCAACAGAAGCTAAAAAACCAATTATTATATTTACTGCCTCAGGGGGAGCTAGGATGCAGGAAGGCATATTTTCGCTAATGCAAATGGCCAAAACTAGTGCTGCTATTGCAAGGCATAATGAAAAAGGTTGTCTTTATATAACTGTTCTTACAGACCCAACTACAGGTGGAGTTACAGCAAGTTTTGCTATGCTGGGAGATATAATAATCTCTGAACCTAATGCATTAATAGGGTTTGCAGGTAAAAGAGTTATTGAACAAACATTAAAGCAACAATTACCTGATGGTTTTCAAAGGGCTGAATTTCTGCTCCAAAAGGGTTTTATAGATAAAGTAGTGGATAGAAAAGCTATGAAGGATACTTTAACGCAAATATTGAAAATTCATTCATAGCATTAAGAGAAAGACAAAAGTAACGGTAGGGAGTGGAATTTTATGGTAACTTTACCTTTTGAAAAGCACATGTATGAACTTAAAAGTAAAATAGATGAACTAAAGAATTTAGCAATAGATCAAAATATGGATTTAGAAAAAGAAATAAGACAGATGGAAATTAAGCTCTACAATATGAAAAAGGAAGCCTATAAAAACTTAACTGCCTGGGATAAAGTAAGTATTGCGAGGCTTGTGGAACGTCCTACTGCTCTTGATTATATAAATCTGATTTTTGATTCCTTTATGGAGCTACATGGTGATAGGTATTATGGAGATGATTCTGCTATTGTAGGTGGAATAGCAGAGTTTAATGGTATTCCTATAACTGTTATAGCCCAGCAAAAGGGAAATAACACCAAGGAAAACATAAAGAGAAACTTTGGTATGCCAAATCCAGAGGGGTATAGAAAAGTTTTAAGACTTATGAAACAGGCAGAAAAATTTAAAAGGCCTATTATTTGTCTTGTAGATACTCCGGGAGCATATTGTGGACTAGGTGCAGAAGAAAGAGGTCAAGGTGAGGCAATTGCTAGAAATCTTATGGAAATGGCAACATTAAAAACACCAGTAATTTCAATAGTTATAGGAGAAGGCGGAAGTGGTGGAGCTTTAGCTATGGCGGTAGCAGATGAGGTTTGGATGCTAGAACATGCAATTTATTCTATTTTGTCACCAGAAGGTTTTGCTAGCATATTATATAAAGATGCAAGTCTTGCTAAAGAAGCGGCTACTGCAATGAAAATAACAGCTCAGGATTTAATTGATTTTGGAATAATAGATAGAATCATAAAAGAGCCTTTAGGTGGGGCGCACACTAATTTAGATGAGATGGCGGCAAGTATTAAACGTAATTTAGAAGAGTCAATTGTTAGATTAATGCGGGAACCTATAGAATCTTTACTTACTAAGAGATATTATAAATTTAGAAAGATTGGTAAGGTAGTGGAATAATTTTCATTTTAGTGATGTTAAGAAAAGTATATATACTTTTCTTTTTTTTTGTATTGAAGTGTTTATATAAATCATACATAATAGAAGGTGAGAATAATATTTAAGATAATGGCAAAGGGGAATTAAGTTATGAGTAGAACACACAGTGGGACGATTTTAGTGATAGATTCAGGATGCGATCTATCTTTAGATTATATTAAACAAGAAAACATAGTACCGATAGGAATAATATGTAATTTTAAAGGTCAAGCAATAGAGGATGATTTTGGGAAAAATATTATTCGTAAGGACTTTTATGATGCTTTAAGGCAGGGAGAGATGCCTACTACATCACAAATAAATAGCCAAAGATATGTAGAGGTTTTTAGAAAGTATGTGAAGGAAGAAAAATCTATAATATATATTGCTTTGTCTTCTGCATTAACAGGAACTATAAACAGTGCAAATATAGCAATAGAGGCTATACTTGAAGAGTTCCCTGAGGCGGATATAAGTATAGTTGATAGTAAATGCGCAAGCCTTGGACAAGGGCTGTTAGTGCATTATGCTTATGAAATGTTAAAGAAAGGAAATTCAAAAGGAGAGATAGTTACCTGGCTTGAGGAAAATAAACTTAAGATTAACCATTGGTTTACAGTTAATGATTTAAACCATTTAAAAAGAGGTGGACGAATTTCAAGTTCCGCTGCAGCTGTTGGCACCTTGTTAAATATAAAACCAGTTTTGTTTGTGGATAATGAAGGAAGACTTACTCCTTTTTCTAAGTGTAGAGGTAGAAAAAAGGCAATAAACACCTTAGTTGAAAAATTCAAGGAAAGAACAGACCCAAATAAAGAGCAAGTTATTGCTATAAGTCATGGAGATTGTATTGAAGATGCATTAGCTTTAGAGGCTTTAGTTAGAGAAAATGGAAATGTTAAAGATGTTATTTTAAATTATGTGGGTACGGCAATAGGGTCCCATACAGGACCAGAAATATTAGGATTATATTTTATGGGTGATGAAAGATAATGGTTAAGGCGTATTATGATAAATGGAATTGCAATTTATACAATATCATAAATTAAAAATTATTTTATGAAGTAAAAGAAAGACAGGGGAAGATATCTTTCTTTTACTAATATAGAGAAGATCTATTCTGTTTCATTTCCTAATTTCTTAGATTCTTTAGAAACACCTATTTCGTTGGCAGTTTCCATTCTCATTTTATCTAATTCTTTTTTCGTTTTTGGATTAGCCTTTTTATTATCTTTACTATTTTTGTTGTTTTTATGTGACATTGCAAGATCCTCCTTATATTACTTAGAGCACAAATAACTATTAATTGATTTGCTCCTTTATAATAAATATTTCAATATTAGTATAACCAAGTTCATGAAATGTATGTGATATAATTAGTATTATTAAAAAAATTATATAGGAGGAAATAATTATATGAATAAAAAGATAGGATTTATAGGCTGTGGTAATATGGCAAAGGCTATGATAAGTGGAATAGTAAAATCAAATTTAGTTTCTAGCCAACAAGTAATAGCAAGTAATCCATCAGATAAGAGTTTAAATAAGGTAAAAGAACAATATAATATTCTAGTAACTAATGACAACAAGGAAGTTGCTGAATTTTCTGATATATTAATTTTAGCTGTAAAACCCTATAAATACTCTGAGGTTATCGATGAAATAAAACCATATTTAAAGACGACGGTAGTTATAGTAACTATAGCTGCAGGGGTAACTTTAGAATATATGAGCAATGCACTCGGAGGCGCTGCAAAGGTTATAAGAACTATGCCAAATACTCCAGCGTTTGTTGGCGCGGGTATGAGTGCACTTTGTGCTAATAAAAATATAACTAAAGAAGAATTGCAAGACGTAGTAAATATTTTTGAAAGTTTTGGTAAGATAGAGATATTAGAGGAAAAGCTTATTGATGTAGTTCCGGCGGTAAGTGGCTCATCTCCTGCTTATGTTTATATGTTTATTGAAGCTTTAGGTGATGGGGCGGTGCTTCAAGGAATGCCAAGAGAAAAGGCTTATAAAATGGCAGCGCAAGCAGTGCTAGGGGCAGCTAAAATGGTACTTGAAACAGGAGAACACCCAGGAAAACTTAAAGACGATGTATGCTCACCAGGTGGAACTACTATAGCGGCCGTATACACCTTAGAAAAGAATAATTTTAGAGGAACAGTAATTTCAGCTATGGAGAGTTGTACAGAAAAGGCAATTAAAATGGGTGAAAAATAAGATTTTCAAAAAATAGAGGCAGTTACATATGAATCTCAATAGAATGAAACTGTTTGGTGACTAGGTACAGGATTAGGGTATAAAATATGCTCTAATCCTGTACCTTTTTTATTGTGCAACAAAGAATTACCCCTGAAAATATTTGTAATAAAACTACATGAAAAACATATACATTTATTAAGGGTTTGAGCAATTTGCATCCCTAAAGCACCACTATAGCAGATAATTTAACGACATTTCAGCTCGGCAGGAGATGATTTAACTGGAGGGAAAGCAAATGGAAACAAAGGGTTTATTGGTTAAGATTAATTATTCGCAAGAGGGTAATGACAGTTTAGCAATATCTTATACTACTAATATAAATAAGGATAATCATTCTTCTAAGTATTTAATTTGTGGAGGAAGGTATAATAGAAATGGTGGAACTATAATGTTTAAGGCCAAAAATATAGAAGAAGCTTCAGAAATAGCTAATAATAATCTAGTGGCCAAAGCAGGAGTTAATAAATATGAGTATTTTAAACTATCAACATCTGAAATAGGGTTAACATAAATGCGCATTAATAGCACTATGTATTTTGAATTTTCAATGAATACATTGACACAATCACAAAAAGTTTTTGCGAAACGGTTGAATACTTGGGATTATGAACTATAATTAAAGATGAAATCATCAATATAGAATATACTTACAACTAAACTGTGGTTGTAATTGACGGTTTGAATAATTTCAATTGGGAGGAAATATAATGAATAAACTATCGCGAAATGATATTTGTTGGTGTGGCAGTGGTAAGAAATATAAAAAATGTCACATGGATCAGGATATATTTATAGGGAATATAGAGGAAAAAGTAGGTTATAAAATACCTAGAGATATAATGAAAACAGAGGAACAAATAGAGGGTATAAGGAAAAGTTGCAAGTTAACTCATGATATACTCGATATTGTTGGGGAGAGAATAAAAGTTGGAGTAACCACAAATGAAATTAATACTTGGGTACATGAATATACTGTGCAGCATAATGCATATCCAGCACCACTCGGCTATGGGGACTTTCCTAAGAGTGTATGTACATCTATAAATGATGTAATATGTCATGGTATACCCGATGATACAGTTCTAAAAGATGGTGATATAATTAATGTAGATGTGTCTTGCATATTAGATGGATATTATGGTGATGCTAGTAGAATGTATACAATTGGAGAAATGTCTAAGGAAGCGTTAGATTTGGTGCGTGTATCGAAAGAGTGTTTAGAAAGGGGTATAGAGCAGGTAAAACCCTTCAATACCCTTGGAGATATAGGGTGTGCTATTCAAGAGCATGCAGAAGGTTTTGGATATTCAGTAGTATACGATTATGGTGGTCATGGCGTTGGATTGGAGTTTCATGAAGAACCATTTGTACCTCATATAGGCAAAAAAGGAGAGGGGTCAATATTACTACCTAATATGATTTTTACTATTGAGCCTATGATTAATATCGGTAGTCCTGAAACAGATGTACTTGAAGATGATTGGACAGCGGTTACAGTAGATGGTTCATTGTCATCTCAGTGGGAACATACAATACTTGTTACTAAAACAGGATATGAGATACTAACATAAGACTACATTATATGTAAAAATACCCCCAGAAATGGAGGTATTTTTATATATAATGTTTTATAAGTCACTATTCTATTTTTATTTATGTACCAATGGTATTGTAAATGTCGTTAAATTTTATAAATAGGATTAATTAAGCTTATGAACATAAATGGAGAAAGGGAAGATAAAATAGCATTATATGATTTTGTTGTTTAGGTGTAGTATAGACAAAATAAAAATGAGGAAAGATAAATCTATAATTTATGTTGATGGTAGCGCGGAATAAAATGTTGTATAATGAATATAATAGGTAAATATTGATATTGACAGGTGTAATTTACATGGGGCAAGGTTTTAGGATATGAAACACTTAATAAGTATTTAAACTTTTAAAAAAAGTACGAGGAGGACAGAAATGAAGTTTACGATTGGCGGTATATATCACGGATTTAAGTTAATTGAAGAGAAAAATATAGGAGAGCTAAATTCTGTTACAAGGTTGTTTGAACACATTAAAAGTGGGGCTAGACTGTTGCATTTAGAAAATGATGATGATAACAAGGTGTTTTCTATAGGATTTAGAACACCACCGAAAAGTAGTAATGGGCTTCCACATATACTGGAACATTCAGTGCTTTGTGGCTCTAGAAAATTTCCAACAAAGGAGCCTTTTGTTGAATTAATAAAGGGATCTTTAAATACATTTTTAAATGCTATGACTTTTTCTGACAAAACGATATATCCTCTAGCTAGTAAAAATGATAAAGATTTTTTTAATCTTATGGATGTGTATTTAGATGCAGTTTTCTATCCGAATATATACTCACAACCTGAAATATTAATGCAAGAGGGCTGGCATTATGAATTAGAAAACAAGGAAGATAAACTAACTTATAAAGGTGTAGTTTATAATGAAATGAAAGGTGCATTTTCATCTCCAGAAGGGTGCCTCATGCGCAAGGTTCAAGAGTCCTTATTTCCGGACACATCATATGGCGTAGAATCTGGTGGAGATCCAGAATGTATACCAGAATTATCGCAGAAAGAATTCATAGAGTTTCATAAAAAATATTATCATCCATCAAATAGTTATATATTCCTATATGGAGATGGAGATATTGATAAACAGTTACAATTTATTAGTGAAGAGTATTTAAATAATTTTGATAAAATTACAGTAGAGTCATCTATTAGCTTACAGAAACCATTTAGCAAAATGGAAGAAGTTAAGATGGATTATCCTATTTCATGTGATGACGATGAGAATGGCAAAACATTCTTAAGTATGAACTTTGTATCAGGTGATAATATTAGCCATCCAGAAATGCATTTAGCCTTTGAAATTTTAGAGTATTTATTACTAGAAAGCGCTGCAGCACCTTTGAAGAAAGCACTTATAGACGCCGAGATAGGTAAAGATGTATTTGGAGGTTTTGATAATAGCATATTACAACCGGTGTTTAGTATAGTAGTAAAAAACTCTAATGAAAGTGAAAAAGAAAGATTTAAGGAAGTTGTATTTACAACTTTAAAGGATTTAGTTAAAGAAGGAATAGATAAAAAATTAATAGAAGCTTGTATAAATAGTACTGAATTTAAATTAAGGGAAGCTGACTTAGGTGGTTTTCCAAAGGGATTATATTACTATATAACTAGTATGGACAGCTGGCTTTATGATAAAGATCCAACTATGCATTTAGAGTATGAAAGTTATTTGATCAAAATAAAAGCTGCATTAACTACTAATTATTTTGAAAAACTTATAGAAAAGTACCTAATAAATAATACCCATAGTTCTATGGTTATATTGAATGGTAAAAAGGGCCTAGCAGAACAAAAGTCCAAGGCAGTAGAAGAAAAACTAGCTAAGTATAAGGAAAGTCTTTCAGAAAAACAAATAGAGGAAATAGTTAAGCAGGGGAAAGCTCTTAAAGAAAGACAAATGACGCCAGATGCTGTGGAAGTGCTAGAAACTATTCCTTTACTTGAACTAACGGATATTGAGAAACAAGTAGAACATTTACCTTTAAAGGAAAAGGATGAGCAAGGAGTAAAAGTATTATCTCATAATATATTCACTAATAAAATTGCCTATATAAATGTATTATTTGATTCTAAAAAAGTAGATATAAAGTTACTACCTTATGTAACATTATTATCAACTATTTTAGGAAGGGTAAGTACGCAGAATACTAGTTATTCTGATTTATCTAATGAGGTTAATATTCATACAGGCGGAATTCATTTTACCACAGAGGTATTTGGCGAAAGTGGAAATTTTGAAAAATATAGCCCCAAGTTAGTAGTAAAGACTAAAGCTTTAACTGAAAAGCTTCCTAAATTATTTGATATTATGGCAGATATAATTAGCAATACTAAATTTGATGAAAAGAAACGTTTGAAGGAGCTAATTCAACAATTAAAATCAAGGCATGAAATGAAGATTCTTGATAGAGGACATATGGTATCAGCTGGAAGACTTACATCTTACTTCTCGCCAGCTTCAGCTTATATAGAAAAAACTACAGGAATAGCTTTTTATAAATTTATTGATGAGATTGAAAGAGATTTTGATAACAAAGCAGAAGAGATCATTGAAAACTTAAACAAGGTATCAAAGCTTATATTTAACAAAAATAATCTTATAATAAGTGTTACAGGAGAAGAAGACATATATACTGCATTTACTACAGAGCTACCTAAGATTATAAGCGTCTTAGGAGAAGAAAAATTGCCAGATGCATTGTATAATTTTGATCTAAATAAAAATAATGAAGGATTATTAACCTCATCAGATGTTCAGTATGTAGCTAAAGGATATAACTTCATTAAGAAGGGATATTCATATTCAGGTAAAATGCTAGTACTTAAAACTATAGCAAGTCTCGATTACCTATGGAATAGAGTGCGTGTGCAAGGTGGCGCCTATGGTGGTTTTGCAAATATAGCTAGAAGTGGGAATATAGTCTTTGTATCTTATCGTGATCCTAATGTCCAAGAGACTTTAAAAGCTTACGATGGAATATGCGATTATATAGGAAGCTTTGAAGCCTCAGAAAGAGAAATGACAAAATACATTATTGGAACAATCAGTGAGCTTGACTCACCATTAACACCTTCTATGAAAGGTGAGCGGGCGACAGCATATTATATAAGAGGTATTACTGAGGAGCAAAGACAAAAGGAGAGAGAAGAAGTATTAAGTACAAATCCTGCGGACATTAAGTCTTTTAAAGCACTATTAAATGATGTTATAAAGGAAAACTACTTTTGTGTACTGGGAAATGAAACTAAACTTAAAGATAATAAAGAAATATTTACTAATTTGGTAAATGTATTTAAATAAGGTGCCTTATGGCACCTTTTTTTCGAAGGAGGATTTGCATGGCTATTAAAGCACTCTTTACATATAATTATGGCGAAGAAAAAATGAAAGGTATAGAAGATTTTGGGTATGATATAAAGGTAGCTAAAGAGCAAGATTTAATTTATAGTGAAAAGCTTGAGGACATAGAGGTTTTAATTTGTTATGATCCATTTAAAACACTCGCCATAGAGAAAATGAAAAAGCTAAAATGGATTCAATTATCTAGCATAGGTATTGACCAATTGCCAACAGAGTATGTTAAAAACACTTCTATTATAATTACGAATAATAAAGGTGGCTATAGTATACCAATGGGGGAATGGATTGTATTAAAAATTCTAGAGCTCTTTAAGAATAGTAAGGGGCTATATGAAAATCAAGCTAATAAAAAATGGAAAACGGATACAAGTATTCGGGAGATATATGGTAAAACTATAGGATTTATAGGGACAGGCACAATAGCTGCGGAGGCAGCTAAACGACTTCAAGGGTTCGGCGTAAACTTAATAGGTGTAAATACAGATGGTAGAGATGTTGAATATTTTAATACATGCTATGCTATGAGTGAATTAGACCAAATGATTAAGTTATGTGATGTGATTGTGTGTACAGTGCCATATACCAAAGCTACCCATCATTTAATTAATGAAGATAGATTTATTGCAATGAAAAATGGAGTTTTTTTCATAAATGTAGCTAGAGGGAGTATTGTGGATGAAGCTTCTTTAATTAAAAATTTGAAAAATGGTAAACTAGCAGGAGCCGCAATAGACGTATATGAAGAAGAACCTTTAAAAGTGGATAATCCATTATGGAATCTAAATAATGTTATATTAACTTCTCATAATTCCTGGATTTCAGAGATGAGAAACCAGCGAAGATTTAACCTTATATATAAGAATATGAAAAAATATGTACAAGGGGAAGAACTAGTAAATGTAGTAGATTTAAAAAGAGGGTATTAGATTATTTATAAAAAGGAGTTAGTGATTTTTAAGGGGGATAAGGTAAGTGGACAAGGATAAAAAATTTAGCAACTTATTTATAACAAGCATGGTTATGGCTGCAATCATAACTTACATAACAATTATTTTAGGGAAAAATGCAAAAGAGATATATTTGTGGGGAATTATTATCTCTTTAGTTTTAGTGATGCTAGGTCTAGTAGCAAGAAGCAAAGCAATATTTTATAAGAAATTAAAACAGGTTAGAGAAAACTATGGTGTGGAAAATAAGCGAGAGAGGAAATTTGAAGATATTAAATTATTATTTGATGTATTAAAGTATAAAAACCCGCAGGAAATATATGTTGATGATCAAACTTACTTAGATTTAAATATGAACCAGGTTTTTGAAAAGGTAGACAGAACATTGTCATCTCCAGGGGAACAGTACTTATACCATATTTTAAGAAATCCAATTTTAAAAGAAGAAAAACTAATTAATAGAAATAAGACTATTAGTTTTTTTCAAAAAAATAAGGAAACAAGAGAAAAAATACAAGTTAGTTTATTAAAGCTGGGAAGACAGCGTAATAATACTGTAACATCGTTTTTATGGAATGAGATCTTATATAAAACTTCAATGAAGCCATTGCTATATCTTTTAACATTACTAGCTTATGGTTCTTTAGTTTCAATAGCTTTTATTGGAATATCTAAAGCCTTTTATTTTTTATTTATAATGTTTTTAGCTAATGGGTTTATTAATGTTAAGATTAAAAAACAGGTTGGGGCAGAAATTGAAGCTATGGGATATTTAGGAAAGATAATTACGTTAGCTGAAGTTATGGGAAGAGTAGAGGATGAAGAGATAAAGGAATATACCTTAAAGCTTAAAGAAAAAGCAAAGGGTTGCAAGGTGATAATGAAAAAAGCTACCTCCATTGGAATAGGAAGAATAGAAGGTGCAGATGTTATTTTTGAATACTTTAATATGTTTTTTTTAAAAGAAGCTAGAGGCTTTTATAGAATAATAGATGAGGTTAAAGCACATATTGGAGAAATAAGAGAAATTTATTTAATTTTAGGAGAAATTGATGCATTAATATCTGTAGCGTCCTATAGGGATGGGCTTTTAGAATATACGGAGCCTAAATTAACAAAAGGACTTAAAGAGATAAAAGGTGAGAATATAAAACATCCATTAATAGAAGCTGCTGTAGGTAATTCTTTAACTATAGAAAAGGGTGTTATTATAACGGGTTCAAACATGTCAGGTAAATCTACTTTTTTAAGGGCTGTGGGCTTAAATGCACTATTTGCACAAACTATTTTTACCTGCCTTGCTACAAGCTATGAAGGTGGATATTTCAATATAGTATCTTCGATGACTGTAAGTGATAATATAACTGGTGGGAAAAGTTATTATTTAAGTGAGGCAGAGGCAATATTTAGAATAATTAATGTTTGCAATGAGGAAGTAACAAACCTATGTCTTATTGATGAAATTTTTAGGGGAACTAACCCTATTGAGAGGGTTAATGCTTCTGCTGAAATTTTAGCTTATTTGTCTATTCACAATTCTTTGGTTGCAGTAGCTACACATGATCTTGAAATAACTAAAATGGTAGGAGACTTATATGAATGCTATTATTTTACTGAGAGTGTAGGGGAGCATGGATTAGAGTTTGATTATAAAATAAGAAAAGGGGTATCTTCTACCAGAAATGCAATAAAAGTACTTGAATTTATGGGATATCCAGAAGAAATTATTCATAGAACCAATGAAAGAATTATAAAGAGTAAAATTTAAGCGAAATTACTCTTTAATGTAAATATGTAAATACCACTTGCTACGTAAGTGGCATCTAAGGGAGGAAGTTATTATGAAAGCAGAAATATTATCAGTAGGTACGGAAATATTACTCGGCGATATTGTTAATACAAATGCACAATATATTGCTAAGAGACTTGCAGATTTAGGTATATCAGTTTATCATCAGTGCGTAGTTGGAGATAATCCAGAAAGACTTTTAGAATCATATAGATTAGCATTTAGTAGAGCTGATTTAGTTATAACTAGTGGGGGACTTGGACCTACAAAGGATGATTTAACCAAGGAAGTAGCTTTTGAATATTTTGGCAAGCGTAGCGTTGTTCATGAAGCTTCTTTAAAAATTATTGAGGATTATTTTAAAGATATGAACAGACCAATGACGAAAAGCAATAAGAAACAAGCGTATTTTCCAGTAGATGCGGTAGTGATTCCTAATAATAATGGCACAGCGCCAGGATGTATAATAGAAAAAAATGGAAAGATAATTGCGCTTTTACCTGGTCCACCTTGGGAAATGAAACCTATGTTTGAGGAGGCTGTTATTCCTTATCTTAAAAAGTTTGCCCAAGGTGTATTAGTTTCAAAGGTGCTCAGAGTTATTGGAGTGGGAGAGAGCAGTGCGGAAGAAATGATAGAAGATATATTGAATAATCAAACTAATCCAACTGTGGCACCTTATGCTAAAGCAGGGGAAATGACATTTAGAATTACAGCGAAGGCTAATACACAGGAAGAAGGCACAAGACTGATTGCGCCTATGGAAGATGAAATACGTAGAAGACTAGGAAATAACATTTATGGCGAAGGGAATACAACCTTAGAAAATGTACTTGGAGAAATGCTTATAAATAAGAAGTTAACTATATCCACAGCAGAATCTTGCACAGGAGGAATGGTAGCTGCAAAGCTTATAAATTACCCAGGGATATCTTCTGCGTTTATAGAGGGGGCAATTACATATAGCAATGAGGCTAAAATTAATAGATTAGGAGTTGCGAGAGAAACATTAGATAAGTATGGTGCAGTAAGTAGTGAAGTAGCAGCAGAAATGGCGCAAGGTATAGCAAAAACTGCAGGCACTAGTATTGGCCTTTCAACTACGGGAATTGCGGGCCCAGATGGTGGAAGTGCAGAAAAACCAGTGGGACTTGTATATGTTGGGTTATATATTAATGGTGAAGTTAAAACTAAGATGCTTAAATTATCTGGTAACAGGCAGAAAATACGTGAGAGTGCAACTATGGAGTTACTTGATTTAGTTAGGAGAGAGCTATTGTAGTTAACTTGCACTTATAAAAAGTCATTAAATAAAAAAATTTATAGTATTGTATAATGGAACTAATAAAGGCGCATATCAATATTGATATGTGCCTTTAAAAATCTATTTAAAACATATATGTTACTTTTATGAATTTATCTATTTTATTTAGTAACAGGTGGTACAAAAACCCTAGTTGCGAGTTCGTTATCCAGCATATAAATACTTGTAGGATCAGCGTTGATTCTCGCAAGCCTTTTTATAAGGCCATTAAAATTAGATTCTTCCTCAACTTGCTCATCAATAAACCACTTAAGTAAGCTTATAGTAGCATGTTCTTTTTCTTCAGTAGCAATGTCAGTAAGATTATAAATATTACTAGTTACAACTTTTTCATGAGCATATGCTATGTTAAAAACATCAAGAAGTGTTTCATAATCATTTTGAGGTTCACTCATTCCTTCTAAAGTTAAGCGTCCGTTCATTTCATTTATATAATTATAAAATTTCATAGCATGGAATTTTTCTTCTTCAGCTTGTACTTTAAAGAAATTAGAAAAACCATCAAAATCTTCTGCTGCGCAATAAGCTGACATAGCTAAATAAAGGTGTGCAGAATAAAATTCAAAGTTCATTTGCTTATTTAGTTCATTGAACAATCTTTCGCTTATCATAATAATCCTCCTCATATTCCTCTGGTCTAAAACAATGATTATGACCTTGGAAATGTAAATTTACAATAGTATAATATTATTGTTTGACGTTGATAATTGTTTTTACTTAATTATAAATATTAAACAATATCTATATTATACACCAAATGTGTTTTTATTAAACAATAATTATATAGCGATGCATAGTTATTGTGCTAACATGCCATATATATTAGGAATTAGGCTTTAAAATATAATTACATTAAACATTTCAGAAGGAAGATCTCCCACTTTTATAAGCGGGAGTTACATACCCTAACAAATAGAAAACTTCAGTGGGAGTATAAATCTCCTTCTGAAGTCGTTAATGTTTCAGCTCCGCAGGTGATGTTTTAAGGTAATAATTTTTCTAAGTTTACAATTCCAGAACCTTGCATATATTTTGGGGAATTTATTAGGCTTGAAGATGTCTTTAATAAAGCCAATGTATCCTTATAACATAAATTTATATTGTTCTCATACAGCAGTGCACATAATCCACTTATAAAAGCCGCAGAGCATGAAGTTCCAGTGTAGGTCGTATACAGATTAGTGATGCGAGTAGGATAAAGCTTCACACCATTTTTTTCAGAGATAAATTGTGCATCAGAAATCAAAGAGCAAATATTAACACAGGCAGCTATCAAATTTGGCTTATCAAGCTTTTGGAAAGGACCACAGGAAGAATATTCATATATTTTTGGGCTTCCTATGCTATCATACCCACCTACCGTTATACAATTTTTAAGAGTAGCTATGCCCCGCACAGAACTTTTAACATTTTTATTGCTACCACTAGGAACGATTACTACTATGCCCTTTGAGATTGCAAGGTCGAAAAGCTTTGAGAATAAAGAAAGGACAAATTCATTAGTTTCAAAAGTTTCAAAAGGAAGGCAAATGATTTTAAGGTTAAAGTCATTATCTTCGCTCAATAGGGTTTCTAATGAAAACAAAATATCAGATACAAAACCCTTTCCTAGTTTATTAAAGGCTTTAATCATGTATATATGGCTATTTTTGGCGACACCTTTATACATACCCTTAGATCCATAACCACTACCACAAATTAATCCGCTCATAAAGGTGCCGTGACCATTATCATCATAAGGATAGTTTAAATTATTAACAACGTCTACAAACTTTCTGATTTTATTACAAGGATTTAATAAGTCAGGATGGGGATACACACCGCTATCAATTATTCCAACGCCAATGCCCTTTCCAGTAAGGCTATAGTCATTTTGAAAGGATACGCCATTAGACGCGAGTATACTATTACCACATAAATGTGCATAAGAATCAAAAGTTATATAAGTTACTTGGGGATATTCTAGTAATCTGTATATAGCACTGGAAGTTAAAATAGCACAAATACAATTTATTGAGGGGATATGGCGGAGAATATCACATTTTAAAGATTTAATTTTATTAACGGTTTTAGTCTCAAGGGATTTGCAATGTATTATTACCCTATAGTTTTCATATAGGCTACTAAGTAAAGCACACCTTAAGTTGGGATCTAACTTATTTTTGAAGGAAAACATGTATGCCTCCTAAATGTATTGTTACATTATTATAGTATATGCAAATTTTTTAAAAATGTTAATAAAAAAGATTATTAAAATTTCCATTTAAAAATTATTATACCTACAATCATTATGCCAATACCTATAAACTTAGATAAAGCAAATTTAATTTGCTGAGCTCCGAACATTCCAAATCTATCAATTACACCGGCGGCTAGTAGTTGAGCAACTAATATAATTGCAATGGAGCAGGTCGGTCCCATTATTGATATTCCCTGCATAACAGAAAATATAATTATAGCCCCTAAGAATCCTCCTAGTAAATATAATTTATTTACTTCTTTTATAGCTTTGATATTACCATTGCCAACTATAAGGAGTATTATTAAGGTCACGATGAATCCAGTTCCTTGAACAAATGCGTTAGTTTCCCAAAGTCCAATTTTTTCACTTACCCTTGTATTAAAAACACCTTGAAGACTCATACAGATGCCTGCGACTATAGAAAATATTAATCCCAATTACAATCACACTCCTCTAGGGTAGTTTACCCAGAATGTGTTATAATATTAAAAAAATATAGTGAAAACCTTTCAGAAGAAAGGTTTCCACTATATTTGAATATGAATTAGTATCCATTATCCTGTCTTTCATGATTAATTTTATTTTTATAGAAATATGCATTTTCAATATCTTCTTCTGAAAATCCTAGATTTTGACCTAAACTCAAAAAGTTTTGAAAAATATTTAAATAGTTATCAAGAGAAGAACAAATTATAAAATCTGAAATATTTGTATACACAGTTAAAAACTGCTGAGATAATTCAGAGGTAATACATTTAGTATTCAAAGTAATATCTTGAAAGTTTTTTTCTATTCCGAGGCTTAAAATAAAGTGTATACAATCAACATATTCTTCAAGAATTACATCGTTACTTGAAGGTTTCTTTGTACTCCAAAATTTAAAACAACGAGTTTCATTCGCGAGTTCGCCTAGTTCCACTTGAAGGGAAAGTATTTTTTTTTGTAATAAGGGTACTCCTTCAAGGTTATGTTGCACTTGAATTCTATGGTCTAAAGTATTTTGCATCTGGAATAATTTTTGTAAATTCATATTTGAAACCGCCTTTTTACTGAATTATGTATATTCATTTTAATCGATATTAAGGTGCAAGAAAATCGAATGATATATTTTATAGAATATATTTCTTAGTCACCATTTCATCATTGTTATTTATAGGTTTCCAAAGTTCGACAGTATCCACTGTGATAGTTCTTGAGAAATTTTCATCCTTGGCTGAAGCACAAGCTGCTAAATATTCACTATTAGACCATTCTCTATCAGCAAAAGTTGTGTTAGCTAGTGAGATATGCAAATTCCAAGTTTCAATATCATCTCTAACCTTAAAGCCATGTAAATTTAAAATTGAATTTATATCTTTAGATAATTGATATATAGTGCCTTCATTACCAATATTTAAATTTACAGACTTATAGGGAGGGTCAAAACATATCACACCATTCAATTCAACTTCAAATTTAGTATAATTCTTAAGAATGTTTTTTAAAGTAGTATCCAAATCGTAAAGATTGGGATTAGTTATTATTTCTAGAGTTACATGAAGCATAGGTAAATTAGCATCAGACTTGTATAGGTTATACTTTTCACAGATTGCCTTTTGCATAGATTCTATATATTTATAAGAAACTTTATCAAATAAGCCAACCAAGTAGTAAATCATTGTCATCCCCCTCAAACCTAAAATATAACTTTATGTTTTTAGTATTCCCTTAGCTCATAACTTTTAACTAGCATTTCCTTTTTAGTACTAACCTGTTTCCACAATTCAAGTTTAGAAACCTTTACAAACTGCAAGAAATCATCCTTATCTAAAGCGTCATTAATAGAAAGTGTACTTCCGTTATATGACTTTTTAATGATGTGATTGGCATTAGCTAATAGAATATTTAAATCAATATTATAATCATCACTTTTAACGTTAAAACTATGTAAATCTAAAGTGTCTGTAATATTTCTTGCTAATCGAGAAATATATCCTTTATCTTCAACATCAAGATTAACTTGACTTAAATTTTCGTTTAAACTAATACTATTATTTATGCCCACTTTAAATTTTTTATAAGGAGATAGAATTTTAGAAACAACAACATCTAATTTTTCTAAATCAGGATTAATTATTGAAACTATAGGTATAAAAAGATTAGGAGAACTCTTATATAGTTTATATTTTCTACAGATATTTCTTTGAATATTTTGAACTGTAGAATTAGATAAATCATCAAATAACGCAACTAAAAAATATTTCATATGTTTCCTCCAAGCAAAATTAATAACCAATGTTGGTTAACATTATTTTGAGTAAATTATAAGTGTATTATAACATAATTTTTAGGTTTTGTATTTCCTGTGTAAATTTATGTATGAAGATTTGTTTGTAACTTATTAAGGGGAAAAAATGAAGATGTTATAATTCAAATATTTTTGTATTGTTAGCATAATTATTTTTGATTATGCTAACAATAGTTTTATAATTAATAAAGGGAGGTGCTTTTCTTATGAAACATAATGACAGTATAGGTTGTACCGTAAATGAATGTGAATACCATTGTAAAGATGATAATTACTGCACTTTAAACAAAATTGAAGTTGTAAAACATGAAAGTGTTGCTAAAACACCAGAATGTACAGACTGCGGAAGTTTTAAAACAATATAATAAAGTTAAACAATGTAAAGATCACTCGTGGAAGCACGGGTGATTTTTTACGTTATTTTTTTTGCAAAGTATAAATATTGTAAGAAATTCTGTGTTTAATAAAATAATATCGTCTAACATTTAAAAAAAATGTTAAAATATAATGTTATTATGGTATAATTCAATTGTATGTATAAAAATGAAAGTAATTAATATATAATGCATAGTGAGGATGATACAAATATGGATAAATTGGTAATTAACGGAGGCCGACGTATTTTTGGTCAGGTAGAAATAAGTGGTGCAAAAAATGCAGCAGTAGCAATTTTACCAGTAGCTATAATAGCAAGTAAGGGTAAATGTATCATTGAAAATATTCCTAATATAGAAGATGTAAATTGTATAGAAAGAATATTGGAAAATTTAGGCTGTGAAATTAAAAGAGAAAAAAATTCAGTTTCTATAGATAGTACAAATATAACTAGCATTGATGCTAACACAGAAGATGTAAGAAGAATGAGAGCTTCCTATTATTTGATTGGTGCGCTTTTAGCTAGGTTTAAAAAGGCTAGGGTAGAGCTTCCGGGGGGGTGCCCTATAGGTGTAAGACCTATAGATCAACATATAAAAGGGTTTGAAGCACTTGGAGCAACAGTAGTTATTGAGAATGGTGCTGTAAACATTCAGGCAGATAAACTAATTGGAACTAGTATTTATTTTGATGTTGTTAGTGTAGGTGCAACAATAAATGTAATGGCCGCTTCAACGCTTGCAGAAGGTACAACTATTTTAGAAAATTCTGCAAAAGAACCACATGTTGTTGACGTAGCTAACTTTTTAAACTCTATGGGAGCTAATATTAAAGGGGCAGGTACGGATGTTATAAGAATTATAGGTGTAAAAGAATTAACAGGATGCAACTATAGTGTAATTCCAGATCAAATTGAGGCAGGTACTTTTATGATAGCGGCTGCTGCTTGTGGTGGGGAAGTAACTATAAATAATGTTATTCCAAAACATCTTGAATCAATTTCAGCAAAGCTTATGGAAATGGGAGCAGATGTACATGAAGGTGGAGATAGTGTTACTGTTAAATCTGAAGGAAGACTCAAGGCTGTAAATATTAAGACTTTGCCTTATCCTGGATTTCCAACGGATGTCCAACAACCAATGAACACATTGTTATCTGTTTCAGAGGGTAGAAGCATAATAAATGAAAGCATTTGGGAAGCTAGATTTAAGCATGTGGACGAGCTTAAAAAAATGGGCGCTAATATAAAGGTTGAAGGAAGTGTCGCTACGGTAGATGGCGTAGATAAACTTATAGGGAAAGTAGTTATTGCATCAGATTTAAGAGCGGGAGCAGCTTTGGTTATAGCGGGGCTTATAGCAGAAGGTACTACAGAAATTTTAGGCATAGAGCATATTGATAGAGGATATCCAAATATTGAAGAAAAATTTAGAAGCATAGGGGCGGATATAAAAAGAGTTACTATGTAACAATTTGAAATTAAAGGAGACAATTATGATATTCTGTCCATTATATAGTGGAAGTAGCGGAAATAGCATATTTGTAGCGTCAGAAAATACAAAAATTTTAGTTGACGCTGGTATGCCAGGTAAAAGCATTGAAAGCGCACTTAAAGAAATAAATCAAGATCCTAATGATATTGATGGCATTTTTATTACTCATGAACATTCTGACCACATAAAGGGTGCAGGAATTATTTCTAGAAGATATAATATACCGATATATGCCAATGAGAATACTTGGGAAGCTATGAAAATCAAGATAGGTAAGATAAAAGAAAATAATATAAAAATCATCAATAATAATTCTGTGGATATAAAAGACATGCATATAATAAATTATAATATATCACATGATGCGGCAGCGCCTATAGGATATGCTTTATATAGTGGTAATAAGAAGGCATGCATAGCTACAGATTTAGGATATTTCTCTGATGAAGTAAAGAATATGATAAAAGATGCAGATGTAATTCTACTCGAGAGTAATCATGATGTGGAAATGGTGAAATTTGGTCCATATCCGTATCCGTTGAAAAGAAGAATATTAAGTAATATGGGACATCTATCCAATGATGCATGTGGGAAAGCTATAGTAGAAATAATGAATGATAAGCAAAAACATATTTTTTTGGGACATTTGAGTAAAACTAATAATTATCCTGATTTAGCCTATCAAACAGTGGTCAATATACTCAAAGAAAATCATATTGAAATAGGTAGGGATATTTCTTTGAATTTAGCTAGAAGAGATATGCCAAGTGATGTAATCAACTTTTAACAACATTTCAGAAGGAAAGTCACTTACGTCTATAAGCAGGTGTTACATAATATAACGAATATAAACTTTAGTGAGTGCCATAAATCTCCTTTTGAAGTCGTTAATTAGGCCACTTTAGTGGATTATTAAAGGGAGGTCAAATATGAAAAAAGCAATCAAAATATTATTATGTTCATTGCTAGTTGGCTCAACAATGTCATTTTATGGGTGCGAAAAAAAAGATGAGAAAAGTGTCACAAATAAAGAAAAGCTTCAAAATCTAAACCTGCCCCTAGAAAAAGATGGATTTATCCAATTGGGTGTTTATTTTGATGGCACTAAAGAGGGTTCTGATGTAGGAGTAGTTAAAGATGAGAGACTTATTAATAAAGAAGAACTTATCGGGGAAACTATTATGCAAGAACTTGTAAAAGGGCCTACTGTAAAAAGTGAGCTAAAACCAATACTTCCTAAAGAGACTAGGATATTAAGTTTTTCTATTAAAGATAATATTGCTTATGTTAATTTAAGTAAAGAAGCTAAAATAGATATGACAGAAACAAAAGAAAAAAGCTGTCTAAAAGGGATATCGGCGTCATTAACTCAATTGTCATCTGTAAAGAAAGTAAAGATAACAGTGGAAAATAGGAATATTGATACTATAGGTGGAAATTTTGATATATCAAAGCCTTTTAGTAAAGAGGACCTAATTCCAATTAAAAAATAATAGGTTAGTTGTAAGAAATTCTGAAAGTATATTCGATTTAACAATTTTATGTTGAATGCTAGCGAAATATTTATTAAAATAATGTAATATAACAAAATATAGTATGATTCGGAGGAGAATAGAGAATGAGTTTATATAAAGAGTGGACAGATATGGTGGTTGATTATGTTAAACGTAAAGGAGAACCTGCATTTTGGCATGATTATGGGGAAATAGAAAAACGTGTCTATACAAAATTATTATCAAACCATAAAGATGAAGTTAAGGGTACAATGGACGAGCTTGCAAAATACTTTGATGTATCTAACATATATTTCATGGGATTTGCTGATGGGATAAACGATAGTCTTTTAGACCCTATAAAACTAGAAGAAACTGAAAGTGATACAAAAGTAGATTTCAAAATAGATTTTGAAAAACTTTATTTCAATATGCTAGACGCAAAAGCAGATTATTTATATGAACTTCCACAATGGGAAGGGATTTTTTCAAAAGAAAAAAGAAGAGAAATTCAAATAGCTTATAGAGATTCCAAAATGGTGGTCAATAACGACAAAATCGGAAGAAATGACACTTGCCCCTGCGGAAGTGGGAAAAAATACAAAAAATGCTGTGGGAAATAATATAGTATAATTATGTAAAACAATATATGAATTGTAGTAAATAAAACTTTGCACTTTTGTGGTAAGTTTTATTTATTTTTTTTGCATTTTTTTATAATTTAATCAATTAGATGCTATTCTAATAAAAGGATAAATATATTAATTAACGAAGATATTGTTGGTAAAATAACAATATCTTTCCTGTGGGGGTTGTTTTTTTCAGTCATCGGGGTAATATTATGACTATACTAATCAGAAAGGAGTTTTTTATGTATCAGATCTTTTATAAATTGGATGAAGAAAAACAAAATAGAATTATTAATGCAGGGACGAATATATTTTCTATAAAGGACTATAAACATGCATCAACAGACGATATTGCAGCGGAGGCTAAAATTTCCAAAGGTTCATTATTTCAATATTTTAAGAACAAAAAGTCATTATTTATTTTTTTATATGAATATGCTATGAAGAATTATGAGAAAAAAGTGTACGAAAAGTTTAATTTTGATGAGAAAGATTATTTTAAAATGCTTACGCAAAGTCTGAATTTTACAATGGTTCTTTTAGAAAAATATCCTTATATGTATAAATTTGTGATTAAAGCGAGTTGCGAAAAAATGCCAGAGATTGCTGACTCAATGAAAGAAATCAATGATAAAATCGAAGAAAAAATGTATAAGCAAATGTTTGAAAAAATCGATTTAAATAAGTTCAAAGATGGCACGGATATTGAAAAGCTAAATAAAATGATTGGATGGTGTTCAGAAGGAATCTGGAACGAAGGTGTTAAAAATCATTCAAGTATGAGCGAAATGTATGAACAGGCACTTGATATTTATGATTTTTATAAAAATGCAGTATACAAGGAGGAATATCTATAATAAACAATATAATTGTATCAAGATTACAGGGGGGATTATTAATGAATGCTATTGAAATCAAAAATTTGACTAAAAGTTATGGTAAAGCAAGAGGTATTACAAATGTAAGTTTTAATGTTGAACAAGGAGAAATCTTTGGTTTTATTGGACCTAACGGTGCAGGTAAATCAACAACGATAAGAACGTTATTATCTCTGATTTATCCTACTAGTGGTAGTGCTACAATTTTCGGTAAAGACTGTATAGAATTTGGTCCTGAGATAAGGAAGGAAATAGGATATTTACCGTCAGAAATTTTTTATTATGATAATATGAAAGTTATTGATTTACTAAAGTATTCTGCTAGTTTTTACAAGAAAGATTGTAGCAAAAGAATTACAGAACTAGCTGAGATAATGGATCTTGACCTCAATAAGAAAATTGATGATTTATCTTTTGGGAATAAAAAGAAAGTGGGTATTGTTCAAGGCCTGCTACACTCACCTAAACTTATTATACTTGATGAGCCCACTAGTGGACTTGACCCGCTTATGCAACAAAAATTCTTTGAGCTTCTTGAGGAGGAGAACAAAAAAGGTGCAACAATTTTACTTTCTTCTCATATTTTAAGTGAGGTCCAGAGGCTATGCAATCGTGTTGCAATTATTAAAGAGGGGAAAATAATAAAGGTTGATAAGATTAGTACATTACAAGAAAGTAACCATAAAAAAATTAAAATTGAGGTAAAATCAAAAATAGATGATAATTATTTTAAAATCAGTGGAGTCGCCAATTTAGATATAAAGGATAATGTAGTAAGCTTTTTGTTTAGTGGTAATATTAATTTTATTATGAAAAAGATTTCGGAAATAGAAATAAGTAATCTTTGGATTGAAGAGCCAGACCTCGAAGAGATCTTTATGCATTACTATGAAAAGGAGGACTAAAAGCTATGAATATGTTTCTTCATGAATTAAAGACTTATAGGAAATCCACTATTATATGGACTTGTTCTTTAATAACACTTGTTATTCTTTTCTTATCAATGTTCCCCGCTTTTTCAAAGGAAGCTGAGGCATTTAAAGAAATAATGAAAGGATTTCCAGAGCCAGTAAGAAAAGCAATGGGATTCTCTGTAGATAGTATGTCTTCTATTTTAGGGTTTTACTCCTATATGTTTTTATATACAACACTTTGTGGTGCCATTCAAGCTATGAATCTAGGAACCTCCATTGTATCAAAGGAAGTTGGCGCAAAAACAGCAGATTTTCTTTTAACTAGGCCTGTTACTCGCAGGGCGATTATGACATCAAAGCTAATGGCTGCATTAACCTGTCTTGTAATTACTAATATAATCTACTTGTTAGCTTCTAGCATTATGGTGTCCATTGTTTCAAAAAAAGACTATAGTTACAAGCTATTTTTTATGATTTCTATTACATTGTTTTTCGTTCAGATTATGTTTCTTGCTTTGGGGATTATAATTTCAGTTGTGATGCCAAAGATTAAATCGGTGCTACCTATTTCCCTTGGTACTGTATTTACATTTTTCATTATTGGTATGTTTGCAGCTACATCGGGAGATGCTGCCATGCGTTACGTTACTCCTTTTAAGTATTTTGACGCAAATTACATCATCAAAAATTCAAGTTATGAGGTTTCATTTATTATAATAGGAATAGGATTTATTGCTTTTGCAATTACTGCCAGCTATTTTATATATTCTAAAAAAGATGTTCATGCTGCTTAGATATGTTAACACTTAATATTTATTAATGAATGATACGAGGGGGTTAGTTTATGAATGTATTTATTGTAGAGATGAGGGCCCATAGAAAAGGGCTTATTATATGGGCTTTTGGTATTTTATTTATGGTTATTGCTGGTATGGGCAAATATGTTGCATTATCAGCCTCAGGTCAGTCAATGAATGATTTATTTGATCAAATGCCAAAATCTATGCAAACAATCTTTGGTATAGGTAGTTTTGATTTGTCAAAGGCTAGTGGTTATTATGGAATGCTCTTTTTATATTTGGCGCTTATGGCAACTATTCATGCTGCTATGCTTGGGGCTGATATAATTTCAAAAGAAGAGAGAGATAAAACTGCAGAGTTTCTACTTTCAAAACCTATTTCAAGAAATAAAATCATAACATCAAAACTATTGGCAGCCTTTGTGAATGTTTTAATATTTAATATTATTACTTTGGTTTCTTCGATCATTGTGGTAGGGAAATACAGTAAAGGGGAAGCAGTAACCACAGAGATAGTAATCTTAATGAGCGGAATGTTTGTTTTGCAGCTTATATTTATGTTTATTGGCACGGCCATAGCTGCAATAAGCGAAAATCCAAAGACTGCAACATCAATATCTACAGCAGTTCTTTTAATAACGTATATGTTATCTATGGCAATAGACTTAAGCGGTAAATTTAAAAATGTTAAATACTTTACACCATTCAAATATTATGAAGCTAAGAATTTGATTAATGGTGGTGGTTTTCAATTGAGTTTTGTAGTTTTATCAATTATAATTATTTCAGCAACCATAAGCATCACATATGTGTTTTATAAGAAAAGAGACTTGAGCATATAGAATGCCATTCGAATTTTAGTTATAACATGGGGGTTTATCCATGTTATTTGTTTTTAACGACATTCCAGCTCCGCAGGAGATGATTTAATGAGAGTTCAGAAGGTGGATAGCTGCGCAGGTAATGATTTGGTTTGTAATTTTGAAATATGTGATGCAATCTTATATTATATTTATGATAAATGTAATTTAAGTGAAATAAAGGAGAGCTAAAAATGAATATAACTATAATTTGTGTAGGAAAAATAAAAGAAAAGTATTTAAAAAGTGCTATAGATGAATATACAAAAAGATTATCTAGATATTGTAAACTTAATATAATTGAATTAAGTGATGAAAAAACTCCTGATAATGCCTCTGAAAAGGAAGAGGTTATAATAAAGGACAAAGAAGGAGAGGCAATAGTTAGAAGCATAAAGGATAATGTGTTTGTAATTGCTCTAGAGCTAAATGGAAAGACGTTATCCTCAGTGGAGTTGTCCAATTATATAAGGGATTTAGGTATAAGAGGTGACAGTAATATAGCTTTTGTTATTGGAGGTTCATTGGGACTATCTAAGGCTGTTTTAGAAAGAGCTAATTATAAATTATGCTTTTCAAAGATGACTTTTCCACATCAATTATTTAGAGTAATGCTACTGGAACAGGTTTATAGAGGGTTTAGAATAATAAGTGGGGAGCCGTACCATAAGTAACGTAGACTTTTCTCCAAATTACTGATATGACTGGTTTCAAAAGAGATAATGGTGATCTAAAGCGTATCATAATTTAAATGAATTACAGAAATAGTAGCTATCCAATTGCAACTGGGGCTGCTATTTTTTGAGACTTTTTTTATCTGTAACACTATTAATGTTAATAGTGTTATTAAGAATTATCATGCCTACAAATAGCAGTAGTAAAATGTAGTTAATATTTAATTAGTTTAGAATGAATTAATCCAGACAAATTAAAGCACAAAAAGACAGAACTAAGATTCTATATTCTGATATACTTTAGTTTAGGTAAGAAGTTAGGAAATAATTAAGGTTATTATAGGGAGGACGTATTAGATGGGAGATTATTATAAAATTAGGGGAAAAGATATCTATACTGAAATTCTAGGAGAGGATTCATCACCAGTATTGTTATTTATTCATGGTGGGCCCGGTGGAATTGGTGTTGTAGATTTTATTCAATATCAAGGGGAAAGATTATCAAAGAACTTTAAAGTTATAGCTCCAGAGCAAAGGGGAGTATGGAGATCTGAGGCTATTTTAGATGAAGAAAATATTTCACTAGAAGATATTATTGAAGACTTTGAAGAATTAAGAAAAAAATTACATATAAATAAATGGTCACTGCTTAGTCACTCATTTGGTGGGTATATTGCTGTTCTTTATGCTAATTTATACCCTGATTCTATTGAATATATGATATATGAATGTCCGTCTTTTGATTTTGCACTTTCAGAGCGTTCTATGCTAAAGGCGGCAGCTAATGAATTAGCTAAGTTAGGAAACCCTATATTGGCAGAAGAATATTTTAAAGCATTAAAAGATATTAAAGATTACAAAGAAATTAATAAACTTCTTATGAAGGCATTAAATGAGCTTGGAGGGAACTGTAATAACTTTATGTGGTATGGAAATGATAAGCGAATAATTGAAAAAATAGCTGTGGCTACTAAAGATGGTGGAAGCTTATGGCGTAAATCTACAAATACAAGAATGAAATTACTAAAGGATTGGCGAGTATATAATGATGTATTTACTGAATTATCAAATGTAAATAAGTCTTCTTTATTAATTAAAGGTAAATATGATCCAATAACTTGTGAAGTACAAACAGAGGAATTTATGAAGCGAGCGAAAGACAAACAAGTGGTTACATTTGATTTTTCTGGTCATTATGCTAGAATTGAAGAATCTGATAAGTATTGTGAAGTTATAACAAGTTATATATATAAGATGATGAAATAAGTGGAATTTCATATAATGATTTTGAAAGGAGAGGAGGAAGTTAGAAATAATTACATTGCTTAACAATACACTTGAATACATTGAAAGAAATTTGGACGCAGTACTTAATATAGATGACATATCAAAAGTTGCATGTTCATCACGATATCACTTTCAGCGTGTTTTTTATGCATTAACAGGATTTACAGTAACTCAGTATATAAGAAATCGCAGACTTACCCTTGCCGCAGAAGAGTTGGTTGCAACAGACAAAAGAGTAACTGATATAGCATTGAAATATGGTTATGAAAATCCCGAAGCATTTACCAAAGCTTTTAAAAGATTGCATGGGATATCACCATCAGCTTTAAAAAAGCTTAATGGAAAAATTAAAGCTTTTCCCAAAATTTCTTTTCAAATATCAATAAAAGGAGAATATGAAATTATTTATAGAATAGTTGAAAAGGGAGATCTCAAAGTATTTGGTGCAGAATTTGTAACAACGGCGCTTAATGATGCTGCGTATGAGGAGATACCCAAATTTATTAATAAGATTTTTAAAAATGGAACACATGATAGGATAAATGAACTTCGAGGAAACCCCAAAGGCACTTTGTTAAATGGATTTCATTATGGATTTGAAGAAGATGGAACAAGAAAATATATAATGGGAGATGAAATTCTCGAAGAAGATATACCAGATGAATTTACTATACTAGAGGTACCAAAACTTACATGGGCAGTATTTGAAGGTAATGGAGCTGTGCCCAATAATTTGATTATACAAGATATTTGGAGACGTATATATTCAGAATGGTTCCCCTCTTCTGGATTTGAACAAACGGAGGGGCCATGTATTGAAAAAAACTTTTGGAATGATGATGGGCAGAGTGGATATAGATGCGAAGTATGGATTCCTATAAGGAGAAAATAGATTAATTAGTATAATATATTTATACCATATTCCTAGTAGACAACTTAGGAAAAGTCTACGTTATACCCGTTACGGTGAACCATACCATAAGTAACGGAGAATTTATTTGTGGTACAGTTCACCTTGCTTAATACGAGTTTATCGAAATCTGTAGATGTATTCTTAAAGTTATCCACAACCATAGTATGAAACCTCCACTTTATCAACATTTTATTCATATTAGTATACAGTCATTTGTCATCTCCAACTAATATTATTTAGAATATGGATAAATATATCTATGCCAGTACTCTTAAATGTTGCATATATTATATGGAACAAATAATTTGTTTTAATTATTTGTCCCATGTTTATAGTTGTCTAGTATTAATGGAGATGAGAAAATGGACAAGAACAACATTTTTTTAAAAATATATGGAATATCTGGAATATTGGGCATCCTTTCTAAAATATTCACAAGCATACAAACTTCATATACTATACTTTTGGTGCTTATTAGTTTAGATACTATTACAGGAATATATACTGCTATAAAATATAAAAGGTTTTCAAGTGTGGGATTACGTAAATTTACTAAAAAAGTTAGCACTTATACACTTTCCATAATTACAGTTAAATTGTTAGAGAATATTATAGTTCCAATAGTAAATACAAGCATGTTATCTCAAATTGTTATAGCTTTTCTAGCAATTACAGAGAGTATAAGTATTTTAGAAAATCTAACATTAGTCGGAGTGCCTATACCTTCTAATTTTTTACCTTTATTGATTAAGACCTTAAAGATACCAGGATTAAATAATTTGTTGGAAGATTCGAAACACAAGAAGGAAGAATCCTCTGCTATTGATGATATTGATGATATAGTAAATTATCAAATTCCTACTTTTGAGGATAAATATATGAGGATGTTTTTAGAAATTAAATATGATGTATGGAAGTCTATTATTAATCAAATCATGCTTATAAATGAAACTATTCAGGATAATCCAGATATTTTGTTTTGTAAGATACTATCATTAGTAGAGTTAGGCATTAACGATACGAATAAGAGATGGGTAGAAGAGAAAATTCCAATTAAATATATTGAAAAAATATCGCAAGAACATCAGTCTAAAATAGATAAGTGCATAGAGAAGCTAAAAATCATTTGTTACTCTGAGAAAACTACAGGGGAGAAAAAAGATCAGATTATTGATTGTATTCTAATAGCTTTATATCAAACAATAATTGATGCACGTAAAATGATATAATAATAAATCCTAGCTTCATTTGAATTCTAGGATTTATTATTAGTATAATTACTACTATAAATAGAATAGAAGGGAGGGATTATTATAGATGAGTCACAATTATTAAAAGGCATTTTAGAAGGTAGCGTATTAAGCATTATTTTTCAGGGTGAAACTTGCGATAAAAATATTATGAGGATTTTAAAAAAGTGTATTAAAGGACTAAAAAATGAAAATTAGTGAGGTGTGTTTATGCTAAAAGTTATTGTTGTTGGAGGAGGACCTGCTGGTATCATGGCAGCTATCAGTGCAGCAAAAAATAGTGAAGTTATATTAATAGAAAGAAACAAAGAAATTGGTGCAAAGCTAAAACTTACGGGTGGAGGCAGATGCAATATTACAAATAATAGAGATATAGAGGAATTTTTTGATAAGATAGTAAGTAATAAGAAATTTCTATATAGCGCTCTTTATACATTTTCAAATAATCAACTTTTAGAATACTTTAAAGGAATTGGATTAGAATATAAGGAGGAGCTTGACCAAAAGATATATACCAAAAGTAATAGGGCCGATGAAGTTATAGAATTACTGAAAAATGATTTAGAAAGAAATAATGTTAAGATTATGTATAACAGTAAGGTTCAAGGGTTGATAGTTGAAGATGGACAAATTAAAGGTGTAGTAACGGATGATGGCAAGCGGATTTTAGGCGAAAAGGTAATTGTTACAACAGGAGGAAAGAGCTACCCAGATTCTGGTTCAGATGGTTCTATGTTTGAAGTATTAAGTAAATGTGGACACACTATAACACCTTTATACGCAGCATTAATCCCATTAGTTATAAAGGAAGAGTTTGTTAAGAGTTTACAAGGCGTTGCAATGAAGGATGTTGTAGTTTCAGCTAAGATTAAAAAGAAGAGTATAGAAAAGTTTGGTGATATGATATTCACTCATTTTGGAATATCAGGACCAGCAGTGTTAAAGCTTTCATCTTATATAAGCAAAGCTTTAGGAGAGGGAGAAGTACAAGTTACTTTAGATTTTTTAAGAAATAAGTCTAAGGAGGAAATATCAGAGATTATGTGGAGCAATCCAAATAAGACTGTACTTAATAATTTAAAAGGCATTCTTCCACAAAATTACTTGAAAGAAATATTTGATATGTTAGGAGTAACAGAGGTTAAGATTAATGACTTAAAGAAGACTGATGAGAATAAGATAATTACTTATATGAAGGAAATGAAACTAACAGTTAGAGAAACTTTATCGATTAAAGCAGCTCAAGTAACTTCAGGTGGAGTTAAAGTTAAAGAAATAAATGCTTCAACTATGGAATCAAAACTTATAAAAAATCTTTATTTTGCAGGAGAAGTTATGGATATTGATGCTGAGACAGGTGGATATAATCTTCAAATGGCATTTTCTACAGGATACTTAGCGGGAAGCAATTAAGCACAGAAGGGTACATGTAATACTTTTTCATGCAATTTTATTGACAAGAAAATACTTCGGTGATAGAATTAAAATATAATTCGTAACAAGAACTAATTCGGAGGAAGTTTATGGATATAAACAAAATAGAGCAAATTATTTTTAATCATATTGATGAGTTTAAGGTTTTGTTTTTTCCAGAACAGTGGAGTGATATATTCTTAGATTTTTCTAAGAATGAAATATTAGCATTATTATTCTTGCATCGAAAAAAGAATGCTAATATGACGGAAATAGCAGAGTACATAAATGCTCCATTAAATACTGCCACAGGGGTTATCGCTAGATTAGAAAAAAAGCTAATGGTAGAAAGAATAAGAAGTGCAGAGGATAGAAGAATAGTTTTAATAACCCTTACAGAGGTTGCAAGTACTGTGATTGAGAAGGAAAAGGCTATGATTGTTAAATATTTTATTGAGATTTACGGAAAGCTTACCGAGGAGGAAATTTCTTCAGCTTTAAGTATTTATAACAAAGTACTGGGAGTTTTTAAGGGAATTAAGAATCCAGTTAAAGAAGATGTTCCTGTTAAAAAATTAAGAAAAATAATTATTGAATAGCTCAGTGAACCTGAGTTATTTTAAGAAGAAATACTTCGTTAAAAGAACTATTCAATTAAAGAATTAAAATTAGGAGGGTTGATATGAAAAGAATAATTATTTTTACTGGAAAAGGTGGAGTGGGTAAAACAAGCGCCGCAGCAGCTCATGCACTTAAGGCTTCAATAGAGGGAATAAAAACTTTAATTGTTAGCACTGATATGGCACATAACTTGAGTGATATTTTTATGCAACAAATAAAGAATGAGCCTACAGAAATGCGGGAAAATTTATGGGGGCTTGAAATTGATCCTAATTATGAAATGGAGAATTATTATGGGAGTATTCAAGCTGCTTTTAAAAAAATGATGGTTTTTAAAGATGAAGAGCAAGCAGAAAGTTTTGAGGATATTGTTGTGTTTCCAGGAATGGAAGAGCTATTTTGTCTTTTGAAAATTAAAGATTTATATGACAAAGGTACTTATGACCTAATAATTGTGGATAGTGCACCCACAGGAGAGACCATATCCCTTTTAAAATTTCCAGAGCTTATGAGTTGGTACATGGAGAAATTATTTCCCATTGGAAAGGTTGCAATGAAAGTGCTCAGACCTATCTCTAAAATAGCATTTAAAATAGAAATGCCTGATAAGCAAGCTATGAATGATATTGAAAAACTTTATATAATGCTAACAGATCTTCAAAACTTATTTAAGGATAGAGAGAGTTGCAGTATAAGATTGGTTACAATTCCTGAAAAAATGGTTATTGAAGAGACCAAGAGAAATTACATGTATTTAAATCTTTATAATTTTAATGTAGATGCAATATATATTAACAGGATAATACCCCAGGATATAGGTAATGAATTTTTTGATGAGTGGAAATGCATTCAAGGAAAGTACATGGAAGAAATAGATTCAGTATTTTTGAATTTACCGAGGTTCAAAATTAAATGGTATGAGGTAGATATTAATGGAATTTGCGGCTTAGAAAGGATAGTTGTGGATTCTCTGAATGTTAAGGATATATTTAAGGTTCAAAAAATAACCTTTAACGAGAAATTTGAAAAGGTTGAGGGTGGTTATAAGCTTCAAGTTTATGTGCCCTTTGGAGATAAAAAAGACTTAGAACTGTATGAAACTGGTTCCGATATATCCATAAAAATAGGTAATTTTAAGAGGAATATTCCTTGTCCAAATTCACTGAGAAAGTACTCAATAAGTAAAGCTGATTTTAATGAGGATTATCTATCTATTTATTTTGATGAGAAGGTGGATTAGATGAATGGTGAAATAATTAAAAAATTGATAAGAATAGAAAAACTTAAATATGAGGTTATAAAAGATGTTTTGCCAGAAAAAATCTTGCACAAGATCAATAACTTTGAGAAGGAAGCAATTATCCTTATTAAGGATATTGGATTGGATCTTATTAACGAGGGTTGTGAAAAAGCGGAAGAGGAAGCAAACCAAGAGATTAAAAAGGTTAAAGTAGATTTTTTATAATTGAATTGGAGGGATTAAAATGAGAATTATTTTATATACAGGAAAAGGTGGAGTTGGAAAAACTAGTGTCGCATCAGCCACAGCCTGCCAGATTGCAAAGCAGGGGAAAAATGTGCTTATAATGAGCACTGATCAGGCTCATAGTCTTTCCGATGCCTTCGGTGTAAAGCTATCGAATACACCTACCCAAATTTCAGAAAATTTAGAAGCTATAGAGGTGGATGCTCTTATTGAAAATGAAGCTATTTGGGGGAATATCAAAGGCTATATAGAAAAATTGATGCTTTTAAAAAATGCAAAAACCATTGAGGTTGAAGAATTACTGGTTTTCCCAGGGTTCGAGGATCTGATCTCCTTACTTAAAATTAAACAGATTAATGATGAAAATAACTATGAGGTGTTAATAGTTGATTGTGCTCCTACTGGCGAAACTATGTCGCTTTTGAAGTTTCCAGAGCTTTTCAAGTGGTGGATGGACAAAATTTTTCCTATGAAAAGAAAGATGGCAAAAATTGCAAAGCCAATAATTGAGCATACAGTAAAGATTCCGCTTCCTGATGAGAGAACTTTTGATGAAATAGAAATGCTATATAAGAAAATTGATGAACTCCATAAGTTAATGCTCCAAAAGGATAAGGTAAGCCTTAGAATAGTTACTACTCCAGAAAAGATTGTTATCAAGGAAGCTAAAAGAAATTTTTCTTATTTGCATCTCTATGATTTTAATGTAGACGCAATTATTGTAAATAAAATAATTTCAGAAGAGGGAGGGAAAGGATATTTCGAAAAATGGATGAAGCTTCAAAGTGAAAATCTTAAGGAGATAAGTGAAAGTTTTAGCCCGGTACCAATTTTCAAAACTGAGTTAATGCATAGCGAGGTTAGGAATTATGAGGTCCTATTAAATATGGGAGAAAGTATATTTAAAGAAGTTTCTGCAGACAAAGTGCTCTTTAAAGACAAAATTTTTGAAATTGAAAAATCAAGTACAGATGAAAGCTATTATTTAAATATCAATATGCCTTTTGTAGATAAAAATGAATTAAATTTACTTCAAAATGGAGATGAAATTAGTATTTCCATTAAAAATGAAAAACGAAATTTTGTACTTCCACAAAAATTACAATCAAAGGAAATCATTAAAGCCGGTTACAAGGATGGGAAATTAAGAATACAATTTAATTTTAGGGAGCAAAAAGTGAAATATATTTAGTAGATATAAGAAGTTCTGATTATCTTAAAATCAATATTTTAGCTAGGGTAGCAGGTATAATTCGTTATATGTGATAATAACTCATAATTTGGTGGAAGTCACCCAATTATGAGTTATAAAAGTGTTATTTAATAGGAACACATATGTCAAATTGTCCATTATTCATAAATCTCTCGTCGTACAATTCTAGTAGGGGTCTACAATCAAATTCATACGAAGAGGATGGAATGAACTTTTCAAATACATCATTGTAAAATGCACCTAAATCTTTTATAGCTCCACTATAAGTATACACCATGTACTTACCCTCTGGGACAACCTTTGTTACCATACCTTCAGGTACATCAGAAAAGCTGTCTACTTCGGCGCAAGCAGTATAGTTGAACCTACCTTCTGAATCCATTCCACAATTTCCATAATCACATATACCATAATACAGCATGGACTTGCTTTTTTGCTTTATGTCTCCGCAGTTTTTGTTAAATGATTCCCAAAGAGTAGCAATTTCACTATTACTATTGTTTCCAAAATAAGGTATACCTACAGCCTTAAATCCTTCAAAGCTTACTATTTTTTCTTCCATAATTATTGCCTCCATCCATTTATTTGATATCACAATTATATCAGGGAATCCTTGCCAACAGTATGTCAGGAATTATGTAGCCCTATATAAATTTGAAATTATATTTGTTTTTCTAATTATGTACGATCTAAGCTCTATAGGCTCTAAAACCTCAATTATATCACTTAAAGGAAAAATTACATTGCAGGCAGTTTGAAAACTTATCATGTCGATATCATAAAACCAATTATCATTAACTTTCATGGAAGAGAGTACACAAAAGCCTTCAAGGGTCCGCTTCTTTTCCTCATAGAATTTAATTTTAACAGGGTATGAAGCGTGGTTTACTTTGAGGTAGGATTGTCTCACAAATTGATGCTTACTATTTTCCCAAAACTTTCCCAGGTTAAAGTTCTCATCCATGCTGAAGCTTTCATCTAGCACTTCAATACTTTCAATTCTGCTACATTTAAAAATTCTAATCTCGTTTTTTAATTCACAAAACGCTACCACATACCACTGAGAATCTTTTACCACAGCACCATAAGGTCTTATAATCCTTTCGGATACTTCTCCGTCAAATTTTTTATAGTGAACTTTTAACTTTTTTAAATTAAGCACTGATTTTTTTATTATATCTACATTCTGATTTTGTATTCGCGTGCCCCACCAAGGTTGCGAATCAATAAAAAACCTTTCCTTAGCTTTAATAATTTCTTCTCTATGTTCCTTTGATACACTATTTTCAAGCTTAATGACGGCAAGTTTTAGTTGCTGCGACATTTCAGTATTTTTTTCTGAGTGTATACCCATACCTGAAAGCAATAGATTAACTACATCTCCGCTCGCTAGGTTATTAGAATTGATTTTATACCCCTCAACAAAAGAAAAACCTCCACTGGGACCTGGAATTGATAAAATAGGAATACCTGATTCGCACAATATATCCATATCTCTGTATATAGTTCTTTCTGAGGTTTCAAGTATTTTTGATAAATTTCCGGCTTTCATTATTCCTCGTGTATTAAGCAACATAATAATTCCGAGCAGCCTGTGAAGTCTCATGAAATCACACCCTTATTATTAATTTTTCACTAATTAGTGGCCCCGATGTTTATCTTTCTTATTTTGTTGTCTTAATTTATATTTTAGTTGCCTTTCTTCTTCTTTTTCTTCTTTTGAAACTATTTTTCTTTCTGTTTTAGTTAGCTCATGCTGTAGTTGCATAGCAAGTTGAGCTTTCGTACCTGTACCTTTGTTTTCCATTGATTTCTTTATTTCTCTTTGGTATCTTTTAGGGTTTATCTTTCTTTTTTCAACGGATTCAGTACGTAAGGGATTAGTAAACTTTAACTGGTAGTTCCTTTAAAATCGCTTGATAATTCATGATTAACTCCTCCCCTTTCCCTTGTAATATAAATTCAATTCGAGAGAGCTGTGAATTACTTTCAGCGATAGTATCTTCAATTTCACTTTTTCGTTTTTCCAAAATTAATTCTATACAGTGTCCGGACATGATCAGCTTGATTTCATTAATTGATAAACCGATTTGGCGAAAAGATTGAATTTTGTGAAGCTTTATCAACTGTTTCGTTGTATAAAAACGATAGTTTGTTTCCTCATCCACAAATTCAGGTTTTAATAAATCAATTTCATCATAATACCTTAATGGTTTTACTGTAGTTTTCGTAAGTTTGGAAAAGTCGCCTATTCGAAACATATACACATCTCCTTTCCTTGTGAAGTTAGATTACAGTATCCTCTAAAGGGAGTGTCAATAGGGCTTTTATATTTTAGAGAAATATTATATAAATAAAGTTACTTTACCATTTTCTACAATGCTGTATGTATGGTGTTTTTAGAATATACAAAACCAACAATAAAATTGTAACATGTTTTCTATATTTTTGAAATAATATATATCACCAAGGAGCCTATTAGTAATCTAAAAATTAACGTATTATGTATTTATGTGATAATATTAGGATATAAAATTAGGAAGGATGTTTTATATGCTTAGAATTAAAGGTTTATACAAAGAACAAAAGAATAATGTGATAAGAGATATAGATATTAATTTAAACAAAGGTAGTTCCATAAGTATAGAGTGTAGCAATGAAGTAAGTGATTTGCTGGTGAATTTGATTTTAGGAAACGAAACACCAGCCAAAGGTGAAATATATATAGAAGACGTAAGAAACGACCAGTATATTAAACCTAATATTGGTAGTGTTGGAGTTGTATTAAGAGAAGAGGATTTTTATGAGAGGATGACTATAGAGGATTATATGAAGTTTTTCTCTAATCTTCTAGGCTTAAAAGTAGATTATAAAGAGATAATGTTAAAATTGGGTCTTTTAGACATTGGAAATATGAAAATAAAAAATTTGAATTATTCTCAAAGAAGAACTGGAAAAGGTATTTAAAGGTCAAATAGGCCATAGGTGCTGAATCGTCCTATGGCCTATTTGTAATTTTGGCTTGGATAGTAATCGCTGCAGGGGGGGGTTGTTTACATTTATAGCAAAGGGGGATTAGATAAGTAAGAACGGGTTTGGATAATAGGCGCAAATAGTTATTTCAACCTTTGATTATTACACGATGCAACTATTGAAATTGAAAGCACGAACAATGGTCTTTGAAAATTGAATAATACGGTGAAAAAATAAAATTAAAACCTTTAGTTATCTAAAAATAATAGTGAATTATATGGTATAATTACCAATAATTAAGTCAAAATTGTAAATTTTCACGGAGAAAGGAATGGATATTTTATGATAAGAATATCAAGACAACCAAGATATTTTGATTCTTTAAGAAGTTATAAAATATATATTGATGATATATATTGTGGTGATATAAAAGATGGTGAAATTAAAGAATTGGATATTGAGAATGGAGAACATTCAATTTACCTAAAAATTGATTGGTGTAGAAGTAATAAATCAAACTTCATTGTTAACAGTAATGAATTATTAGAATTTAATTGTGGTAACTCAATGAAGGGATTAAAATGTTTATTTTTTTTATTTTACATCACAGTTTTAAAAAACTTTTACTTATTTATACAACCCAATAATAGCATATGACAATATTCTTAATTTAACGTCACAACAATAAAAACCGAATAATTATTTAAAACACCGTATTATTCAAGATTGGATTTTACGGCATTTTTACGTCGTCTTTCAAATACATGTAGTCTTATAATAAAGCATAGAAGTTAATCTAAGAATAGGGGGTAATAGATGTTTAACATAATGATAGTTGAGGATAATGAACAATTAAAAAATGAAATAGCAAGTCTTTTGATATGCAATGGATATTCTGTTATAAAAGCTAATGAATTTAATAAAATTCCTAAATTGGTTAAGGAGAGAAGTCCTAATCTAATTTTGTTGGATATTTATTTACCTTATGATGATGGGTTTAAGATATGTACAGAAATACGTAGTTTTTCAACAGTACCAATTATATTTGTTACAAGCAGAAATACTAACATTGACGAGCTTATGAGTATAACATTAGGTGGAGATGATTTTATTACAAAACCATATAATACTCAAATTTTATTAGCTAGGATAAATTCGCTTTTAAAAAGAGCCTACCCTAATGAAAAAACAATGGATGTGGTTGAGTATAATGGCATAAGGTTAAATATATTATCTAGCACCATAGAGCACAATGGTAATGAAGTTGATCTTACTAAAAATGAGTTGAAAATACTTCATTACTTATTAAATAACAGAGGCACGATAGTATCTAGAGTAGATATTATGGAGTATTTATGGGATAGTTCATTATTTGTAAATGATAATACCCTTACTGTAAACATTACTAGAATAAGAAATAAATTTGAAGATATTGGAGTTAAGGACTTTATAAAAACTAAAAGAGGACAAGGGTATATAATATGAGTTTAAGTGATTATTTTAAAGGAATAATTAATGTGATACTACTAAATATTATATCACTTGGTACCTTAGTAATATTTCTCTTTAGTGTAGGAAATACTTTTGATACCATAAAAGTTATAGTAGTAATTTGGATTACAGTGGTTATAACATTTTTTACATATGAGTATAGAAAAAGAAAATTATATTTTAATGATATCCTAAATACTATTGATAGATTGGATAAGAAGTATCTTATTAGTGAAGTGATAGAAGTACCACCATATAGTGATTCAGTACCATACTACATTATGATGAAAAAGGCTAGTAAATCTATGCGTGAAGAAATATATAAGAGCAAAGTCCAACGTAAAGATTATAAAGAGTATATTGAGCAGTGGATTCACGAAGTAAAAACACCAATATCATCGATTAAGTTAATAGAAGAAAATAATAAGACGAATACTTCTAGAGTAGTTTTAGAAGAATTAGAGAATATAGATAGATTTGTTGAACAGGCTTTATTTTATGCTAGAAGTGAGGAAGTTGAAAAGGATTATCTTATAAAAGAGATTTCGCTAGAGAAATGTGTAAGTCATGTTCTAATAAGAAATAAACAAATATTCATTTCTAGCGGTATAGATATTGAGTTAATAAGCCTAGATAAAAGCATTTATTGTGATAGCAAATGGTTAGAGTTTATATTAAATCAAATAATAGTTAATTCAGTGAAGTATAGAACAAAGAATTTTCCAAAGGTTAAAATATATACAGATGATATTAAAAATGGTGTTCAGTTAAGTATTGAAGACAACGGTATAGGAATACCATCGAATGAAATTAATCGTGTGTTTGAAAAAGGATTCACAGGAACCAAAGGAAGGCTTAATAATAAATCTACAGGGATAGGATTATATATTTGTAAAAAATTATGTGACAAATTAGGTTTATTAATAACATTAGAATCAAATGAAAATTTATATACCAGAGTAATAATTGCTTTCCCAAAGGGAAGTTTTAGTAACTCAAATTTAATCCTACACCATAAGGTGTAGGAATTTTTTTGGTGACAAAGTTGTAACATAAAAGTAAGGTTTAATCGAATTAGGTGTAATATAAATAATGTACAATGATATTGAGGTGAGAGTAATGGATAAGATATTAAGTTTGAAAAATGTTGAAAAGTATTATGGTAACAAGGGGAATGTAGTAAAGGCGATTGATGATATTAGTTTTGATGTTTTTAGAGAAGAATTTGTTGGGGTTATGGGGCCTTCTGGGTCCGGAAAAACCACACTATTAAATATTATAGCAACTATTGATGAAGTTAGTTCAGGATTCATCTATATAGATAATAAGGATTTAACAGAGATAAGTAAGAAGGATATTGCAAAGTTTAGGAGAGAGAATCTAGGGTTTATATTTCAGGATTTCAACTTATTAGATACTTTGACTATTCATGAGAACATAGCTTTAGCATTAACAATTAATAGATGTAAAAAGAATGAAATAGATGGAAAAGTAAGTAAAGTTGCTAGAGAATTAGGTATAGAAGATATACTCTTAAAGTACCCATATGAGGTATCGGGAGGCCAAAAGCAACGCTCTGCATGTGCAAGAGCGTTGATAACAAATCCTAAACTTATTTTAGCAGATGAACCAACGGGAGCATTAGATTCAAGAGCGTCTCAGATGCTAATAGAAATGATTTCACATTTAAATGAGGAATTAGGAGCAACTATTTTAATGGTAACGCATGATTCATTTACAGCAAGTTATTGTGAGAGGATTCTATTTATTAAAGACGGTAAGATTTTCACGGAACTCGTTAAGGGAGAAAATACACGTAAACAATTTTTAAATCAAATCTTAGATGTGGTTGCACTGCTAGGAGGTGACATAAGAGATGTACGTTAGGCTAGCAATTAACAATGCAAAAAAGTCTATTAAGGATTATTTAATTTACTTTATAACAATAACATTATGTGTAAGCTTGTTCTATGCGTTTACATCAATGTCAAGCTCAAGCTATGAATTAATAACAGAGGATTCTATTAACCTTGAACTATTAAAGCAAATATTGAAATATTCCACATATATAGTTACAGCTTTATTAGTATTACTTATAGGATATGTAAACAAATATATGATAAAAAGACGGCAGAATGAATTTGCTACATATATATTGCTAGGAACTGAGCAGAAAAGCGTCGCATTAATGTTTTTTATAGAAATGCTAATAATCGGAATTGCTTCAATTATATTAGGGATTTTTATAGGCACATTATTTTCACAAGTAGTTACTGCAATAGTTCTTATGACTGCAAAGCAGAGCATAAATTTCTCTTTTAAATTATATATGGATACTGTAATTATAACGTTCATATTTTTTATAGTTATGTTTTGTATTATTGGATTTTTCAATATGAAAGCTTTAGGGAAAGTTAAGATTATTGATATGATAAATGCACAAAAGAAAACAGAGTTTCAGTTTAAAAGAAGTAAGTTTGTATATGTAAGCATATTTATTGTGGCAATAGTTCTATATAGTGTTTGTGGATATTGTTCTTATGAGATTTTAAAAACTACAGTTACAGAAGGTGATAAGGCAATTTGTATAGCAGTAGGATTAATAGGATACATTATAGGAACATATGCATTGTTTTATTCATTAGCGTATATAATTATTGATGTTAAGGATAAGTGGACAAATTTTAAATATGAATATACAAACTTATTTTTAATAGGGGCTATAGTTTCAAAAATAAAGACAGCGCCTATTTTAATGGCCACAATTTCAATAACATTTTTAGGCGCTGCATTAAGCTTTTCACTAACTTTACTGATGTCACAATGGACTTTAGGATTTCTAGATTATAGAGTGCCTTACGATATAATCATAAACAATGATTATTCTATAATTTCAGATAGAAGTGATATATCTAAAAAAAGTAATTTACTTAAAATAGATTATAAGAAAATAATAGAACATCTAAATAATGATGACTATAATATGGATGATTACTGTCAGGCAGAGAAATATTTCTTAAATGTCGATGATTTTAAGGCAAGAGATAAAAGAAAAAAGCCTATGTTAGTAATTAGCTTAAGTGATTATAATAAGCTAAGGAAAATGCGAGGATATGAGAAAGTAACGCTAAATAATAATGAGTTTACCATGCAATGGGCGAAAATGATAGAAGATACTGATATTGAAAATTATATAAAACAAAATTCAACTATTAACATAAATAGTAATAACTTAAAGATTAGCTCAAATTCATACTATAAAGAATCTATTGGAGAAGGTATCTATAGCGGAAATACAAATGCTCTGATAGTAGTTCCTGATAAATGGTGTAAAAAATTAATATTAGCCGGCACTGATCTTTTCGCAAATACAAAAAAGAAGATTAGTTATGATAAGGCATTAGGCTTTGAAAAACAGTATGTACCACAATGGTTTGAGGAAAACTATAGTAAGGTACTAAGTGAATATAAAAGTCGAGCTTTTTATCCGATTTTTACTAACATAAAAGTAGCTGAAGTTAGTGAGATATTAAATGCTACACTAGCAATGAGAATACTAGGGATGTACCTAGGAACAGTCTTATTAATGATTAGTTTGACAGTTCTTGCTTTGCAACAGTTATCAGACTCCATTGAGCATAAGGAAAGATTTAAAACGCTAAAGAAATTAGGAATAGACAATAATGAAATCAATAAGATAATATTAAAACAAATAGTATTGTACTTTATTATGCCAATATCGGTAGCCATAATAGGATTCATAATATGTATGTATAATTTTGAAGGCATAAACAGTAAAGTAATAAGCGTCTTTATAGGGGATAGCGCATTTGTGTTTAACATAGGTATATCATTGGCAATAATTTTAATTATCTATATATGCTATTTTCTTGCAACATATTATACATTTAAGAGGAACGTTAAGGGTAGAAGTAAATCTTGTTAAAGGGTGATTAAATAAACTAATAAATAACTAAAGTTAGAAGTAGGTGTCAGGAATCTGGAAGGTGTTTACAGGATGAATGATACTCTACTTTTATTTTTTTTGAATAAAAGTTAAAACCTAGTGGGAAAACTGCTCCTGGCGGGATATTAAAGTTAATGTAAATGGATCTAAAGGCATTTTTCAAATTTGTTTGTGTAAATTTTTCAAAAGATTTGTTCCACTATACTTCATGTTTAAACCATTATCGACCATTAATCCAAAGAAAACATCGCTTTAAGTATTAAATCCTAGAAGAAAATTGGAAAATAATTAAAAATGACCGAAAAAAGGGAGTGATTTTGGTTGAAACGTGACCTGCTATCATGACATAATAATGGTAATAAATACATATATAAGGGAGAAAAAAATGAAAAGAGGAATTAATAAAAACTCATGCCTATCAGTAATTATAGTAATGTTGTTTTTTATTACTATGATTCCAGCAAAAATTACTTTTGCGTCAGCAGCAGATGCACCAGGGGTAGCATCATTATCTCATGATCAATGGTCAGGTGATTTAGATGGTAATTACAATATTACATTAAGTATGTGGCATGGAAATAATGGGACAAGCTACAAACTTTATGAAAAGATAGGAGGATTAAGTGAATTTAAGGTGGTTGACGAGGGGGATTTAACTGATAACACACCAGCAGCACAATCTAAAGCGATTAGTATTAAAGGAAGAACAATTCCTGCAACATATTTTTATTATGTTGAATTAATTAATAGTTTTGGGAAATCAAAAAGTAATGTAATTGAAGTTTCCGTTGGAACAGCGAATGAAAGTAAAATACTAATTGAGGGCATTGATGGAGATTCTCAAGCGCTTCAAGCAGTAATTACACAGGGTACAAATAAATATAAAGTAGTTAATAATAATACAAAGGAGCCGCAATATAGCGTGAAAATAAGTAATTCATCAGTACTTAAAGCGACTATAGACAATGATGGTAATTTAACATTAGAAGGACTTGCGGCTGGAAGAAGTGGACTTCAAATCCATGAAGCAAGCACAAATGAAACTAGATACATAGGAGTAAAAATTAAAGAGGCTAATGGTGACTTACCGGGTATGCCTAAGTATTTATCTTTAGGACAAGTCTCAGAGGATAAAAAAGGAGATTTAGATTTTTGGAAAGATATAGATATAGATAATACAAATAAGAGAATGGATGTTAGATATATATATATAAATGGGGGACCTCTAGCTAATGGGTGGAGAGAGTGGACAACTGTTGATGGAGATAGGGCTAAGAATTATATTAAAGAAAGTTTAAAGCTTGGAATAATTCCATTCTTTGTTTACTATAACATTCCGGATAGCGGAGAAAACTATGAATTAGATTTAGCCCATATCAATAGTAAGGAATATATGGAAGCTTATTTCAAAAATTTAAAATTCTTTTTAGATATATGTGTTGAATATGGACAAGGTGAAACTATAGGAATGGTATTTGAACCAGATTTCTTAGGATATATGATGCAACAATCTAAGAAAAAACCAAATGAAATATCAGCTTTAGTTGAAGCCGCTTATTCATCGGGTGTGCTACAAAAGGGTGTAGACCCAAAGTTTAATAATACGGTGGAAGGCCTTGTTACTTCTATTAACTATACTGTTAATAAATATTATCCTAAAGCATATAATGGATGGCAATTTAATACATGGGCTTATGAAAACGGAGAAATACCAGGACAAGGCTTAATGCATTTAACTGAAAGAGATGGATGGGCAGCGGGAAGACAACAAATTGAAGCAGTGGCGAAAGAAACTGCTGAATATTATTTAGCAGCTGGAATTACAAGCTATGATGCAGAATTTATTTCTATAGATAAGTATGGATTAGATGGAGGTGTTTGCGAAACAGGAGCAGCTGTAAATCCAAAATTTTCTAAATGGTTTTGGAATGCAGACCTTTGGAATAATTACTTGTTATATACAAAAACTCTTCATGAAACTACAAAAAAGCCGGTTATACTATGGCAAATTCCTGTGGGACATATTAATGGAACTGTTGAAAACAGTCCATATACTGGCAAACCATTTGAAACTTTAACTAACAAGGATACGACAGGTGAAGATTCAGCACCATCATTCTTCTTTGGAGATACATTTAAAGCTGGAAATTCTGATAGAGTAGATTATTTTGCTTCAAATGGGGCTAATGATCCTGATATAAAAAGGCAAGGAGACACTATTACTTGGGGAAGTCATATGGGTGAAGCTAGAGATGCGGGAGTAGTATCAATGTTGTTTGGTGCTGGTGTTAATTCTAGTACTGATGCAGTTGGATCACCACCTACTGAAGATTATTGGTGGATTACAAAAGCGCAACAATATTATAAAAATCCAGTTTATTTAAATAAAACTGTAAATCAATAACTTTTCTGTTAGTGTAAATTTTATAAAAAATAAGGAGGCGTAATAAGTGAAAGTAATCAAATTTAAAAAGGCGATGGCAGCAATTATGGTATCTGTTTTTGCAGTTAGTACATTTGCAACACCGGCGAAGGCAGTTACAAGCGATGAAAAGACGAAAGACTTAGAAAGAAAGGTTGTTGGATATTTCCCAGAATGGGCTTACAAAAGTGAAGTTCAAGGTAATTTCGATGTAGCTGATTTACAATGGGAGTCTTTAACACATATCCAATATTCATTTGCAATGGTTGGAGAAGACAATAAAATTGGATTTGGAGATAAAAAAGCAGCTATTGAAGAGGATTTCGCAGATCATAAATTAGAGCATAATGGGAAGGAGGTAAAGTTGGATCCAAATCTACCATATAAAGGTCACTTTAATGTATTACAACAAATGAAAAAACAATATCCAGATGTAGATTTATTAATATCTGTAGGTGGATGGACGGGAACTAGAGGTTTTTATAAAATGATAGATACAGATTCTGGGATTAACACATTTGCTGATTCTTGTGTTGACTTTATTAGAAAATATGGGTTTGATGGCGTGGATATTGATTTCGAATATCCATCATCAGTAGCTACATCTGGGAATCCTGCGGATGCAGATTTATCAGAACCAAGAAGAGCTGTATTAAATGAAAGATACAACGTTTTAATGAAAACGTTAAGAGAAAAATTAGATGCAGCTTCAAAAGAAGATAATGAAAAATATTTATTAACTGCAGCAGTTACTGCTTCATCTTGGGTGCTTGGTGGAGTTCAAGATAATAGATATGCAAGTTATTTAGATTTTCTAAGTATAATGTCATATGATTTTCATGGTGGATGGAATGAATATGTTGAAAACTTAGCAAATATTTACCCAGATGCAGCTGATAATGAAACTACTGGAATGGCGATGCCAACTCTTAATATGGATTGGGCATACAAGTTCTATAGAGGGGTGCTTCCTCCAGAAAAGATTTTAATGGGAATTCCATACTATACAAGAGGGTGGGAAAATGTACAAGGTGGAAATGGCTCAGGTTTACATGGTAAAAGTAAAACACCTGCCGCAGGAAAGTACAACCTTTGGGGAGATGATGATAATAAAGATGGAACTCCGGACCCCGCTGGCACTAATCCATTATGGCATGTATTAAACCTTATGGAAAGAGATCCTAACTTGAGAATTCACTGGGAGGATGTTGGTAAGGTGCCATATGTGTGGCAAGGAGATAAAAAAGTATTTTTATCTTTCGAAAACGAACAATCTATAGATGAAAGAGTTAAGTACATTGAAGATAAAAACTTAGGTGGAGCTTTAATCTGGGTTATGAATGGTGACTATGGTGTTAATCCTAACTATGTTAAAGGTTCAGATAAGACAAATGAAGGTAAATATACTTTCGGGGATACATTAACTAAAAATCTGAAAAGTGGATTAGATAAAATGGGAAATTGTAAAGAAACAAAAGAAGATATTGGAGATGCTCAAGCAATCGATGTTAAAGTTGATACTATTACTAAATATGATCATCCAAATGGAGAAACCGTATTCACAGTAACTAACAATACTGGAGCAACGATTCCTAAGGGATGGGAGATTCAATTTGATATACCTAAATCTGCTTTATACGTTGGAGCGGAAGGAGGAACTGGAACTGTTACAGAAGTTGGCGATTTCTATAGAGTAAACTTAAAAACATCTGGTTGGACTGATATTCCAAATGGTGGGACCGCATCAGTTAAGGCTAAGATGAAGTTATGTTTCTCGGGAGTTAGAAATATAAAGATTAATGGGAAGATTCCTGCTAGTCAACCTGTTAATGGTAATCATCTTCCTACACTTAAAGGTGTTAAAGATCAAGTTATAGTAGAAGGGTCACCTTTTAATATTATGAATGGTATTTCTGCAAATGATGTAGAAGATGGAGATATAACTAGTAGTATAGCTGTATCAGGTGAAGTTGATACAAAAAAAGTTGGAACTTATACAGTAAAATATAGTATTACAGATAAGGCTGGAATGGTAGATAAAAAAGATGCAAAAATATATGTTATTCCTAAAGCTCATTCAAATGCAGCTATTTGGGATGCCGCAACTTTATATACAAATGGACAAAAAGTAGTATATGAAGGTAAGATTTATGAAAATATTTCGTGGTGGACACCTGCTGGAACATTACCAACGAGTGTGTCACATTACAAAGTTATTGTTGATTTATCACTGTAAAGTAATGCAAATGGTGATAATATCATTGATATATATGACTTAGTTATAGTAGGAAAAGATATGTAATTAAATGAAAAAAATTATTAAGGGGGAGAAAAGTCATGTCAAAAGAGAAATTATTTAAAAATATCAAATCAGTAGTAGCATTAGCTGCAATTGCCACGTTAACAATGACAAGTGTTGTACCAGCAGCTACAGTTAATAATTTAGCAGCACCACCACAGGAGGTCGAGCAAAAAGCATCTACTTCTAAACTTCGTAATGTTATGTATTATGGAGATTGGTCAATTTGGGGAGGAGAAGGAAACTTTTTTCCTAAAGATATACCGGTAGATAAACTAACACATTTGAATCTTGCATTCATGGACTTTACTAAAGATGGTGAATTGGTATTTTGTGATAAGGACGCTAATATTGGACATCCGCTAGGAAATGCAGGTGTTACGTATGGAGATATTAATGGTGGTATCATAAATGAATACCAATCTTTAAGAGAGAAAAATCCGAATCTAAAAATTGGTACATCTTTAGGTGGATGGTCTAAATCAAATAATTTTACATGGGTAGCTAGAAATCCACAAACTAGAGCTAAGTTTATTAAAAATGTATTAGATTTTATGGAGTATGCTAATTTAGATTTCGTAGATTTTGATTGGGAATATCCAGGCGAAGTTAGGGCGGCAGACAAGGTTGATAACAAAAATGATATGGGTAATCCCGATTCAATTCCGGCAGATAAAGAAAATTATATAACGATGCTTAAAGAATTTAGAGTAGCATTAGATGCAAAGGAAAAAATATTAGATAAGAAATATGAGATGTCAGCAGCGTTACCAATGGCACATGAAAAAACTAATGTTGGTATTAATGTTAATGAAATGTTTAAAATATTAAATTTTGGTAACATTATGACTTATGATGCAGCAGGTGCATGGTCAGATACAAGTGGTCATCAAACTGCTCTTTATGATAATCCTAATGATCCGTTTGCAGGAAAGGGATTCACAGTTGATTCAAGTATTAAGAAATATATTGAACTTGGGGCACCATCAGAAAAGTTAGTTATAGGTGCTGCATATTACACTAGAGGCTGGGAAAAAGTTTCAAATGATGTGCCAGATAAAAATCTTCCAGGTTTATTTGGAAAAGCAACTCAAATAAAAAAGGATTCAGATGGAACACTCTCTTATGGGGCTACCAATTATGCTCCGGTAAAATCGGGAGACGGTGGTCGTAACAGTGGAGTTTGGGGATGGAGAAATCAAGATGAGTTAAAAGCTAAATATCCAGGAATAAAAGAATATTGGGATGATACTGCAAAAGCACCATACATGTACAATGAAAAGACAGGAGCGTTCTTCACTTATGATAACCCAAGATCAATTGCAGAAAAAACTAAGTATGTTAAGGATAATAACTTAGGTGGGATGATTGCATGGATGGCATCTCAAGATAAGCAAACAGATTCAACTAAGAGAGATGAGTTAACAAAAGCAACTAAAGAAGGTTTATTTGGGAAAGATGCATTACCTACTTATAAAATAGTTCAACCAAAAGTATATGCAAAAGCTTCAGTTACTTCAAGCAAACCAGCATGGGGAAATGGAGGTGCTTTATCTATTGATTTAAAAAATGATTGTAAAATAGAAACAAGCGGCCAAACTATACAACTTACAGAAACAGCTGCAAAGACTTTAAAGCATACTAAATTATATATAAAAACTAATGGAGTTAAAATTACTGGAGGAGAATATCCAGCACCAGCAGTTAAAGAAGAAAATGGATACTATGTTCTTTCATTTGATGGGTCAGAACAAAAACTTATAAAGCCAGGGGCTTCAATGAAGTTTAATTTAAGAACTGATAAAGTATTAAATGGATTAGACGGAATAGTAAGTATTGAAATGACTCAAAGAATGCATGCAAATGGTCCAGAATTCGGTAGAGTTACTTTATACTAAGGTGCTGGAGCGGGTGGAACAACAAACCCAGAAACACCATGGACAGCTTGGGAAAAAGTAGACTAAATAAATAGAAGTATGGGGGTCAAGAAGCTGTAAAGTGATTACAGGATGAATGACTCCCTACTTCTATTTATTTTAAAAATGAGAGGGCATTTAAATAAATAACAAGTCAATGTGCTAATCTATTTTCATGTCCATAATAAAAAAACCATTTACATAACTATCTTCATATACTTCCTTGTAGTAGCAATAAAGTAAACAATATATACAGCTACAAAAATAATAATGCTACTGATAGCGGGTACTATTATGTTATAATTCATAAGTTTGCTTAAAACAGACATTGCAACGCAGCTGTGGATTATGCCAACAACTAAAGGCAACAGATAGGACATTCCTATTTGTATTGCAGTAGCTTTGAAAATTTCTTTCTCTGTCATTCCAAGCCTTTTTAATAAAACATATTTATTTTTATCTAAATAGGCTTCACTTACAATTTTGAAATATATTATGCTTCCTGTTGCAATTATGAAAACTAGTGAAAGAAAAGCTCCAAGGAAATAAATTATTCCAAAAATATTGTAAGAAGATGTATCCTTGCTGGCATTTACACGTAAAGAATCTTTAATTGAATTAGTTGTGAATAATTCACGGAAAGAAGATATGTTCTCACTCACATTTGCACGCGAAGGCTCTTTAGGTGAATTAATCTTGTATAATTCCTGTTTTAGCAATTTCATATTGTCTGTATTATTTATTTTTATCCCATTAAACTGATATGTGTCAGAAGTAGCCTTAAGGAAATCATAGTCTTTATCATTTAATATAAGACATGATGTGGGTATGCCAATACCAAAAACAGGAGTTTTAAGTGTATTCTTTATAGTATAGTCCTTATTATTTATAGAAGCTTTTTCATTTTTATAATCATAAAGACTCATTACTACAGTAGGTGGTGCTACATATATTGTTTCGCCACTGGACAAGGTCTCTTTTTTAAAATCATTAATGTTCTTTGCTTCTAGGTCAGAACTTATTTTTATAAAATCTGAATATTTTAAGGCTACTGTTTCTGAATCCTTCAATTTGGTTTCTACATAAACGTGAGGTTTTATAATAAGAAATTCAGTGTTTTCTTCAAGGATTATATCTTTTTTATATTCCTTTAACTTGTCTCTTACCTGCTGCTTAACTGTTTTTTCAGAAGAAACATAGGAAATTTCATAAGGAGATTGTATATAATCTCTTATTCCAATAAAATACTTAAGAGATGCTACTGTTCCATAAGAAGTTAAAGTAATTGTAGCTAATATGGCAACTGCCGCTAAAGTTCGATAGTTATTTTTTATCCTAAAGGCAATGTTAGACATGCATACTATATTTACTCCATTATATAATATTTTCTTTCTGTTTATTATAAATTTCATTATTATAGAATACACAGAGCCAAAAAACCAATAGGTACCTATTACTACAAATATAATGGCAGGAGGTAGGTTTGCAGTAAATTTCATACCAATAGCATTTCTTGCAAAGTAATATCCCGTAAATATGAATATTATAGACAACAAACCTTTTACATAATTAGCCCTTGGAAGTTTTTCTTCTCGTTTGGTTGCATTAAACAAGTCAATTAACTTACTTCTAGATATGTTTATATAACCTAAAACTGCATTTAAAAAGAAGATTACAAAAAATGTGATGGAAGTTTGAATTATTGCTTTAGTAGATATGAAAAAACCTATTTTCATGTTTAATAGAGCTACTTTAGCCAGCATCATTAGAAACAGCTTACAAAAGATAATTCCAAGTAAAAGCCCAACTGCTGTTGCAGTTATTCCCATAAAAATAAGTTCTATAGAATAAATAAGTGCTATTTGAGAATTGGAGACGCCCATAAAAGCATAAATTCCTATTTCTTTTTTTCTTTGATTTAAAAAGAAAGAACTTGAAAACCAGATGAAAAATATAATAAATAAAAGTAGCAACCAAGAAACTGAACTTGATACGTCTTTAATATAAAAACTAGTTTCATTAGCTTTTTGAAAATCTGGATTATATTTTAGTGCTACAAAATTGTAGAAAACAAGCACTGAAAAAATCATAGACATTATATATAGACTGTAAACTTTTATGTTTCTTTTAAAATTATCGAAAGCTATGCTGAAGGAATTCATTTGAAATTCCTCCTGTTTTCTTCCTTTTGCGCGTAATAATCTGTACCGCCGCTCATTGATGCAACCATGTCCATAATTCGCTTAAAAAACTCTTTTCTTTCTTGATTTTTATCAAGTTTTGCATGAATCTTTCCATCTTTTATAAACATTATTCTTCTGCAATAGCTTGCAGCAAACGCATCATGAGTCACCATTATTATAGTAGTTTTAAATTTCTCATTTAGGTCTGTAAGGCATTGCAGAAGTTCTGCTGCCGATTTTGAATCCAAGGCCCCTGTAGGTTCGTCTGCAAATATAACCGAAGGTGAAGTTATAAGAGCCCTAGCTGCAGCGGTTCTTTGCTTTTGACCGCCAGAAAGCTGATATGGATATTTGCTTAGATGATCCTTTAGGCCTAAAAAGCCAGCAACCTCATTTACCTTTTTTATTATTTCATCATGATTTACTTTACTAAGGGCAAGAGGAAGGGCTATATTATCCTGAACAGACATTGTGTCTAAGAGGTTAAAATCCTGAAATATAAAGCCTATCTTGTTTTTTCTAAAAGTTGCAAGGTCACGTCCCTTAATTCTTTTCATGTCATTTTCTTCAAAGAAATAGCTCCCACTAGTAGGTTCATCAATGGTAGAAATAATATTTAAAAGAGTGGTTTTACCTGACCCGGAAGGTCCCATTATGCCTAGAAATTCACCCTTTTCAACTTGCAAATCAAGTCCGTCTAAAGCGTTAGACGCCATACCTTTTAAGCCGTAAACTTTCTTTAAATTTTTAGTTTCAATAACAATACTCATAAAAATCCTCCTCATAAAATAAAAGCTTACCTTTATTCTACCTATTGACCTCGCTTCCTGCCATCGAATTTAAGTTACATTTAATGTTTTAAGGTTACATTTATGTAACCTTTGCGTAATCTGATAGTTTATAGAAACACACACTAAATTCTGTACCCTTTTCTTCCTCAGATTTAACATATATATTATGACTTAATTTATGAGCCATTTTTTTAGATAAATATAAACCCATGCCTGTGGATTTTGCTAAGATTCTTCCGTTTTCTCCTGTAAAACCCCTGTCAAATATTCTTTTTATGTCTTTTTCTTTTATTCCAATACCATTATCTTTAACATGAAGTACAATAACTTTCGATTCTTCATTAACACAAATAGTTAGTTTACCATCATTAGGTACATATTTGCAGGCATTATTAATAAGCTGATCAACAATATATGAGAGCCATTTTTCATCTGTCGTAACAGTGTAGTTTAGATTCCCAAGTTCTAAACTTATGTTTTTTGATATGAAAAGTGTAGCATTTCTTCTAACGACTTTTTTTATCAGAGTTTCAATATTAATTTCATTGATTTGTAAATCTTCCGAATAGCTAGATGATCTACTTGTATAAAGGACCTGATCAATAAGGAAATTTATTCGATTAAATTCAAGTATAAGCTGCTCTAACATATCTATTTCCTCTATTTTACCAGCGATGAGCTCACATACCGAAATAGGTATTTTTATTTCATGAACCCACTTTGTTATATAATCATTCATTTCATCAAGGTCTGACTTTACTTCTTGAACTTTTTCTTCCATTTCAACATTTTTAAGTTTGACTATATCTTTTATAAGCTGAACTTCAAAATAGTAACTGCTACTTGGTAAGCTTGTATCTACTTTATCTTTATTATTTATAGCTTCGCAAATCCCTTTGTAACTGTATGCCCACCTTTTATAATCAATAAATGTAAAGATTAATGATATAAAAAGGAGCAAAAAATCCATGTATGCTATATCGGTAAATTGTGCATCAATAGGATTGCTGCTTAATAGGATTAGATTTATAGTAAACAAAATACAGATGAAATATAATATTTTTAAGGCTGAATTTTTAATATATGTCATTATAGTCATAGTATCATGTACCCATATCCTTTTTTAGTAACTATAAAATCATTGAGGCCAATACCGCAAAGTTTCTCGCGGAGCCTGTTAATGTTTACTGTAAGAGTATTGTCATTAATAAAATTATCATCATCCCAAAGTGCCCTCATTATCCTCTCGCGAGATATGGTCTTACCCCTGTTTTTCATAAGAAGTAGCATTACTTTGAATTCATTTTTTGTCAGCTCAATTTTCGCTTCTTTATGCATTAGAGTATTTTCAATTAAGTTTAGGATTACTCCATCACATTCTACTAAATCAGAAGTTTGCTCACCATAAGAATAGGCTCTTCTAAGCAATGCATTTATTTTAGCAATTAAAATATCCATTGAAAAAGGCTTGGTTATATATTCATCACCACCGGTATTCATGGCCATGATAATATCCATATTCGTATCCCTTGAAGAAACGAATATTATAGGCACCTTTGATACTTCGCGAAGCTTATTACACCAGTAAAATCCATCAAAGCAAGGTAGATTTACATCCATAATAACCAAATCTGGATTGTTGCGAGCAAACTCTGCAGTTATGTTCTCAAAGTTATCCACAGGCATTGCATCAAACCCCCACTTTATCAACATTTCATTCATGTTAGTGCACAGTGATTTATCATCTTCAACTATCATTATCTTATACATTTTTTACACCCCTAAAATAAGGTGAAACATCAATGGTTAGTTTCGCCTAATATTATATATAATAGAAATCTGAAAATTTCCAGTAAAATTTGCCTTGTTTAGTATAATTGTAACATTAATAATAATGAGGGTAAATCTCTAGATTATTTAACAATACTATAAAAAGAATTGACATGTACCTCACTGTCAGGTTTAAAATTGAATTATTATAAGGGAGGGGTGACGCATGAACATAAAAGATGCTGCTGAAAAAACTGGATTAACCAAAAGGGCAATAAAGTATTACGAAAGTGAAGGGTTAATTATGCCTTTAAAAAATATTCAAAATAACTATAGAGAGTACACTTGTCAAGATGTCATAAAGCTTAATTTAATAGGAGCGCTTAGAACGTTGGGTATTCCCATTGCACAAATCAAAACTGTGACTTCTGGTAACAAAAGTATTCCCGAAGTTATGGCGCAAGCGCTTTCTAGAATAGATAAAGATATTGAAAATTTAGAGAAAAGTAGACTAATTATTTTAAATATTATAGAGAAAAATTTAACTGATTATGACGCTGCGGGAGAACATATAAAGCTGCTTAGGGAAACATTAGAATTGTCCATAGGTGAAAAGAAAGAATATATTTCAAATGCTCTTAGTAGAATATTCCCAGGAATATTTGGTGAAAGTCTTATTATGAACTTTGAACCATTTTTGAATATTGTTATTGATAACGAGGGAAAAAGAAGAGTGTGGTTAAAACTTGTGGAGGAATTGGATGAAATAAATACCGAAGAATTTTTTTTGGATAATAACTATTTTAAGGAACTTCAAAATAAGCTTGAAAATGAAGGTATTTCAGAAGAAGATAAGAGAAGACATTTGTCTGGCATTAAAAATATAATAAATTATGATAAAGCATACATTAAAGGGTATATAAAAAGGATTAAGGACAGTTACCTATTGTTAAAAGAAGATGAAAAAGAAAAGGAACAAGTGAACGAATTCGGTTCATTTTGCGATGATTATTCTAAAGAATTTGGGCGTTTTCACACGAAATTTAGTGAATATTTGACTATTCTTAATGAAGATTATAAAAAATATATAAAAAATATGACAAAAATGAATGATGAATTAAATAAAAAGATGGAAGAAGAAACAGGGATGAATGTAAATGAATTTTTTGAAAGATATATTATAGAAAAATAAATATTTTACATAATCAAATTAGGTGTAGTCATTGTATTTTCTATTGAAAGAGAGAACAATGAATGTGTAAATTTACAGGTATTTATTTACACTGATAACTAAGTTATAATAAAGTTATAAATATTTATAAAAAAAGAGGTGTCACTTTTATGGAAAATAGAATTCTACTTGTTGAAGATGATATAGCTATTAGTGAAATGGTTGAGAATTACCTAATAAAAGAGGGTTTTAACATAACTACTGCTTTCAATGGAGAAGAAGGAGTAGGTAAGTTTTTAAATAATTCCTTTGATTTAATTGTTCTTGATATAATGATGCCGAGGCTTGATGGAATGGAAGTTATGAAAATTGTAAGAGAAACAAGCTTAATACCTATTTTAATTATGTCAGCAAAGGACAGTGATGTAGACACGGCTGTAGGACTGGGACTCGGTGCTGATGACTATATCACAAAGCCTTTTTCAATGATAGAGCTTTGTGCAAGGGTTAAGGCAGGGATAAGACGTGCCAATCAATATGCTAAAAACGATAAGAAAGAAGAAGCGACTATTATTAATGTTAACCACCTTACTGTTAATTTGAAAAACTATTCAGTTACTAAAAAGGGTGTAAATCTACAGCTGACTTCAAAAGAATTTGATATTTTAAGACTATTCATTTCGAATCCAAATAGAGTTTTTACTAAAGCACAAATCTACAGTGTTGTTTGGAATGATGAATATTTTGGAGATGAGAATGTTATAAATGTGCATATGAGAAGATTAAGAGAGAAAATAGAGGACAATCCTTCAGAGCCTAAATATCTTAAAACATTATGGGGCATAGGCTACAAATTAGGAGAATTTTAAAATGATTATTTTTTTATTAATAGTAATAGTTATTTTATTGGGTATCATTTACATTCAGCATAAATCCAAAAAACATAGAAGTGACAATTTAAAGTACATTCATGAAAAGTTAAACAATATTATAAAAAGCAACACCAGTGAAAAGCTTTTAGTCTTTACTGACGATAAAGAGATTATACCCATTTTAATAGAGATTAATAAGGTTTTAGAACATAATCAAAAAATACTAGCAGATTATTTGAAGGCTGAAATAACAATGAAGAAAATGCTTTCAAATATCTCTCATGATTTAAAAACACCACTTACAGTGGTGCTTGGGTATATTGAAACAATAAAACTGGACAGCGATATAAGCAGCGAAGAAAGAAATTTCTTATTATCAAAGGTTGAAAATAAAACAAAAGAAGTGATGAAGCTCATTAATAAGTTCTTTGACTTAGCAAAGCTAGAGTCAGGGGACACGGATATACCACTAACAAGAATTAATATTAATGAGGTTTGCAAAAAAAACATATTAGCTTTTTATGATATTTTAACTAATAAAGGCTTTGAGGTTATTATTGATATTCCAAAAATCAACATTTATTGTCTAGGAAATGAAGAGGCGCTAGATAGAATTATAAATAATTTCATTTCAAATGCCATTAAATATGGAAACGATGGAATGGTTTTAGGATTAACACTTAGAAGTGATGAGGAGTATGTATATGTAGAGGTTTGGGATAAGGGTAAAGGCATTAGTGAAACGCATCAAGATAGGGTCTTTGAAAGGATGTACACTCTTGAGGATTCAAGAAATAAACTGTATCAAGGCAGTGGTCTTGGTCTTACAATAACTAAAAGACTTGTAGAAAAATTAGAGGGAGAGATAATCCTCGAGAGCAAACCTTATGAGAAAACGTCGTTTATTTTTAAATTAAAAAGAATAACCTATTAATGATTATGTAAAGCAAGGTGACCTGTCTATAGTACCACTATAAAGATAGGGCACCTTTTTTTAGAAAAGACTTAAGAATTTTGTAAGATTTAAGTAATAAAAAAGAGAAGTTCAATTGCTATAATATAAATATGGAAAGTGGTTGAAGGGGGAGATAAAATGGAATATATACTAAAAACTAGTAATCTGACTAAAACATATAATGGCAAAGAAGTGGTAGCAAATGTGAATATGAATATTAAAAAGGGTGAAATTTATGGGTTTCTAGGACCAAATGGTGCAGGGAAAACAACAATTATGAAGATAATGACAAATCTAGTTAAGCCTACAAGTGGTGAAGTTGAAATTTTCGGCGAAAAGCTTACAGATACCTCCTATGAGGTTTTAAAAAGGCTTGGTTCTATCATTGAATATCCCGTGTTTTATGAAAGGCTTACAGCCAGAGAAAATTTGGAGCTTCACTGTGGGTACATGGGTTACCACGATAAGGGAGCAATTGATAAAGCGATAGATCTTGTAAATCTAAAAAATATTGATAATAAACTAGTTAAAGATTTTTCTCTTGGTATGAAGCAAAGGCTCGGAATTGCAAGAGCAATCACAACCAAGCCAGAATTATTAATACTAGACGAACCTATCAATGGACTTGACCCAATAGGCATTAAGGATTTAAGAAATTTATTTAAAATGTTGAGTAAGGAGTACGGAATAACTATATTGTTATCTAGTCATAGTTTAGGAGAAATTGAGCAAATAGCGGATACCATAGGAGTTATAAATAGTGGTAGATTAATAGAAGAAGTTTCTATGCAAAGCATCAGAGAAAGTAATACAGAATATATAGAACTGGTTACTAAAGATTACAAAAAAGCGTCGTATATTCTATCAAACAATCTTAATATATCCAATTTTAAAGTTCTGGATATTGGTGTAATAAGGATATATGAAGCTACAGTACCACAAAGCATTATATCTAAAACCTTAGTTTTAAATGATGTTCTCATTGAAGAAATAACTAAGAAAAACAGTTCATTAGAAGAACACTTCTTAAACTTGTTAAATGGAGGTGACATAAATTCTTAAATTAATAAAATTAGAAATGAAAAAGAGTAAGGTATGGCGAAATATAAAAGGGGTTATAATCGCAAATATAGTTATAATAGCGCTGCTGGCAGTAATGATTTTTTCAACAAAAAATGAAGGCGGTGTAGAGTTTACTAGCATCCCCTTTACTTTTTCATTTGTTGATGGCATGGTAAAAGGTACTTTTATAATATTTGCTTCAGTGCTTATTGCTAGGTTCATAATTGAAGAATATAAAAGCAATACAATTACGGTATTGTTTATGTATCCTATAAGTAGAAAAAAGTTGATTATAGCTAAACTACTTATTGTGGTAGTATTCACTTTTATTTCTACAGTTTTATCTAATATTTTTATAGATTTTGTTTTATGTATTGTTAATAATTTTTACAATTTTACGTCTGATAAATTAACCAGTTCCACAATAATAAGGAGTTTTATGACTATTGGTATTAATGCTTTAGCATCTAGCGGTATGGGACTAATTCCTCTATATTTTGGAATGAGAAAAAAATCAGTACCTGTTACAATAGTATCTTCAATATTAATAGTATCTATTGTATGTGGCGATAGGGGCGGTCATTCATTAAGTAATAGTATTGCAATATCAATAGCACTTTCTATTATAGGAGTATTTATTGCGTATCTATCTATAAGGAATATAGAACATGTAGATGTTATTAAATAATATTTAGCAAATTTGTATATTGACGGAGGAATAACTGAAGTTGAAACTTCTTGCATTTATCAATGATGGGAAGGGTAAGTACAGTAATGAGTACAGGTTGTTAGAAGTAACTTGATTAAGGAACCGCAAGTAGATTTAGAGGTATGAAAAATGGTAAATACACTTTTAAAATTTATTACATGGAGATGACATGGATGTTTAAATTAATGAAATTAGAAATGAAAAAGGTTAAGATGGGGGGGTATATAAAAGGAGCGATAATCGCAAACATAATTATAATAGCTATGTTAGTAGCAATAATTTTTGTATCCAAACATGAAGGGGAAATAGAGTTTACTAGCATTCTTTTTACTTTTTCTATGGTTGATAGAATGGTAAAAGCTAATTTCACAATATTTGCTTCAGTGCTTATTGCTAGGTTCATAATTGAAGAATATAAAAGCAATACAATTACGGTATTGTTTATGTATCCTATAAGTAGAAAAAAATTGATTATGGCTAAATTACTTATTGTTGTATTATTCACCTTTATATCTACAGTTTTATCTAATATTTTTATAGATCTTGTTTTATGCATTATTAATAACTTTTACAATTTTACGCCTGATAAATTAACCAGTTCCACAATAATAAGGAGTTTTATGACTATTGGTATTAATGCTTTAGCTTCTACCGGTATGGGACTAATCCCTCTATATTTTGGGATGAGAAAAAAATCGGTACCTACTACGATAGTATCTTCAATATTAATAGTATCTATTGTATGCTCCGATATGGGGGGGGTCTCATTAAGTAATATTATTTCAATATCAATAGCACTTTCTATTATAGGAGGATTTATTGCGTATCTATCTATAAGGAATATAGAACATATAGATGCGATTAAATAAGGTATTGTATTGAAAGATATGGAAATAACCATCACAGTGAGTTTTCAATAACACGGTGATGGTTTAATTTCTAGATTCTAGAGCTATTCATCCTAATATACTTATGTGGATATTTTCAATCTTTGAAAAAGTAACATAAAATTTAGAAATTAAAAGCGCTTTAAACTTAATTAGTCTTTAATTCTTAGGGAGCCAGATATCTTAACTTTAGCTTCTTCTCTTTTTAATGTTGCTTCAATGATTTTTATATCTTGTATCTTCTGTTTATATATGGATACATCTTCTAAAGTAACTTTGTGCCTTGTAAATTCGATACTTTCTTCACTAAGAGGGATGCGTATTACTTCTGTATGCATATCTTTGTGTTTTGTAGTAATATCTGCAGGAATTGTATGTTCTATTACAAGATCTACGAGTTCAACAGGCACAGTAAAACTTTTTTGTAGCGTAGAAGACTCTCTATAAATCTTAACATCTCCTGTTTGCATCCACTCTTTAGAGATATCAAGTTGTTCTTCTTTAATTTTAAGGGTAACATTTTTATTAGGGTCACATATGCTTTGTTTCAAAGCAGCTGCTTTTGGCATATATTTACCGTTTTTGTTTTCTGTGGAATCCATTGCCATGCTTTTTCCCTCCACTTATCTTGAAAAACACCTCACGAGCCATTAGTGAGGTGTTTTCTAATTTATTGTTTTTGATCGGTTCCATTGTCAATTATATTGACATCACCAATTTTATTTATTCGAGCTTCTTCTCGTTTAAGGGTCTCATCTATATGCACTGTATTTTCAATTTCGTGTTTATGAGCTGAAATTTCACCTGTTATTACTGTATGTTTACCTACATTAACTTTCTCCTCACTTACAGGAATGTTAATGGTTTCTTCACTAGTAATAGGGGAATCACTTGCTTCATTGTTTAAGGTTCTTCTTTCAATTACTACTTCTTCACGTATTACGGGTACTTCAACTTTTTTATGTTCTTCTAAAATTTCCTTACTAATTTCTACATCACCTTTTTGTACTCTGCTTTTCGAAATATCAAGCTCTTCTTTGCGCAGACTAAGGTTTGCGGTATCATCAGTAGTTTTTTTGACAGCGGAATCACCTTTTTCAAAAAATCCATCAAGTATGCTCATATATAATACCTCCATATATTAATAATTTTAATTCATTAATATATTGTCCTTTAAAGAAATATATTATCCTAAAGATTTGTATGTAATGATTGATTCAATAAATACTAAAATGTTTAAATTAACCATTTTCTATTGTTTACTTATACATAATAATGAAGCTTGAAGGTGTAGCTGTATTCTACATAAAGATAATCATACCGTAATCTTAAGAAATCTTAAGGTTTAATTACAATTTTCTTAAACTCCTTTTTGTAATATAAGAAAGTAAGGAATATACATTTTACTTTGTTGAAAAATTTCAAATAAAATAAATGTGTTATTTACTTGAAATTAAGTTTTAAAAGTAAATAAGGAGGAGTTTAAGGTGAAGAAGAAAATCGGAGTGATTTTGATTTTAGGAATTGTATGCTTAATGTATATAAACAGCAAATATGGTAGTATAAAAGTTATAGGGGATGTAATTGAAAGGAATGCTTATATTGAATCTATTAAAGATATGTCTAATGACAATAGCAATGTAGATGATGGAGAGTTAATGTTAGTGAATAGAAAAAATACTCTGGATAAGGATTATGTTCCACATAATTTAAAAGTGGCAAAGGTTAAAATTTATCCTAACGTGTCAAATGAAGAAATGCAAATGGAAGGTAATGCAGTAGATGCACTTAAAAGACTATTTGATAAAGGTGAGGAGGAAGGAATTATACTTTATGCATTATCTGGTTATAGGTCTTATGCAACTCAAAAAGAGTTATATGAAAATAGTATTAAAATAAGAGGGAAAGGGTATACATATAAGTATGTGGCAACGGCAGGTAAAAGTGAGCATCAATCAGGGTTAGCAATGGATATAACTAATGCTGAAAAGAGTACAGGTTTTGAAAACACTAAAGAAGGTAAATGGCTTCAAGAGAATGCTTATAAATTTGGATTTATAATAAGGTATGGAAAAGGAAAAGAAGATATTACAGGTTATAATTATGAACCTTGGCATATAAGGTATGTAGGTGTTGAAAATTCAGAGAAAATTTACTCAAAAGATATTACTTTGGAGGAGTTTTTAGAATCTTAAACAATCAAAGCATATAATCAAAGTATGTTTGGTATGATATTACCTGTGTTTTTAGTAAATGAACTTGGAATAAATCCTCCATATTTTGTGTTTCTATATTTATGTTCGACAAATATATTTTTAAGTTATATACTTATTAAAAATGTATAAGTTTCAACCTTAAGTACGCTTAGAAGTTATATATTGAACAAAATGCTATCTGAACAAATAAATGGAGTGATTATATGGGTAAAAATATATTAGTTGTAGATGATGATAAAGAAATAGTTAATTTAATTGAAATATATTTAACCAATGAAGGACATAATATTTACAAAGCATATGATGGGGAACAAGCTTTGCAGGTTATAGATAATTATAATATAAATCTTATAATACTAGATATAATGATGCCTAAAATTGATGGTATAGAAGTGTGTAACAAAGTTCGCGAGAAGCTTAATATACCTATAATTATGTTAAGTGCTAAAAATCAAGATTCAGATAAAATAAAAGGGCTATTGTCAGGAGCTGATGATTATATGGTAAAACCATTTAATCCTTTAGAGCTTATGGTTAGAGTTAAGTCTATATTTAGAAGAATTTACGAATTCGATAAAAATAGCGACGAATTAAAAGATAGAGATATTATAGTTATAGGACCACTTAAAATTAAAAAATCCACTCATCAGGTAGAAGTATATAATAAGATTATTGCTTTAACTTCTACAGAGTTTGAAATATTACACGTCTTAGCTAATAATCCAGGGAGGGTTTTTAGTGCAGAAGAAATATTTCAAAGAGTTTGGAAGGAAAAATATTATCAATCTAATAATACAGTTATGACTCACATGAGTAAATTAAGAGATAAGCTTGATGAGGTTTTAGATGGTGAGAAACTTATTCATACTATATGGGGAGTAGGGTATAAAATTGAAAAGAAAACTTATATATAAATTAGAGTTAAAAGTAGTTTTTAATATATTACTTGCTTTTCTATTATCAGCATTAACAATGGCAGTAATGTATATTATGTGGAAGTTTTTTTTGGAAATAGGTGCAATCTATTCACAACAAGTTTTAGATAGAATTTATAGGGCAAGGCTACATTACGATTTTATAAAGATAGCAATTGAACTATGGATAATAATTTTTATAAGTTATTCCCATTTATTGCTTTACAAGAAGATTAAGTACTTTGTAGAAGTCGATGAACATATAAAAGCTATAGCAGAGGGTAGGATAGATAAAAAGATACCAGAACAATCGAAAGCAGAGCTAGGGAAAATAGCTAAAAATATGAATGAAATAATAGAAAAATTAAATAAATCAATAGAGGAAGAGCGGAGATCCGAACAAACAAAGTATGAATTAATAACAAATGTATCTCATGATTTACGTACTCCATTAACATCAATACTAGGGTATCTTGAACTCATAGATAAGGATAAATATAAAGATGAAGTTGAACTTAGATATTATGTGAATATTGCCTATGAAAAATCAAAACGATTGAATAATTTAATCAATGATTTATTTCAGTATACTATAATGAGAAATAGTACTTTAAAATTAAATAAAGAATTAATAAACGTAATTGAACTAATAAATCAAATGGTATTGGAATTTAGGCTAGAGTTTAGAAAAGTAGATATAGAGTGTAGGACATATTTTTCGGAGGATAAACTCTTAATAGTGGCTGATGCAGTTAAAATGGCTAGGGCATTTGAAAATCTAATTTCTAATGGCATGAACTATGGTAGTGGGACTGAGTATATTGACATATGTACTAGGAAAGAAAATAATAGTGCGGTTATAGAGATAATTAATTATGGTGAGCCAATACCAAGTATAGATGTACCTTTTATTTTTGAAAGGTTCTATAGAGTTGAAAAATCACGTTCAGGATTTACTGGAGGTTCAGGATTAGGTCTCGCTATAACCAAAAGTATAATAGAGCTTCATGAAGGTGAAATTTTTGTTGAAAGCAATTATGAGAGAACTGCTTTTATAATTAAATTGCCCTTGGATAGTTAATAAGGTGATAAATTCCCAGAGCTAAACAATAAAATAAACGAAATTGCAGCTACTAGAGGTGTATCAAATACAGCAATTGCAATTACTTGGATTCTAAGGCATCCTGCTAAAATCCAGCCATTAGTGGGTACAACAAACCAAAAGCGTTTAAAGGATATTTGTAAGGCCTCGCAGGTTAAACTAACAAGGATTGAGTGGTATGAGATATATAGGGCAGCGGGTAATAAGCTTCCATAAATAGCTGATATAAGAGTAATAAAGTGAATTACCTAAGGATGGTATAGGTTAATTCACATCTGTAGCTATTAATATAAAAGCATCTTAGGCTACAGGTATTTAATGAATATAACAAGTTGAAAAATATCTTCTTTATACAATTGCAGTAAGTTTATCAATTGAAATAATACAGTTAGTTTTTAGTTTAGGTTCTTGGATATTGATGATATTATATTAAATGTTTTAGGATCAATTTTAGGATTTTGGGTATATAAAATGGTAAAAAAATTTAGAAGTTACCGCAAAATTCTTAATAAAGTCAATTTATGACTTCAGAATAAATATCCAAATAAAAAGGCTACATTCCCTTTAAGATAATTTAAAGGAATGTAGCCTTTTTATTTTTTTTATGGAGCGGTTGTTTATAATATGAGAATTGGGACCAAAGCTTTGTAATAATATTTCTTAATAAATTGTAATCTTAAGAAATCTTAAGAATTAATTACAATTTTCTTAAACTCCTTTTGGTAATATTAGAAATAAGATAGTGAAGAAGGTAATGTACAAGCTTTGAAGAGTAAATATGTTTTGAACATGATAATAAACTAGGTGCAGAGATATGGAAAGGTAACATCCAGGTGAGATATATATTTTGAGGGTAAGGCGAGATATGTAAATACCATAAAATAAACAGGTTATTAAAATAGCAATCCTTTAAATGGTTAAAAGGATGAGTTTTAAAAATATTAAATTAAGGAGTTTATAATTTTACTCTTGTAAAACGTGATGAATAAATAATACATAAGAGAAGAAAAGTGCAATCTTCTGTGATTAAACAAAACCAGCACAAAATAAGGAGATGTTTTATTATGCTTAAAAAACCTAAGAAGAAAACAAAAGTAATTTTTTTGTCATTATTATTGATGGTTGTCATTGTCCTTCTCGTATATAAATCTATTACTATCGTTGGAGGCCGATCTTTACATGATAAGAGTGGCGATAATAAAACCACGCTGAGGCCCTCGGTAATGGTAGCATCTGACCCATCTAGTTCTATATCTTCAAATAATCTGAATAGTCCTCATGCGATTCTGGTCTGCTTAAATGATCACACTATCATGATGCAGAAAAAGAGTGAAGAAAAAATTAATCCTGCGTCCTTGACCAAAATAATTACCGCAATTGTTGCAATAGAAAATTTGTCAAATTTGCAGGAAAAGATAGAACTCCCTAATTCTATGTTTAAAAAGCTGTACAATGCAGATGCTTCAATGGCCGGCTTCTTACCGAATGAGCAAGTCAGTGCAATTGACCTGCTATACGGGGCGCTGCTACCAAGTGGTGGGGAGTGTTCTATTGGGCTTGCCGACAAAATTGCTGGTTCAGAGCAGAACTTTGTAAAGATGATGAACCAAAAGGCGGCAGAGCTCGGTATGAATAACACCCATTTTGACAATGTGACTGGACTTGACAATAAAAATCACTATACAACGGTTAAGGATATGACTATAATTCTTAGCTATGCACTTAAAAATGATACATTCCGTAAGATTTTCACTTCTTCCAGCTATTCAACCCAATCCACGAATAAGCACCCTGATGGGATAACATTTAACAGTACAATGTTTGAAAAACTTAACGGTTCAAATATTGGTGGCGGAAAAATTTTAGGAGGAAAAACTGGGTATACCGATAAGGCTGGTCTATGCCTCGCAAGTCTCGCTAAAGTAGGCGGGAAAGAATATATTTTGATTACAGTCGGTGCTAAGGGAAATCACAAATCTGAGCAGTACAATATTACCGATGCATTAACAGTGTACAACAACTTAGGAAAAAAATAAGCTTCCCATAAAAACTTATTAACAACACTACTCGTATAATGATTACCTAATTTATAATATGATAAATGCAGGATACTGTATTGTTGTATTTAAATATAATTACTGTAAATTCAACTGTAGGTATGGACCCTTCAAGTAATACAAAGGTAAGCTCAATAGCTACTATAGAGGAGCCAAACTCAATGAAATATTATGCGAGACAGACAGCAGTACCAGCAGCACGTAGGCTATTTTCAGATCTGTTTTCAATAATGAATATATCTCCATATGATGCAAATGATAAAATTAACAAAAATGCTACAAAAAAAAATTAAAACTATTGTTTAATTATATTGCTTAATAAGTTGTAATCTTAAGAAATCTTAAGATTTAATTACAATTTTCTTAAACTAATTCTTGTAATATTAGAGAGTAAGGAAAAGATATTACAAATAAATAGATGGAAGGATAGATTATATGACACGAAAGAGAATTACACATATATTCCCATTTTTATTGCCACTTAGAAAAATGCAAAGAAAAAATTTCTTCTACATACATATGTATTTTGATAAAAACAGCTATGCGAAAACGAAAGAAGATAATGAATTACCCTACAAGGTATTCGAAGCAGGGTCTTTGTTGATAAACGACAACAGTGGATTTGATTTACAATATCAAATTAATAAAGTATATAACCTAAAACTTGCTGCCAAAACAGTTAACAATATTTTAATACAACCTGGAGAAACCTTTTCCTTTTGGCAACTTGTCAAATCAGCCGACCGTTATGAAAATTATAAAGATGGATTAGTCTTACAGGATGGAAAAATAGTAGGGGAGTATGGTGGTGGACTTTGTCAATTAAGTAATTTAATTTTTTTGTTGCTGATTCACACCCCACTTACAATTGTAGAGAGACATACCCACGATATTAAAACATTTTCATCAGAAGCAAGTGATATTCCCGAAGCTACGGATGCTACTGTCAGTGAGGGGTGGTTGGATTTAAAGGTTAAAAATGAGACAAATTCCATATTCCAAATAAAGATTACATTCAATGACAGCTATATGCAGGGTTGTATTTTGACAAATAAAGAGCTAGATTTCACGTACGAAATATTTGATCGAGATATATCCTATTATAGAAAAGGGTGCAATGTATTTCAGCAGGTATCTATTTATCAAAGAAAGTCAGATGAAAAATTACAACAGTTTTACGATAGTCTTCTTTATAACAATATATGTGAAATAGGATATCAGTTACATGATGATATAGAAATTATAGAAAAAGGAGAATAATACAATGAAAAAGAAAACAATTGCAATCATATTTGGGGGATGTTCTAGCGAATATGAGGTTTCCTTACAATCTGCTTATTCTGTTATTATAAGCCTTAATATGGAATATTACGATGTAATCCTAATCGGTATTACGCGGTGGGGAGTTTGGATGAGATATGATGGTTCACCGGAGCAAATTCGTGACAATACATGGATGGATATTGGGGCCTGTGTTCCGGCTATTATTTCACCTGATCGGCATATTCATGGGATGCTTGAGTTTTATGATGATAAGATAATTGCGACCAGAATTGATGTGGTTTTTCCCGTCCTTCATGGAAAAAACGGTGAGGACGGAACAGTACAAGGTTTATTGACGATGGCTGGTATCCCTTTTGTAGGATGCGACACGTTGAGCTCGGCAATGTGCATGGACAAAGACATTGCCCATAAAATCGTTCATTTGGCTGGAGTAAAAACGCCCCCATCAATTTTGCTTAGATCTAAGATTTCCGATGCAGAACTGATGGAGCGGATTGTTCCCTTAAAATTTCCAATGTTTGTTAAACCCGTAAGTGGAGGGTCCTCTCTTGGCATCACAAAGGTTTCGCAAGAGAGTGAACTTCAAGGTGCGATCGCTGTCGCCTTTCAGTATGACAATAAGATCCTCATAGAGGAAGCAATCAATGGATTCGAAGTTGGTTGCGCTGTCCTTGGCAATGATTCACTTACTATTGGAGAGGTGGATGAGATAGAACTGTCGAATGGGTTTAATGATTATATCGAAAAATACACCCCGAAAACCTCCCAAATTCATATGCCTGCCCGCATTGACGCAGATATGGCTGTGCGGATCAAGCGGACATCTGTCATAATTTATCAGGCGCTGCGATGTTCCGGATTTGCACGGGTAGACCTATTTTTAACACCGGATAGAGATATCATTTTTAATGAAGTCAATACCATTCCCGGGTTTACTTCTCATAGCCGCTATCCCAATATGCTTAAAGGAATTGGTATGACTTTTGATGAAATTGTAGATTCCCTAATAATGCTGGAGATGAGACGATGAGGACACTGACATTAGACCCTAAAGATACTGCGAACCTTAGCAGTATGATTTTAAAAAAAACGAAAAGAATGGAATTTAATTCAAAACAAACACATATGGACAGAGCGTGGATTGAAATCAATTTAACCAACTTAAAACATAATGTGAAAGCCTTAAGTGAGGTTCTTTCAGATGGATGCGAATTGATGGCTGTTGTGAAAGCCAATGCCTATGGGCACGGCGATGTGGAGGTAGCAGCCAATCTAAACCAATTGGGCGTTAAATCTTTCGCTGTTGCCACAATAGACGAGGCTATCCATTTGCGGATGCACGGAATTGAAGGCAATATACTGATTTTAGGTTATACCTCACCGAAGTGGTCTAGAGAAATGCTTTGTTACAATTTGATGCAGACGATAACCGATTATGAGCACGCAAAACAGCTTAATGTGTTCGGAAAACTTATACAGGTTCACATCAAAATTGATACTGGTATGCATCGTTTGGGTGAACGCTGCAACAACACGATGGAGATTGATAAAATCCTGGGATGCGAGAATTTGAAGGTTTGTGGAATTTTCACTCATCTATGCGTCGCAGATAGCACAAAAGCAGATGATACTGAATTTACCATAAATCAATTTCATAGTTTTTATGCACTGTTGCATCGGCTTGAGAAACTTGGGCATACATTACCTAAAATTCACATTCAAAGCAGTTATGGAGTCTTGAACTATCCAGAACTCCAATGCGATTATGTCAGAATCGGAGATGCACTATACGGTGCATTAAGTTCGCCCGATAATAAAACAAGAATGCAGATAAATTTGCAACCTGTTCTGGCTTTAAAAGCGAGAATTGTACTCGTAAAAACAATTTATACAGGAGAAAGTGTCAGCTATGGCCGTCAATTTATTGCACAAAGGGAGACACGCGTTGCCATTCTTCCTATAGGTTTTGCAGATGGCCTGCCGAGAAGCCTTTCCTGTGGAGTGGGTTATGTCTTGATTCACGGCTGCTTTGCACCAACAATTGGCCGGATTTGTATGGATCAACTCATGGTTGATGTCACCGATATTCCTGATGCTCGTAAAAATGAAATTGCTACATTGATTGGTTGTGATGGCCCAGAGAAAATTACAGCACAACAATTAGCTAAAAATGCTGGGACAATTGCCAGTGAACTGCTAAGTCGTTTAGGAGGTCGGTTGAAAAGGGTAATTTTATGAATCTGCAAAAATTTACAAGTAATTACAATTGAAATTAATATAATTATTTAAAAAAAAGGAATAGTATATAAATGTACGTTATAAACAAAGCAAGGATCAAAATGGCTAAGCAGTTTCAGTACACTTAGAAAATAATAATGTATGCATAACATTTATTGATCATGAAAATAATTTTACTTCTGAACCAGAATTTGAACCTATGAAATAATAGGGAAATGCTGAGAAGAAGCCCGAGCCGTTATTGATATTCTGTATGGGAATGGGAAGCTTTGGGCGGCCATTTTAATTGTCCCTGTGAGAACTAAAGCGATAAAATTCATAACTAGATTATATGAGGAGAAAAAATAATGCAAATAACACAAATGATAAGAAGAAATAGGCGAAAAAACAAAGGCCTTGTAACAATAAAGAATATTTTAATATTATCCTTAATTATTGGAAGTTTTTCTGGGGGTTATAAGGTATATAATCATTTTTATAATAAAGATGGACAAGCTAGTAGGGTAGAAATAGTTAAGGATGTTGAAGAAACTAAACCTAAAAATGAAGGTAGTACAACGGATAGAGGTCTTATCAAGGGGTCAAATGTGAACGAAAAAGGGGATAAGTATACCTATGATATTTCAAAATTAAAGGGTTTAATGAGTAGTAAGAAAGATGGTAAAAAAATGGTTTTTCTTACTTTTGATGATGGGCCATCTGTCACGGTGACTTCTAAAATATTGGATGTATTAAATGAAGAAGAAGTGAAAGCAACTTTCTTTTTAATTGGGAAAAGCGTAGAAGCTGATGAAAAAAGTAAGCAGATAGTAAAAAGAGCTTTTGAAGATGGTCATGCCTTAGGAAATCATACATATAGCCACGATTTAAAAAAGATATATCCTGGGAATAAGATTGATATAGGAACCTACATGAATGAAGTTAATGAAACCAATGAGGTAATAAGAGGAATTATTGGACAAGATTTTCATACAAGAGTTCTGAGAATGCCAGGTGGATATATGTCTAGAAAACACTATAATGACCCTAATTTGGATGAGTTTAGTACTAGATTAAAGGAAAACAATATGTATGAGATTGATTGGAATGCCTATGATTTCGATTCAGAGGGGAAAAAGAAAACTGCAGATGAAATATTCGAGTTAACAAAAGCATCTATAGGAACTACTGAAAAGGTAGTCCTTTTGATGCATGATACATATGGTAAGGAAGAAACGGCTAAAGCATTACCTAGAATCATAAGGTATTTAAAAGAAAAAGGATATGAATTTAGAACATTGAAATAGGGCTAAAATTCATTTAGTAGCTAAAAAAAAGCTAAGAAAAATTATTAATCTTCCGTAGCTTTTTTAATATCTAATAGTTCGCTTATTTTAGTGTACAGAACATCATATCGATTAGATTCCATGCACCATTAAATAAATCAATAGAGGAATAAATGGAGGTATTATGAATAAACGAGAGAGAATTAAAACAGTCTTTTTATATGGTGTTTTCATTTGTTACATACTTTTATTAAGTAAAATATTGTTGTTATCAAGAATTTCGCATTTGGAGCATAGGTCAATCAATCTCATTCCTTTTTATAGTATAATGCAATATATAACTGGCAGTTCTGCGAATATAAAAGCATTTGCTTTTGGTAATGTGGGTGGCAATATAGTTATTTTTATTCCACTTGGTACATATTTGTCATTATTCAAAAATGATAAAAGAGTAATAACCAATTTGTTGTTTATATTTATAGTGAGTTTGTTTGTTGAAATCATTCAGGGGCTTTTAGGCATTGGAGCATCAGACATTGATGATATATTTCTAAATTGTTTGGGTGGATTGATTGGTATTTTAGGGTATAAGTTTTTATTGTGTATATTACGAGATGAGAAAAAAGTACATACTGCAATCACAATACTATCTGCCATCGGATTACCTTGTATATTATATTATTTATTCATGGTGAGAATGAGATTCTGAATTTCTTTATTGCCTATTCCTTTCTATCATATTAGTTAATGATGGCATGTATGTTATATTTTTACATGCAGCATCCAAAAGGTGGATTAAGGACTATTTCATAAAGTATACTTTTTGAAATAGTCCTTAGGCGTTTGTTTTGTGTACCAAAAGTACATCTTATTTATTTCTGACATATTTCAAATGGTGACTACATGTTTTGAAAGACAAACATAGAGTTATAAAATTCATAAAAATGTCGAATAAATCCTATTGAAATTTACATAACCTTGCAGTATACTAAATGTGAAAGCGGTAACATATTTCAGAAAATTGAGTCTTAAGGGTATTTATTTAGAATTTTACAATCGTTTTCCTGAAAGTGAGGATGGCTAAAATGACAGTGACAATAAGTGATATTGCGCAAAAGTCTAAAGTATCACATGCAACAGTGTCAAGAGTGTTAAACAATTCAGGTTATGTAAAAGATGAAACAAGAAAAAAAGTTCAAAAGGTAATAAAAGATCTAAATTATACACCTAGTGCTATAGCTAGAAGCCTATCCAAAAGTAAAACTAATACTATTGGAGTTATAGTTCCTGATATAAACAATTTGTTTTTTGGGGAGATTATTAAAGGTGTAACTGAAATTGCGGATGAACATAATCTAAATATAATTCTTTGTGATACTGATGAGAATAAAGATAAGGAACTAAAAGCTATTAATGTTCTTAAGCAGCAAAGGATTCAAGGACTCCTTATAACTCCAACGTTCTACAAAGATTCAGGTAATAGTGAAAACTTAAATGCTCTTAAAAGCTTAGAAATTCCAATAATTTTAATTGATGGGCATGTTGAGTATCTTGATTTTAGTGGAGTTTTTATAGATCATATAAAAGGGGCTGATGCTGGAACAACTACTTTAATAGAAGCAGGTCACACAAAAATTGCTATAATTACAGGAAATATGAATTCTAGACCTGCAAAAGAACGATTGCTAGGATATGAAAAAGCATTAGAAGCTAATAATATTCCTGTAGCAAAGGAATATATTTTTTATGGTGACTACAAATATGAAACTGCTTATGAAATCACAAAGCAAATATTGAAAATGGATAATAGACCTACTGCTATTTTTGTAAGTAGTAATACCATGATTTTGGGATGCATAAAAGCTTTTTATGAAGAAAAAATAGATGTACCGCGTGATATGGCGATTATTGGGTTTGATAAGCTTGATATGTTAAATATAATAGGGATGGACATTAGTTTTATTAATGGGCCATCTATTGAACTTGGCAGAATTGGTATGAGAATGTTATTAGAAAATTTAAATAGTAACAAGCCTACCGAAATTAAAAGAGTAACTATTTTGCCAGAGATTCTCTTAAAAGGATCAGAAAAGTATATAGGAAATAATTTTATAAAAAATAAAGGAGAAGATTAATATGAAAATAGAACAATATATAGACCATACACTATTAAAACAAGAAGCCTGCGAGGACCAAATTATAAAAGTTTGTTCTGAAGCTAAAGAATACGGATTTGCTTCAGTATGTGCTAATGCATATTACGCATCACTTGTAAGAAAAGAATTAGAAGGAAGTAACGTAAAAACTTGTATCGTTGTTGGTTTTCCACTGGGAGCTACAACAAAAGAAGTTAAAGCATTTGAAGCAAAACAAGCAATTGAAAATGGTGCGCAGGAAATAGATATGGTAGTTAATGTTGGTGCTATAAAATCAAACAAGTTTGATGTAGTAAAAGATGAAATTAAAGCAGTAGTTGGTGCTTGTAAAGGATACGCACTAGTAAAGGTAATAATAGAAACTTGTCTTTTAACAGATGCACAAAAAGTTAGGGTATGTCAAATAGCTAAAGAAGCTGGAGCGGACTTCGTAAAAACTTCAACAGGATTTTCAACAGGTGGAGCAACAATTCATGATGTAAAATTAATGAGAGAGACTGTAGGACCAGAAATGGGAGTTAAAGCGTCTGGAGCAGTAAGGACAGCTGAAGATGCAAAAGCTGTTATTGAAGCAGGCGCTAGTAGAGTAGGAGCTAGTAGTTCTATAGCAATAGTCCAGGGATTTAAATAGTCAAATTATAATTATTAAATTTGAAGACATATAAATATATTTAAAATGAATAATTAGGGGTGATTAGTATGAGAATGAATGATTTAATAATAAAAAAAAGAAATGGCAACGAACTTACTACAGAAGAAATTAATTTTTTTGTTGGCGGATATACAGATGGAACTATCCCGGATTATCAAGTTTCAGCATTGCTTATGGCTATATACTTTCAAAAAATGAATAAGAGAGAAACTAAAGATTTAACAATGGCAATGGTGAATAGTGGTGAAACTATTGATTTATCGTCTATTGAAGGTGTAAAGGTTGATAAGCATAGTACTGGTGGTGTAGGTGATACAACTACTTTAATTCTTGGGCCTATTGTTGCAGCAGCAGGCGTGCCAGTTGCTAAGATGTCAGGAAGAGGACTCGGACATACTGGTGGAACTATTGACAAGCTAGAATCTTTTGAAGGCTTCTCAGTTGCCATGTCAATTGAAAAGTTTATGCAAAATGTAAACAAAGCCAAAATTGCTATAGGTGGTCAAACTGCTGATTTAGCACCAGCAGACAAGAAAATATATGCACTTCGTGATGTTACCGGGACTGTTGATAATATGTCTTTAATTGCAGGAAGTATAATGAGTAAAAAAATAGCTTCTGGAGCAGATGCCATAGTACTCGATGTAAAAACAGGTAGTGGTGCATTTATGAAAAATGAGGATGATGCCTTTGAACTTGCAAGAGAGATGGTTGATATAGGAACTAATGTAGGTAGGAATACTATTGGTGTAATAACTGATATGGACCAACCATTAGGTTATGCAGTTGGTAATGCTTTAGAAGTAAAAGAAGCTATAGATACATTAAAAGGTGAAGGTCCAGAAGATCTTACAGAACTTTGTTTAACCTTAGGAGCACATATGCTTGTATTAGGAGGAAAAGCAACGGACGCGCAGCAGGCGAGAAAAGTGCTTGTGGATATTATAAAATCAGGAAAAGGTATCCAGAAATTAAGAGAACTTGTAGTATCACAAGGTGGAAATCCAGCTTACGTAGACGATCCATCTATATTCCCAGTGCCAGCTATTATAGAGCCCATTATATCAATCCATGAAGGCTATGTGAAAGGAATAAAAGCTGACGACATAGGAAAGGCTGCTTTAGTTTTAGGGGCTGGGCGTGAAACTAAAGAAAGCAAAATAGATTTATCAGTGGGAATTGTTCTTCATAAGAAAATCGGAGATTTTGTAAACAAGGGTGAGGCTATTGCAACTGTTTATGCAAGTAGTGTTGAAAAACAAAAATTATCTGTAAAAATGGTATTAGATGCGTATGAAATAGTACAAGAAAAAATAATAGCTAAGTCATTAATCAAAGGTATTGTTACGAAAGACGGTACGACAAGATTTTAACGACATTTCAGAGGGAAAGTCTCCCACATATATAAGTGGGAGTTACATACCCTAACAAATAGAAAACTTCAGTGGGAGTATAAATCTCCTTCTGAAGTCGTTAATATTGCAGCTCCGCAGGAGATGATTTAATAAAGTAAAGAATAGAGGGGGAATACCCTCTATTCTTTTTTCATTAGAAATTATATGATTTACATTATTTTAGCAGGCTGAGAAAGGTATATATTATGGAAAATGCATTTGAGCAAGCACCAGTAATATATACTTTTTTCTTTTTTTATTTGAGTTAAAGTGCAGTTTAGAGGTACAATGTATATAAGCTGGGGGGAGATATATGATGAATATTCTAATTGTAGAAGATGAACAGGATATTAGAGAATTGCTAGAGATTCATTTATCAAAAGAAGGATATCAAATATTCACAGCAGAAGATGGTATGCAAGCTTTAAATATATTTGAAAATAAAGATATAGATATTGCACTACTTGATGTTATGATTCCGAAAATTGATGGATTTAAGGTTTTAAAAAAGATTAGGGAAACTAGCGAAATACCGGTGATTTTTATTACTGCAAGAGAAGAAGAGTCGGATAAAATCCTTGGTCTTGGACTAGGGGCTGATGATTATGTATTAAAACCTTTTAGTCCCATTGAAATAATTGCACGAGTTAAGGCTCAGCTACGACGGTATTATAAATATTCTAATAAAACTTATAAAACTGGAATAATAATTGGAGAGTTGATGCTAGACAAGGAAAGTTGTATTATTTATAAAAACAATATAGAGATAGTTTTAAATCCAAAGGAATATAGGCTACTTGGGTTTATTTTAGAGAATCCAGGAAAGGTATACACCAAAAAACAGTTATATGAAATAGTTTGGGGTGATACATATTATGGAGATTCTAATACTATTATGGTGCATATAAGCCATATTAGAGAAAAAATTGAAGACGACCCTAAAAATCCTAAATATTTAAAAACAATAAGAGGTATAGGATATAAAATGGAGAAGAACCATGATTAATAGAAATAAATTAAAAAAGATAGCAACATATTTTAAAAGTAAGAAGATGGAAACTCAATTGTTTAAAAATTACATTTTATTTTTGGTTATTATAATTGCAATATTTATGCTAGCCATGGGTGCTTTATTTTTTTACATTTCTATTGATTATGTTGATCCATCAACGGATAAGGCTACAGCACAGTATATGATAAAACAAAATTATAAGGATATTAATGTAACGAATTTTATAAAACATAAGGGATATGTTGAAGTGCTTGATAAAAACCTAGTTATTGTGATGGAAAATGGAAGTAACCATAAAGCAGGATTTAAGTACTCACTAGATTATTATAATGATATGATTACTAATAATTTAAAAGATGGTTATTTTTATTCTAGTAAATATGGAGAAAATAAAGACTTTATTTTAATAACTGCTATGCCTGACAGTATTTTTGACGCATATACCTGGGGGCTTGAACATAAAGATCAAATAGAAGAAGCCGCTAAACCTAAAAACACAAGACATATTTTTTTAAATATATTTCCCTTTATAATATTTATATTTTTAATATCTACAATGGTACTTTATTCTAAACTCACATCAAGGATTTTTGTTAAACCATTAAAAAAACTATTACAAGGGGTTAATACTATAAAAAATGGAGAATATTCAGCGAGAGTTGAAATTAATTCTTTGAATGAAATAGGTCAACTAAAAGATGCTTTTAATCTAATGGCTGAAAAAATACAGCAAGAAAAGCTACTAAAGAAAAAAGCGGAACATAACAGGAAGAGGATGATTCTTGATATATCTCATGATTTAAAAAATCCATTAACAAGTATATTGGGGTATTCAGAATTCTTATTAGAAAATGAGGATATCTCATCAGAAGATAAAAATAAGTTATTAAAAGTTATTAATAATAATAGTAGACGAGCAAATGACTTAATTCAAGATCTTTTTGAATTTTCTCGTGTTGAAAGTACGGAATATAAATTAGATATAGGAAATCATGATGTAGGCGAGTTTTTAAGAGAACTTATTGCCGGGTATGTACCAATGATGGAGCAAAAAGGTGTTCAATATGAATTTGATATTACCGAAGATGAAGTTGAAATACCGTTTGATAGAAAAAATTTAGATAGAGCTATAAGTAACATTATACTAAATAGTATTAAATACAATGGTCCAGGGATTACTATTAGTATCAAGCTGTTAATAGATGATGGCACGGCTGTAATTATTATTGAAGATGATGGAGTAGGAATATCTAAGGAATTTGAAGGAGATATTTTTGAGCCTTTTGTTAGAGTAGACTCTACAAGAAACTCTAAAAATGGTGGTACAGGACTTGGACTTGCAATATCAAAGGCAATAATTGAAAAGCATGGAGGAAGTATATATTTAGGGCGCGATATAGATAAAGGTTGCAAATTTATAATTAAATTAAAGTAAAGGGGTACGGAGATAATGCATCGACGACTTCAGAAGGAGATTTATACTCCTTCTGAAGTTTTTTATTTGTTATAGTCCGTAACCCATCTTATAGAAGAGGAGGACTTTTATTCTAAAATATCGTTAAACTAATTTGTAATATTATATACTTTTTTGTATTAATGATAGCTTTTGTGATAAGATTATATAATTATACATACGAGGAGGAGATTTTTTGGATAGCTCAAAACAATTAGGAGAGGAAAATATAGGTAAATTGCTTATGAAGTTTTCAATTCCTGCCATTATAGGGATGCTAGTTAATGGTTTATATAATGTTGTAGATAGAATATTTATAGGAAGAGGAATAGGAAAACTTGCACTATCAGGAGTTACAGTTACATTTCCTATTGCTATTATGATTATGGCGTTTGCAATGCTTGTGGGAATTGGAAGTGCCGCACTTATATCTATTAAACTTGGACAACAAAAAAAAGAAGAGGCAGAACATATCTTAGGAAATGCCTTTACTCTTCTTATTATACTTTCAATTGTAGTAACTATTTTAGGGCTTATATTTTTAGAACCCCTGTTACTTAAAATTGGAGCGAGTAAAGATATATTGCCATATGCTAAGGAATACATAACAATAATACTTATAGGCGGAATGTTTCAAAGTGTAGGATTTGGACTGAATAATATAATAAGGTCTGAGGGTAACCCGCGAGCAGCTATGGTTACAATGTTGATTGGGGGAGTATTAAATACAATTTTAGATCCAATTTTCATTTTTGTTTTTCATATGGGAACTAGAGGTGCAGCTATTGCAACTATTCTTTCTCAGGCTGTAAGTATGATATGGGTATTATCCTATTTCTTTGGTGGGAATAGTGTGCTAAAAATACGCTATAAAAATTTAAAATTAGATGCTAAGGTTGTAAAAAGCATTTTTGCTATAGGTATGTCGCCATTTTCAATGCAACTTGCTGCAAGTATAGTGTCTATTATTTCTAATAGAAGTTTAGTTAAATATGGTGGGGACATGGCACTCGGAGCCATGGGAGTTATTATGAGTGTGGTGATGATGGTGTTGATGCCTACTTTTGGAATTAACCAAGGGTGTCAACCAATTATCGGATACAATTATGGATCAAAAAATTATGGACGAGTAAAACATGCCCTAAGATTAGCAATAATCGCAGCTACAACTATTACTACAACTGGGTTTATAATTATACAGGTATTTCCAAAACAAATTATAAGTTTGTTTAATAAGGATCCAGAACTAATAGTAATAGGTAGCCATGGCATTAGAATATACCTGTTTATGCTCCCTATAATAGGATTTCAAATAGTTAGTTCGAACTACTTCCAAGCTATAGGTAAAGCTAAAATATCCATATTTTTAGGATTAAGCAGACAAGTAATACTCCTCATACCATTACTATTTATTCTGCCAAGGTTCTTTGGATTAGATGGTGTATGGTTATCGGGACCTAGTTCAGATGCATTAGCTTCAATTATAACAGCCGTGTTTATTTTTGTAGAGATAAGACATTTAAATAAACTACATGATGAAGGCATGGATGTAATTACATAACAGGGTACGTTAAAATAAATAACAAATATTTTCATGCGCAAAACAAAGTATATATTACGTATAATGCATTGAAATTAGTAGTTCATAGCGAAATGAATGCATTAATAGTAATATATACTTTTTTATTTATTTTTTATTATCAATTTTATTGAGCTTTTTTTCTAGATTTTTTATTCGGGCTTCTATTTTTTTTAATGTCTTACAATAATCTAAAAGGGAGTCATCAATGTGATTATTAGTTTTAAAAATTGCGTACAGTTCTTTTCCTATATCTTTGTAGAGATCTTCCATACTGTTCTCTTCAGAATGAATTTTATATTTAAGTTTTGATATTTCAATAAAATATTCAGACTTGTTTGATATAATATCTAAACTATTGCTTATTGAATCTTTAATTTTGTCCAAATTGGGTGCGGAAGGCATAATATTCCTCCTTTTTATGGTGCAGTCTGAATTTAATGCATAGACTTAATAATATATTATTTAATATAATGTGTATTTGTGACTAAAAAACATGAAGATGTTACATATTTTATTTTAATTAAGTATAGCAATATCATGACTATGAGAATAGACTAAACTATACAAAGAACAACAGAAATAAGGTGATAAAATCAGAGTATTTCAATTAAAAAATAATAATGAACACCATATAGGTCAGGATATATTTAATATGGAAATTGAAGAATCAAAAAAAATTAATTGTATAATTATCAATAATCCAGTTCAAAGTGATTGTTTATGTATTATAAATCATCTAGTATGTAAATCCGAAGAAAATAAAAATATCGCACATTTAATCATTGCAAATGAGGATAAACAGTTAGAAAATATAACTAACTTTGGTAGTTTAAACATTGGATATGAATACAATATAGCGGAGGCTTACGGAAACTTAGAAATAGATACAGTAAATATTGAAAAAAATCGAGAGGTAGACATGCTAGATGAACATTTTCTAATAATACTTCCTGGAGGTAACATTCATATAAAATTAGAGAACCCTCAAGAAAAAATGATTTTGCAAATAAGTGTCGGTCATCAAGTTATTTAACTTTTTACAAGGCGCATCATCTAAAAAAATAACTAGGGAAGTTACTAGTTATTTTTTTAGATTACTAAATATACGGCTTATATATATAAATTAGTAAATAACATAAAATGTGATATAATTTATAATGAATACATAATAGAAGGAGAGATAAATATATGAATCCAATAGTAACAATTAATATGGAAAATGGAAAAGTAATAAAGGCTGAATTGTTCCCAGAAGTTGCACCTAACACGGTAAATAATTTTATAAGTCTTATAAACAAGGGATTTTATAACGGACTTACTTTTCATAGGGTAATTCCAGGATTTATGATTCAAGGTGGCTGCCCTGAGGGAACAGGTGTTGGTGGACCAGATTATTCAATAAAAGGTGAGTTTTCTTCTAATAAATTTAAAAATGATTTAAAGCATTCAGTTGGTGTTCTATCAATGGCTAGATCTAATGATTCAGATTCAGCAGGAAGCCAGTTTTTTGTTATGGTAGCTAATTCTTATCATTTAGATGGAAGTTATGCAGCTTTTGGAAAAGTAACTGAGGGTATGGAGCATGCTTTAGAAATAGCTAAGGTAGAAAGAGATTTTAGAGATATGCCACGTAAGGTGCAAAGGATAAAAAGCATGAGCGTTGATACTTTAGGAATTGAGTACGATCAGCCAGAAAAAATGTAATAAAAATATTAAATTGTAGGGGGTATATATTGTGGAGCTTATTAATGAAAAACTTATCCTTGCATATGGACTAAACGAGGATGAAGAAGAAAAACTTAATAGTTTACTATCAAAACAAAATATGTTACCTTGCAAAGTAATTGAGAAAAATATGGGCAATGTAACAATTAAAGAAGTATTAGAGAATATAGAAAGTGAAAAAAATAAAATCGAACTACCCCACGAAAAATTACTTTTATTTAATAGTTATAAAGATAAGGAACTGTATGATTTAATTGATAGTATAAGGCAAATTAAAAGCAGTAATACTATACTAGCCGCTGTAACACCAACATCTATAAACTGGACGGTTAATTATCTTATGCAACATCTAATTGAAGAAAGAGAAGCCTATAGAAAAATGGAATAAGGCATGTGGCACAAAATATAAATCTTCTGCAAGATAGCAGGAGATTTATATTTTACGGAAAATTATTCAACTGGAAAGGTGGAGAATTATGAGCAGAGTAGGAGATAGAATTAAAGAGGTAAGAGAATCAAAAGCGATAAGTCAAAAACAATTAGGTAAAAAAATCGGAGTTTCTGAAAATTTTATTAATGAAGTTGAAATGGGAAAAAAGATTATAAATGAGAAATTTTTAGAAAAAATCTCTAAAATCTTAGGGGAAGAAATTGAAGATACATCTGTATCATTTCAAGCCGCTGAGTATGTAGAAGAAAGAAAACCAAAGCTCGAAAGACCTAGCGTGGGAAAAGTAAACGAGGTATGGAATGATGCGTTTAGCTCAGTGTTAAAAGATGTTTCTATTTATAAATATGATTTAGCTAAAGCAATAGGTGTAAAACAAATGCCAATAATATCAAATAAAGTAGAAGGATATGCTCAAGATAAAGTATTGTTTTTAGAAATAGAGAATGACGATATGCTTGGGTTTAGAATTTGTAGTGGGGACATTGCTTTTGCTCATTTGACACATGAAATAGAAAATAATGCTATTTCGCTAGTGGATTACAATGGAGAAAGAGTGTTAAGACAAATAAAAAAATTAGATAGTAATAAAATATTGTTAATAAGCAATAGAGTTTCATTAAGAACTGATACAGTTAAACATAATGATATAAAGATAATTGCAAGGTTAGATAGAGTAGAGTTTAAGGTATAAAATATAGCTTTTATTAAGGAGGGAAGGAGGAGATAAAATGGAACAACTACAAAAGAAGGTAGCGCTACAAGAATGGAAGGATATTATTAAAAGAGGCCTACTGGGACTAAGTATACCATTAATAAGTATGACATATCCAATGTTAAATCAATATAGAGGAGATACTAACGACCTATTTACTTTTGTAGATAAGCTCATCCCCTTTAATAAATTTTTTATATTACCTTATATATCTTGGTATATATTTATAGCAATTTTTGCGACTATCCTATGTATAGTAGATAAAGGAAGGTATCTAAAGCTACTTATAACTTTAAATATAGGTATGATTACATGTTATATAATATATTATTTTTATCCAACCTGTGTTCCAAGGCCCATGATAACAGGAACGGATTTCTTCAGTAATTTGGTTTTAAGCTTATACATGGCTGATAATCCTTATAACTGTTTCCCAAGCATTCATGTTTTAAATTCAGTGTTAGTAGCTTTATATATTTATGAATCGGAAAAGGTTTGTAAATCTATTAAAATGATCTGTGTTACTGCAGCTGTTTTTATAATTCTATCTACTATGTTTATAAAGCAACATTATTTTGTAGATGTGCTTGCAGGCATAATATTCGCTTGTGTATTGTATTTTTCTTTTAAGAATATAAAGTTTGATTTTAATGACATTTCAGAAGGAAAGTCTCCCACTTCTATAGGGGGGAGTCCTATACTGTAATAAAGAAAGAACTTCAGTGGGAGTATAAATCTCCTTCTGAAGTCATTAATCCAGCTCCGCAGGAGATGATTCATAAAGATCAAAGCGCAACCTATATGGAATGATTATATGCTAAAAGGTCCCCATGATTAAAATCATGGGGACCTTTTAGCATTATACTCCGCTTAAATCAAAGTCAGGTACGAAAGTCGAAGATGAGCTTTCGCTTTCTTGAATAAAGCACTTGGTGATGCCTAGGTTTAAGCAGTACTCAATTAGAGCATCATAATGATTAGGGTTTACTTTCTTGTTTATTTCAGGATAATTAATTGCGACTTGCATAGGGGTATATTGATTCATTAAGCTGATATATACTGAATCATTAAAGGTGTTATATATAAAATCTATTATTTTCTTAGAATCAAATAATAAGCCTGGTAGCATAAGGTGCCTAATGATTACTCCCTTTTGAATTATACCATCAGCATCAAATTTGACTTCTCCTACTTGCGAAACCATTTCAGTAATAGCGGCAGAAGCTACAATAAAATAATTAGGCGCTTTTGAATATTTAATAGCATATTTATTGCTACAATATTTTAAGTCTGGTAAATAAACATCAATAAACCCTCGAAGCATTTTAATGGTATCTATATTTTCATAGCCACTTGAATTATAGAGAATAGGAATATTAAGGCCTTTATTTTTAGCAAGTTTCAAGGCTTCTATTATTTGGGGTACATAGTGAGTAGGGGTAACTAAATTTATATTAAGGGCCCCTCTTTCCTGCTGCTCCAAAAAAATTTCACTAAGGCGATAGATAGATACCGTTTTCCCAGCATCTTCATGGCTTATCTTATTATTCTGACAAAATACACATTTCAGATTACAATTGGAAAAGAATACAGTTCCAGAGCCATCTACGCCAGAAATACAGGGCTCTTCCCAGTGATGCAGGGAAGCTTTAGCTATTTTTACATCCTTAGAAGCTCTACAAAAGCCTAATTCTCCACCTAATCTATTAACAAAACATTTCCTAGGACATAAATTGCATTTTTTTAACAATTTCAAAAAATATGAACTATCTAATTCTCTAGTGCCTTTATTAATCATCTTTATCTCCTTGTTTTATAATTTAAATCTTTAGAATATATAAGAACTGTACAGCGCAATATATATAATGTCAATTCTGATTTTTAGAAGTTTTTCTATAAAATAGAATACATTGAATCAAAAAAATAAAACTTATTGCACCGAAGCCAGGATAAAGGACTTTAATTAAATTTTTAAAGCCAATTTGAGAAATAGGCAAAGATATAATAAGTATTAATATGACCGCTTTTTTATAAGAAATATTAAACTTTTTCTCAAGGGTCTTGCCTACGCTATATATATTAGAAACTTCAGTTGAAAACATTTCACAAAAAATTACACAAAGCAGAAGAATCTGCATTAGTGTGCCAAAACGGTTTGTAATATATAGAAGTGGAATTTCATATTTAAAAATTTGAGGAATGTTTAATAAAAGCATCACATTAACAAAATAGCATAATATGGTTAAAACTATAGCGCCTATTATAACTCCGGGAATAAGAATACGTTTATGCTTTATTTCTTGACTTATTGGGACTAGAACACCACTACAGGATAGCATGTTATAACTGGCATAGAGCACGGCTGAAAAAAACCATTGGACAGGGACAATTTGGGTTTTATAAGAGGGGATTTGTTTTATATAGGAAGCGCTCACTATATCTTTGTAGAATACTAAATACAATACAAATATAGTTACAATGATTGTAGTAAGAGCAGGTACTATAAAGGAATTTATTGTTATTAATCCTTTGGTATCTTTAAGTAAGGTATATAAAGAGATTACAGACATAAGTAAAATTCCTACCCATTTTGAAACACCAAAATATTGATGAAGAAGCGCACCACTTCCAGCTAATATTATGGAGGCTCCACTAATTAAGAAAAAACTTGTAAAAACATCGGTAATTACACCAAAAAAACCGGGGCTTATAAGGGTTATAAGCTCAGTATAGGAGCTTAATTTATGTTTTAGGCTAATAGAAATTATAATAGAACTTATTAAAATATAGATTAAACCACATATGAGGATTCCCCAGAAGCTCATATACCCATAAGTACTGAAAAATTGAGTTATTTCCTGACCGGAAGCAAGGCCTGCACCGACTATTGTTCCGATAAATACAGCTGAAATTTGAAACATTTGACCAATTGTTTTTTTCAAAAAATCTCCCCCACAAAATTATTAAATTAATAGTCATACTTAAATAAGATGCTTGTCTTTCTAAATATATGTGCATTGTTTAATAATAAATGATGATTTTAATAATAAATGATGATTTTATAAATTAAAAATTTATTTAGAGGGAAACTATAATTAGCATAATGAATTTGATTTTATAAATCCTAAGTATAAAAGTAATTATAATTTCCATAATTAAATTAAAATTGGATTAAAGGGAGTGAAAAATTGAAAAAAATTTTAAGTTGTTTATTAATAGCGTGTTGTATTTTGTCTTTTACATCATGTTCAAAAAAAGAGAATAAAGAAAAGCCAAAAGTTAATGCTTTTGAAATTAAAACTGCAACTAATGTAGTTGAGAGCTATATGAATTTTATAATGAAGGAAGATTATGAAAATGGTAAAAAACTATATAGTAAGGAATTATCTGAAAAAGTTTCTAATATGCCAATTAGTGATATGAAGATAAAAGGTTATAAAGTTACAGAAAGTAATGAAGTTGGTAGAAGTGGGGTTTTTAAGGTTAGAGTTACAAGAACATCGATGGATAGCTCTCAGTCATGCCTTGATGAATATTCTATCAGAATTATTAAAGATGGGGCTGAATATAAAATAAGCGAAATAACCAATACACCACAAAATGAAGCTTTTGTGGAGGACATGGGTATTAGATTTAGAGATAAAAAAAATGTAAAAACCAATTTAATTATTGATAAAGCGGGGTTTCCTAAATATGTATATTCGAAAGATGATGGAGCGCGATTATATAAAGTAGTGGTGCCTACAAAAGAATTCAGCTCTATAAATTTTAGTTATGAAGGAGATAAACTTGCAGTTAGTACTTATAACAAAAACTCATTTATTGGTATTGTTAACATTGATCAATCTCTAGCAGTTCAGGGAAGTGCTACAAATCCAACTGAGGAGTCCCCGCAAGGTGGAGGATCGGGTGAAGTAGCTAAGGAAAAACCAATTGGAAAGGAATTAATTTCAATAGATTTATTGCTTGATTGTAAAGTAGAATTTATGACCTTCTCCTTAGATGAAAAATTTTTGCTTGTACAGTATAATAAGGAAAAAACGGGCAAATATATTAGGGTTTATAATGTAGATAATGGAGATATGATTCCTGTTAATTTTGAAAAAGACTATCCTGTAGAAAAAGTTCAAATTGTATTTTCTTCTTTTGGTGAGGATACTATGACTTATGAAGTAATGCCTAAACCAAATGTTAACAGTTCGGAAGCAGATATAATTGGTAAATGGAAACTTGATTTAAAGACTTTTACCGTAGATAAATTATAAATAATGCACTGTTCACAGACTATAAGGTATAATTGATATAGGGTTTGAATCTTCAAATAACTAACTAGTCTTACGACTAGTTAGTTTATTTAAATGGTCTTTAAATAAAGAAAGGATGATATTAGTGCAGAAAATATGGAGTGACAAAAGATATCACAGTTTAAATTATTTTTTAAGGGACAAGTTCGGTAATAAGGTTTTTAAAATTGCTTTGGACGCTGGATTTTCTTGTCCAAATAGAGATGGGACTATTAGTAGTGGAGGGTGTTTGTTTTGTAGCGAAAGGGGCTCAGGAGATTTTGCTGGGAATAGGGATTTTTCTATTACAAAGCAATTTGAAGATATAAAGGTTATGATGAATAAAAAATGGAAAACAGGGAAATACATTGCTTATTTTCAGGCTTATACAAATACTTATGCAAATATCGATGTATTAAGAGAAAAATATGAGGAGGCAGTATCACAAGAAGGAGTGGTGGCTCTTGCTATAGCTACAAGGCCTGATTGTTTAGACGATGCGGTATTAGATCTTATAGAGGAATATTCTAATAGAGTATACACATGGGTAGAACTAGGGCTTCAAACTAGTAGTGATGAAAGCGCAAAAATTATTAATCGGGGATATAAATTAGTGAGATTTGAGGAGGCTCTAAGTGAGCTTAATAAGAGAAACATTGATGTGGTGGTGCATACCATTTTTGGACTTCCTGGAGAGAGTAGGGAGGACATGCTAAAAACCATAGACTACGTGGCACATAAAAATATAAAGGGTATAAAAATGCATCTACTTCATCTTATGGAAGATACCCCTATGGTTAGCCTTTACAAACAAGAAAAGCTGAAGTTTTTGCAGCAAGATGAGTATATAGATATAATTTGTACGTCAATTACTATGCTTCCACCTAATATGGTTATTCATAGATTAACAGGCGACGCACCAAGGGAGTTACTAATAGGCCCTATGTGGAGTTTGAAAAAATGGGAAGTTTTAAATGGAATAGATAACAGATTAAAGGAATTAGATTTATATCAAGGGAAAAATTTTAAGGATTAGGTTTTGACGACATTTCAGAAGGAAAGTCTCCCACTTTTATGAGTGGGAGTTACATACAATAACAAAGAGAAACTTCAGTGGGAGTATAAATCTCCTTCTGAAGTCGTCAATGTATCTTCTGTGAAGATGTTGCAGCACCGCAGGTGATAATTTAATAAAGGGTCAGTTGTGTCTTTCTACAAATTAACTTTACAATTTTTGTGTGTTTTGCAAATAGATAAATAGCTTTTAAAGGTTTAATATATATATATAGAAACATATAGGGGGGGTATATATTATGTCAAATTTATCATTAAGACACATATACAAGGTTTATACAGGGAATGTAACAGCGGTTAAAGATTTTAATCTTGAAATAGAAGATAAAGAATTTATAGTTTTTGTAGGACCATCTGGTTGTGGTAAATCAACAACTTTGAGAATGATAGCAGGTCTTGAAGAAATATCACAAGGGGAAATATATATTGGAGATAAATTAGTAAATGATGTGGCACCCAAAGATAGAGATATAGCAATGGTTTTCCAAAACTATGCATTGTACCCTCATATGACTGTATATGATAACATGGCATTTGGATTAAAATTAAGAAAAATGCCAAAGGATCAAATAAAACAAAAGGTTACTGATGTAGCTAAAACCCTTGATATAGAACATTTGCTTGATAGAAAACCAAAGGCATTGTCAGGTGGACAAAGGCAAAGAGTAGCGCTTGGACGAGCTATAGTAAGAAGTCCAAAGGTATTCTTAATGGACGAGCCACTATCGAATTTAGATGCTAAACTTAGAGTTCAAATGAGAACAGAAATAGCAAAACTCCATCATAAACTTCAAACAACTTTTGTATACGTAACGCATGATCAAACAGAAGCTATGACTATGGGGACAAGAATAGTTGTAATGAAAGATGGATTAGTGCAACAAGTAGATACTCCTCATAACATATATGAACATCCAGTTAATATGTTTGTTGCTGGGTTTATAGGAAGTCCTCAAATGAACTTTATGGAAGCTAAGGTTTTAGAAAAAGATGGTGAAGTTGTGCTTTCTTTCGATAATGAAACTATAATATTACCGAAGGATAAGGCAGAAGCTGTAAAAGAAAAAGACTATATAGGCAAAATTGTTATAATGGGAATTAGACCAGAAGATATTGATGACGGTATTGACTTTATTGAAAAAAATAAAAATTCAGTTATAGAAGCCAAAGTTGACGTTACGGAGCTTATGGGTGCGGAGACTAATATTTATTTGTCAAAAGGAAATACAAGTATTGTAGCTAGAGTAAATGGATCGTCCAAAGCTATAGTTGGAGAAAAAATTAAGATTGCTTTAGATACTAATAAAATTCATATATTTGATAAAGAAACGGAGAACACGATAATATAGGGGGAAACGTACTATGTACAATTTTACTGAATTCCTGAAGGATTTAAGTCACTCTTCAAACATACCATTTGATATAGTTACCGAAGATGGGATTGCTTTATATATTAGTGACTTAAATATTGAAAATTCAAATATAACTAACTTTACTATTATGCTTGGACGAGTTAAAGGCATAATAAGTTTAGAGAAGAAGTATGAAAATTGTACATTCTTACTTAAATATGTTATTGAAAATAAATATACCCAGCATTTTTTAACTAAAGAACAAGCAGTTATTGATATTTTAGAGAATAGAGAAATTTCTATTGATAATATTAATTACAATTTACCTTTTCTCAAAGATGGGTGTTATATCATATTAATAAGTTCAGATGGAAGTAATTATGAATCTCTCAACATAATAAAACAAATATATGATAAAGAACCAGTTGTAAGTTTAATATATAATGATAGTATTATTGTAATTGGTGACTTTGCTGAAATACAAGAACATACAGAAAGTATAAAGGAATCCATATCATCAGATTTGTATTGTAAATGTTATCTAAGTTATGGAGATAGAGCTTATGATATAAACGAGTTTAAAAAAGCTTATAATGATGCTGTTCAATGTATGCAGCTAGGGAAAAAATTTGATATAAAAGATCATATATTTAGTTATAATAAAATGTTGTTTGAGAAAATCGTCTATAACATAGACATAAAAATTAAGCAGGAACTTTTATATATGTTAAAAGACAAATTCGATGCTTTCGATGGTGAAATGATATCAACTATTGAGCAATTTGTAAATTGTGGTCTTAATATTAGTGATGCTGCTAGGAAACTATATGTTCATAGGAATACCCTGATCTATAGATTGGATAAGATTAAGAAAGAAACAAATTTTGATATTAGGAACTTTAAAGATGCATCTGTATTTCTTATAGCCTTTTTAATATGGAAAGAAAATAAGGAATAGGGCATGGGGAATTTTTTTCTTAGAGTATGCTATAACGAAAAGTATATATTACTGGAATGCGTTCACATCGCTAAGTACTTCTAAAATTTATTTTATTTGCATATGCTAAAAATAAAATAAATTGTGAATTACTAAGGCCTGTTCAAACGCATTCTGCGTAATATATACTTTCGTTAGCATTTTCTAAGAAAAAAGAGCTTATCTCAAAAAGAGCAAAAGCGCTGTAATTATAAGTTTTAAAAGAAAGATTAAATTATCATATAAAGACTTCAGAAGGAGATTTATACTCCACTGAAGTTTTCTTTTTTTTGCTATGGTAAATAGTGGTATAATGTTTGTAGCAGTTTGGTGGGAATAAAAGCTAATTATTTAAAAATAGTTTATTGAAGGGGGAGATTTTATGGACACAAATTTGACTAAAATTAAAAATGAAATATTAGCATTCTTATTAGCTACTTTTTCAATTACATTTGGTATGGGTCTAATAATGTTTTTTGTTTATAAACATATTGATGCGAGTGGTGTCCAAGCATTTGCTATAGTACAGATGCTTTATCCTGCGTTAGCGGCTATTGGGATAAGAATTTATTATGAAAAAAATAGTATTTCTAAGGGATTGATGGATTTCTTTACGTTCTATATTATTTTTAGTGTTTTATGTATCATTATTTTAGTTGTTGGAGTTTTTGCTTTTCCGGGACATGTATCAATTGTTATAAATACACTAGTAATTATAGCTAGTATATTTGCTTTTACTATAATAATGATTAACAAAGATAATCGTTTTGAAAAAATTAGTATGGTTTTTAAAAAGAACTTCAAGACTGTTATACTATTAGGTTTATTGTATATTGTACTTAAATTAATTATAGTTATGTTTGGTGGACTTGTTGATGGTAATTTATCTGAAATACTAAAAAAGACTATGATGCGTATTGCTTTACTTACTATTATTGTACCAATTGGTGTTGTTTCATCTTTTATAATATTTTTTGGAGAAGAACTGGGATGGAGAGAATACTTACAGCCAAAACTTCAAGTTTTATTTGGTAAAAAACTTGGCGTTATTATATTAGGATTTATATGGGGAATATGGCATTTACCACTTTGCTTTATGTTATATAGCCCATCAACCCCTATTTACTGTGTAATATCTCATATTTTCTATTGTATTCTTCTTGGTATTTTCCTTGGGTTTGTCTATATGAAAACTAGAAACATTTGGTCAGTTATAATTATTCATTTAATTAATAATAGTATGATTATTAATGAGAGTAGTGCCTATGACACAGTAATAACAGCAAAATATTTAGTATTAGGTTTAATATTTTGTGCTATTGTATTCCTACCATTTCTATTTACTAAAGAGTATAAGGGTAAGATGAGTGAGGGATAACGATTAAATCTAGGTATTCTAAAACATTAAGTTGATTAAGAGTAGGGGGGTAAAACATAAATGGATGTAATAAAAAAATTTTGCGTCATAAATAGCTTTACATATAATGGACGAGGTGGGAATGCCGCAGCTGTATTTATTCATCAAGGTGGGTTAGAAGATTATGTTATGCAAAATATTGCTCGTCAACTTAATTTAGTCGAAACGGTGTATATTACCGAAAGTGATGAAGATGGAATAGATTTTGATATTAGATATTTTACTCCAGATAATGAAGTCAAAATTGCAGGTCACCCTACGGTAGCTGCATTTATTGCACTTGAAAAAGCAGGAAAATTAAGTCCAATAATAAAAGAAAAATATTTAATCAAGACAAAAGATGGAATAAAAGAAGTTAATATTGAAGAGCAGTATAATGACATGGTTGTTAAATTGAAACAAGAAACTGTTGAATTTGGGCTAATTATTGAGGAAAAGTATAAAATAGCTAAAGTTTTAGGAATTAATGATGATGACATAATGGATAATTTACCACTACAATGTATAAATACTGGATTAGGCCACTTAGTTGTACCAATAAAATCTTTAGATGGATTAATGAATGTTAAAAGGAACATAAGTCAATTAAAAGATCTATGTAATTTTATTGGTGTAAGAGAGGTGCAAGTGTTTTGTTTTGAAACTAAAGATGACTCATTTAATATTCATACAAGAAATATATGTCCAAGAGAGGGGATTGAAGATGCGGCATGCGGCATTGGAAATGCAGCAGTGGGTGCGTATTTGTTAAAGAATCATTATACTGATAGAAGAAGTATATCAATAAAAGCTGAACAGGGATATATAGTAAAAGTTCCGTGCGCAATTGATATATATGCCTATAGAGAGAATGATGATATTATGGTGAGAGTTGGAGGTACAGGTAAAGTAATAATTAAAGGTGATTTTATTGTAAGTAATATCTAAGTTATTGAGATATTACTTATGATTATCAAGGCATATAATTTAATGGGAAATAATAGTGATATATTTATAGAGATTAACATATTGTTATCACGCCAACTCCGAACTATAAATGGAATGATTTGGGTGGGTTATATGAAAGTTTTTATAAACAATACAAGGGATATACTCTCAAAGAGTTATGCACTATGTTTATAAAGGCAGAACAGCAAATTATTGAAATGATTAACAGTTATACAGATGTCGAATTATTTCAGCAAAGCGAAAGAAAGTGGTCCTCATCAACTCCATATAATCGGTCAATGTGGAAATGGGTTCACATCAATACTGTTGCACCGTTCAAGTCCTTCAGAACAGAAATACGAAAGTGGAAAATATGTAAGGTGAACAAAAGATTATTCATATAATCTGTAATCAAGAAGGGAGAAATAAATATGTTACATACTTATTTACAAAATGGGATATTTGCATTTCATTATTCCATACGTATAGCATTAATTGTTTTCTGTGTATTTAATGGTATAAAATCCTTAGTTAAAAGAAAGCTTGAATTTAAACCACTTGGCATGTTATGCGAGTTCGCATGGATTCTTACAGTTCTTGTGATTTTGAACATCACTGGTATTATCGGTGGTAATTTCGGAACAACCTCAATATCTGATGGAAATGTACAGTTCAGTTTTGTCTTATTTGAAGAAGGATTATCTCCGGAAATTTTGTTAAATATAATACTATTTATCCCTTTTGGGTTCTTTTCAGCGATTGTTTTCAAAAAATTTAGGGATAAATGGATTTATGGAGTTTTAATAGGTCTCACATTCTCAGTAATGATCGAATTTCTCCAAACTTTTACTGGCCGTTTTGTGGAATTAGATGATGTACTAATGAATACAGTCGGAACATTCATAGGGTATGAAATATGGTTTTGGTTGTCAAAATTCAAGCAAAGACAAAAGAAATAAAAATGATTATCGTTGTGGAGACTATGCGTATAATCTTTAGTACGTAGGGTTCGTATTAGATGTCACAAATAATAAAGAGTTATGACGTTTTTATTTATAACGCACATAAATGAACTTTATACGGTTACTTAATCCTAAACTGTTATATAAAATAGTAATATGTACTATAATTATATTAGCGACACATAAGACAAAAAGAATTATTAGAGGAGGAAAAACATATGAAAATAGATATAATAATTTCTGCGGATGATATAAAAAAAGAGAAAATAGCAAATAAAACAGTGGTAGTAATAGATATGCTTAGGGCAACTAGTGTAATAACTACTGCGATGAACAACGGATGCAAAGGCGTAATTCCTGTTTTAACAGTTGACGCGGCAGCTGAGATTGTGAGAAATAGCAAAGAAGAGTTTATGCTTGGTGGAGAGAGGAACGCATTGAAAATAGAAGGATTTCACTATTCAAATTCTCCATTAGAATACACTAGAGACACTATAGAAGGCAAAACTCTTGTTATGACTACAACTAATGGTACTAAAGCTATAAAAGGCTGCGTGGGTGCAAGCAACATCTTAATAGGGGCAATGATTAATGCTAAGGCTACTGCAAATAGAATAGTATCTTTAAATAATGATGTAGTAATAGTCAATGCTGGAACTTACGGTGAATTTTCTATAGATGATTTTTTATGCAGTGGGTACATAATTGATTGTGTGTTAAAAGAAATAGAAGTAGAACTTTCGGATATTGCTGTAACTTCACATTATATTTATAAGAATAATGAAGATATTCATGGTTTTATAAAATATGCAAGTCATTATAAAAGGATCACACAGTTAGGATTAGAAGCAGATTTAGAATACTGTTGCAAAAAAGATATTATAGATATTGTTCCAGAATATAAGGATGGGATTATAGTTTAAGAAAATGTTATCAAGAATTTAGGGGGCAATTGGTTGGTGAAAAATAGTTATAAAATTGTGATTTTTAGTTTATTGGTAGTTATGTTAGTTGGATATATTCTAATCAATAAAATTACTGCTAAAAAAAATGAGCCATGTGAATCATCACAAGATAAACTAATTATATCTGCTTTTTCCATGGATAATAAAGGTAGTATATTATCGTTGGATGTTAAAAGTAAAATTGAGAAATATCTTATAACTGATAGACAGGTATGTATTACTGGTGATTTATATAAGGATAGTTCTAAAATAGTCTATGTAGATGCTTTAAATGATTATGATCCTTGGCAAATTTATTTGCATAATTTAAAGGATAATAAAAATTTCCAAGTTACAGATAATAAGTCTGGAAAAGCTCATCCCAGAGTTTCGGATGATAATTCAATATTTTTTTTAAATGCTCCTCATGGAATAGTTAAGGTTGCTAAAATAAAAATTGAAACAAAATCATATGACATAATTGACAATACTGATTCAGATAGAGAAGTAGATACTTTTAGCATTAAACATAATAATTTGCTTATATCAACCTGTTCGAATAGCTTAAGATTAAATAGTTGGAAAAAAAATGAAGGACAACTAAAACCATTGATTCATACTATTTTTAAAGTAAATTCAAATGGAAATAAATTAAGCAAAATTGCTACGATAAAAGCTTCACTAGTAGATTCGCTTTCATATAATTCTAATTATAAAAAGGTTCTTATCGGTGGTTCTGATATAAATGAAAATCCTGGGGTTGGTATATATGAGTTGTCTTTAGATACAGGGCATTTAACTACTATATTAACAGATAGCACTTTAGCGAATGATAACAATTCAATTGTAAGTAAAATTGCATATCCTGCTTTAGTAGAAATGTCCAAAGATGACAGCCTTGTATATTTTACTGGAGTGCCTAAAAATAGCAAAGAAGTAATGATAAGTGAAATACTCTGCTATCCAACGGCTATATTTAGTTATAATATAAATTCCAAAGAGTTAAAAAACATATTTAATCCTAAAGTTTCAAGTTTTATTTTTGATATGAATATTAAATATTAGTATGGATTTCTCCATAGTGACCTTGCACCAGGGTGCCTTGCACCAGGGTGCTTTGCAATAAGAAGAGCAGAAAAGATTAGAATTTCTTAATGAAATTTCATGTTTCAAGCTCATATTGCAAGCCACGCAGGAGAAAGTTCATAGGGCAAACTCTTATTTTTTTAAACTACTTGGAATATGTAGAATTTCAAGTAGTAGGATTCATCAGAATTCCATAGTATTGGATGGTCTGATGCTTGAGTTCTAAACTCAACTTGTCTAAGTGTTCTTTTAGCATCTAATGCTGCATCGGCTATTGTATCTCTAAATATATCAGGGTACATAAAATGAGAGCAAGAGCAAGTTACAAAATATCCGCCCGGTTTAACCAATTTAATACCACGTAGGTTAATTTCCTTATATCCGCGTGTTGCGCCGTCTATAGTAGAACGTGACTTTGAAAAGGCTGGGGGATCAAGTATTACTACGTCATATTGTCTTTTTTCTCTTGACCATTCTCTTAATACATCAAAGGCATTATGGCATTCAAATTTAACAGTACCTGAAAGTCCGTTAAGCTCTGCATTTTTTCTGCAACAATCTACTGCATATTCAGAAATATCTACTCCAAGTACACTTTTAGCCCCAGCTATACCTGCATTAAGCGCAAAGGAACCTGTGTGGGTAAAACAATCCAAAACATCAGCATCTTTGCATAATCTGTGGATAGCTGCTCTGTTTTCCTTTTGATCTAGGAAAAATCCGGTTTTTTGACCATTTGCAATATCTACATAATACTTAACTCCATTTTCAATAATTTCTATATCGGTATCGAAGGGTTCGGTTAAGAATCCTGTTGTTTTCTCCATTCCTTCAAGCTCGCGAACTCTAGCGTCACTTCTTTCATAGACACCCTTTGCACTGTATTCCTGCATTAGTAACTTAACAACTATATCTTTATATTTGTCGATTCCTAGTGCTAAAGATTGAATAACATAATAGTCTTCATACTTATCTATAATCATTCCAGGTACAAAATCTGCTTCTCCAAACAAGAATCTACAGCTAGAAGTATCTATAACGGTTTGTCTATATTTCCATGCAGCGGCAAGTTTTTTTCTGAAAAACTCTTCATCTATTTCTTCGTGAATATCTCTTGTCATTATTCTTATGGCAATTTTAGAAACGTCATTTATGAAACCTTTCCCTATAAACTCCTGTCTAAAATTGTACACCTCAATTATATCTCCATTTTCATATTCACCATCAAAGTTTTCGATTTCATTTGCATATATCCAAAGGTGTCCATTTTCTGAATTTCTGCCTTTACCTTTATATAAGTAAAATTTGCAAGCCATTTTAAATTCCTCCTGTGTTATTTAAGGAGACATAACAATTTATAATTATTATGTCTCTTATATTTTTTATAGTTAAAACAATCTTTAATAAAATATTAAGCTATTTATCTATAGTAGTATACCACACTGAATTAATTTGTAATATAAGATCCATAAAATTGTTTTGACATAAAGACAATTATAAATTACACTAGTATATGTGTCATTTTTCAATGCACACTCGAATTAAGCATATTTAGATAAAATTGGACGTATTTTCTTTGCATGGGAATCTATATACAACATCTAATTATTAAGAACAAATAGATATATAACTAGAAATAGTTTTAAAATTATAAATATATAAAATCATACTATAGTAAGGAGAAATACAAATGAGTAGATTGGTAGTAAAAAATATGAGCCATGGATTTGGTGATAGAGTAATATTTGAAGATGTATCTTTTAGATTACTTAAAGGGGAGCACATAGCACTTATAGGTGCTAACGGAGAGGGTAAATCAACATTTATGAATATTATTACAGGTTCGCTTATGCCAGATGAGGGCGATGTTGAATGGTCAAGTAGCGTAAGAGTGGGATACATGGATCAGCATACGGTTTTGGAAAAGGGAAGAACTATTAGAGAAGTTTTAAGGGATGCTTTTAAATATCTTTTTGACTTAGAAGATGAAATGCTTAGTGTAACAGAAAAAATGGGCGAGGCATCACCTGAGGAACTAGAAAAGTTACTAGATAGAATGGGAACAATACAAGATCAGCTCGATAATAATGGATTTTATGGTATTGATTCTAAGATAGATGAGGTAGCTGTAGGAATTGGACTTAAAGATGTTGGCCTTGAAAATGATGTTGCAGATTTAAGCGGAGGACAAAGGACGAAAATTCTTCTTGCAAAACTTTTATTAGAAGCTCCAGATGTTCTACTACTGGATGAGCCTACTAACTTTTTGGATGAGCAGCATGTAGAGTGGCTTAAGAGATATCTTCAAAATTATGAAAATGCATTTATCTTAATATCTCATGATATTGAATTTCTAGACGGCGTAATTAATATAATATATCATGTGGAAAATAAAAAACTAACTAGATATATAGGTTCATATAACGAATTTTTGAGAGTTCATGATGCTAAAAAGAAGCAAATGGAAGCTGATTATGAAAGACAACAAAAAGAAATTACCAAACTAGAGATTTTTGTTGCTAAAAATAAATCAAGGGCATCTACAAGTGGTATGGCAAAATCAAGACAAAAGAAATTAGATAAAATTGATAAAATGGAAATTACAAAAGATAAACCAAAGCCGCAATTTGATTTTAAATCTGCAAGAGCTTCAGGGAAGATATTATTTAAAACTGTGGATTTAGTTACTGGATATGATAGTCCATTATCCAAACCATTAAATTTATATATGGAAAGAGGACAAAAGATTGCTTTAGTTGGGGCTAATGGTGTTGGAAAAACAACATTGTTGAAGAGTCTTATGGGTGATATAAAAGCTGTTTCAGGGCATACAAACGTAGGAGATTATCAATATATAGGATACTATGAGCAAGAAATAAAGGGAGTCAATCGAAATAATTGTATTGAAGAATTTTGGCAAGAATTCCCTAGCTTCACTCAGGGTCAGGTAAGATCTGCGCTTGCTAAGTGTGGACTTACTACAAAGCATATTGAAAGTAGAATTACTGTGCTTAGTGGTGGAGAGCAAGCAAAGGTAAGACTTGCGAAACTCCTAAACAGGGAAACTAATATATTGATCTTAGATGAGCCTACCAATCATTTAGATGTAGATGCTAAAGAAGAGCTCAAGAGGGCTCTAAAAGAATATACAGGAAGTATACTTATAGTTTGTCATGAACCAGAATTCTATCAAGACGTAGTAACAGATGTATGGAACTGTGAAGAATGGACAACTAAAATCGTATAATTTACAACAAAAAGAGCTAGAATAATTTCTAGCTCTTTTTATATATATCACTTTTTTAAAACTTCTAATCCTAGGTCTAGAATATTTGCAAATAATGATAATGTATTAGTATTTGGAATAACATTATTTTTAACATCTAATAATTTTCCAAGCCCATAACCCGTGCATATGCTAACAGTAGGAAAATCAATTTCACCGAGGTTACAAATAATATCACTTTCGTTTAATTTTATTTTAGTTGTTTCATCAATAGGTTCTAGTATGATATAAAGCCTTGTAGAAGGGTTGTATCTTAGAACTTTTAAAGTATCACTTATTAGTATCTCTTTAGGTTTAGTGTTAATATCATACTTTGAAGTAGTTGAAGCAATGTTATTTATAACAAAGTAATAAATATTTCGTTTGTAGTTTACCTTATTTTTAAATTCTTGTAATCTTTCTAAATTCAACTCTATATCTACTGAGATTTCATCATTTTCTAAATTGTTAAAGCTTTCTTTTATGTAAGTTAATTCTTCTTTTCCATCAAGTTCTCTAGCTAGGATATCCATACAGTTATCATAAATATCTTGAAATGAACTAAATGGTAAGGAATATTTTATATTATCTAAGACAAGGTAGACCTTGAATTTAGCAGATTTATTACTACTTTTAGATGAATAATTAACTTCAACTAATAAGAGTTCATGGAGTAGCTCTGTATCAAGTGTCATTTTCTGAATTCCTTTACTAAATTGTAGAATGTAATTCTCATTAGTAGATAAGCTTTGTGTATGTTGATTTATTATATAAGTACTTTTAAACCCAGCTTCAGTAATTTCACCAACTCTCAATGAACTTTTTATTGAAAGTTTTTTTAAATTTATATATGGTCTATTTGTACATAGGTTGCTTTTAGATATTATTCTCATATTAAACCCCTTTAGTTCTAACAAGATTGTTAGTTTGATTTATAAATTATAACATAATTAGCATTCTGAAAATGAAAAAACTAATTACTGATGGAAATAAAGATTAATTTTAAAAGGCATATATTTTATGGATATATGCCTTTTGTTTTTTAAGTAGGAATCTCCTCTTGGTGACTAACAGTGTCGTCCAGGGTAATTATGTTATCTTTTTTTATCCATCCTTTATTATTAATGGTGGTCTGAGAGTTTATAGATACTTCATACCATGAAATATCAAAAATATCAGCGGAATCTTGAATCTCTACGGTCGTACTTTTAACTATATTAGATAGAACAGGTGAAATTTCAATAGGACTTAAATACAAACTACAACTCTCTTTTATAGTTCCGCTTTTAAAAAGAGGTAGTTTGTATTTTATTACAATAGGACCCTCAGCACAACGTGAAGTTTCAATTTTTGATTTGAGTTCTCTATTTTGCCTAGAGATAATCTTTAGCTGGGTTTTTTGAGTTGATAATTTTTGGTCCATAATATAACAATAAATACCAAAGCATATCAAAAGAATAGAAAAAAGAAAAATGAGCAATAGTATCTCTCCTTGTAAATTACTTCTTTTAGATAATGATATATTAATATGATAGAGTTTAATCGGCAAGTTTGTGCATATGTTAAATAGTTATATTTATTCTTAGTATATTCTATTCGATAGAAAACAAAAACATTCACAAAAAAACTCATGTATACACATGAGTCTTAAATCGCTGTAGTTAACTCGTTATATCCTATTATATACATATCTGCATGATTAACAATATCGTCCCTTTGTTCTTTGGAGAAATCATCATAGACACCGACTACTCTCATTCCGGCGGATTTTGCACCTTTAACTGCAGGAAGTATATCTTCAAATACAATGCATTCCTCTGGGATTACGCCTAATTTTTCAGCGGCAAGTAAATATACATCGGGAAAGTCTTTCCCGCGAGATACTTCATCAGTTAGAGTTATGCAGTCAAAATAATGGTATATATTATTAGAATGTAGTGCAGCTTCTAACAAAAATTTACTATTACTTGTAGCGAGACCGATTTTTATATTCAGGGTTTTAAGTAAAGATAAAAACTCAACTACACCGGGCTTTAGTTTTACATTATTAAGATACTCCTCATGGGCATAATCGTTCCATTCATTTTTAATTTCGTCTATAGTATCTAATATACCGAAATTATTTTTAAAATATGCCGCAGTCTCATTGAAGCTAAGGTGCTCTATTTGGGTTTTTAGATTTTTAGGTAAATCTATATTTCTGCTTCTAAAATAATTTTTATCTATTCTATCCCAAACCCACATAGAGTCTATTAGGGTTCCGTCTAAATCGAAAATTGCAGCTTTAATATTTTTTAGCATTTAATCACCTCTTATATAAGTATAACAGGTCGAAATGTAATTAAATACTAGGATTTAAAATTAAAAAAATCTGTAAGTAAGAAAAGAACAAGTACTTCCGATAAAAATACCCATAATAACATCGGTAGGATAATGAACGCCTATGTAAATTCTAGAAATTCCTACACAACAAGCTATGGGTATAGTTATAAACCCAAATATAGGGAAATATAAAGCTATTATTATAGCTAATGAAAATGCACCAGTAGTATGACCTGACGGAAAGGAGTATTTATCTATGCCTATTTTTTTTATGTTCAAGTTTGGAACTGTTATAAAAGGTCTTAATCTAGTAACGCTTACTTTGAGAATCTTACCAATGCCAGTGCTGATTGTTATAGAAATCATAGCTTTAATAGCTATGGTGTGAACAATAGTACTATTAAATAGAAAAGCAAGGGTACAGAATATAAACATAAAAGAAAAAGAACCTAAGTAAGTCATAATTGGCATTATAATATCTAAAAACCTACACTTCCAAGAATTATTTATAATTCTAAGCAGGCTAATATCTTTATCGCTTATATATTCAAGTAATCCTTTCATAAAACCCCCCTTTGAATGCAAAAAAATATATTAATTACTGAGTATTATACCATATTTTAATTTGCATTTATATTGCAAAATATTATCTAAAATTCTCTGTTGAATATTTTGGTTTTGTTTTTATCTTTAAAATCATCAACAGTATTAATTCCAATTCTACTTAGAATTTCGTTCATACAATCACTATCTAAGGAAGTTTTAATTTTTGAACTTTCTGCAAACTTATCCACTCTACGTTTTCCGCAGCTTGCGTCAATCAAAGCTTTAGGCCCTCCAACACAACCACCAACACAACCCATACCTTCTATAAAATTTGCATTAACCTCTACATTTTGAGCTTTAGTAAGTAGTTTTTTACATTCTTTTACACCGTTTCCTTGAATAGCATTTAATAAATGATATTTTTCAGGAAATAATTTTTCTATAACGTCTCCAATTGCTATAGATACTCCTCCTGTCCTAGCGTAAAGCCTGCCGCCTCTGGAAGCATACTCACTGGATACAGCTTGTGGAAGTTTTTCTGGGTCGATGTTTAATATATCAAAAATATCCTTAAGTTCTGAGAATGTAAGAACAAAATCAATATCACCTAAAAGGTCTTTTTCCTTAGCTTCACCCTTTTTTGCAATGCAGGGACCTATAAAGACTACTTTGCAGTTAGGGTTTAATTTCTTCAAAATTCTACCGCAGGCAATCATAGGAGATACAGAGGGAGATACATACTTCACTAAATCGTGGTAAATCTTTTTTACCATCCCTACCCACATAGGACAACAGCAGGAGGTGATCATTAAATCTTCTTTTGTTTTAATGTGCTCATCAAATTCTACGGATTCTTTCAATGTAAGCATATCCGCAAAAAAAGCAACTTCAACCATATCTGTAAACCCCATTTTTTTAAAAGCGGTTCTAAGATTATTTATATTAACATTTTCTCCAAATTGACCAGTAATGGCAGGGGCTACAGCTGCTATTACTTTCGAATCTCCTCTTAATAAATTTAAAAGAGGAATAAACTCTACCTTGTCCATTAAGGCACCATTCGGACATGCTTCTACGCAAAAACCACAGTCTGTGCATTTATCATTGTCAATATAAGTAGTATTACTTTTATTATCTATTAATATGGCATCAAAAGGGCAGGAAGCTTGACATTTTGTCTTTCCAGGCTTATCTGTACAATCCATAGTGCAGCCTTTGATTTTATTTACAATTTTATAATTTGATTCATAAGAAAGGATAGCTTTATTTAAATCATCTATGTAATTATGAGAAAAGTCTACTTCAACTCCGCAAAGTGAGGAAATTACGGAGCTTAACTCAGTTTTATTAATATTATCCTTAGACAGTAATTCCTGTACTTTGTTTTCAAAATTATCTTCATAATAGGATTTGGCTAGGGATTTAAAAATTTCATTATACATTTTATTCAAAATAATCACTCCTAAGTTGTTATTAGATATGTAATGACTTTAGCATATTATCTACAAAAAATAATAAAATAGTAGGCTATTATCTATTTTGTCAAAAATGACGAGTTTTATACATACTAACGAATAAAAATTTATAATAAAAAAAGAGTTGTCATTAGACAACTCTTTTTGGTCGGGGTGACAGGGATTGAACCTGCGACCTCATGGTCCCAAACCACGCGCGCTCCCAGCTGCGCTACACCCCGAAGACAACTTAATTATACAAAACAAATGCATAAATGTCAACAAAATTGGTAAATATTTTTGAAAATATAAAACATGAAATATGTAAGTTATAAATTCTACTTGCTGACAACACTAGTTATTATATAAAACAAATGCATAAATGTCAACAGTTTATTTTTGTTTTATATAACTGGATCTTGCCACAATTTTCTGAAAACATTATTGCATTTAAAATTTTTATAGATTACAATTAAGTTCAAATTGTAATCTATAAAAATTAATAATCTCACATAAATAGAGGTGCAGATAAAGAGGTAATTTTTAAGTGATAAGGATATATATGAGTTAGGGGGACCGGAATGTATAAATATATAATACAAGGCTTACTATTAGGTTTCGCATACGTAGCACCCATTGGTACACAAAACATATTTGTAATAAATACGGCTATACGCAAAAGTAGACTAAGGGCATATCAAGTTGCATTTATTACTATATTTTTTGATATATCACTTGCGCTTTCATGCTTTTTAGGTGTAGGGGCGCTTATGGAAAGGTTTAAACTTTTAAAGATACTTATTCTTTTACTAGGTAGTGTAGCAGTAATCTACATTGGAGTAGGTCTCGTGAGACAAGTACCAGAAGTTGAATCGGGAGAAACTGTGGATGTGAATAAATCATTTATAAAAATAGTATGGACATGTTTTGCAGTAACCTGGCTAAATCCCCAGGCTCTAGTTGATGGTTCCTTATTATTGGGTGGGATGAGAGCTTCACTTCCAGTAAACATGTCAAGCTACTTTATTATAGGAGTATGCTTAGCGTCCTTCATTTGGTTTACCTCATTAGCAACTATTATTTCGCTATTTAAAGGGAAGTTTAACATTAAAGTTATTAAAATAATAAACTTAGTATGTGGTATAGTCATAATATTATATGGATTTAAATTAGCATATTCTTTTGTTAAATTAATTATTTAGGGAATGTGTAAAAGAAGAGAGCGGCTTTTAGGATGATATAAAAACAATATTATCCTAAAAGCTGCTTTATATTTATTTATTTATTTATTTTTGCCATTCTTTTCTTTATCACCGGCGCCTCTAGTAGGTACAGTAGACATAACAAAACCTACAAGGATTGATAATAAGGCAGGAGCTAGTATGTTAATATATACTATATATCGTGTTTTGTATAAAACTAGAGCTATGAGAGATGTTACTAGTGCGGTAGATACAAAAATAATAATTACGAATTTTGCGAAAGAACTCATGAATTTCTCATACAATCGGTGACGAGTTGGCCCACTTATAATACTTCTAAATAGAAAATATGAAGCAAAGATTATTACGACATCTACTATAGCTGAAACTAGAAAATTTTTCATTATATATACCTCCAAAACATTTTTTCATATCTAGTGTTACCAAAGACTAATGTTTATACGCAATATAATTATAAATATTGAAATTTAAATATGAGTGTTTACATTAGTAGATAATTTTGGTAGTACAAAATTTAGTTGCTTTAAAATGTAAAAAAATGAAAAATACAATGAGGGATATTATGTTGAAAATTACAGAAATAGTTTTTTGAAATATATAGATGGTTTTAGGATTATTAGATAAAGGTAATATTGTGACCGGTAGAGAATATATAATTGATAAAGATACTTATGAAATAGCCTAATACTAATATCTTTTATTGGAGGTGCCATATGATTTATGAAAAAAGCAATTTGAAAATAATAGGCGATTTCGCAGTAAAGGAAATACAAAAGGATGAATATAACGTTGATTTAATAATCGAAGTGGAGTATCGGTGCGTAAATTTATATTTTGAAAATCTGCCTAAGTACATAAAGTCTAGAATACAATTTCCATCTGTTAAAAGTATATTTATTAGATTTTGTAATATAGAAGATAATAATATATGTACAGTGCATTTTTTAAGTGATAGTGGAATCCATTCCACTATGGCAAATTTTGAAATAGATTATAGTGAAGTATATATTGAAGTAACAGATAAAGAATTTTTCGTGGAGCTGAAAATACACAAATAGTATCTTAGGAGGGAAGCAATTGAAAGAAATTAAATTTAGTAGAGTAACAAAAAAAATGGCTATGAAGCAAGGTGCATTCAGCATTTTAATGAGCTTTGCATTATTAATAGGAGTCATAGGATCATTTGTTCGTGGAAGAACTGGAATTGCGGGAATATTTCTAATGGTGACATTTGTATCTATAGGATTTTCAATATCTTTTATTATAAAACTTAGAAAACTAGAAAATTTAAATTATTTAAAATTTGAAAAGGATAGATTTGAACTTAATAGTAACTTTGCGTCAAAGGGGAAGACTATTATGTTTAATGATATAAGTAAGGTTGCAATAACAAAAAAATATATTGCAATAAAAGTAGGTAAAAAGCCATATAATATCCTTCTTCAACATATTGAACCTGAAAGCGTTAAGGCAGTAGAACAACTTTTCATGAGATATAATAGAAAGTAAAAAAGCTCATATCCTTATTTTAGTATAAGGATATGAGCTTTAATTTTTTTAATTTATGTAGATTAAATAAGCCCCTCCATAACAATGACCGATTTACCCCCAACCTTTACTGTTAAGTTTACTTTGCTTCCTTCTAATCTTACGATTATTTTACTAGGTCTATTCATATAGTAGCCTTGTTCACAGATTATAGTTATATTATCTTCAAATTTAAGCACATCGTTTTTTACTAGATAGGCACCAAGTGCCCCATTAGAAGTTCCTGTGGCAGATTCTTCATTTATGCCAGCAGCGGGACCAAAGTTTCTACAAGATAGAGTGGAGGAGTCTTCTTCAGTTTCAAGCGTAAAGGCATGTACCCCAATAATATTTAGATTATTACTATATTCAGTTAATCTAGTATAGTTTGGATTTAGGGATTTTAATGCAGACAAACTTTTGACCGGAAGCATAATGTCTGTAAGGCCGGTAGATACAGCTTGAGGAATGAGGCTATACCCGGATATTCCTATATCACGTGCATTGATACCCATGATTTGTGCAAGTTCATATGTATTTGCAACATCAAAAACAAATTTGGGTTTAGCTTGAGTCATCATTACACTATCGATTTTATTATCTTTAAAATAAAGTTCAACTGGTAAAATACCGGCCTTTGTTTTTTGTTTTACAATTTTAACATTATCAGTTCCAGTAATAATACCTTTTGAAGCTAAAGAAAAAAAAGAACCAATTGTAGCATGACCACATAAGTCTACTTCTTGGGTAGGTGTAAAAAATCTTACCTCATAATCTGCTTCCTCATCTTTCATAGGAAAAACAAAGGCAGTTTCCGATAAATTCATTTCTCGGGCGATATTTAACATATCGGTATAATTTAATCCAATAGCGTTAGGTACTACACCGGCTGGATTACCACCGAAGGGCAGATCTGAGAAGGCATTTACTTGGTAAATAACTTTTTTCATAAAGAACACATTCCTTTCTAAGGTTAATTTTAAATAAATTTTCAGGATTACACTCCTAATATAGTGGTTGTAGACAAACACATAAATAAAAAATAAGCCTACATCTGAAAGACGTAGACTTAAGCCTTAAGTATTATGGATTATTTTATAATTTCATAAAAATACTTTAGATAAATATAAACAATTATTTTAAGTACATTTCTCCTATTTTAACGATGTCTCCTGCACCCATTGTAAGAAGAATATCTCCTTCTTTTAAATTATTGTTAAGATGATCAACAATTTCATCAAAGCTATGAAGATTTATGCAATTTACACTTTTCTCTCTTATTCTATCTCCAAGCATATTTGAACTTATTACTCCAGTATCTTTTTCCCTGGCAGCATAAATATCTGCTAGTATTAAATTATCCATATCATAAAAAGAATCTGAAAAATCTTCAAATAAGCTTAATGTTCTTGAATAAGTATGGGGTTGGAAAACACAATAAATTTTATTATGAGGATAATTTTTTGTAGCACTTAAAGTTGCTTTAATTTCTGTAGGATGGTGGGCATAATCGTCAATAACAGTTACGCCATTTTTAATCCCCTTTAACTCAAATCTCCTATGTGTACCCTTGAAACTAGAAAGGCCGCGCGTAATTGAGTTTTCAGAAAAATTAAGGATTAGTGCGGTGCCTATACTTGCAAGAGCATTTAGAACATTATGCTGCCCGGGTACATTAAGATTTATTTGAAATAGTCTGTGACCCTCTTTGTATACATCAAAGGTGGCACAACCTAATTCATTATAACTAATATCTTTTGCCTTAAGCATTCCGTTATTTATTCCGTAAGTAAGTATGCTGCAGTTGTAATTATGATTATGGAGGATAGTTTTAACATTTTCATCTTCCACATTCGCAACTAAATAGCCTTCTTTTGGTATAATATTAATGAATTTTATGAAGGTATCTTTAATGTGATTTATGTCTTTATAGTAATCTAGGTGATCCGCATCTATGTTTAATATTGTTCCTATATAGGGAAAAAACTTTAAGAATGATGCTTTATACTCACAGGCTTCTGTAATAAAATAGTCGCTATTTCCAGCTAAAACATTACCTCCGATAGCATCTAATTCTCCACCCACGAGTATTGTAGGGTCTACATCCTCTTTTAAAATGATGTGGGCAAGCATTGAAGTGGTAGTAGTCTTACCATGTGTACCCGCTACTGCAACATTATATTTGTGACCTTTCATAATTTGACCTAAAAATTCAGCCCTATCTATTAAAGGAATGTTTAACTCTTTAGCCTTAATGTATTCTGGATTTTCAGGAGAAATAGCAGCAGTGTAAACTACTAAGTCTGCAGTATTTATGTTATCACCATTATGGCCTATATAAATTTGAACACCTTTTTCTTTAAGTTTGTTTGTGATATGTGATGAATTCATATCAGACCCAGAGACTGTATAGTTATTTTTTATGAGTATTTCAGCAAGACCACTCATACTTATACCACCGATTCCTATGAAATGAACTTTTTTGTTTTTATCTCTTATAAAATCAAAAGACATTATATCAACTCCTTAAAAATGATTATGACTATTTAGTATATGCAAATTGCATTAGTATTGATTATAACAAATAAATGTATATATGTACGTCTTAATTATATACAAAAATACAAAAAAACTAAACACATTATAGAATAATATTTTTTCAAAATGCCTTGCATCAAATTATAAAGCTTAAAAGCTGTCAACAAGTTTTTGCACGTAAAGTAACTAAATCTCTTGAAATTAGCTATTAGGCATTGTAATAAAGATAAAAAAGATTTACAATTAAAATACGAATGATAGTAAGAATTTTACAAAGTAAAATTCGTAAAATAAAGATATGGGTGAGATATTATGAATAAATATAGTAGAAATCAAAGAGTTACAGGTATTACTAAAATATTAACAGAAAATCCTAATAAGACAATTAATCTAAAGATGTTTACGGAATTATTTAATGCAGCTAAATCCACAATTAGCGAAGATATTGTTATTGTCCGTGAAACTTTAAGTGAGTTATCTATGGGAAGAGTGGAATCGGTGGCAGGCGCAGCTGGTGGAGTGAAATATATTTGCGGGGTCTCAAGGCAAGAAGGTATAACATTTGCAGAAAAATTATGTGAAATTTTAACACAGAAGGACAGGGTGATACCAGGAAATTTTATATATATGACTGATATTATGTATAATCCAGAAATAGTGCACAAAGCAGGAGTAATCCTTGCATCTGCTTTTAGTGAGTTAGACATAGACTATGTTGTAACAGTCGAGACTAAAGGGATACCACTTGCGTATGAAGTGGCAAAAATGCTTGGCGTTCAATTAGTTATTGTAAGGCATGATCCGAAGGTTACTGAGGGCAGTACTGTTAGTATCAACTATGTATCTGGATCTAGTAACAGAATTCAAACTATGTCTCTTTCAAGAAAGTCTATAAAAAAACAGAGCAAATGTATTTTTATAGATGACTTTATGAAAGCTGGAGGAACTGCAACAGGTATAATTAATTTGCTTAAAGAATTCGAAAGTAAACTTTTAGGTATTGGAGTTCTTGTTGATAATATTCAAAGCGGTCATAAATTAATAGCAGAATACATATCGATTATTCAGTTTAAAGGAATAAACGAGGAAGGTAACTCTGAGTTAACTCCATCAAAAAACTTTGAAAAAGTGTAATATTCAAAAGATTTAATTTTTATTTACAATTTAAGAAGGAAAAACCCAAGTTATAGAGAAATAGTATAACTATAACGCAACTTGGAGGTGGAGTGTATGGAAATCACAGACGTTAGAATTAGGAAAATAGCTACAGAGGGGAAAATGAAGGCGATTATATCAATAACTTTTGACAATGAATTTGTTGTTCATGATATTAAAGTGATAGAAGGGCAAAGTGGACTTTTTATTGCTATGCCAAGTAGGAAAACTCCAGATGGGGAATTCAAGGACATAGCACACCCAATAAATACTCAAACAAGAGAGAAGATTCAATCAGCTATATTGGATGAGTATGAAAAAGTAAAAAATGAAAAACCAGTAGAAGAGGTAGAAGAAAATTTAGAAGTATAAAAAAGGGGGTTACCCCTTTTTATTTTATAAAGAAAATATTAAAAACGGCCAAGGTTGGTTGCAATTAAATGTTATATAAAATATAATATAAGAAGTGTTTTAATTGAAGAAAAGATAAAATAAAATGTGTGAATATGTCGAATTAATATATAAAGAGGTGTTTAATTTGTATAAATGCGCTATAATATTAGCTGCAGGTCAAGGAAAAAGAATGAATTCTAATATGCCTAAGGTTGTACATAAGGTTTGTGGTAAAGAAATGATAAACCATGTTATTGACATTATGAGAAAGGCAGATATTGAAATGGTTGATGTGGTAATTGGAAAAGGAGCCGCGCAGGTTAAAAAAGTATCAGAAGATAGAAATATTAATTACTCCGTCCAAGAAGATCAGTTAGGCACAGGACATGCAGTAATGTGTGCTAAAGAGTTCCTAAGTGGGAATGAAGGTACGGTAGCAATATTTGTTGGAGATGGTCCACTAATTACTGAATGTACAGTTAGGAGACTATTAGATTATCATGAAAAAGGTGATTTTAAAGCGACTATATTAACTTCAAGTATGGCTGAGCCTGCAAAGTATGGTAGAATAATTAGGGATGAAAATGGTGAGGTTAAAAAAATTGTTGAGTTTAAAGATTGTACAAAAGAAGAAGTATTAGTTAAAGAAGTAAATTCTGGAATGTATTGCTTTAGCATAAAAGAATTACTTAATAGTTTAGATAGATTAAATAATAATAATGCTCAAGAGGAATACTATTTAACAGATGTTATTAGTATATTAAAGGAGCAAGGGTTTAAGGTTGGAGCTTTTGATGTGCCAGTTGAAGAAATTACTGCAGTTAATTCAAAGGTAGAGCTTGCAGATGCAGAGGCCATTATGAGAAAAAGAATAAATAGAAAACATATGGAAAATGGAGTTACAATAATTGACCCTAATAATACATACATAGATTCAGAAGTTATAATAGGAAAAGATACTACTATATATCCAGGGAATATTTTGCAGGGTAAGACTATTCTTAAAGAAGAGTGTGTTCTTTACCCTAATAATAGAATTGCGGATAGCATTATAGGAAACGGAGTTTCAGTTCAAAGTTCTGTTGTAATTGAAAGCCAGATAGGCGATCAAACTACTGTTGGACCTTTTGCGTACATTAGACCAGAAAGCAATATAGGTAAACATGCTAGAATAGGAGATTTTGTTGAAATTAAAAAATCAACTATTGGAGATAATACAAAGGTATCTCATCTTACTTATATTGGTGATGCAGAGGTAGGAAGTGGATGTAATTTTGGCTGCGGAACTGTAGTTGTAAATTATGATGGAAAAGCAAAATACAAAACTATAATAGGCAATAATACGTTTATAGGATGCAACACTAACCTAGTAGCACCTGTAAAGGTTAATGATAACGCGTACATTGCGGCTGGTTCTACAATTACAAATGAGGTGCCTAAAAATGCTTTGGCAATAGCTAGAGCAAGGCAAAAAAATATTGAAAATTGGGTAGTGAAATCAGGACACAGCAAATAAAATAACAAGCATACAATCAATAAGTAAATTATAAAGGGAGGTGTAAAACTGATTTTTTCAGCAGAATGTGTATATAAAAACTACTAAACGCGCATTGAATGGTATGTAAGATTTTAATGTGAGAGTATTAACCCTAGTAGTTGAGTCTCGTGATGCTGACGTTCTATTTAGTGTATAGAATGAAAATTTATATGAATTGTATTAAAATATGATTTGTTATGATTTTAGGAATCAGAACTACATATGATAAACCACGGAAAGAATATTAAAATTTTTACGGGCAACTCAAATCCTAAATTAGCCGCAGATATAGCTGACATACTAGGATTACCAATTGGAGCTTCAGAAGTAGGAACTTTTAGTGATGGAGAAATATCTGTTAATATACATGAAACTGTCAGGGGCGCAGATGTATTTGTTGTTCAATCGACTAATGCACCAGTAAACGATAATTTAATGGAATTACTTATTATGATTGATGCATTTAAGAGAGCTTCAGCAGGAAGAATAACTGCGGTTATACCATATTATGGGTATGCAAGGCAGGATAGAAAAGCAAAAGCTAGAGATCCAATTACAGCAAAACTTGTGGCAGATATTATAACAACCGCAGGAGCAGATAGAGTACTGACTATGGATTTACACGCAGCTCAAATACAAGGATATTTTAATATTCCTGTTGATAATATGACTGGGACACCTATACTTGCAAAATACTACATCAAGAACGGATTTAAAGATAGGGACGATGTAGTTGTAGTTGCACCAGATCTTGGAAGCGTTGCTAGGTCAAGAAAATTTGCAGATAAGCTACATGCATCAATAGCGATAATTGATAAGAGAAGACCAAAAGCTAATGTTGCAGAAATTATGAATGTTATAGGTGATATTAAGGGGAAAACTTGTATCATGATGGATGACATGATAGACACTGCGGGAACAATAACTAATGGAGCGAATGCTTTAGTTAAACTCGGAGCAAAAGATGTTTATGCTTGTTGCAGTCATGGCGTATTATCAGGGCCTGCTATTCAAAGAATAAATGATTCGGTAATAAAAGAATTGATAATATTAAATACAATTGATATGCCAGAAGGTAAACAATGCGAAAAATTCACTACATTATCTGTAGCGCCAATTTTGGCGGAGGCTATAAAGCGAATATATGAGGATGTTTCGGTAAGTAAATTATTCGAGGAAGATTCCAGTTTATAATACATATTTTAAAATAGTGATGCTCTATTATTTTTATAATTGGGCATCGCTATTTTTTTATAATCTGGATTTACATAATAATGGGATAGTAAGTATACTATATAGACTCAGTACTTATGTAGAATGTTTAAATTATTATCGGAAGTGGTGAATAATTTGTAACATTTAATAAAAACTAATAACTTATCATTAAAGTATGATAAATTATTAATAAGATAAATTAGCATGTTGACTAGTTATTTTTCAAAGATGAATGATAGAAAAAAATAGAGGGAAAAAATAGAGGAAATAATTTGGAGGTACTGATATGGAAGGAACTATAGGGAAAATACTAATAGTTGATGATGATAAAAATATTGCTGAGGTAATTAAAATGTATCTTGAGAATTCAGGATATGCAACAAAAGTAGCATATGATGGCAGGGCTGCACAGGAAGCATTTCTAAGTTATAAACCAGATTTGGTGCTTTTAGACATAATGTTACCGTATATTGATGGAATCGATGTTTTGAAATGGATAAGAAAAGAGAACGAAACACCGGTTATTATGCTTACTGCCAAAGGGGAAACATTTGATAAGGTATTGGGGCTAGAACTTGGAGCGGATGACTATGTAGTTAAGCCTTTTGAGCCAAAAGAAATAATTGCAAGAGTGAAAGCTGTGCTTAGGCGTTATAACTTAGATAAAGGTGGTAAAGAGGTTTTAAATTTTGAGGATCTAGAAATTGATATTAATTCTTATAATGTTACATATAAAGGCTCAGAGGTAAAAATGCCACCTAAAGAATTTGAACTAGTACATTATTTAGCTCTTAATAAGAATAGAGTTTTCACAAGGCAACAACTCTTATGTGAGGTTTGGGGATACGATTATCCAGGAGACTCTAGAACAGTGGATGTGCATGTTAAAAGGGTAAGAGAAAAGCTTCAAGGAGGTCCAAATTGGCAAATTGAGACTGTTTGGGGAGTGGGATACAAATTTGAGGTGAAATAGATGTTTAAAAGAGGGCTGTTTTTTAAGATGTTAGCCACCTATACTATTATAATTTCAATGAGTTTAATAATTATTGCCTCTTTTTTGTCTTATTGGTTCCAAAATTATTTTTTCGAGCAAAGAAAAGAACAATTTTTGGATAAGTCATATATGATACAAGGGCTTGCTATGAAATATATGGCTGGGGATGCTACTTCGGAAAAATTAAATGACGTAATGACAATCATTGCTGAGTATATAAAATCCGATATTTGGCTTACAGATAGCTACGGTTGTGTTTATTTGGTATCTAATAAAGAGCATAAGGAGTTTATGGGAAAACAGGTTTTTGCTGAGCAACTAGATCAGCTTAGGCTTGGGCATACGTTTGAGATTACAGGCCCTTATGCTGGAATATTTGATAACACGGTAAGAGTTTACGGTACGCCAATAAGAACTGAGGCGGGCACTTTTAAGGGAGCTATAATATTATGCAACTCAATTGAAGAATTAAGCCAATCTTTAAAACGTGTTTATGAAATAATTTGGATATCTGCAATTTTTGCAATAATATTCTCTTGTATAGTTATATATTATTTTTCTCAAAAAATAATTATAAAGCCTTTAGCAGAGATTAATTCAGTAGCTAAGAAGATATCTAATGGGGATGTTTATAAGAGGGTTTATTTAAAATCTAATGATGAAATAGGAGAACTCGCTCAATCATTTAATTTTATGGCTGATTCTGTAGAAAAAAACGAGAAAAATAGACGCGAATTCATATCCAATGTATCGCACGAGATTAGATCTCCTATAACATCAATTAAGGGGTTTATTGGTGGGATACTAGATGGGGTAATTCCAGAGGAAAAGGAAAAATACTACTTATCTATTGCCTATGAGGAAATTCAAAGACTAACAAGGCTTGTAAATGACTTATTAGATATGTCTGCAATTGAAGCTGGGGAGTTTAGTTTGAAGATTATGGAAGTGGATATTAATGAAATCATTAGACTTACAGTTATAAAAAATGAAACAAAAATTAAAGAGAAAAAGGTCTCTGTAGATGTATGCTTTGATGAAGATAATTTATTTGTAGCAGGAGACAAAGATAGATTAGTACAAGTGATTACAAATCTATTGGACAATGCAATAAAATATGTAAGTGATGGTGGGAAAATAAAGATTAGTTCAAAATCTAAAGGAAGAAATGCATTAATATCTGTGTTCAATGCTGGTCCGCAAATAGCTGAGGAAGATTTATTGCATATTTGGGATAGATTTTATAAAGCGGATAAATCAAGAACAGCAAAAGATAGTACTGGACTTGGATTATCTATAGTTAGAAATATAATAACTCAATTACAGGGTGATATATGGGTTGAAAATAAGGACAATGGTGTTTATTTTACTTTTACATTAACGAAAGTGAATAATTTATAATGAAATAAAATTTATATAATATAGATATGACCAGTAGGGAGGGGATGATGCTATGGATAATAAGGATAACTATGAATCTTGTAATGAAGTAAGAGATGCTTTGTGGAAGAATGCAGATTTTGGCAAGGACATCTTTAGCGAAATTAAATTTAGAAAAAACAACAAGAAAAATTATTTCAAGACATTTTTAAAAGTAATTAGTTTTATGCTGATAGCAGCCCTATCTGGGGGGATTACAGCCCAGTATATAATTAATAAGGGGAAAGTACCAAAAGTGACTAGTAGCAATTTAAATTCAGGTGTAAGAGAAAACGATAATATTCAAGAGGCAGATGATAATCCTATTTCACAAGTTGCACAAAAGGTAGCACCATCAGTAGTTGGCATTAGTAGTAAAGCAGAAGAATTGTGGGATACACCAGAAGGCAATGGTTCAGGGATTATATTTAAAAGTGATGGATATATTATTACTAATTATCATGTAATTAAAGGTGCGACAAAAATAAAAGTGAAACTGAGCAATGATAATATTTTGAAAGCAACAGTTGTAGGCACGGATGTTATATCTGATTTGGCGGTTATAAAAGTTGAAGCTAGTAACTTGCCTATTGCAAAATTTGGCGATTCATCAAAGGTTAAAATTGGTGATATAGCTATTGCGATTGGTAATCCACTAGGAAAACAGTTTTTAGGAACGGTTACTGCGGGTATTATAAGCGCATTGGATAAAAGAATTAATATTGTTGATAAAAAAACAGGTGAACAAACTATCTATAAAGTAATACAAACTGATGCAGATATAAATCCAGGGAATAGTGGTGGAGCGTTATGCAATATCTATGGAGAAGTTATTGGTATAAATAGTTTGAAAATTGATTCATCCAGTGAAACTTACGGAATGGGGTTTGCTATTAATATAAATGAAGCTAAAGAAGTTATTAATGATTTGATGACTCATGGTAAAGTTATTAGACCACTAAAATAGCTTAATTAAGGTTAATAATATAATCTTAGCAGTTATATAGGTTAGGCATAGCAGACTACTAGTTATTTTTAAAGATAAATCATAACAAAAGAATAAATTATATGGTAATTTTTATGTAAAGTTGTGGATTAAAATACTTTTTTAGTATAATATTATAAATAAGGCATATGAAAAAATAATTATGTGGTAGACATAAGGTTTAAACATAATAATATTTGGGGGTAATAATGTATTTGGTAGTTGGACTAGGAAACCCAGGAAATGAATATAGGTATACAAGACATAATGTAGGATTTGATGTAATAAATTTAATGGCAGAGAAGTATAATACTTCAATTAATAGGATAAAATTTAAAGGAGTATGTGGAGAAATTATCATATCAGGGGAAAAAGTTATTCTTTTAAAACCTAGTACATATATGAATTTAAGTGGAGAAAGTGTGCGCGAAGCAGCTTCTTTTTATAAGATTCCAAATGAAAATATCATCATAATGTATGATGATATTAGTTTGGATGCAGGTAAATTAAGAATACGAAGTAAGGGTAGTGCTGGTGGACATAACGGGATAAAAAGTATTATAGCTAACATGTCGTCCGACATATTTCTAAGAATAAAAATAGGGGTAGGACAACCGGAAAAGGCGCTAATACCTCATGTTTTAGGGCGATTTTCTAAAGAAGACCGGGTGCTTGTAGAAAAGACTTTTGAGGCTAGTATAAAAGCTGTTCAAACGATAATAGCAAAAGGATATACGGAGGCTATGAATCAGTTTAATGGATTTAATGCTTAAATAAAAATATTATTGGAAGATTATCTATATTTATGGAGTGAGTGAGAGGTGTTAACATGAGACTGAGTGGGCTTATGAAGCCTTTGAAAGAGAGTAATCAATTTAAAAGTATACTAAGCAATATAGAAGAGAAAATATATCCAATTGGCGTATATGGACTTTCGGAATCAGCTAAGAACTATTTAGTGAATGGTGTGTACGAGCAATTAGATAAATCTATATTGATTTTAACGCATAGTGATGTAGAGGCTAAAAATATTTACGAAGACTTATCTTTTTATGTAAATGATGTGTACTATTTTCCAACTAGAGAAATGGGATTTTATAATGCGGATGCTGTATCTGGCGACTTGAGATGGGAAAGACTTAAAGTAATGAAAAAAATTACTGAAAGCGGTAAAAAAATAATAATTACTTGTATTGAGGCTTTGGCAGCGACTTATATGCCTATAGATTTGCTCCGAAAATATATTTTCAAATTAGCTGTAGGGGGCAATTTAAATTTAAATGCATTTTCAGAAGAATTAATTGAATGTGGGTATGAAAGGGTAGAAAGAGTAGACACAAAAGGTCAATTTTCAATAAGGGGAGGAATTATAGATTTATATCCCCCTATTTCTGCGTTACCTTTTAGGATAGAACTCTATGACGACGAAATAGATTCTATAAGGACATTCAATAGTGAAACTCAGAGGAGTATTGATAAGGTATCCGAAATAGATATATTTCCAGCAAAGGAAATGATATTAACCCAGGAAATTAGGGGAAAAGGATATAACAAAATAAAGGAAGACCTAATCAATGTGGTAGGTAGCTTTAACAAGAAAAAAGATAAAGAAATTATAAAAAAAATAACTTCATTAGTTGATATTAATTTGGAATCACTTAAAGAAACGTGGAGTTTTAAAGATGTTGATAGCTATATGCCTTACTTTTATGATAATGTATCTTCTTTTTTAGATTATATGAAGGGATCATTTATAGTGGTTGATGATTCACAAAGGTGCCTAGGTAAACTAGATAGCGTGTATTTCGAATTTGAAGAAAATTACGAGAATTTTTTAAGACGAGGAAGTATACTGCCTAAACAAGCAGAAATTTTAATTGATAAGCAATATATATATGAAGAGTTAGAGAACGTAGAAGTTATTACAATAAACGCTATTGCTAAAAGCACAACAGTGCTTAAGCCAAGGGACATAGTATCTTTTTCTCAAATTACCAATTATGATTACCATGGCCAATTAGACATGCTTATTGAGGATATAAAGGACAAAAAAAGTAAAGGATACAAGATCGTAATTCTTTCTGGTACAAGAACTAGAGGGGAGAAATTAATAGATATACTTAGGGATAGAGGCATTGAAAGTGTCTATAAAGACAGCATTTCTCAAATTGAGTTTGGAGAAGTGGTTGTAACCTTTGGTAATCAATTAAAGGGCTTTGAGTATCCGCAGCTGAAATTATGTGTTATTTCCGATAAAGAGGTTTTTGGTGGATCAAAAAGAAAAGCTACTAGTCGTTCTAGTAAAAAGGGAGTAAGTAAACTTAAAAGCTTTACAGAACTTAAATTGGGAGACTACGTTGTTCACGTAAATCATGGAATAGGCGTATACAAAGGAATTAAGCAATTGGAAGTTCATGGACATAAAAGAGATTACTTGCAACTGAGTTATAATGGTTGTGATAACCTCTATGTTCCGGTAGAACAATTAGATTTAGTACAAAAATATATTGGAAGTGAAGGCAAAGCTCCAAAGATTAGCAAATTAGGTGGGCTAGAATGGGTTAAGGCTAAGAATAAAGTTAAAAACTCTATTGCAGATATTGCAGAGGATTTGGTAAAACTTTATGCAGCAAGGGCTACACTTAAGGGCCACAGATATAGCAAGGATACTGTATGGCAAAAACAGTTTGAAGAAGAATTCCCATTTGAAGAAACTCCAGATCAAATAATAGCAATTGAAGAAATCAAAAAAGATATGGAGTCGGATAAACCAATGGATAGATTGATATGTGGTGACGTTGGGTATGGAAAAACAGAAGTAGCCGTTAGAGCGGCATTTAAAGCGGTTATGGATGGAAAGCAAGTAGCGTTCTTAGTACCAACTACAATACTCGCTGAGCAACATTATAAAAATCTTACCAAAAGATTTTCAGACTTTCCAGTAAAGGTTGAAATGGTAAGTAGATTTAGGACACCTGCTGAGCAAAAAGTTGTCATTAAGGCGACAAAAGAAGGAAACGTAGATATATTAATAGGAACGCACAGAATAATTCAGCAAGATGTAAAATTTAAAGACCTAGGGGTATTGATTATAGATGAGGAACAACGATTTGGGGTTACTCATAAGGAAAAAATAAAAAGTCTAAGAAAAAATATAGACGTGATTACGCTAACAGCTACTCCAATTCCAAGAACATTGCATATGTCGCTTACTGGAGTGCGCGACATAAGTGTAATTGAAACGCCACCAGAGGAGCGGTATCCAATACAAACCTATGTGGTAGAATTTAACGATCAATTAATAAGGGATGCGATGCTGCGAGAACTAAATAGAAAGGGGCAAGTTTTCTTTGTGTACAATAGAGTAGAAACTATCAAAGAAATGGCAGCATTTATAGGAAAGCTAGTTCCTGAAGCTAGAGTGTGTATTGCGCATGGGCAAATGACAGAAAGAGAATTAGAATCTATTATGATAGATTTTATGGAGAACAAGTATGATATATTGATGTGTACAACTATTATTGAGACGGGAATAGATATTCAAAATACAAATACAATTATAATTTACGACGCAGATAAGATGGGACTTTCTCAGCTTTACCAATTAAGAGGTAGGGTTGGTCGATCAAATAGAATAGCTTATGCATATCTTGCTTATAAAAAAGATAAGGTGTTAACAGAGGTTGCTGAAAAAAGACTTAAAGCAATTAAGGATTTTACGGAGCTAGGGTCAGGTTTTAAAATCGCAATGAGAGATCTCGAAATTCGGGGTGCTGGAAATATGATGGGCGGTGCCCAACATGGTCATATGGCTGCGGTAGGCTATGATTTATACTGTAGGATGCTCGAAGACACAGTGAAAAAAATAAGAGGCGATATAGAAATGGAGCCTATTGAAACTTCTGTTGAAATTAAAATAGATGCGTATATTCCTAGTACTTATATTGAAGATGAGTCGCAGAAAATTGAAATTTACAAGAAAATTGCGGCTATTGATTGTAACGAGGATATGGTAGATATACAAGAGGAAATAGAAGATAGGTTTTCAGACATACCATCAAGTGTTGTAAGTCTTATGAATATCGCTTATCTTAGGTGTATATCAAGCAAGGTGGGGATAATAGAAATCAAAGAGGTAAAGGAGGAGATAATATTACAATTTGATAGTAGCGAAAGAATAAATCAAAAATTAGTTAAAGCCTTGATTAGTAAATATAATAGAAGTATTGTATTTAAATTAGGGAATAAGCCTGCCTTTGCATACAAGATTAAAAATTTAAACAAAGAAGAGGTGATTGCAAATCTCATAGAGATTGTGAATCATATAAAAAGTATAGTTGAAATAAAGTAAAATTGTGTTAAAATTAATGGGTATCGTAACAGAGCTTTACACGGCGATATTACATATAGAATGGGGGAAATATAATGAAAAACGTAAAAAAAATAATTGGCGCGGCTTTAATAACTATATTAGCTACATCATTAAATGGTTGTAATATGATTGAAAAAACACCTAAGGGCATTGCTAAAAGTGTAGTTGCGAAGGCTTTCGATGCTAAAATAACTAAAGGACAGGTTGACGAACAATTAGTAGGTGTTATTAAACAATTTGAAACGCAGTATGGAGCAAATTATAAAACTAATGCTGAGGCTATGGCAGAATTAACAAAGCAAAAACAGCAAGTAGTAGAAGGTATGATTACTGAAAAAATTGTGGATTATAAGGCGGAAGAGTTAAAATTAATGCCTACCGAAGCTAAATTAAATGAAGAAACAAATAAGCAATTAGCAGAAATTAAGAAAAGTTTGGGAACAGATGCGAAATATAAAGAGGCTTTAGCACAAACAAGCCTTACAGAAGAATCTCTAAAAGCAAGAATAAAGCCAAGTATTATTCAAGATGCACTATTCACTGAAGTTACAAAAAATGTTAAAGTTACTGAGGCACAGGAAAAAGCATATTACGATGCTAATCCAAACCAGTTTACAGAAAAACCGAATACAATTCATGCAGCTCATATTTTAGTAGCAACAGAACCGGAAGCTATAGCCATTAAGAAACGTTTAGACGCTGGTGAAGATTTTGCGAAAGTCGCAAAAGAAAAAGGTACAGATGGAACTAAGGACAATGGTGGAGATTTAGGAGATGTAGAGTATAATGATGCTCAAATGGATAAAACCTTTATGGCAGCAGCTATTGCTTTGCCAAAAGGTAAAATCTCAGCACCTGTTAAAACTCAATATGGATGGCATATAATAAAGACTATAGAAAAAAAAGAATACCCTGTAAAGAAATTTACAGCTGTTAAGGCAGAAGTAGAAAAAACGCTTATAACACAGGGAAAAGAAAGTGCATGGACAGAGGCTATGACAAAATGGAAAAAAGAAGCGAATATAAAGCAATATCCGAAAAATCTATAGCATTTTAATGACATTTCAGAAGGAAAGTCCCCCACTTCTATAAGTGGGAGTATAAATCTACTTCTGGAGTCGTTAAAATTGCAGCTCCGCAGGAGACGATTTAATGTATAAAGAATACCTTTAATATGGAGGTATTCTTTATTTTTATTTAAACATTTGCAAATGTGCATAAAAATTCAAGTTTAGAAAGATAATAATAAAGCTAGTATATTATATAAAACTTTATATAAGGAGGGAATTATTTAAATGAAAGCAACCGGAATAGTAAGACGTATAGATGATTTGGGAAGGGTTGTTATACCTAAAGAAATAAGAAGAACACTGAGAATACGAGAAGGAGACCCACTAGAAATATTTACTGATAGAGAAGGTGGAGTTATTTTAAAGAAATATTCACCTATAGGTGAATTAAGTGAATTTTCTAGAGAATATGCTGATTCATTACAACAAAATATAGGAAACATAATAATTATATGCGATAAAGACAACATAATATCTGTAAGTGGTTGTCCTAAAAAAGAGTATGTAGATAAAAAAATTAGTAATGAATTAGAAAAAGTAATGGAAAATAGAAAGGCTGCTGTATTAGGTGAAGGTTCAGAAAAAGTTATATCACTGTATGATGATGAAATGGAAAATAAATACCATGCTCAAGTAATTGCGCCTATAATAGCAGAAGGGGACGCAATTGGAGCAGTAATAATAATATCTACAGAGCTAGAAGCTAAATTTGGAAATTTAGAATTAAAGCTAGCTGAAACTGCAGCCTCTTTTCTAGGAAAACAAATGGAACAATAAACCTAAAAGTATATATTACTCAGCGAAGTGAAACATATTTGCGGTAATATATACTTTTGTTTTTTGAAGTATTAGTAATAATAAGCCCTTAAATCAAATATTCATAATTAGAGAATGTAATTCTTACATACACCACGGGAATATAAGGAGGTTATTATGAAGAAACATTCATTGATAAAGGGGACTATTATACTTGGGATGGCAGGAATATTTGCTAGATTTTTAGGGTTGTTTTTTAGAATTCCAATACAAGCACTTATAAAAGATGAGGGGATGGGATACTACCAGATGTCTTATCCATTGTATATGATGTTTGTAGCAGTAGCTTCAGGTGTGCCCATTGCTATGTCTAAGATTATTGCGGAGATGACCGCTAAAAATGATCAGGAGGGAGCGCACCAAGTCTTAAGACAAACACTTGTTTTAATGATTATATTAGGCGGAGCAGCTACTACACTTATGTTAATGTTTGCAAGGCCTATTATATCAATGCTTAAATGGGATCCTAAATCATATTACTCTTTTTTGGTAATTGCTATAGCTCCAATTTTTGTTTCCGTTATGTGTACTTTTAAAGGCTTCTTTCAAGGGCTACAAAATGTTAGACCTACTGCTGTTTCGCAAATAGTAGAACAGTTTGGAAGAGTTGTCGCTGGAGTTTTATTTGCATATTTATTGTTTCCAAAGGGGATTGAATATGCGGCTGCAGGAGCGGCCCTTGGAACCCTTGTTGGTGCAATTATGGGAAGTATATACTTATTTTTAACTTATACTAAAATGAAAAAAGGGCAGTCAGTAAGGAAAAAAACAAAGCACAAGCATATTTTAGCTGATTTAAGTAAGGCTGCATTACCAATATCTTTGGGTGCTGCAGTGGGTACGGTTATGGCACTGATAGATTCTATGTTAGTACCGCAGCAACTTCTAAAAGCTGGATTTTCGCAAACACAATCCGCCGTAATGTATGGTCAGCTGACTGGGAAGGTATTTACATTGATGAATGTACCTTTGGCTCTTTCAATGGCTCTGTGCACATCTCTAGTGCCTATAATTGCTGAAGCGTTTTATTTAGGAAGAAGTGGGGAACTTATTAAAAGAGTAGATATGGCTGTGAAATTGTCTAATGTTATCTCGCTGCCGTCTTCTTTAGGGATGTTTTTTATGGCTTATCCTATAATGAATTTGGTTTTTATGAAAGATGCGGCCGGATATGAAATACTACAATATATATCAATATGCATACCTTTTGTAATTTTAACGCAAACCAGCACTGCGATACTTCAAGGCGTAGGCAATTATATGAAGCCTGTATACAATTTGGCATTAGGGTGCATCGTAAAGGTTATTATAACGTACGTATTAGTCTCGCTTCCATTTGTAAATATCTATGGGGCAGTTATAGGAACCATTTTAGGATATGTTACAAGTTGTTTATTAAATATGCACGATCTAAAGAGAAATTTAAATATAAAAATCAACAGTGTAGACTCTTTTGTAAAACCAGCTATTGCTGCTATTATAATGATAGTTGCAGTTGTATTTAGTAACGCTAATGTCTATAATTATACAAGGAGCAGTGGATTATCTTGTTTAATATCCATATTAATAGGCGTTATTGTTTATTTAATATTTATTTTTTTGCTTAGAATATTTGAATATGAGGAAATTAAAAAGAAAGTTTTAAAGCAAAAATAAAGGAGTGGAAGCTAATGATTAAAATAGTGGGATTGGGTCCTGGGTCAGTAGAATCACTAACTGTAGGAACACTTGAAATTCTTAAAGGTGGTAAAAAGATTTATTTAAGAACAGAAAAGCACCCTACTGTGGATTACCTAAAATCGATATGTATAAAATTTGAAACCTATGATGATAGATATGAAAAATATAATAGTTTTGATGATGTGTATAGGGCTATTGCAGAAGATCTTATTAAGAAACACGAAATATATGGGGACATCGTATATGGAGTTCCAGGTCACCCGCTTGTGGCAGAAACTTCTGTTAAACTTTTAATAAAGCTTTGTGAAAAAAACAAAATAGATATAGAAATTCTTCCCGCGGTTAGCTTTATAGATGCAGTGATTCAAAGCTTAAAACTAGATCCTATTGAAGGACTAAAAATAATAGATGCCTTTGATATAAAAAATCAAGTTTTAGATAAAAGGGTAGGACTTTTAATAACTCAAGTTTATAACGTTTCTATAGCTTCGGACGTAAAACTTGCTTTGCTTGAGTATTACAAAGATGATATGGAGATTTGTTTTGTTAGAGCTGCAGGTATAAAAGGGTTAGAAAGTATAAGGAAAATTAACTTATATGAATTAGATAGACAAAAGGATATAGACTATCTAACCTCAATTTATATACCAAAAGAATTAGAGGCTACAAAAGATTTTCACGATTTAATTCAAGTTATGGACACATTGAGAGCTGAAAATGGATGTGCATGGGATAGACAGCAAACGCATGAATCTTTGAAAAAATATCTTATTGAGGAATGTTATGAGGTTATAGAAGCCATAGAAGACAATGATGAAGATAATATTATTGAGGAACTAGGTGATGTATTACTACAGGTTGTACTTCATGCACAAATAGGAAAAGAAGAGGGATATTTTAATATAAATGATGTTATTTGCGGCATCACAAATAAGATGATAAACAGGCATCCTCATATTTTTAAAGTTTCAGAAGGTAAAAATAGTAACGAAGTTTTAGAAAGTTGGGAAAATATTAAGAGTGAAGAAAAAGGGTTTAAGAGTTATACGGATACGCTAAAGCATGTTCCGAAAAACCTGCCAGGGTTAATGAGAGCAGAGAAGGTTCAACAAAAAGCAGCAAAAGTAGGTTTTGACTTTGACTGCGTTGAACTTGCTATGGGAAAGATTCTAGAAGAATTACAGGAAGTGAGAGATGTATATAAAGGTAATAATAGGGTAAAAATAGTAGAAGAAGTGGGAGATTTGGTGTTTTCTACTGTAAATGTTGCTAGACTACTTGACATAGACCCTGAATTTGCAGTAAATTATACTATAGATAAATTTATCAATCGCTTTGCGTACATAGAAGAAAGTGCAAGGAATAAGGATTTAGATTTAAAGAACATGACACTTACTGCGATGGACGAATTATGGAACGAATCTAAAAGACGATAAATTTATTTGTAAATAAAAATTAGACTAAAAGAAGGAATTTCAAAATCAGTGAAGAATATGCTATTTAATAGTATAATCACTACTAAGTAATGTACTCAATAACAAGGAGGCAACAAAAGTGAATAAATCAGAATTAATAACAAGCATATCAGAAAAATCTAATTTAACAAAAAAAGATGCAGAAGCAGCTCTAAAAGGTATTATAGAAAGTATTGAAGAAACATTAGAAAAAGGTGAAAAAGTCCAATTGGTTGGATTCGGAACTTTTGAAACAAGAGCAAGAGCAGCTAGAATGGGTAGAAACCCAAGAACAAAGGAAGAAATTCAAATTGCAGCATCAACGGTTCCAGTATTTAAAGCTGGTAAAGAATTTAAAGATATAGTTAACAAATAATATTATTATGATGTGAAAAACCTGGATGTATATCTAGGTTTTTTATTTTAAAAACTTTGGTTGAATTATTGAATGGGTAAAGAACATTAAAAAGGGGAAGTATAAATGAGATTAGATAAATATTTAAAAGTGTCAAGAATTATAAAGAGAAGAACCATTGCAAAAGAAGCTTGCGAGAGTGGCAGAGTTTCTATAAATGATAAAGTGGCAAAAGCAGGAACTGTAGTAGGCGAGAGTGATATTATAGAAATTAAATTTGCAAATCAAATTTTAAAAGCTAAAATTATAAATATTGCAGAGCATGTGACAAAAGAGAGTGCAAAAGAAATGTATGAAATAATTTCAGGAAGAGAAGACAAAGAATAAATGTTGCTAAATACAATTCTTAATTAAGTTTAATAAGCATATATATTTTATAGGAATACAATTGTATGTCATTAATTAAGAATTGAGAATAAGATTAGCTTCTTAATTCCCAATTTTTTAGAGCAAAACTAATAAGGGGGATATTATGGAAGTGAAGAAAGAAATAAAAATAGAAGATAAGAAAAGCAGTTTAATGCTTGAAAACAGAAAAAAATTAACTGTTAACGGAGTTGTAGAGGTTATAAATTTTAATGAAAGCCAAATATTATTGAATACAGATGTTGGAACAATGATAGTAAAAGGACGAGAATTAAAGATGAACAAGTTAGATGTTCAAAATGGGGATGTTATAATAACTGGGCAAGTGGATTCTTTTGTGTATACTAGCGACAAAAGTAAAGAAAAAAAAGATAGCATAATATCAAGATTGTTTAGGTAGAAGAATTATGATAATTTCTTTGATAGGCCAAGTTAATCTTATAATTTTCAGTTTGCTAGCAGGAATAATAACTGGAGTATTTTTTGATATATATAGATTGATAAGGGGATTTGAAAATCCTAACAAGGTGCTGACTATAATACAGGATTTGTTATTTTGGACATTAACTTCTATAGTGGTTTTTATATTTTTGATGTATACTAATAAAGGGTACATAAACTTTTATGTGTATGTATGTTTAATATTAGGAGTATACTTATATTTGAAACTATTAAGTGGAGTATTTATAAGGGTACAATATAAATTAATAATATTCAATGGGAAAGTATTTAGGGTTGTATGGAATGCTATTTTATACCCAGCAAATTTGTTAGTTTATAAGCTCAAAATAAAAAAAAAAGATAAATTATAAAGAAATAGCTTGAAGAAATGTGGAATACAAATTAGAATAGGTTTATGAAGCGTAAACAATACTCATTCCATTGAAAGGAAAAGGGTATGGGATATGAAAAAAAAATTTAGTATTAAAAGTGCCGTATTAGTTTTTGCTATGATGTATGTATGTTATCTTTTAATTCAGCAACAATCAATTATGAGCAGACAAAAGAAAGAGCTGCAAAAGTATAATGTTGAATTACAAAAGAAAAAAGAACAAAAAAAAGTATTACAGGATGAAGTAGAGTTATCTAAAACTGACAAATATATAGAAAAATTAGCAAGAGAAATATTAGGTCTTGTTAAAGAAGGTGAAACTCCTGTTATGGATAATAAAAACTAAATGCTATAATTATTGTTACGCTTATTATTAAATTAATATATAAAATAAAAACATAATTTTTAAGGAGGAGTATTTTTAATATGACCTTAATGGCTGGAAGTATTGTAGAAGGTAAAGTAGTAAATATCACCAATTTTGGTGCGTTTGTAGAAGTGGAGGGTAAGACAGGATTAGTGCATATATCTGAGGTTTCAGATACATTCGTTAAAAATGTTAATGATCATCTAAAAGAAAATGATATAGTAAAAGTTAAAGTAATCTCTGTAGATGATAATGGGAAAATCAGTTTATCAATAAAACAAGCTGGAGCGCCTAAAAAATCTATTAAACCTATGGAAATAGATTGGGAAAAGGAAAAAAGCAAAGCAAATGCAAGTGGATTTGAAGATATAATGACTAAATTTCTAAAAGATAGTGAAGAAAGATTTCAAGATGTTAAAAAACATCAAGAAGGAAAAGGAAGAGGTTATAGTAAAAAAACTTCAAGCTATTAGTAAATCTGTAGGAACTAAGTATTTAGTTCCTATTTTAACAAAAAAAAGTTATTGACAACGGTTTATACATCATATATAATAAAACATGTTGCCAAGAGGTAGCATTTTCTAAGCTACAAGTAAGTATACTGCAAGTAAGTATACTGCAAGTAAGTATACTGCAAGTAAGTAAGCTGGAGTGGCGGAACTGGCAGACGCACAGGACTTAAAATCCTGCGGTGGTTAAACACCGTACCGGTTCGATTCCGGTCTTCAGCACCAAATATCGCGGGATGGAGCAGTTGGTAGCTCGTCGGGCTCATAACCCGAAGGTCGTAGGTTCAAGTCCTACTCCCGCAACCAACTATGGCGGAATAGCTCAGCTGGCTAGAGCATTCGGTTCATACCCGAAGGGTCGTAGGTTCAAGTCCTATTTCCGCTACCACTTTGGCATATGATGAGTTTAAAAACATAATATGTTTTTTATAAAAAACTATTGACATATGTAGCAAATTAGTATAACATTAAAATGATTTTAAGAAACTTATTTAACAGTAATAGTAAGCTGGTATGAAAAAATAAATAGACACATAGAGCTTAAAATAATATGATAGTTAAATATTGTATCAATTAAAGTTTAGGCTTTAGCATTAATATCGCGGGATGGAGCAGTTGGTAGCTCGTCGGGCTCATAACCCGAAGGTCGTAGGTTCAAGTCCTACTCCCGCAACCAATGAGTTTAAATCACTCATTATTTCAGTTAAATAAGATTCTAAATATAATTAGCTAAAAGCAAACAAGTGCCGTATTAATTCAAATTTATTCTTAAATACAATATCGCGGGATGGAGCAGTTGGTAGCTCGTTGGGCTCATAACCCAAAGGTCGTAGGTTCAAGTCCTACTCCCGCAACCAATAAGTTTTAAATTACTTAATACGTAAGTTAAATAAGATTTCATAATAGGTAAGTTAAAAGCAAGTATACTGCAAGTAAGTAAGCTGGAGTGGCGGAACTGGCAGACGCACAGGACTTAAAATCCTGCGGTGGTTAAACACCGTACCGGTTCGATTCCGGTCTTCAGCACCAAATATCGCGGGATGGAGCAGTTGGTAGCTCGTTGGGCTCATAACCCAAAGGTCGTAGGTTCAAGTCCTACTCCCGCAACCAATAAGTTTTAGATTATTTAGAACGTAAGTAAAATAAAACTTCATAACAAGTATACTACAAGTAAGTAAGCTGGAGTGGCGGAACTGGCAGACGCACAGGACTTAAAATCCTGCGGTGGTTAAACACCGTACCGGTTCGATTCCGGTCTTCAGCACCAAATATCGCGGGATGGAGCAGTTGGTAGCTCGTCGGGCTCATAACCCGAAGGTCGTAGGTTCAAGTCCTACTCCCGCAACCAACTATGGCGGAATAGCTCAGCTGGCTAGAGCATTCGGTTCATACCCGAAGGGTCGTAGGTTCAAGTCCTATTTCCGCTACCATAACTCACAATTTATATTGTGAGTTATTTTTTATTTGCTGGAAAACTATAAAACTTAAACTATAATGTGCAAAAACATATAAGTATAAATTTCTCGAATATACAATGCCATGAAGTGACATGCTTCATTTAATATTTTAAAACCTACTATATTAATATGGTAGGTTTTTTTATATTATAGGGAATTGTAAAAATCTAATGTAAAAAATATACAAATTATTGTCTCATAAAAAATATATGAGCGCCCCATCTTATGACATTTATTTCCAAGAGACGTTGCTATAATGGAGTCCTAATGATTAAAGGGTGGGTGATTTTTAATATGCAATACGGGATTGATATATTTCCATATGAAAGACTTAGAAAGATAAAAGATGAAGTAAAAAAGAAAAATGCATTAAATACTAATTTAATTATTACAGGAATTGTTTATTTTGTTATAAGCTTATTAATAAGTAGGGTCTTGCTTCTTAATAATACTGCCCCATTTGGTATAGCTTTCTTAATAGCTACAATATTTGTAAATAATCATAGAATTTCAATAATTACAGCCAGTGGTACATTTTTAGGTTATATTACTTTAAATGGTAGTGCAAAGAATATACCATCATATTTACTAGTAATAGTTACAATTGCTTTTTTGAGTCATGTTTTCAACAAAATAAAATCAAAAACTAAAGTTTTAGCTAGCATGTTTGCTATTATTATATTTGAGTTGTTTACCTATAATTTCTTCATAACCCGGGTAAGTGGGTTAATGGCTTTTTTAAATTCATTTTTTCTAGTTTTATGTATCTTCCCATTATATTTTATTCTGGACTATAGTCTTTTATGCTTTAAGGAGATTAAAACAAAACATATATTTTCGAATGAAGAAATAATAAGTATGTCAATTATAAGCTCTTTAATTATAGCAGGTACTTGGGGACTAAGTATATTTGCCATATCAATTACGAATATTTTAGGCCTGGCATTTGTTATAATAATAGCTTACATTAACGGAAGTGGAGCTGGTGCTGCATCAGGAATTGCCATGGGTATTATTGTAGGAATGTCTTCTGAAAATATGATTGTGTTTATAGGAATGTATGGTGTTTGTGGCTTAATAACGGGTGTTTTTAAAGAAACTGGAAAGATATTAAGTGCAACATCTTATTTAGTGGCTTTTTCAATAATAAAAATATATTGTATTACGGGATCTGATTTTATGATATTTGAAGCTTTTGTAGCTGCTGTAATATTTTTGCTAATACCACAAAAAGTTTATAGCGAATTATCCACAGAATTTAATTCCGATAAAAAAAAGCAAAATGTAGAACAGGGGTATATAAATAAAATTAAAGATACATTTGTAGGAAGGCTAAATAATTTTTCAGATGTACTTTCTAATATGTCAGATATATTAAATAACTTAGTGGATAATGAAAAATTGGCGATGAAAGGTAAAAGCAGCGCGTTGGTTGAAAATCTTGCGGACAGGGTGTGTAGTAATTGTAATATGAAGTCTATGTGTTGGAAAAGGGAATTACATTATACATATGCAGCATTTGAAGAATTAATTCAAAATTTTGAGAGGAAGAATAATAGCGTACCGGAAGAAATTGAAAGAAAATGTATAAAGAGAACCGCCATACTTAAAAATACAGAAGATATTGTTAATAAGCACATTATAAATGAAATGTGGAGAACGAGGCTTAGTGAAGGCAGAGAGCTTTTAGCAAATCAGATTAGTAATATGGCGGGTTCTGTAGGAGAAATTGTTGAAGATTTTAATTCTGAAATTCAAATAGATACTTCTATGGAAAAACTTATATGTAGAGCCTTAGATAAAAATAGAGTTAAGCACAATGATCTTATGTGTTTGAATGATAAGCTCGGACGATTGAGTATTAAATTGTCACTTAACGCTTGCAGTGGAAGGCAAATGTGTGTAAAGGATTTATTGCCGATTATAAATGGGGTCACAGGCAAGTGCATGTGTGTTAGTGAGGAAGGGTGTAATATAAATCCGAAGACCAATATATGTAAGGTAACTATTGAAGAAACACCTAAGTTTCATGTGGTATCTAATGTGGCTAGGCAGTGTAAAGATGGTGAAAAGTCCAATGGAGATAGCTATAGCTTTGGTAAGCTTCCTGATGGAAGTTATATGTCAGTTATTAGTGATGGCATGGGATCAGGACCCCAAGCGGGTAGAGAGAGCGAGGCTGCGGTTGAATTAATAGAAAAGTTTACATCAGCAGGTTTTAGTAAAATTACGGCTATAAACACTGTGAATTCAATAATGACATTGAGATTTTCCGAAGAAGAAAAATTTTCAACTATAGATTTAAGCAGCATAGACTTATACACTGGGGAAATTGATTTCTTAAAAGTGGGGGCAGTTGCAACTTTTCTAAAATCAGGTGAAAGTTTAGAAATTATAAAATCAAAATCTCTTCCTATCGGTGTTTTAGATAAAGCAGATATAGATATACAGCAAATGGAATTAAAAAATGGAGATATTATGGTTATGCTTAGTGATGGGGTATTAGATTACAATGATGAAAATGTAGGGAGGGTGGATTGGGTAGTTGATTATTTAGGTAAAAATAATTGCAACAATCCCAAGGATTTAGCTGAAGGGTTGCTCTCAGAAGCAAAAAAATTAAGTGGCAATAGAGTAAAAGATGATATGACAGTTCTTGTTTCAAAGATATATAGTCTATACTAAATGTATTTTATAAAAGAAATATTTTAATGCCCTGTAAATTGAGAGAAAAATCAGGGAATATATAATAAAAGAGATTAAAAAATGGAGAAAGTATTTATGGGGGTAAGAACCTCTTTTACATTCTTCATTTTTCCCATTTTTAACGGCATTTCAGAAGGAAAGTCTCTCATTTCTATAAGTGGGAGTTACATGCCCTAACAAATTGAAAACTTCGGTGGGAGTTTAAATCTCCTTCTAAGTCGTTAATATTGCAGCGACCCAAGAGATGATTTAAAGGTGTGTCTAAAAAAATGGAAAATATATATTACTAAATGATATAGTAATATGATATAGTGATATGGTATTAAAAAAATATAAACCTGCAAAAAACAGAAAACATTTTAAAAATAAATTTGGGAAGTGAAAATTTTGTCAGAAACAGTTATGGACTTTATAAAAGAGAATTCAATGTTTGATAAGGGAGATAAGGTTATAGTTGCATTTTCTGGTGGACCTGACTCCACGTGTTTGCTCTATATTTTAAACAACTTTAAGGAAGAACTTGGGATTACACTTATTGGTGCACATCTAAACCATTGTCTTAGAGGAGATGAGTCTGATAAAGATCAGGAATATGCAAAAGAAATTTGTGAGAGTTTGAATATAGATTTTTATAGTGAAAAAGTGGATGTACATAGAATTTCAAAGGAAAAGAATTTATCTTGTGAAATGGCAGGACGAGAAGCTAGATATGAATTTTTTGAGCAACTTATGGTTAAATTAAATGCTAATAAAGTCGCTTTGGCACATAATGCTAATGATCAAGCTGAAACTATTTTAATGAGGATAATGAGAGGAACGGGTATCGAGGGAATAGTAGGAATAAGACCTGTTCGCGACAAAATATATGTAAGACCCATACTTCGTCTTAGTAGAAAAAAAATAGAGAAATATTGTTTAAATAATAATATCAATCCAAGAATAGATAAATCGAATTTAGAAAATATTTATGCGAGAAATAAGGTAAGATTAGAATTGATTCCATATATGGAACAAAATTTTAATAAAGATATAATTAAAACATTAAACCGATTATCAGATATTGTAAAAAAAGACAATCATTATTTGGAAAATATTTCTGAAAAAGAGTATAAAAAACATTGTGAGATAGGTCAGCAAAGGGTTATAATAAATAAGGCGGCTTTTGCGGAGCATGAAGCAATTTTAAGTAGGATTATTAGGAGTGCTTTGCTTGCGGTGAATCATAATTTATATAATTTTGAAAAAGTTCATATATATAGTATTATAGAACTTCAAAGACATGAAACAGGTAAAAGTATAATGCTACCTCAGAATATAATAGTTGAAAACTGTTATGGGAATATACATATATATATTTGTGTAAAAGCTACTGAAGCTAATAACAATCAGTACTCTCTAAATATAAATCAGGAAAACTTTATTCATTCTTTAAATAAAGTAGTAAAAATTGATGTTAATCCTAAGCTACAATTTACAGAATTTAAAGAAAATGATTGTATTAAGTATTTTGACTATGATAAAATTAAGAAACCAATAATATTTAGGTATAGAAAAGATGGGGATAGATTCATTCCACTAGGTATGAAGGGTAGTAAAAAGATAAAGGATTTATTTATAGATTTAAAAATACCTAAAGCTCAAAGAAATGCAATACCGTTAATATGTTTTGGCGATGATATAGGTTGGGTAGTTGGATATAGGGTTAGCGAAAAATTCAAGGTTACAAAGGATACTAAAAATATATTGCAGATTAGAATTGGAAGAGAGGAATAAGAATGAACAATGATATTAAAGAGGTAGTATACAGCGAAGATCAATTAAGAGATAAAATTAGGCAAATGGGCGCAAGAATAAGTAAGGATTATTTAGGCAAAGAGCTTATACTCATTGGTATTTTAAAAGGATCAGTCATATTTATGTCAGATTTAGTAAAGCAAATTACAATTCCATGTAAAATGGATTTTATGGCAGTTACAAGCTATGGGAATTCCACTAAAACTTCAGGAGTTGTAAAGATCTTAAAGGATTTAGACTTTGAAATTGAGGGAAAGGATGTATTGATAGTAGAGGATATTATAGATTCTGGAGTTACACTTAAATATCTAATGAAGTTACTATCTGCAAGGAAACCTAATAGTTTAGAAATTATATGCTTACTGAATAAACCAGAAAGAAGAACGGCCAATATAGATGTTAAATATTTAGGTTACGATGTACCAGATTACTTCCTTGTAGGATTTGGCCTGGACTATGCAGAGAAATATAGAAATTTACCATTTATAGGAATACTTAAGGAAGAAATTTATAAGTAAATGTGTATAAAATAATATATATATTATTGTCAACTGCTTTTTAATGTGATAAAATTTTAAAGTGAATAAAAAGAGAGGGGGGTTTCTAATGAAGAAAATTTCTAGTGCATCAATCTGGATCGTAGTGTTTGTACTTGTGATTTATGCAGCACTAACCGTACTTGATAGTAGCAAAGATGTTAGTCAAATCAGCGTTAATAAATTCCAAGAATATTGGATTAAAAAGGATATTAAAACTGTTCAGGTAAAAGAAGATAAAACAGTATCAGGAGAACTAAAGAACGGAACACGATATGAAACTATAGTCCCATTGACGAGATTGCTTCAAGTTATGGACCAAAACCCAAATGCAAGCGTTACAGAAACATACTTAAAGCCAGCTAGTATGCCAATGTGGTTAAATGTCTTGCCAACACTCCTTATAATTTTAATGTTAGTGGCCTTTTGGTTTATGTATATGCAGCAATCGCAAGGTGGCGGCGGTGGCGGTAATAGAGGTGTAATGAATTTTGGTAAAAGTAGAGCCAAAATAGCAACGCCAGATAAGAAGAAAGTTACATTTGATGATGTAGCTGGTGAAGATGAAGAAAAGGAAGAACTTGCAGAAGTTGTAGATTTCTTAAAACAACCTAAAAGATACCTAGAAGCAGGTGCAAGAATTCCTAAAGGTATTCTTCTTATAGGACCACCGGGTACAGGTAAGACGTTACTTGCGAGAGCAGTATCAGGAGAAGCAGGAGTTCCATTCTATAGTATATCAGGTTCGGAATTTGTAGAGATGTTTGTAGGTGTTGGGGCTTCAAGAGTAAGAGATTTATTTGAACAAGCGAAAAAAAGTGCTCCTTGTATAATATTTATTGATGAAATTGATGCAGTAGGTAGACAAAGAGGAGCTGGCGTTGGCGGTGGTCATGATGAAAGAGAGCAAACTCTAAATCAGCTATTAGTTGAGATGGATGGATTTGGTGTAAATGAAGGCATAATTATGATAGCCGCAACAAATAGACCAGACATACTTGATCCTGCTCTTTTGAGACCAGGCAGATTTGATAGACATATATTAGTGGGTGCGCCTGATGTTAAAGGAAGAGAAGAAATTCTAAAGGTACATTCCAAAGGTAAACATTTAGCAGAAGAAGTAAAACTTGATGTATTAGCTAAAAGGACACCTGGGTTCACTGGTGCAGACCTTGAGAATTTAATGAACGAAGCTGCACTGCTTACAGTTAGAAATAAAAAAACAGTTATAGAAATGAAAGAGCTTGATGAAGCAGTAACTAGAGTTATTGCTGGACCGGAAAAGAAGAGTAAAGTTATCAGTGAAAAAGATAGAAAATTAACAGCATATCATGAAGCAGGGCATGCTGTAGTAATGAAATATTCTCCATTATCTGATCCGATTCATCAAATAAGTATTATACCAAGAGGAATGGCAGGTGGGTACACAATGCATCTACCTGAAGAGGATACTGCTTATACTTCAAAACTAAAACTTAAAGATGAAATGGTCGGGTTATTAGGCGGTAGAGTTGCTGAAAAATTAGTATTAAAAGATATTAGCACAGGTGCTAAGAATGATATTGATAGAGCATCGGCTATTGCAAGAAAGATGGTTATGGAATATGGTATGAGTGATGAACTCGGACCAATATCTTTTGGTAATGATCATAATGAAGTATTCCTTGGAAGAGATTTAGGCAAAAGTAGAAACTTTAGTGAAGAAATAGCTAATAAAATAGATTCAGAAGTTAAGATGCTTATTGATGAAGCCTATGGAAAAGCTGAAAAAATTCTTGCTGAAAATGCAAGTAAACTTCATGCAGTAGCTCAAGAACTGTTGTTAAAAGAAAAACTCGAAGGCGTGGATTTTGAGGCTATAATGGCTAAAACAGATTCAGGTGAGATTGATTTAACAAAGATTTAACTTGGTAAAAGACATACAGTGAGTTAGCTGTATGTCTTTTTTTATATCATTTAACCAGTAAAGAGAGTCCATTCTAACAGAAACTTTATATTAGTGCGATTTACTAAGAAACTTACTGTAATTATATACCAACATTTGTTGAGGATTGTGGTATAATATATAGAATTAGCGTTATAGGTGTAACTTTCACTGTAACCGTTAATATTGCAGTGACCTAGGAGATGATTTAATTAAACAAAACTTCTTATAAAGATTTAACTTGACAAATTTGTTCAAATTGTTAAAATTAAATTGTTAAATTAGGAACGGTTGAAATTAATATTTATAATATTGGATACATTATTTTGTGTTTTTATAATGGCAAAAATATAAAACGACTTGCAAGTTGTTTTAAATTATATAGGTGGTGTATAAAGTGATTTTAGTTTTAGATGTTGGAAATACTAATACTGTTTTAGGAGTTTTTAAGGAAAAGGAGTTAATTGTAGAGTGGAGAATATCAACTGATGCAAAAAAAACCGCTGACGAGTACGGAATTCAAGCAATGCAATTATTTAATCAGCGAAACATAAGAACAGAACATATTAAAGGCGTAATAATTTCCTCGGTTGTTCCCAATAGTATGTATTCACTAGAACATATGATAAGAAAATATTTCGATTTGAAACCAATGGTAGTAGGCCCGGGGATTAAGACTGGAATAAATGTAAAATATGATAATCCTAAAGAAGTAGGTGCGGATAGAATTGTTAATGCTGTTTCAGCTCATGAAATTTATAAAAGATCATTAATACTAATAGATTTTGGTACAGCTACAACCTTCTGTGCTATAAGCAAAGAGGCTAATTACTTAGGTGGAACTATATGTCCTGGTATTAAAATAGCTTCTGAAGCACTATTTGAGAGAGCGGCAAAGCTACCTCGGGTAGAGCTTGTAAAACCAGAAACAGTTATATGTAAAAATACTGTTGAAAGCATGCAGTCTGGAATAATATATGGATATATTGGTCAAGTAGATTATATTGTTAATAAAATGAAAAGTGAAATGATTAGTATGGGAGAAGAAGAGCCTTTTGTAGTAGCCACAGGTGGACTTTCAAAACTAATAACCAAAGAGTCTTCTGCTATTGATGAGTTTCATCCGAATTTAACCTTAGAAGGCCTTAGAATGATTTATGAGAAGAATAGGGAATAGGTGATTTAATGAAAATATCAAATATTAACTTTGAAAACGATGTTTTTTTGGCCCCTATGGCAGGAATTACAGATATTGCTTTTAGAGGGTTGTGCAAAGAATTAGGGTGTGGTCTACTATATACTGAAATGGTAAGTGCTAAAGGGTTATATTATGGAAGTGACAATACAGAATCTCTTATGCGAATTTCGGGTCAAGAGAAACCTGTAGCCGTTCAGATATTTGGTAATGATCCTAAGATTATGGCTAGTTCCTGTGAAATTTTCAATGCAAGAAGCGATATATGTATGGTTGATGTAAATATGGGGTGCCCTGTTCATAAAATAGTGAAAAATGGAGAGGGATCAGCTTTGATGAAGAATCCTAAACTAGCAGCGCAAATAATAAAAGAAATGAAAAAGGTTTCAACAAAGCCTGTGACAGTGAAGTTTAGAAAGGGATTTGATTCAAATAATGTTAATGCTGTAGAATTTGCTAAATATATGGAGGATGCGGGGATAGATGCTATTGCAGTGCATGGCAGGACTCGCGAACAAATGTATGAAGGCAAGGCTGATTGGGATATTATAAGGGCTGTAAAAGAAAATGTTAAAGTGCCGGTAATAGGTAATGGGGACATATTTTCCGTAGAGGATGCTGTCAAAATAAAGGAAATCACTAATTGTGATGCTATAATGATTGCAAGAGGGTCTAGGGGTAACCCATGGATTTTTAGAGAGATTAAGCAGGCAATAAACGGAGAAAAAGTTATATACCCTACTCCTGAAGAAAAAATAGATATGTGTATAAGGCATTTAAATTTAGCTGTAAAATATTATGAAGAAATTAAGGCTGTTAGAGAAATGAGGAAACATACAGCCTGGTATATCAAAGGGCTTAACAACTGTGCTGAGATTAAGAATGAAATTAATACTAAAAATACTTATGATGAGGTAAAGCAGGTACTTTTGGTTTATAAAAATTATTTGAAGACCATAGAAGCATAATTTAAAAATTAAAACGGGAATTTATATAATTAACACTGAATAAGATAATAGTACATTAATGTATAAGGTGCAGATGTATGAAGCCAATTTTATGTATAACTTCAAATATAGATAATTTATATAATGAATTTGGATTTTTAAGTAAAATTAAAGATAAACTAAAGATGAAAGTAATAAGTAATGAATACATTAAAGAATTAGATATTAAAGTTACGAGTGTAAGGATGCCACCTAATTTTAATAGAAAAGCATATTTAAACAATTTAACTTATGCTAAAAAAATATGTAAATGTAATGAAGTGCAATTATCGCCAAAAACACTGAGGCCTATGGATTATAATTATTTTAATGAATTTCAAAAGCGATTCTTAGCTTTTAGTGTTATAAAAAGTATACAACTTATGATTAGAATGAGAAACAAAAGTTTGAAAAATTGCTGCATTGTTATATATGATGCTGTAGAAATAATAAACTATAATATTATTGTGGAATTAGCAAAGCATTGCAAGTATATTGTATTTTTATCGCCTGATTTGGTAAAAGCTAGAAAGCTTGCAGATTATATTATCGCTAATTTTGGTGTATCTCCTATTGTTACAGATGATGAACTATATGCTGTTAAAATAGCCGATTTTATTGTTTCATCTAAAGACTATGAATTCGGTGATGGGAAATTAGTCTGGTTCTTAGATAATAGTATAAGCACGCCAAAAAATATTATAGCTGTAAATGATGTAAGTTATAATGTGCCTTGGAAAACTTTTAAAGGAGATTTTTCTATCGAACTTTTAGGATCGATATTATGTCAAATGCAAGAAAGTGACATTGAAAAAGCTCTTAAGTATAATGGTATATATCTTAAAAAAATAAAATTCAACAATAATGTAATATATTAGACTATTTTGCTCGTAACATATTGACAATAGTAACGCTCTGATTTATAATGGCTAAATGGTTACATGTATTGTTATTCTAAGAATAAATCTTAGAATCGATAATTTATCAATTTGAACTAATAGTCTTATATTATATAAATTATATGAAATTGCTATATTTCGAGGAAAACAGTATTGTAGTTGGGGTGTAATATGCTAGGGTATTGTTAGTTGATAGTGAATTTTATGGATATTTACTAATTTATTTAATAAAAATTAAAAAGGGGAGAAATAAATGAGCGTACCAAAACAATATGTAATGACCTATGAGGGAATTACGAAATTAGAGGGAGAATTAGAATTTCTTAAGACTGTCAAGAGAAAAGATATTACTGAAAAAATAAAGGTAGCACTTGGGTATGGGGACTTAACCGAAAACTCAGAGTACGATGAAGCTAAAAATGAACAAGCATTTGTTGAAGGTAGAATAATACAATTGGAAAATATGCTTAGAAATGCAAGTGTTATAGATGAAAACGATATTGAAATAGATGTAGTAAGTATAGGATCTATAGTTAAGGTTAAGGATTATGAGTTTGATGAAGAAGTTGAATTTTATATAGTGGGTTCAGCAGAAGCAGATCCAATGATAAATAAAATATCGAATGAGTCACCAGTTGGATGTGCACTCGTTGGTAAGAAATCAGGAGCAATTATAGAAGTTGCAGTTCCAGATGGTGTTGGTAGGTATGAAGTATTGGAAGTGCGACGTGGGTAATTGTTTAAAAATTATTTAATTTTTATAGAACATAGGGGTACTTAACAATTTATAATTGGTAGGTGCCCTAAAGAAATATATACATAGAAGAAATATGGCAGAATAAATGATTAGTAATTATTTTCTGACCTGGGAAAAACAGGAGGGATATTAATGTCGAACGAAAAAAACAATGAAGAAAAAAGTGAAGAGAAAAACTTGCATGAACTTGAATCTAAATATAATGAACAGGTAACCATAAGACGACGAAAATTATCTGCTTTAAAAGAAGAAGGCAAAGATCCATTTGATGTGTACAAAGTTGAAAGAACTCATACATCACAAGAAGTTAAAGAAAATTTTGAGAAATTAGAAGGCGCTCAGGTTATTGTAGCAGGTAGACTCATGTCTAAAAGAGTTCATGGTAAGGCAGGTTTTTCTGATATTCATGATAGATATGGTAAAATACAACTATACATAAAAATAGATGATGTAGGCGAAGAAAAATTAAAAGAATATAAAAGTTTTGACATAGGAGATTTTGTAAGCATAACTGGTACACCTTTTGTTACAAAAACTGGTGAGATATCACTACATATAGTAGATTTTCAGCTTGTAGCGAAGGCTCTAAAACCACTTCCAGAAAAATGGCACGGATTAAAAGATCCTGATTTAAGATTTAGACAAAGAGAAGTAGATATAATAATGAACCCACAAGTAAGAGATACGTTTATGAAGAGAATATCAATAATTAAATATATCCGAGAATACTTAGATAACAAAGGATTTTTAGAAGTTGAAACTCCGATTTTATCCACAGTAGCAGGAGGAGCCGCAGCAAGACCATTTAGTACTCATCATAATGCGCTTGATATTGAGATGTATCTTAGAATTGCAACAGAGCTATATTTAAAAAGACTTATTGTTGCTGGTTTTGAAAAGGTATATGACATGGGTAAAAACTTTAGAAACGAAGGAACAGATATAAGACATAATCCAGAGTTTACAATGATAGAATTATATGAAGCTTATGCAGATTATAATGATATGATGGAAATTACGGAAAATATGATAGCTTACGTTTGTGAAAAGGTTCATGGAACTATGAAAGTAAATTATCAAGGAACTGAGATAGATTTTACACCACCATGGAGAAGAATTACTATGGTAGATGCAGTAAGAGAATATTCAGGTGTGGACTTTGATAAAATAGCTACTAATGAAGAAGCTAGGGTTATAGCTAAAGAAAAGCATTTACAATTTAAAAAAGAATTAGAAAATTGCTCAAAAGCAGATATATTAAATGAATTATTTGAAGTATATGTGGAAGAGAAACTAATTCAACCAACATTCTTATGTGATTACCCTGTAGAAATATCACCTCTTACAAAGAAGAAGAGAGGGAATGAAGAGTTTACAGAGAGATTTGAAGGTTTTGTGTTTGGAAGAGAAGTGTGTAATGCATACTCAGAGTTAAATGATCCAGTAGTTCAGAGAGAGAGATTTATGCAACAAGCAAAAGAAAGAGAACTGGGTGATGATGAGGCTTATTTAATAGATGAAGAATTTATGAGCGCATTAGAAACAGGAATGCCACCAACAGGAGGACTGGGTATAGGAATTGATAGAATGGTAATGTTCTTAACGGATTCTTATTCAATAAGAGATGTTATCCTATTTCCTACAATGAAACCAATCCAGTAGTTTAAAAAAATTAAAGGGGTATTTTAGTTAATCTAAAATATCCTTTTTACTTCTTAAGCGTAATCATCAGTGCTTAAAATCATGAAATTTAAATAAAAAAGAAAAAACTATTGAATTTTTAAAAGTATATGTTATAATGTTGTTGTAAGCAATAATAATCCGCGATAGCTCAACGGTGGAGCACTCGGCTGTTAACCGATAGGTTGAAGGTTCAAATCCTTTTCGCGGAGCCATTTTTTATTTTTGGAACTCAATATTATAAGAAATCTAATGTATAATAAAATAATTCACTGTGATAAAGAAGAGTAGTAGTAGTACTTCATAAGAGAGGTTGTGGCTGGTGTAAACAATCAAAGTATTATTGTGAAAGGAACTTTTGAGTGTATAGAACTTAAAGTAGGGCATGTGCCAATAAGGGTGGAACCGCGGAAATAATTTTCGTCCCTTGGGGTATAGTCTTTTTTTTGTACGTAAAATAAAAGAGCATGCCTTTATGCGGGTGTGATGGATTGAATTGGTTATATTTAGGGCAAATAGGAAAGAATACAAGATGTAATATTAATATATTTGTAATGACCATTGAGAAGTATATAAAACGAGATATCATTAGATTATAAAAAAATAGGAGGGATTAATATGACATTTGAAAAAAGTATGGATAAAATAGTTGCGTTATGCAAAAACAGAGGGTTCGTATTCCCAGGATCCGATATATATGGAGGGCTCGCTAATTCGTGGGATTATGGTCCTCTGGGAGTTGAATTTAAAAACAATGTTAAAAAAGCTTGGTGGAAAAAATTTGTTCAAGAAAGTCCATATAATGTAGGTGTTGACTGCGCTATACTTATGAACCCAGAAGTATGGGTTGCGACGGGTCACGTTGGAGGATTTTCAGATCCACTAATGGATTGCAAAGATTGCAAAGCTAGATTTAGAGCGGATAAGTTAGTGGAAGACCATATGACGAATCAGGGAGTAGAAGTAGCTAGTGCTGATGGATGGTCAAATGAAGAGTTAAAAGAATATATAGCAAAAAATGAAATAGTATGTCCTAAATGTGGAAAGAAAGACTTTACTGATATTAGAAAATTTAATTTAATGTTTAAGACTTCCCAGGGGATAACAGAAGATGGAAAATCAGAGATATATTTAAGACCAGAAACGGCTCAGGGTATCTTTGTAAACTTTAAAAATGTTCAAAGAGCTTCAAGAAAAAAAGTTCCATTTGGAATAGGCCAAGTAGGAAAGGCTTTCAGAAATGAAATAACACCAGGGAACTTTATTTTTAGAACTAGGGAATTTGAGCAAATGGAATTGGAATTTTTCTGTAAACCGGGTACAGATTTAGAATGGTTTGCATATTGGAAAGAGTATTGTGCTAATTTCTTATATAATTTGGGAATGGAAAAGGAAAATTTAAGATTTAGAGACCATGGAGAAGAGGAATTATCTTTCTATAGTAATGCTACTTGTGACATAGAATTCTTGTTCCCTTTTGGATGGGGAGAATTATGGGGCGTTGCCGATAGAACTGATTATGACTTAAAGAAGCATATGGAACATTCAGGGAATGATTTAAGTTATCTAGATCCTATTACTAATGAAAAATATGTACCATATTGTATAGAACCTTCTCTGGGTGCAGATAGAGTTGTTCTTGCATTCTTAGTTAATGCATATGATGAAGAAGAACTTGAAGGCGGAGACGTAAGAACAGTGCTTCATTTACATCCAGCACTTGCACCATTTAAGGCGGCTATTCTACCTTTAAGTAAAAAATTATCAGAGAAATCGCTCGAAGTTTTTGCTATGCTAGGTAAAAAATTTAACGTAGACTACGATGAAACCGGAAGTATAGGAAAAAGGTATAGAAGAGAAGACGAAATAGGAACTCCATACTGCATAACCGTAGATTTTGATACGTTAGAAGATAATACTGTAACAATTAGAGACAGAGACACAATGGATCAAATAAGGGTAAGTATAGATGATTTAGAAAAGTTTATAGAAGAAAAACTACAATTTTAAATTTTAAATTGGAATAGTTAGTTTGGTTTAGAGAATGGCGTGTAGTATATAATGAGGCTTGAGTAGGCTGTGGTTATACTATGCGTTGTTTTTTTATAGAATAAATCTAAAAAATTATAAAATAAATTTGTAAAATAAATAATATAATATAATATAAAGTATATGGAGATTACATGGAGGGTTATATGAAAAAGGATTTCAATGAATTTAAGGAATTTATAAAAGGAAAAAAAGTTGGAGTTGTAGGTATAGGAGTTAGCAATATTCCTTTAATACATTTTCTAGTGAAGCTTAAGGCAGTTGTTACAGCTTTTGATAAAAAAAATTATAGTTTACTGGGACAGGTAGCAATAGATTTCGAAGAAGAGGGCGTGAAGCTGGTATTAGGGGAAGATTACTTAGATGATCTAACGGGGTTTGATGTTATTTTTAAAACACCATCTATGAGAGTAGATAACCCTGCTCTTTTGAAAGCAAAAAAAGAAGGAACATATATAACTTCCGAAATGGAAGAGTTCATAAAATATTGCCCGGCTAAAACTTACGGCGTAACTGGTAGCGATGGAAAAACAACTACAACTACAATAATATATAATATATTAAAAAAAGAAGGATATAAAACTTGGGTTGGAGGCAATATTGGTACACCACTGTTCGCAAATATTGAAGAAATAACCAAAGACGATAAAGTAGTATTGGAATTGTCGAGCTTTCAGCTTATGACTATGACGGTTTCTACAGATGTAGCAGTAGTAACAAATCTGAGTGTGAATCATCTAGATATTCATAAGGATATGGAGGAATATATAAATGCAAAGAAAAATGTGTTTAAATATCAACGTGACGGTGATCTGATTGTATTAAATAAGGATAACGCGTTAACTTATGAATTAAGAAAAGAGGTTAAGGGAAAAGTTAAGTATTTTAGTGTATGCGAGAAACTAGAAGATGGTGCATATTTTCAAAATGATAAATTATTCATTATGAACAAGGTAGTGTGTAATCTTGAGGAAGTAAAGCTAAAAGGGATGCATAATGTGCAAAACCTATTAACTGCCTTTTGTGCAACTCAAGATGAAGCAACAGTTGCGAGCATGAGAGAAGTGGCTACCACTTTTATGGGGGTACCTCATAGGGGCGAATTCGTGAGGGAAGTAGATGGAGTTAAATATTACAATGATTCAATAGCATCTACGCCAACTAGAACTATAGCAAGTCTCAAAGCTTTTGGAAAACCTGTTATACTAATTGCAGGAGGATATGATAAGAAAATACCTTTTGAACCTTTAGCAGAAGAAGGCTACACAAATATTAAAACGCTAATATTAGTAGGTGACACTAAATATAAAATAAAAGAAGTTTTTGAGCGTATGTCTAAAGAAAATAAAATACCTTTACAGATTATACTTGCTGAAAATTTTAATGAAGCAATTTTTACAGCTAAATTAGTTGCTAAACCTGGTGATATAGTGACGTTGTCACCGGCATGTGCAAGTTTTGATATGTTTCAAAATTTTGAAGTAAGAGGTAATAAATATAAGGAAATAGTAATGACATTATAATAAAAGACATTTTCATGTTCATTAAATAGGAGCTCTGGTAAAAAAGATTATTTTTACTGGGGTTTTTATTTTTATAGGCTATAGGTGCTAAATGCGTAACAAATGTTCCAAGCGTATCATTATAAGCAAAACGGATTATATGGTATATATAAACATATATATGGAAATAGATTGATATAATAGAGGATTATAAACAAATGGTGAGTTATAAATATGATATTATATTAATTGTCGCTGGAACATACAGTTATAAATTAACTTTAAGTGCACAGTGATGAAAGAAAAATTCATTATCAAATATTTTTTAAAGTAGTTGACAATGATGAAAAAAAGAATTATAATAGTAAAAGTCATCACATGATGACAAAGCAAGTTGGTCTTTGAAAATTAAACAGAGAAATAGGTAAAGATAGCGAAATAATATTTCGTTAAACCAGTTAATTACTTTAGTATAAAGTAAAATTTAGTCGTAAGACTAAGAAGTATGTAATGAGCTTGCGTAACAACTTAACAGTTGTCGCAGATTAATCATTTCAACTAAAAAAGTGTAAACTTTTAAATTGAGAGTTTGATCCTGGCTCAGGACGAACGCTGGCGGCGTGCCTAACACATGCAAGTCGAGCGATGAAACCTTTCGGGGTGGATTAGCGGCGGACGGGTGAGTAACACGTGGGTAACCTGCCTCAAAGAGGGGAATAGCCTCCCGAAAGGGAGATTAATACCGCATAATATGTTTTGGTCGCATGATCGAAACATCAAAGGATTTTTCTTCGGAAAATTCCACTTTGAGATGGACCCGCGGCGCATTAGCTAGTTGGTGAGGTAACGGCTCACCAAGGCGACGATGCGTAGCCGACCTGAGAGGGTGATCGGCCACATTGGAACTGAGACACGGTCCAGACTCCTACGGGAGGCAGCAGTGGGGAATATTGCGCAATGGGGGAAACCCTGACGCAGCAACGCCGCGTGAATGATGAAGGCCTTCGGGTTGTAAAGTTCTGTCTT
>NZ_CM143649.1:3197500-4064243 GCF_055081075.1 Clostridium sp. CM039
AGTCAGACTGCGAATGATAAGATCCGTAGTCAAAAGGGAAACAGCCCAGACCATCAGCTAAGGTCCCAAAGTGTAAGTTAAGTGGAAAAGGATGTGGGATTTCTAAGACAACTAGGATGTTGGCTCAGAAGCAGCCACTCATTTAAAGAGTGCGTAATAGCTCACTAGTCAAGAGATCCTGCGCCGAAGATGTCCGGGGCTAAAACTTACCACCGAAGCTATGGGTGTACACAATTGTGTACGCGGTAGAGGAGCTTTCTGTACTGGCTGAAGTCATACCGTAAGGAGTGGTGGACGGTACAGAAGTGAGAATGTTGGCATGAGTAGCGAGAGTTAAGTGAGAATCTTAACGGTCGAAAACCTAAGGTTTCCTGAGGAAGGCTCGTCCTCTCAGGGTTAGTCGGGACCTAAGCCGAGGCCGAAAGGCGTAGGTGATGGACAATCGGTTGATATTCCGATACCACCAATGGACGTTATTAGAAATGGGATGACGCAGGAGGATAAGATGTGCACACTATTGGATGTGTGTCTAAGCATTTAGGCGGAGCAAGCAGGCAAATCCGTTTGCTCTTAACGCTGAGATGTGATGGGGAAGGGAATTTATTCCCGAAGTATCTGATTCCACGCTGCCAAGAAAAGTCTCTATCGAGGATATTGGTGCCCGTACCGCAAACCGACACAGGTAGGTGAGGAGAGAATCCTAAGACCATCGGAAGAATTGTTGTTAAGGAACTCGGCAAATTGACCCCGTAACTTCGGGAGAAGGGGTGCCTACGTAAGTAGGTCGCAGAGAATAGGCCCAAGCAACTGTTTAGCAAAAACACAGGTCTCTGCTAAAGCGAAAGCTGATGTATAGGGGCTGACGCCTGCCCGGTGCTGGAAGGTTAAGGGGATTACTTAGCGCAAGCGAAGGTATGAACTTAAGCCCCAGTAAACGGCGGCCGTAACTATAACGGTCCTAAGGTAGCGAAATTCCTTGTCGGGTAAGTTCCGACCCGCACGAATGGCGTAATGATTTGGGCACTGTCTCAACAACACATCCGGCGAAATTGTAGTGCAAGTGAAGATGCTTGCTACCCGCGATTGGACGGAAAGACCCCGTAGAGCTTTACTGTAGCTTAGCATTGAATTTCGGTATTGTCTGTACAGGATAGGTGGGAGACTGAGAAACATGGGCGTCAGCCTGTGTGGAGTCATCCTTGGGATACCACCCTGACAGTACTGAGGTTCTAACTGGAGGCCATGAATCTGGTCACAGGACATTGTTAGGTGGGCAGTTTGACTGGGGCGGTCGCCTCCAAAAAAGTAACGGAGGCGCCCAAAGGTTCCCTCAGCGCGGTTGGAAATCGCGCGAAGAGTGCAAAGGCAGAAGGGAGCCTGACTGCGACACTTACAAGTGGAGCAGGGACGAAAGTCGGGCTTAGTGATCCGGTGGTACCTCGTGGGAGGGCCATCGCTCAACGGATAAAAGCTACCTCGGGGATAACAGGCTGATCTCCCCCAAGAGTCCACATCGACGGGGAGGTTTGGCACCTCGATGTCGGCTCGTCGCATCCTGGGGCTGAAGTAGGTCCCAAGGGTTGGGCTGTTCGCCCATTAAAGCGGCACGCGAGCTGGGTTCAGAACGTCGTGAGACAGTTCGGTCCCTATCCGTCGCGGGCGTAGGAAATTTGAAGGGAGCTGTCCTTAGTACGAGAGGACCGGGATGGACAAACCTCTGGTGCACCAGTTGTCACGCCAGTGGCATCGCTGGGTAGCTATGTTTGGAAGGGATAAACGCTGAAAGCATCTAAGCGTGAAGCCCACCCTGAGATGAGATTTCCCATAACTCGCACGTAAGTGCGGTGTTAGTAAGACTCCTGGAAGACCACCAGGTTGATAGGTTAGAGGTGTAAGCATGGTAACATGTTCAGCTGACTAATACTAATAAGTCGAGGGCTTGACCTAAATATATAATTAGAAATAAAGCGATACTTCAAGCGTAAGCGAGAAGACTAGTTCACTGTGCAATTTTGAGAGAATATTTATTTTCTCAATCTAGTGATTATGGCATGAAGGTAACACCCGTTCCCATACCGAACACGAAGGTTAAGCTTCAATGCGCCGATGGTACTGCAGGGGTGACCTTGTGGAAGAGTAGGTTGTCGCTAGGTAATGTTCCGCGATAGCTCAACGGTGGAGCACTCGGCTGTTAACCGATAGGTTGAAGGTTCAAATCCTTTTCGCGGAGCCATTTTTTAAAATATAATAACATATGACGGATATTAATAAATCTGGTGATTATGGCATGAAGGTAACACCCGTTCCCATACCGAACACGAAGGTTAAGCTTCAATGCGCCGATGGTACTGCAGGGGTGACCTTGTGGAAGAGTAGGTTGTCGCCAGGTAAATATGGATCTTTAGCTCAGCTGGTTAGAGCTACCGGCTCATAACCGGTCGGTCCGGGGTTCGAGTCCCTGAAGGTCCACCATATGTGGGGATATAGCTCAGCTGGGAGAGCACCTGCCTTGCACGCAGGGGGTCAAGGGTTCGATTCCCTTTATCTCCACCAAAGAACAGTCCAATATGGGCTGTTTTTTTTGTGGAGATAAATAAGTTGTTAGTAAAAAAACTGGGTTAAATCATCTCCTGTGCAGCGGCTGATTTTATTCCAAGATTGCAGCTCCGCAGGAGATGATTTAAGTGGATTATTAATGTTGTTAGAAATTCTATAATATAAAAATTCTTAATAACGTTTATAAATAAATAAATAAATAAATAAATAAAATGCTTAAATACAAACAATTTCTTATATACTTGACCATGCGTGTCAATATATATAAAACAAAGGATTATAATGAAAGAATGAGTAAATGGAGAATAACGTGGATATATAACAAAAAAAACAAATATACAACTTTATTATTATGATACAATATTCCTTGTCGTCACAAACAAGTGGCACGATAAGCTAACTGTTGATAACTATTTAATATATTTTCAAATGAAAATAATTTTTAAAAAGTTGTTGACAAAACAAGAAATGCCTAGTAGAATAGTAGAAGTCGTCACATGATGACAAAGCAAATTGGTCTTTGAAAATTAAACAGAGAAATAGGTAAAGATAGCGAAATAATATTTCGCTAAACCAGTTAATTACTTTAGTATAAAGTAAAATTTAGTCGTAAGACTAAAAGTATGTAATGAGCTTGCGTAACAACTTAACAGTTGTCGCAGATTAATCATTTCAACTAAAAAAGTGTAAACTTTTAAATTGAGAGTTTGATCCTGGCTCAGGACGAACGCTGGCGGCGTGCCTAACACATGCAAGTCGAGCGATGAAACCTTTCGGGGTGGATTAGCGGCGGACGGGTGAGTAACACGTGGGTAACCTGCCTCAAAGAGGGGAATAGCCTCCCGAAAGGGAGATTAATACCGCATAATATGTTTTGGTCGCATGATCGAAACATCAAAGGATTTTTCTTCGGAAAATTCCACTTTGAGATGGACCCGCGGCGCATTAGCTAGTTGGTGAGGTAACGGCTCACCAAGGCGACGATGCGTAGCCGACCTGAGAGGGTGATCGGCCACATTGGAACTGAGACACGGTCCAGACTCCTACGGGAGGCAGCAGTGGGGAATATTGCGCAATGGGGGAAACCCTGACGCAGCAACGCCGCGTGAATGATGAAGGCCTTCGGGTTGTAAAGTTCTGTCTTCTGGGACGATAATGACGGTACCAGAGGAGGAAGCCACGGCTAACTACGTGCCAGCAGCCGCGGTAATACGTAGGTGGCAAGCGTTGTCCGGATTTACTGGGCGTAAAGGATGCGTAGGCGGACATTTAAGTCAGATGTGAAATACCCGAGCTTAACTTGGGTGCTGCATTTGAAACTGGGTGTCTAGAGTGCAGGAGAGGTAAGTGGAATTCCTAGTGTAGCGGTGAAATGCGTAGAGATTAGGAAGAACACCAGTGGCGAAGGCGACTTACTGGACTGTAACTGACGCTGAGGCATGAAAGCGTGGGGAGCAAACAGGATTAGATACCCTGGTAGTCCACGCCGTAAACGATGAATACTAGGTGTCGGGGGTCGAACCTCGGTGCCGCCGTTAACACATTAAGTATTCCGCCTGGGGAGTACGATCGCAAGATTAAAACTCAAAGGAATTGACGGGGGCCCGCACAAGCAGCGGAGCATGTGGTTTAATTCGAAGCAACGCGAAGAACCTTACCTAGACTTGACATCCCCTGCATAACCCAGAGATGGGCGAAGTCCTTCGGGACAGGGTGACAGGTGGTGCATGGTTGTCGTCAGCTCGTGTCGTGAGATGTTGGGTTAAGTCCCGCAACGAGCGCAACCCTTATCATTAGTTGCTACCATTAAGTTGAGCACTCTAGTGAGACTGCCCGGGTTAACCGGGAGGAAGGTGGGGATGACGTCAAATCATCATGCCCCTTATGTCTAGGGCTACACACGTGCTACAATGGTGAGTACAAAGAGATGCAAGACCGCAAGGTGGAGCCAAACTCAAAAACTCATCCCAGTTCGGATTGTAGGCTGCAACTCGCCTACATGAAGCCGGAGTTGCTAGTAATCGCGAATCAGCATGTCGCGGTGAATACGTTCCCGGGCCTTGTACACACCGCCCGTCACACCATGAGAGTTGGTAACACCCGAAGTCCGTGAGGTAACCGTAAGGAGCCAGCGGCCGAAGGTGGGATTGATGATTGGGGTGAAGTCGTAACAAGGTAGCCGTAGGAGAACCTGCGGCTGGATCACCTCCTTTCTAGGGAGTAGATGTATTGACTTCGGTCGATGCAATAGAAGAATATTAATTTGTTCTTCAAAAATATCTATTGTAATTAATCGTACCTAGTTCTCTGTTTAATTTTGAGAGACTAATTTTATCTAACTCTTAGGAGTTAGATAATGAATAGTTTTTCTTAAAATGTTCTTTGAAAATTGCACAGTGAAAAAAGTTGTTTTAAAAAAATTAAAACTACGCAAGTAGTTTATAAATTGATTTAATACAATTTCGCAAAATTAATATAACCGTCTATGTAAATAGACAGAATCAAGGTCAAGCTACAAAGGGCGCATGGCGAATGCCTTGGCACTAGGAGCCGAAGAAGGACGCGTTAAGCTGCGATAAGCTTTGGGTAGGCGCAAATAGCCTGTGATCCAAAGATTTCCGAATGGGGGAACCCACATAGTAACAACTATGTACTGCATACTGAATAAATAGGTATGCAGAGGTAGACCCGGGGAACTGAAACATCTAAGTACCCGGAGGAAGAGAAAGAAACATCGATTTCCTAAGTAGCGGCGAGCGAAAGGGAAAGAGCCCAAACCCAGGTCTTTGATCTGGGGGTTGAGGATAGATCATAAATACTGCAATTCCTTAATTGAAGATAGCTGGAAAGCTGCTCCGCAGAAGGTAATAGGCCTGTAAATGAAAAGGAAAAACAGTCAGATCTAATCCAGAGTACCACGAGACACGTGAAACCTTGTGGGAAGCTGGGAGGACCACCTCCCAAGGCTAAATACTACCTAGTGACCGATAGTGAAGAAGTACCGTGAGGGAAAGGTGAAAAGAACCCCGGAAGGGGAGTGAAATAGAACCTGAAACCGTGTGCCTACAACCGGTCGAAGCACTTTATATGTGTGACGGCGTGCTTTTTGTAGAACGAGCCAACGAGTTACGATATGTAGCAAGGTTAAGTACTTAAGGTACGGAGCCGAAGGGAAACCAAGTCTGAATAGGGCGCATAGTTGCATGTCGTAGACCCGAAACCGGGTGACCTATCCATGGCCAGGATGAAGCGGAAGTAAAATTCCGTGGAGGTCCGAACCACGTTGGTGTTGAAAAACCATGGGATGAGCTGTGGATAGCGGAGAAATTCCAATCGAACTCGGAGATAGCTGGTTCTCCTCGAAATAGCTTTAGGGCTAGCGTCGATTAATTGAGTAATGGAGGTAGAGCACTGAATGGGCTAGGGGCTGACAACAGTTACTGAACCCTATCAAACTCCGAATGCCATATACTTTTATTTCGGCAGTCAGACTGCGAATGATAAGATCCGTAGTCAAAAGGGAAACAGCCCAGACCATCAGCTAAGGTCCCAAAGTGTAAGTTAAGTGGAAAAGGATGTGGGATTTCTAAGACAACTAGGATGTTGGCTCAGAAGCAGCCACTCATTTAAAGAGTGCGTAATAGCTCACTAGTCAAGAGATCCTGCGCCGAAGATGTCCGGGGCTAAAACTTACCACCGAAGCTATGGGTGTACACAATTGTGTACGCGGTAGAGGAGCTTTCTGTACTGGCTGAAGTCATACCGTAAGGAGTGGTGGACGGTACAGAAGTGAGAATGTTGGCATGAGTAGCGAGAGTTAAGTGAGAATCTTAACGGTCGAAAACCTAAGGTTTCCTGAGGAAGGCTCGTCCTCTCAGGGTTAGTCGGGACCTAAGCCGAGGCCGAAAGGCGTAGGTGATGGACAATCGGTTGATATTCCGATACCACCAATGGACGTTATTAGAAATGGGATGACGCAGGAGGATAAGATGTGCACACTATTGGATGTGTGTCTAAGCATTTAGGCGGAGCAAGCAGGCAAATCCGTTTGCTCTTAACGCTGAGATGTGATGGGGAAGGGAATTTATTCCCGAAGTATCTGATTCCACGCTGCCAAGAAAAGTCTCTATCGAGGATATTGGTGCCCGTACCGCAAACCGACACAGGTAGGTGAGGAGAGAATCCTAAGACCATCGGAAGAATTGTTGTTAAGGAACTCGGCAAATTGACCCCGTAACTTCGGGAGAAGGGGTGCCTACGTAAGTAGGTCGCAGAGAATAGGCCCAAGCAACTGTTTAGCAAAAACACAGGTCTCTGCTAAAGCGAAAGCTGATGTATAGGGGCTGACGCCTGCCCGGTGCTGGAAGGTTAAGGGGATTACTTAGCGCAAGCGAAGGTATGAACTTAAGCCCCAGTAAACGGCGGCCGTAACTATAACGGTCCTAAGGTAGCGAAATTCCTTGTCGGGTAAGTTCCGACCCGCACGAATGGCGTAATGATTTGGGCACTGTCTCAACAACACATCCGGCGAAATTGTAGTGCAAGTGAAGATGCTTGCTACCCGCGATTGGACGGAAAGACCCCGTAGAGCTTTACTGTAGCTTAGCATTGAATTTCGGTATTGTCTGTACAGGATAGGTGGGAGACTGAGAAACATGGGCGTCAGCCTGTGTGGAGTCATCCTTGGGATACCACCCTGACAGTACTGAGGTTCTAACTGGAGGCCATGAATCTGGTCACAGGACATTGTTAGGTGGGCAGTTTGACTGGGGCGGTCGCCTCCAAAAAAGTAACGGAGGCGCCCAAAGGTTCCCTCAGCGCGGTTGGAAATCGCGCGAAGAGTGCAAAGGCAGAAGGGAGCCTGACTGCGACACTTACAAGTGGAGCAGGGACGAAAGTCGGGCTTAGTGATCCGGTGGTACCTCGTGGGAGGGCCATCGCTCAACGGATAAAAGCTACCTCGGGGATAACAGGCTGATCTCCCCCAAGAGTCCACATCGACGGGGAGGTTTGGCACCTCGATGTCGGCTCGTCGCATCCTGGGGCTGAAGTAGGTCCCAAGGGTTGGGCTGTTCGCCCATTAAAGCGGCACGCGAGCTGGGTTCAGAACGTCGTGAGACAGTTCGGTCCCTATCCGTCGCGGGCGTAGGAAATTTGAAGGGAGCTGTCCTTAGTACGAGAGGACCGGGATGGACAAACCTCTGGTGCACCAGTTGTCACGCCAGTGGCATCGCTGGGTAGCTATGTTTGGAAGGGATAAACGCTGAAAGCATCTAAGCGTGAAGCCCACCCTGAGATGAGATTTCCCATAACTCGCACGTAAGTGCGGTGTTAGTAAGACTCCTGGAAGACCACCAGGTTGATAGGTTAGAGGTGTAAGCATGGTAACATGTTCAGCTGACTAATACTAATAAGTCGAGGGCTTGACCTAAATATATAATTAGAAATAAAGCGATACTTCAAGCGTAAGCGAGAAGACTAGTTCACTGTGCAATTTTGAGAGAATATTTATTTTCTCAATCTAGTGATTATGGCATGAAGGTAACACCCGTTCCCATACCGAACACGAAGGTTAAGCTTCAATGCGCCGATGGTACTGCAGGGGTGACCTTGTGGAAGAGTAGGTTGTCGCTAGGTAATGTTCCGCGATAGCTCAACGGTGGAGCACTCGGCTGTTAACCGATAGGTTGAAGGTTCAAATCCTTTTCGCGGAGCCATTTTTATTTAAAGTATACAAAGCTAATTATTAGCTTTTTTTTATTTTTTGAAAAATTATAATAAATAATATACAAATTTTAAAAAATAGATATGAGCTTTAGTAATAACTTATATTTAGTTTAAATATATAATTAAGTATCAATAAATTTATTTTATTGGTACTTTTATCTTTTTTAGAAAGTAATAATTATAAAATTCAGCTATATACAAAGGCTTTTTATTTAAAGGTAGAATATATGAATATATATCTAACGAAAAGCTAGGAGGTATCGTATATGAAAGAATATATAAGCAAAAATCTAAGAAATATAGGAATTGTTGGACATAGTGGTTCAGGAAAAACCACATTAATGGAATCAATATTATATTACACTAAAGCTATAGATAGATTCGGAAAAGTTAATGATGGTACTACAATTAGTGATTACGATATTGAAGAAAAGAAAAGAAAAACGTCTATTTCTACATCAGTGGCTTTAAGTGAATGGGGAAATATAAAATTAAATTTAGTAGATATGCCTGGATATTTTGATTATGAAGGAGAAATGATTGAGGGGCTAAGAGCTGTAGATATGGCAATGATAACTGTTTGTGGGGTATCAGGTGTAGAAGTTGGAACTGAGAAGGCTTGGGAATATATCAATGATCATAAGCTACCTAGAGCATTTTTTATTAATAAGCTAGATAGGGAAAATAGTAATTTTCAAGTTGCTTTGCAACAGATAAAAGAAACATTTGGAATATCCGCAGTACCAATTCAATATCCTATAGGTAGTGAAGAAAATTTTAGCGGCGTAATAAATGTCATATCTAGAAGGGCTCAAATATTTAATCCTAAAACACATGGGATGGAAGATAGTGATATTCCAGAAGAATTAATAGATAAAGTGGATGAGTGTAAACAGATGGTTATGGAAGCAGTTGCTGAAACAGATGAAGTTCTATTAGAAAAATATTTCAATGAGGGTTCTATAAGTGAAAAAGAAATATATCAAGGTCTTATAAAAGGAGCTTCTATGGGAGAAATTACACCTATAATGTGTGGATCTGCTTTACTTGGTATAGGAATGAATACGTTGCTAGAAGATATGGTTGAATGCTTCCCTTCTCCAATTGAAACAACTATGTACATTGCAAAAGGTATGAAAAACAATAAATATACGCAAGTCAAAATTGATGATATGGGTCCATTCTCAGCATTAGTATTTAAAACTATTGCAGATCCTTTTGTAGGTAAATTATCTATGTTCCGTGTTATTACTGGAAAAGCTAAAAGTGACACAATAGTATATAATACTAATAAAAATAAAGAAGAAAAAATAGGTGCTATGTATTTTTTAAAAGGAAAACAACAATTTCAAACTCGAGAAATTGCGGCAGGGGATATAGGTGCAGTTGCAAAACTTCAATGCACGACTACTGGAGATACTCTCTGTGATAGAGCGAAACTAATAATGTTTGATACTATGGAGTTCCCACAACCAGTTTTTTCAAGAGCTATTGTAACTAAAGCTAAAGGTGATGAAGATAAAATATCTAATGGATTAACAAAATTGTTAGAAGAAGATCCTACATTCTCAATATCTAGGAGCGCAGAAAATGCACAAACTATAATCTCAGGATTAGGATCTACCCACTTGCAGGTTATAGTTAGTAAATTGAAAAATAAATTTGGAGTTGAAGTATCATTAGAAATTCCAAAGATTGCTTATAGAGAAACAATTAAAAGAACTTCTGATGTCCAAGGAAAACATAAAAAGCAATCCGGAGGACATGGCCAGTATGGTGATGTAAAGATTAAATTTGAGCCTAGAATAGACGGTGCAGATGATTTAGAATTTATTGATGCGGTGGTTGGTGGAACAGTTCCAAGGCAGTATATACCTGCTGTTGAAAAAGGGTTAAGGGAATGCATTAGGCATGGTGTACTTGGAGGATTCCCAGTTATAAGACTTAAAACAACGTTACATGATGGTTCGTATCATGCTGTAGATTCTTCTGAAATGGCATTTAAAATGGCAGCGTCGTTAGCTTACAAGAAGGGCCTTAAGGAATCAGATCCTGTTTTATTAGAACCAATTATGCATGTGGAGGTCACATGTCCAGAGGACTATATGGGCGATATTATTACGGATATAAGCAAGAAAAGAGGTAGAATTTTGGGGATGGAGTCTGTTGAAAGAGGTCAGAAAGTCATAGGAGAAGTACCTCAATCAGAATTATTTGATTATGCAACAGATTTACGCTCAATGACTGGTGCTAGGGCAAATTTTAGAGTCAAGTTTGAAAGATATGAAGAAGTGCCTCAGGATGGAATTGATAAAATAATTGAAGCTAGCAAGAACCTGGAATAGAAATAAAATAAAGAAATAAAACCATAGGTAGCTACGGTTTTATTTCTTTGTTTTAACGACATTTCAGAAGGAAAGTCTCCCAACTCATATAAGTGAGGGTATAAATCTCCTTCTGAAGTCGTCAATTCATCTTCTTCGAAGCTGTGCAGCTCCGCAGGAGATGATTTAATTATGAATTTTTAGGTATAGAAAAAGAATAAAAGTAAATTATAATAAATGCGCATATTTTGCTCAAAATTACAAAACCTAATGTGAAATATAGTAAAGAGGGGAGAATTAAATGTCTGAATATAAATTAGACATTCCTGGAGAAATTAACTTAAGTGATTACAGCAGCATTCATGATTATATGGGCATAATAGAGCGAAATGATAAGTTCACAATTATTTCAAAAATGAAAAATGCTGATGAAATGAAAATATTATGTGAAATGTTGGAAAATAATTCTTTTACCGTTGTAACACAAGGAGATAAAGAAAATGGCAAATATTACATCACATCACAAAAGGGAAGGTAAAGAGGAAATTAAGAGCAATTATGTAAGTGAGCTATTTGCATAATATATTTAAGAAGGCCATCACTATTAATGTTTGAATATTTTAAAAAAACAAATTAGGAAATAAAACTTTCCGAAATTTGTTTTTGATTTTATAGGAGTTATTAAATAGAGTACTGTGTTATTTATGCTTATTTTTTATTCTTATAGATAGTAAAGTATGAAACTCACTTCGATATTGGTATTTTTAGGATAAAACTGGGTGCAATTGGTCATAATTAAAGGAAGAAGTAAATCCATTGCAAGTGAGGTGTTTTAACATGATGTTTAATAAATTTACAGAAAGATCACAAAAGATTTTAGTATATGCTCAAGAGGAGGCAAAGCAATTAAAGCATGGTTATGTAGGGACAGAGCATATATTGCTAGGAATTCTAAAGGATGAAGACGGAGTATGTAAAAAATCATTGGATGATATGAAAATTTCGTCTGAGGGAGTAAAGAAATTAGTAATGGAGTATGAGGGAGAAGGAGACATAGAAATGCGAAGTAGCGAGATACCTCTAACTCCAAGAACAAAAAGGCTACTAGAACTAAGTCTTCTGGAAGCTAGAAATTTGAATCATAATTATATTAGTCCAGAGCATATTTTGTTAGCCTTGATTAGAGAAGAAGAAGGTGTTGCATATACAATTTTGGCTAATTTAGGAGCGGACTTTAATAAACTTAGAAATGGTATACTAAATAATTGGTGTTCTGAAGATACTCCAAAAGGTAGTTTATCAAAAGAAAAGCAAAAACAGGGTACTCCAAACTTAGAACGTTTTGGTAAAGACTTAACTGAGATGGCAAGACAAGGTAAACTTGATCCTGTTATAGGTAGAGGTAATGAAACTCAAAGACTTTTAGAAATTTTATGCAGAAGAATGAAGAATAATCCATGCCTTATAGGAGAACCAGGCGTAGGGAAAACAGCTATAGCAGAGGGACTAGCACAAAGAATAGCTTCCGGTAGCATTCCTGAAATTTTAAAAGACAAAAGGGTTATAACTTTGGATATATCCTCAATGGTGGCAGGTTCTAAATACAGGGGAGAGTTTGAGGAAAGGCTTAAAAAGGTTATGCAAGAGATAGTCGTCGCAGGAAATGTTATTATATTTATAGATGAAATTCATACTATCATTGGGGCAGGAGGAGCTGAAGGAGCTATTGATGCATCTAATATATTAAAACCGGCCCTCGCTCGAGGAGAACTTCAATGCATAGGGGCAACAACTATAGATGAATACAAAAGGCATTTTGAAAAAGATGCAGCACTCGAGAGGAGATTTCAACCTATAATTGTAGGAGAACCAAGCAAAAATGAAGCTGTTGAAATATTAAAAGGATTAAGAGATAAGTATGAAGCACATCATAGAGTAAAGATTACGGATAGTGCAATAGAAGCAGCTGTTAGCTTATCACATAGATATATATCAGATAGATACTTACCTGATAAAGCAATAGATCTTATAGACGAGGCTGGTGCAAAAGTAAGAATTCAAAATTTAACTGCTCCAGAAAATTTGAAAAATTTAGAAGAAAAAATAGATGGAATTTGTAAAGAGAAAGCTGATGCTATATCAGTGCAGGACTTTGAAAAAGCAGCTAAGATTAGAGATATCGAAAAACAATTAAAGGATAAATTGTATAATTCAAAAAACAATTGGAAAACTCAAAATCAAGCGGATGAGCTAATAGTTACAGAGCTTGAAATTGCTAATGTGGTATCAAGGTGGATTAATATACCTATAGAAAAATTGACTGAAAAAGAATCGGAACGGCTACTAAAGTTAGAAGAGGTACTCCACACGAGAGTAATAGGACAAGGTGAGGCAGTGAAATCTATTTCAAGAGCTGTAAGACGTGCAAGGGTAGGGTTAAAGGATCCAAAGAGACCTATAGGATCTTTTATATTTTTAGGTCCCACTGGTGTAGGAAAAACAGAATTGTCTAAAGCTTTAGCAGATGCCATGTTTGGTGATGAAAATAACATGATAAGAATAGATATGTCAGAATATATGGATAAGCACACTGTTTCAAGGCTTATGGGTTCGCCACCAGGATATGTAGGTTTTGATGAAGGTGGTCAATTAACGGAAAAGGTGAGGAGGAACCCTTATTCAGTTATACTTTTTGATGAAATTGAAAAAGCTCATCCAGACGTAGTTAATATTTTGTTACAGATATTAGAGGATGGAAGGCTAACAGACGGAAAAGGGAAAACAGTAGATTTTAAAAATACAGTAATTATAATGACATCAAATGTAGGCGCGTCTAGTATAAAAAAACAGAGGTCTCTAGGTTTCGATATAAAGGATAATGAAGCAAGCTCTAAATATGAAAAGATGAAAGAAAATATAATGGAAGAGCTAAAACATTCATTTAGACCTGAATTTTTAAATAGAATAGATGAGATTATCGTATTTCATTCGCTAGAACATGAAGATTTATATAAAATAGTAGGATTAATGCTTAAGGTAGTAAAAGAGCGTCTTAAAGATCTTGAAATTAATATTACTTTTGATGAGGAAACTAAGAAGCATTTAGCTAAGGCGGGACTTAATACTACTTATGGAGCTAGACCACTAAGGCGAGAAATAACTAATACTGTGGAAGATAAGCTTTCTGAAGAAATACTTAAGGGTAATATTAATAAAGGTGATAATGTAAGTGTTCTTATGAAAAATAGTGAATTGATTTTTAAGACTTTACATATTTAATGTTGTTTATGTGTAGGATATGCTTAAAAAACATAATTTTTTTTACTTTCAGTTTATAACTAAACTTACGAATAAATAAAACTAAGGAAAACTGCACACAAGAGGTATACGGTTTTTCTTAGTTTTATTCAGGATATGCAATTATATTCTGTTATACACAACATGTGAATCAGTTGTATCGCTAACTATTGGATTATGGTAATGTAATTCTACAATTTAAATAATAAAAGATTTTTCATAAACAACATAGGCACATTAATATTTTATATAAAAATGCTTATTTATTATCTATATATTTAACATTTTTAATCTCTGGCATAGATATATTCAATGATTTTAATGTATCTTTATTTATATACACTTCTGTTTCTTCAGAGATTTTAATTGGCATATTAGATATATCATTACCCTTTAGTACATCAACTGCCATGTTACCTGCTTCATATCCTAACTTATAATAATCTATTCCTACAGTAGCTAATGCTCCAGATTCTACGGAGCCTTTTTCCGATGCTATAACAGGTATTTTTGCCTCCAATGTATTTTTTACTATTATAGGCATGGATGACACTATTAACTGATCAGTTGGTACATATAAAACGTCTATTTTCGCAAGTAAGCTACTTATGGCACTATTAACTTCATTAGTGCTTGTTACTCCGGAAGTAACAATTTCATAACCTTTAGCTGCTTTTTTTAGCTCATTTACCTGTACTTGTGAATTTACTTCACTTGTATTATATAAAATTCCTATTCTTTTAGCATTGGGCATCAATTCCTTTATTAACTCCAATTGTTTTTTCACTGGTAAATAATCTGAAGTCCCAGAAACATTAGTTTCTGGCTTATCTAAAGACTTTATTATTCCAGCTTGCACAGGATCAGTAACGGCCGTAATTATTATTGGAATTTTTTTTGTAGCATTATATGACCCCTGTGCTGAAGGGGTAGCTATTGCATAAATTAAATCCTTCTTTCCAGATGCAAACTTTTTGCCGATAGTTTGGGTCGTAGTTATATCTCCTTGGGCATTTTGATAATCAATATCTATATTGTCTCCCTCCTTATAACCATTATCCTCTAGTGCTTTTATAAATCCTTCTCTACTTTGATCTAGTGCAACATACTCTACTATTTGACTTATACCTATTTTTATAACTTTCTTCTTTTCATTCGTTTTTGTACATCCGGTTAATATGCATGTAATTATTAGTGTAGTAGCTAACATTTTTTTCACAATAATACCTCCTTTATACCGCGTATTCAAATTTTTTCAATATACTTTCTATTGTTAATTTTTTCTTTTCGGATTCATTTAAATCTAAAATAACTTCACCTTTATGTAGCATTATTAGCCTATTACCATACTGAAGTGCATCCTTTAAATTATGAGTTATCATTAATGTAGTAATATTTTTTTCTTTTACAATCTTTTGAGTTAACTCCATTATCTCATTAGATGTCTTTGGATCTAATGCTGCAGTATGTTCATCTAACAACAGTAACTTAGGAGCAGATAGGCTTGCCATTATCAATGATAGAGCTTGTCTTTGTCCCCCTGATAAATAATTTACATTCACATCTAAAAGCTTCTTTAGATCTAATGATATTCCATTTAAAAGAGCTTCCAGTTCTTTAGTTTTATATCTAAGGCAATATTTAAAATTAATTAATTTACCCTTATTTAAAGCCAGAGATAAATTTTCTCTAACGGTCATGGATGGACATGTTCCTAAGGATGGGTTTTGAAAAACCCTGCTTACAATTCTTGTTACTTTATGTTCAGGCATTTTAGTTAAATCATTTCCTTCAAGAAAAATATTACCTGAGCTTTCTTTAACTAATCCAGAAATTATATTTAATAATGTGGACTTACCTGTTCCATTGCTACCAATTATGCTTATAAAATCCCCTTCGTTAATGTCTAAATTAATGCCCTTAAATAACACATTTTCACCTAAATAAGAATTATAAAAAATTTTTGATAAATCTTGTATTTTTAACATTTAATAACCACCCCCGTATAGATTTGTTACTTTCACTATTACTTCTACCACCAACTGTTATAAATAAAATTATTACAAAAGATGTGACCATTTTTAAATCCACAGGTGTAAGTCCAAAATTCATAGCTAAATATATGGTAATTTGGTAGATTAGAGTGCCTATAATTACACTACTTGTCTGTTTTATAAACTTGCCGTTTTTAATAATAGATGATCCAATGATTATAGAAGCTATACCTAAAATTAATGTACCTATGCCCATAGATATATCCGAAAATCCTTGATATTGAGCCATCATACTTCCAGAAAAAGCTATAAGTCCATTAGATATCATAAGTCCTAATATTTTTATTTTACCTATTTCTACGCCTAAAGATTTAATCATTTGTGGGTTATCGCCCACACCTTTCAATGCATATCCTAATCCTGTTTTTAAAAACATATCGATAGCAACTTTAAATATTACAACTAAGATTAAAGCTACAATTAAAGGGTTGAAATCATAAAAAATATTTTCATCATTAAAGAGGGCAATGTTTGCCTTTCCCATAATCCGTAGGTTTAGAGAATATAAAATCCCCATTACTAGAATGCCTGAAAGTAAGTTTGATATTTTAAATTTAACATGGAGTATTCCCGTTAATAACCCCGCTATACACCCAGAAGCTAGCGCAAGCACTGAGCCTAAAATAGGAGAAATTCCACTTTTTAAGGTTACAGCTATTATTGCTGCCCCTAAGGAAAAACTTCCATCAGCAGATAAGTCCGGAAAGTCCAAAATTTTATAGCTTATATACACCCCCAATACCATGATTGATAAAATTAAGCTTTGTACTAATATTCCTGTTGCGACTTCCATCAAAATCCTCCTTTGTAAAATTAAGAAAAGATATTTAAAATACAAAAAAAAGCCACATAGAATATCTATGTGACTTTTTTCATATAACTTATGAAAAACTTATAATCATAGTCAACATAGATACAAATCATTTGATGCAAGCATCAATGGACCTGTACCTATGTTTAATTTTTAGGTACAAATCCTATGTAAATTGGCGACTAAAGACAAATTGTATTTTTTGATTTAATAAGTTTTTCATAATTAATCTCTCCTTAAAAAAATATTATATTTATAATACCATTCTTATCTTTAATAATCAAGAATATTTTTTCGTTAAAACTATTTTATTATTTCGGTTTTATAGGGTGTACAACCTTATGCAAATATAAATAATATAATTTATTTTATTTGTAAGAATTTATTTAATCTTGTATAATATTATAATGAGACAAGAAGGCCTACTCAAATATTAAATGCTTCTAGTTTTTTTATTTAAGAGACTAGTTTAGAAAAAAATAAAGGGTTACTTTTTATAATTGTGATATTTATGTTAATGTAGTAGGGCGACTAAATTTAGATGGGACTTCTGGAGAGTTAGGGCTTGGTATTGTCTAGCGTGAAAAGTAAGGAAATAAAGCTCGACAAACAATTATTGTATAAGTGCGAAAAGAAAATTAATGCTAAGGATATTAATATTATAGGGACGGCTTCATTAAAAGATATTATAAGATTTTTTAATGGCACTATTTATTAAGTAGGGAGAAAAAGATGAGAGAAGAAAAAAGCAAGGAACTTATGAATATATTAAAAAGAATGGCCCCTGGAACGACGCTTAGGGAAGGACTTGAAAATATCTTAAGAGCTAAAACGGGAGGGCTTATTGTTTTAGGAGACAGTAAGGAAATATTAGACATCGTAGATGGCGGATTTCGAATAAATGCGGACTATAGCCCTGCTTATGTATATGAACTAGCAAAGATGGATGGAGCCATAGTAATAAGCAGTGATTTGAAAAAAATATTATATGCTAATACTCAGCTCATGCCAAGCCCTACAATACCCACTTTTGAAACAGGGACAAGGCATAGGACAGCTCAAAGAATAGCTAAGCAGACTGGGTATGCTGTTGTTGCAATATCACAAAGAAGAACCATCATAACTGTATACAAAGATGATATAAAATATGTTTTAAGAGATAGTAGTATTATTTTAGCGAAGGCAAATCAAGCTATTCAGACATTAGAAAAGTATGTTTCAGTTCTTGAGCGAGTAGTAAGTAATCTAAATCTTTTAGAATTTCAAGATTTAGCAACCTTGTTTGATGTAATATCAGCAATACAAAGAACAGAAATGGTTATGAGGATAGTTGGTGAAATTGAAAGGCATATATGTGAACTAGGAAATGAGGGCAGACTAATTTCAATGCAACTAAATGAGTTAATTAGAAGTGTTGAGGAGGATGGGATACTCTTAATAAGGGATTATTGTCAAAGTGGTATGGATTATACGCAAATATATAGCCAAATAGAAAATATGAGTTCTGAAGAGCTCATGGATTTAGATTTTATTTCTAGGATTATTGGATATATAGGTGTTCCGTTAGTAGATACTCTAATTTCTCCAAGAGGATATAGAATGCTTGGTAAGATACCTAGAATACCTGTAAATGTTATAGAAAATTTAGTTAAGCACTTTAGAGAATTAAAAACTACAATGGAAGCTTCTTATCAACAACTTGATAGCGTAGAAGGTATTGGGGAAGCAAGGGCTAAAGCTATTAAAAATGGGTTAAGAAGGTTAAAAGAGCAATTTATGTTAGATAAGCAAATATAGCATAAAATAAGTTTTAACTTATTTTATGCTATATTTACTAACGCATAGTATATTTACCTAAGGTACTTATTTTGTTATACTCTTTTAAAAGAATATCATATAAGTTTAAGTCTACAAGATTACATAAAGAAGCAATATAAAAAAGGTTGTTTCCTAATTCTTTTTCTAAGACTTCTCTACAGTTTTCACAAAGATTACCTAGCATGTGGGTATCAAGTGAAGCACTAAGAGTATCCAAATCTAAATCATCTATATCAGCAGGAGTATATTGCTTCTTTGCTTCCACGCCAATACAACCACAATTGGTAACAGACTTTGCAACAGCTCTGTTAACTCTAGCCTGAGACTCTTGAAGTTTGGTGATTATATCCAAAATACTTTTATGTCGTAATAGGGACTCATCCACAGAGTTTTGAAAATTATCAAAAATACAATCTTTCATTAAGTTCAACTCCTTTTAATCATTTAAGTAGCTATACTATCTTTATTATAGGATTTACATTACGTTTTTGTCAATAAATTAAGTACGCATTTAACCTTATGAATATATAATAAAGCAACAGGAGTTTTATTAATAGGGGGCGTGTTATGTTAAATATTGGCCAAAAAATATTTGTAGCATATTATGGTGCTGGGTATGTACAGAATATAAACAGTGAAGAATTGTATAATATAAAATGTAAATATATAAATATATATCTTTTATTAGATAATATGAATTTTATGATTCCGATAGATAAAATAGAGAAACATAAAATAAGAAACATTTCAAATAAAGTAGAATTAGAAACAGTTTTAAATACAATATCAAATAGGTCCAATTGTATAGAAAGTAATTGGAATAATAGATATAGATTTAACAAGAAAAAAATCCAAAGTGGTAATGCTCTAAAAATGTGCGAGGTACTTAGGGATTTATATTATTTAAAGAAGAAAGATATGCTTCCACCGGGTGAGTTAAAGATTCTAGAAAGAGTTGAAGGGATGGTAGCCAGTGAAATAATGTTAGTGTTTGAACTTAATATGGAACAAGCGTTAAACAAAATAAGGGATTTCGTTTAACAAATTGTTAATTCTAGGGTGCATTTTATTGAAATGCACAACTTTATAGTATATATTAGATAATAACAGGATATAAATCCAAATAAGTGTTAATAATTTAGAAGGAGGTGAAATTTTTTGTTAAAAAAAATTTTGAGAGGACTTTTTACAATCATAGGACTAATTTTGGGGTACTTAATAGGAGATATGCTTCTAAGCACAAGCTATTTAGGTGGGCTTAATTATTTAAAAAATGGTACAATTCAAGGAATAATATTCATTATTTTTTCTACTTTAATTTTTGGAGTTATTTTATTTCTAATATCTCCTATAATCGTATCTTTTATAATGAAGTTTATGGATCATGTGGAGAAAAGCACACAAAAAATGCCGACTTCTCAAATTATTTTTGGTACAGGAGGGGCAATAATAGGGCTTGTAATAGCATCTTTGTTTGCGGGATTATTTAAGTACCAATCTCTTATATGGAATATTATTGCAGTTATTTTTACTGTTATAATGGCAGCTTTAGGAGCAGATATTTGCGCTAGAAAAAGAGATGAAATATTATCCTTCTTTACAAGCATTAAAAGGAAAGATGGATTCAAAGATAAGAAAATCAAAGGATTTACTAATGAAAATCCTAAGGTGCTAGATACATCAGTAATAATTGATGGTAGAATATTTGATATTTGTCAAACGGGTTTTGTTGAAGGGCCACTAGTAATACCAACTTTCGTATTGGAGGAGCTTAGGCATATAGCTGATTCATCAGATGGGCTTAAAAGGAATAGAGGCAGAAGAGGATTAGATATACTAAACAAAATTCAAAAGGAATTAAATATAGAAGTTGAAATTTGGGAGAAAGACTTTCCCAATATTGCAGAAGTAGATAGCAAACTTCTTAAGTTAGCTCAAGTTTTGAATGGTAAAGTAATTACTAACGATTTTAATCTTAACAAGGTAGCTGAATTCCAAGGAGTTCCAGTTTTAAATATTAATGAACTTGCAAATGCAGTAAAGCCAGTAGTTCTACCAGGGGAAGAAATGAAAATTCAAGTGATGAAAGATGGAAAAGAATCGGGCCAAGGGATAGCTTATTTAGATGATGGTACAATGATTGTTGTTGAAGGTGGAAGACGATATATTGGTGAAAATATAGTTGTTATTGTAACATCAGTACTTCAGACGGCAGCAGGTAGAATGATTTTTGCTAAAAATAAGGATTCTTTGGTAAAAAGTTAGTCATATTGTGTGAGTAACTTTTTTATAAGTAAAAACGATGCTATTGTACTTATTAATGATGGGTCTAGAACATTTATAAACGAATATGTTATAAGCTATTAGTGACAACTTAGATGATGGTTTTACTATTGACAGTAGCATATTTAATGTGTATATTGATTAATAACTATAAAAAATATTAAATCTAAATTAAATAGTAGGTTGAGAGACTTTCAAAGTTTTTAACCCGTTTCGGAGCTGTAGCAAAACTACCGGTAGAATAACCGTTAAAAAATGAGTACAAATTTAGGTGGTACCGTGATAAAGCTCGCCCTAAAACAGGGTGAGCTTTATCATTTTTTTGATGTTTTTTATTTTAAATGTGTATCATGTAAATAATAAATTCAAGGATAAAAGATATAAGCGGTAAAGATGGGCAGGACCTTAGTAAGTACATTGATATAGAAATACCTATAACGATAAAAAGTAGTAGCCGTGTTATAAGCCACCATACAATGGCTACTACCTTTTATCATAGAAATGTCTAATAAATAAAAAGGAGAATAAGCATGGAATTTAATATGCTAAAGGGTAAATTTACAGTAGAACAAGTTAAACAGATAAATCCACTAGTGCTTGCATTAGTTGGAGATGCAGTTTATGAGGTATTTATTAGAACCTATCTTGTGGAAAAAAATAGAAATATGAATGTTCATAAAATTCATATTAAAACAGTTGAACATGTAAAAGCACATGCGCAAAGTGAGTATATGAAATTCTTTATAGAAAATCTAAATGAAGAAGAGCTCAGTATATTTAAAAGAGCTAGAAACTCTAAAAGTGGCACAACACCTAAAAATGGAGATTTAAATGAATATAAATGGGCTACGGGGTTTGAAGCTTTAGTGGGATTTCTATATTTAAGTGAAAAGAATGAAAGACTAAACTATATTTTCGAGAAGATTATAAACCACGATTTGGGGGCTGAGTAATTGTGCTTAAGGTTAAATTAATTGAACATACGCCTAATCCAGAAAAAATTATAGCAGCGGCAGCTAAACTCTGTTATAGTCAAGTTGGGGTTGATGAAATACTAGAAGGTTTGAATGAACAAAAAACACAAAAGTTGTTAGACATGTTAATGACTTATGGCCATCATTCGCCAATAGAACATGTGAGCTTTACTTTTGCAATTGAGGGCATATCTAGAAGTTTGACCCATCAATTAGTGAGACATAGGGTGGCATCATATTCTCAACAGAGTCAGAGATATGTAAAGCTTGAACAATTTGAATATATAATTCCTCCCAATATTGAAAAAGATGAAGAAGCAAAAATAATATTCATAGAATCTATGAAGCGCATTCAAGAGGAGTATAATCAGTTAGTAGAGATATTGTGTAGAAATGAATTGGCTAATCTTTTAAAAGAATATTTAAAGGATGAAAAATTAATAAATACTGAAGAAATTGAGAAAAAACAATATACAATTATTAAGGGCAAAGCTGAGAAAAAGGCTATCGAAGATGCGAGATATGTATTTCCAAATGCTTGTGAAACTAAAATGATAGTTACTATGAATGCTAGAGAATTAATTCATTTCTTTAATCAGAGATGTTGTACTAGAGCTCAATGGGAAATACGTCAAATGGCAAAAACAATGCTGATGCAAGCGAGGAGTGTAGCACCTGTACTTTTTAAATATGCAGGGCCAAGTTGTGTTAGTGGACCATGCCCTGAAGGCGGTATGAGTTGTGGAAAAATGATGGAAATAAGAAAAGAATATGAAGTTAAATAGATAAAGAGAGAGGTATTTGAAATGAGCGATAATAAAAAATATCAAGGAAACAGTGGATTTGGAAGTAGTAGGGAAGAGAAAACTGGAACAGGGTCTAAAAGGGTTAGGACGAGCGAAAAAGGTGCGAAAGAAAGTAGAGGGTTTTCAAGTAGTAAATATGATAAAGGTGGAGCGTCTTCCAGAAGATTTAGAGGTGACGAGCAGGGTACAAAAGAAAGTAGAGAAGATAAAGGCAGAGTAGGTAATAAAAGAAACAAACAAAGTGAAGAGAATGCACCAGAAAACAAAAAATTTGCTAGGGAAAGAACTGAAATAAGCCCTAAGAATAGCAATGTTAATAAAGAAGTTGAGACTAAAATCATTAGAGAGGATTTAGTTGAAGGAAGAAATGCAGTTATAGAAGCGCTAAAATCAGATAGAACCATAGAGTACATTCTTATTGCCAAAGGTGATATGGTAGGATCTATAAGCGTGGTACTAGCATTAGCCAAAGAAAAAGGAATTGTTACGAAAGAAGTAGATAGAAGAAAACTAGATGAAATATCACAAACTTCATCACATCAAGGAGTTATTGCTATAGTAACACCTTACAAATATTTTCAATTAAATGACATATTTGAATATGCGCGAGAAAGAGGAGAAAAGCCTTTTATAATTATACTAGATGAAATTGAAGATCCACATAACTTTGGGTCTATCATAAGAACTGCAGAGGTATGCGGAGCTCACGGAATAATTATACCTAAGAGAAAAAATGTGGGAGTTACACCAACAGTGTATAAAACATCAGCTGGTGCAATTGAACATATGAAAATAGTAAAAGTAACTAATATAAATGCAACTATTGAAGAAATAAAAGGACTCGGAGTATGGGTTTATGGTGCGGATATGGATGCCGAAAATTATGTTTTTAATACTGATTTAACTGGTGCGGTAGCCCTTGTTATTGGAAGTGAGGGTAGAGGCATTTCTAAACTTACAAAAGAAAAATGTGATGTTCTAGTAAAAATACCCATGGCAGGGAAAATAACATCTTTAAATGCATCGGTTGCAGGTGGTATAATAATGTATGAAATTATGAAGCAAAAGATTAAATGAGGTAAAAAGTGAAAACAGTTTTTGTTGATGGGTATAATGTTATAAATAGCTGGCCAAATCTTAAAAAGATTAAAGATTTTAGTTACGAATCTTCACGCCTGCAGCTTATTGACACTCTTCAAAATCACTCGGGATTTAAAGGGTATAAAATATTTATAGTTTTTGATGCACAAATGGTTAAAGGTAGCCTTCAAAAAAAAGAAAGACAAGGAAATTTAGTTGTGATTTTTACAAAAGAGGGCGAAACGGCAGATGATTATATTGAGAGAATGGTCAATAATATAGGACGAAAATCCGAAGTCTGCGTTGTCACGTCAGACTCGCTAGAGCAGCAAGTTACCTTTCAAAGAGGGGCCACTCGAATGTCTTCCATTGAATTTTATCACGAAGTAATTAGTACACAAAAAGAGATTCAAATAAATATCGAAAAAAAGCATTTAGGAAAAAGAAATTGGTTAGAAGAGAGAATAGATGAAAAAACATTAAAAAAACTTGAAAAAATACGCAGGAGCCATTGAATTTTCTTGACTATAGAAATTGCACTAAGGTATAATCATCTATATGACACATGTTTGGTGTGGAGGGGATATTTGTTGGAAAAAATCATTAGAGCTAGTATGGATACTTCATGCTTTGAAGAAAGATTGGATGAAGAAGTAGTCATTGAAGCACAAAATGGAAATGTTAGAGCACAAGAATATTTAATTAATAAATACAGGAATTTTATTAAAGCCAAGGCTAAGTCGTATTTTTTGATTGGGGCTGATAAAGAAGATATTTATCAAGAAGGAATGATAGGTCTCTATAAGGCCATTAGAGATTTTAAGGCAGATAGATTATCTTCTTTTAGGGCTTTCGCAGAAATTTGTGTTACAAGACAGATAATTACAGCAATAAAAACAGCTACTCGCCAAAAACACATTCCCCTTAATACATATATATCTTTAAATAAGCCAATATATGACGAGGAATCAGACAGAACATTATTGGATGTGTTATCAGGTGCTAAAATTACTGATCCCGAAGAGCTAGTTATAAGCCGTGAAGAAGTAATAAGCATTCAAAATGAAATTGGGGAAGTTCTTTCAGAACTAGAGATGGAAGTGTTGATGTCATACTTAGATGGTAAATCTTATCAAGAGATTGCTTGTGATTTAGATAGGCATGCAAAGTCTATTGATAATGCGCTACAAAGAGTAAAAAGAAAATTAGAAAAATGTCTAAGCAAAAGGTGAAAATACATTGACAAAAAAATAAACAGTAGTATAATCAATAATTGGTGTATAGCTTTAAGTTGTACGTCGGCGGGAGTAGCTCAGTGGTAGAGCACCAGCTTCCCAAGCTGGGTGTCGCGGGTTCGATACCCGTTTCCCGCTCCAAAATTTAATGCCCATATAGCTCAGTCGGCAGAGCGTCACCTTGGTAAGGTGGAGGTCACCGGTTCAATTCCGGTTATGGGCTCCATAACTATTAAATCCGTACAATACACTAGGATGAGTTTACTTGCACAAAAGTGTAATTATTTATATTGAGGAGGAATACAAAATGGCAAAGGCAAAGTTTGAAAGAAGCAAACCACACGTAAACATTGGAACAATAGGGCACGTAGATCACGGCAAGACAACATTAACAGCTGCAATAACAGCAGTACTCGCAACTAAAGGTTTAGCAGAAGTATCTAGGTTTGACCAAATTGACAAAGCACCTGAGGAAAGAGAAAGAGGAATTACAATAAATACATCACATGTTGAGTATGAAACAGATAATAGACATTATGCACATGTTGATTGCCCAGGGCATGCAGATTATGTAAAGAACATGATCACAGGCGCAGCACAAATGGATGGAGCAATTCTAGTTGTTAGTGCAGCAGATGGCCCAATGCCTCAAACAAGAGAGCATATACTATTAGCAAGCAGAGTTGGAGTAGGATATATAGTAGTATTCTTAAACAAAGCAGATATGGTAGATGATCCAGAATTATTAGAACTTGTTGAAATGGAAGTAAGAGAATTATTAAGTGAGTATGACTTCCCTGGTGACGACATTCCAGTAGTAACAGGATCAGCATTAAAAGCATTAGAAAACCCAACTGATGAAGAAGCATCAAAATGCATAGCTGAATTAATGGAAGCAGTAGATAGCTACATTCCAACACCAACAAGAGCAACAGATAAAGCATTCTTAATGCCAGTAGAAGATGTATTCACAATCACAGGTAGAGGAACAGTTGCTACAGGAAGAGTTGAAGCTGGGATACTTAAGGTTGGAGAAGAAGTAGAAATCGTAGGACTTAGCGAAGATAAAAGAAAAGTTGTATGTACAGGAGTTGAAATGTTCAGAAAACTTTTAGATCAAGCAATGGCCGGAGACAACATCGGAGCATTACTAAGAGGAGTACAAAGAACAGATATTCAAAGAGGTCAAGTGCTTTCTAAGCCAGGTTCAATACATCCACATGATAAATTTGTAGGTCAAGTATATGTACTTAAAAAAGAAGAAGGCGGAAGACATACTCCATTCTTCGACGGATATAGACCACAATTTTATTTCAGAACAACTGATGTAACTGGATCAATAAAATTACCAGACGGAATGGAAATGGTAATGCCAGGAGATCACATAGACATGAATGTTGAACTAATCACTCAAGTAGCAATGGATGAGGGATTAAGATTCGCAATCAGAGAAGGTGGAAGAACAGTAGGTTCAGGAGTTGTTACTTCAATAGTTAAATAATACAAACAAAAAAATGCATTATGAATTAGAAGAAAGAAAATTGTTTAATAAAAAAACACCTTGAACTAATTCATTGACATATGTATTAAATTGTGATAACTTATTTAAGTATAACAAAAATGCTAAAGATAGCTTAGCGCTTAATAAGTATGAGCTTTCTTAAATAGATGGAAAACCGGGAGGTGTAGATTGTGAGAGTAAAAGTAACTTTAGCTTGTACTGATTGCAAACAGAGAAATTACAATACAATGAAAAACAAAAAAAATAACCCAGACAGAATAGAAATGAAGAAATACTGTAAGTTCTGCCACAAACATACACTTCATAAAGAAACAAAATAATACAGCATTAAACACAAAACAGTAGGGATGTGAATAAAATGGCTGTTACTGGGAATGTTAAAGTAAAGGAAAAATCAAACCAAAAAGGTATAGTGAAGTTTTTCAATGAACTTAAGGCAGAGGCGAAAAGAATAACTTGGCCTTCAAAACAAGATGTTAAAAAGGCAACTTTTGCAGTGACAAGTTTTTGTTTTATTTTTGTGATTTTAATAGGTTTGTTGGATTATGGTTTTAAGAACCTCTATAAACTAATCTTTAAATAAGGTAAAGGAAGGAGGTAGGGGGACGGAATACTCCACCCCTTGAGCTATGGCAGATAAAGCTAAATGGTATGTTGTACATACATATTCTGGTTATGAAAATAAAGTTAAAGTCAACCTAGAAAAAGCGATCGAAAATAGAAATCTTGAAGAATATGTACATGATATTCAAGTACCTATGGAAGAAGTAGTTGAAGTAAAGGATGGAAAAAAGAAAATAACTTTAAAAAAGGTGTTTCCAGGTTATGTTATGGTTAAAATGCTTATGACAGATGAATCTTGGTATATAGTTAGAAATACCAGAGGTGTAACTGGGTTCGTAGGACCGGGTTCTAAACCGGTAGCTCTTACTGAAGATGAAGTTAGAACTATGGGTATAGCAGAAAAAACTATAGTTGTTGACTACGAAATAGGTGAGAATATTCAGGTGACATTTGGACCATTAGAAGGATTTGTTGCTTTAATACAAGAAATTCATTTGGAAAAGCAAAAAATTAAAGCACTTATAAATATGTTTGGCAGGGAAACTCCTGTTGAACTAGAATTCAATCAAATACAAAAACTAGACTAGATACTTAATAAAACGAAAGTTTTAGTAAGTGGGAGGATTTTTAATCCGTTTACCACAATATAGGAGGTATAAATTCATGGCTAAGAAAATAACAGGGATGATAAAACTTCAACTTCCTGCAGGAAAAGCTACCCCAGCACCACCAGTTGGACCAGCACTTGGACAACACGGAGTTAATATCATGGGATTCTGTAAAGAATTCAACGCGAAAACTTCGGATCAAGCAGGTATGATAATACCAGTAGTAATAACAGTATATCAAGATAGATCTTTTAGTTTCATACTGAAAACTCCACCAGCAGCAATATTGTTAAAGAAAGCAGTTGGATTAGAAAGCGGTTCTGGTGTTCCAAACAAAACCAAAATTGCTACAGTTTCTAAAGCTAAAGTAAGAGAAATAGCAGAACTTAAGATGCCAGATTTAAATGCAGCATCAATTGAATCTGCAATGAGTATGATAGCTGGAACAGCAAGAAGTATGGGAATAGTTGTAGAAGAATAATTTTAAATTAATTACGTGGGAGGTAAAAACCGTTATTACCACGAAGGAGGATACTATTATGGGAAAAAATTACATAGAAAGCGCTAAGCTTATAGATAAAAATGCTCTATATACACCAACAGAAGCTATGGAACTTGTGGTGAAAACATCTAAAGCTAAGTTCGATGAAACTATAGAACTCGCTGTAAGCCTTGGTGTTGATCCAAGACATGCAGACCAACAAGTTAGAGGTGCAGTAGTACTTCCTCATGGAACAGGTAAAACAGTTAAAGTTTTAGTTTTTGCTAAAGGCGAGAAAGCTAAAGAAGCGGAACTTGCAGGAGCAGACTTCGTTGGAACTGATGAATTAGTTGAAAAAATACAAAAAGAAAATTGGTTTGAATTTGATATAGTTGTTGCTACTCCAGATATGATGGGTGTTGTTGGTAAATTAGGTAGAGTACTTGGACCTAAGGGATTAATGCCAAATCCAAAGTCAGGAACAGTTACATTTGATGTTGCTAGAGCAATAAATGAAATAAAAGCTGGTAAAGTTGAGTATAGAGTTGATAAAACTTCTATAATTCATGTACCGCTTGGTAAAAAATCTTTTGGTGCTGACAAATTAGTTGCAAACTTTCATGCTTTAATGGAAGCAGTAGTTAAAGCTAAACCATCAGCAGCTAAAGGACAATACTTAAAATCAGTATCAGTTTCAAGCACTATGGGACCTGGAATAAAAGTCAATCAAGCTAAAGTATTAGACTAGTATTGACAAATAGGGTTAAACATGATACAATTTCCAGAGTGAAATAAATGATATTCCGTAGATAGTAGGTGCGAAAGCGTAAAAGACAACATGCCTACCGAGGATTCCTATAAGTATACTTGTATACATATATTAGGTCTCTTCGTGTCTACGGAGAGATTTTAATTTTTTATAAAGCAGTTAAAAACTGTTAGGAGGTGGATATATAGTGTTAAGCAATAATAGACAAGTAAAAGAAGCAAAAGTAGCAGAAATAAAAGAAAAATTAGCAAAAGCTCAAGGTGTAGTATTTAGTCAATATCAAGGTCTAAATGTAGAAGAAGATACGCAACTAAGAAAAAACCTTAGAGAAGTTGGGGTAGAATATAAAGTTTATAAAAACACTTTAGTTATTCTAGCGGCTAGGGAATTAGGAATTGAAGGTATAGAAACTCACCTACAAGGATCTATTTCAATGGCATTTGGATATGAAGATGCAACTGTTGCAGCTAGAGTTTTAAATGAATTTGCAAAAACTCATAAAAAGTTAGAGCTTAAAGCAGGCATAATTCAAGGTAAAATATTCGATGGTGCCGAGGTTAATGCTCTTGCATCAATACCACCAAGAAATGTTCTTATTGCAAAATTACTTGGAAGCTTCAAAGCTCCATTATCAAATCTTGCATACCTATTGAATTCAGTTAAAGAGCAAAAGGAATCAGCTCAATAATATTTCAAATATTAAGCTGAACTACATAGCGATTTTTAATTGATTCAAATCATGCCTTTTTTAAAAGGTAAGTACAAAACAATATTTATATGAAAAAAATTCGGAGGTGCATTTATAATGACAAGAGAAGAAATTATTCAAGCTATAAAAGATATGAGTGTTTTAGAATTAAATGAATTAGTAAAAGAGTGTGAAACAGAATTTGGAGTGAGTGCTTCTGCACCAGTTGCAGTTGCAGGAGTTGCTACAGCAGCTGTTGAAGAAAAAACTGAATTTGACGTAATTTTAACTAGTGCAGGCGCTAGCAAAATTAAAGTTATTAAAGTTGTTAGAGAAATAACTGGATTAGGATTAAAAGAAGCTAAAGATATAGTTGATGGAGCACCTAAGGCAATTAAAGAAGCTATAAGCAAAGAAGATGCAGAAGCATTAAAAGCTAAAATAGAAGAAGTTGGCGGCGCAGCAGAAATAAAATAATTTTATCATAAACAGGGTACTTTTAGATAAGAGTGCCCTTTTTTAAAATGTTATGTTGACATAGAATTATACTTATGATAATATAGCGTAATGCATTAAAACTAGTAGTTTAACGTTAAAAAAGAAATTACTGGTTAATGTGAATTGAATTAACAAAAATGGTTATAATAACATAATAAATATGTGAATCCAAAAGCATAAGGTCCTAGGGGAAAGTGTGTTTTTGGTTATTTTAGTTTATACAAGGGGTGAAAGCTGATGGTACATCCTGTCCAATTAGGTAAAAGAACAAGAATGAGTTTTTCAAAAATAGGTGAAGTAACTGATATGCCAAATTTAATTGAGATACAGTTAGACTCTTATAATTGGTTTTTAAAAGAAGGACTTCAAGAGGTTTTTGACGATATAAATCCTATTCAAGACTATACTGGGAATCTTGTTCTAGAGTTTGTAGGATACAAACTTGATACAGATAACATTAAGTATACTGAAGAACAATGTAAGGAAAGAGATACAACTTACGCAGCACCGTTAAAAGTTAAGGTTAGATTGCGTAATAATGAAACAGGTGAAATTAAGGAACAAGAAGTCTTTATGGGAGACTTCCCACTGATGACACCACAAGGAACATTTGTTATAAATGGAGCAGAAAGAGTTATAGTAAGTCAATTGGTTAGATCACCAGGGGTTTATTACAATTATTCTGTTGATAAAACTGGAAAAAAACTTTACTCTGCAACGGTAATCCCAAACAGAGGAGCATGGCTCGAGTATGAAACAGATTCTAATGAAATTGTATATATTAGAATTGACAAGACAAGAAAACTGCCTATAAGTATTTTGGCCAGAGCTATGATGGATAATGGTAGCGATTTAGACTTACATCAATTATTAGGTGAAGAAGAAAGACTAAAAGCTACAATAGAAAAAGATAATACTAAAACAAGAGAAGAAGCTTTGATAGAAATATATAAGAGATTAAGGCCAGGCGAACCACCTACAGTGGATAGTGCGGTATCTCTTATTGATTCACTATTCTTTGATGCTAAGAGATATGATTTATCAAGAGTTGGTAGATATAAATTTAATAAGAAGTTATCAATTAATCACAGAATTGCAAACAAAATTGCTGCTGAAAATATTGTTAACCCTACAACTGGCGAAGTTATAGTTGAAAAAGGTCAAAAGATAGATAGAGAAGTTGCTCTAGAAATTCAAAACTTAGGAATTAATGTAGTAGATCTTCAAGTAGAGGATAAGGTGTTAAGAGTTATAGGAAATCACTTTGTTAACATTAATAAAGTAGTTAACTTTGATATTTCTGATCTTAATATTAGGGAAATGGTCCATTATCCAACATTAAAAGAGATATTGGATAATTTTAGTGATGAAGAATCAATTAAAGAACAAATAAAAGCTAATAAAACTAGATTAATACCTAAACATATAATTAAAGATGATATGTATGCTACAGTGAGCTACGAGTTAGGACTAACTTACGATATCGGTTATATTGATGATATTGATCATTTAGGAAACAGAAGAATTAGATCTGTAGGTGAACTTTTACAAAATCAATTTAGAATTGGTTTATCTAGAATGGAAAGAGTTGTCAAAGAAAGAATGACAATCCAAGACCAAGAAGGAATAACGCCTCAGGCGCTTATAAACATAAGGCCTGTAGCCGCAGCTATAAAAGAATTCTTTGGAAGTTCACAACTTTCTCAGTTTATGGACCAAACAAATCCATTATCAGAACTTACAAATAAAAGAAGATTATCTGCACTAGGACCAGGCGGTCTCTCTAGGGAGAGAGCTGGGTTTGAGGTTAGAGATGTTCATTACTCGCATTATGGCAGAATGTGCCCTATAGAAACTCCAGAAGGACCCAATATAGGACTTATTAATTCACTTGCGAGTTACGCTAAAGTTAACGAATATGGGTTTATTGAAACACCATATAGGATTGTAGATAAGAAAACATCAGTAGTTACAAACGAAATTGTGTATATGACTGCGGATGAAGAAGATGCATATCTAGTAGCACAGGCAAGTGAACCAATTAGCGAAGATGGTACTTTTGTAGATGAAAAAGTAACTGTAAGAGCTAAAGAAGAAGTAATGGTTGTTCCAAAAGAAGAAGTAGATCTTATGGATATATCGCCAAGACAGATAGTTTCTGTTGCTACAGCAATGATTCCATTCCTTGAAAATGATGATGCTAGTCGTGCGCTAATGGGTTCCAACATGCAACGTCAAGCAGTACCACTACTTAAATCACAATCGCCAATTGTAGCTACTGGAATAGAATATAGAGCTGCAGTAGATTCTGGTGTACTTCCGAAAGCTAAAAACGCCGGCACAGTTGAGTATGTAAGTGCTAACGAAATTAAGGTAAGAAGAGATTCAGATAGTGGATTAGATGTTTATAAAATTCTAAAGTTTAAAAGATCTAATCAGGGTACGTGTATAAATCAAAAACCTATAGTTAATAAAGGCGAAAAAGTTGAAGTAAATACTGTTTTAGCAGATGGACCTTCAACTGACCTTGGAGAAATAGCATTAGGTAAGAACATCCGTATTGGGTTTGTAACTTGGGAAGGTTATAACTATGAGGATGCGATGTTAATATCTGAAGAACTTGTTCGTGATGATATATTTACATCGGTGCACATTGAAGAATATGAATCAGATGCAAGAGATACAAAGCTTGGACCAGAAGAAATAACTAGGGATATTCCTAATGTTGGCGAAGATGCACTTAAAGATATAGATGAGGGCGGAATAATAAGAATAGGTGCTGAGATAAGATCTGGAGATATTCTAGTTGGAAAAGTAACTCCAAAGGGAGAAACAGAACTTACCGCAGAGGAAAGATTATTAAGGGCAATATTTGGAGAAAAGGCAAGAGAAGTAAGAGATACATCACTTAGAGTGCCACATGGCGAAGCTGGAATAATAGTTGACGTTAAAGTGTTCACTAGAGAAAATGGTGATGAACTTCCACCAGGTGTAAATGAACTAGTTAGATGTTATATAGCTCAAAAGAGAAAGATATCTGTAGGCGATAAGATGGCAGGAAGACATGGTAATAAAGGGGTTATATCTAGAGTATTACCAGTAGAAGATATGCCGTTTTTACCTGATGGAAGGCCACTTCAAATATGCTTAAATCCACTAGGTGTTCCTTCTCGTATGAATATAGGCCAGGTATTAGAGGTCCACTTAGGATGGGCAGCTAGTGAATTAGGTTGGCATATTGCAACGCCAGTATTTGATGGTGCGCTTGAAGAAGAAATTGAAGCGTGCTTGGAAAAAGCAGGATATAATACAGATGGAAAAACTGATTTATATGATGGAAGAACAGGAGAAGCATTTGACAACAGAGTTACTGTTGGATATATGTATATCTTAAAGTTACATCATTTAGTAGATGACAAAATACATGCTAGATCTACAGGTCCATATTCTCTCGTAACTCAGCAACCATTAGGTGGTAAAGCACAGTTTGGTGGCCAAAGGTTTGGAGAAATGGAAGTTTGGGCATTAGAAGCTTATGGTTCAGCTCATACATTACAAGAGATTTTAACAGTTAAATCCGATGACGTTGTAGGAAGAGTTAAAACATATGAAGCAATAGTAAAAGGCGAGAATATTCCAGAACCTGGTGTGCCTGAATCCTTTAAAGTTCTTATAAAGGAATTACAAGCGTTGTGTTTAAATGTTAAAGTTCTTACTGATGAATTAGAAGAAATTAAACTGAAGGAATCAGTTGATGATGAAATGGAAGAATTAAATTTAAATGTTAACATAGAAGGATCAGAAGATATAATTCCTGAAGCACCAACGGAAGAGTACATTGAGCTTATCGATGAAGATGAAGAACTGGACATTGATATAAATTATGATGAAATACCGGCAGAAGAATTTGGTGAAGACTTAGAATTAAATGATTTTAATGATGAACATTAATATGAAGGGAGGATGAACCCTTGTTTGAATTTAATAATTTTGATGCTATTCAAATAGGATTAGCATCACCGGAACAGATCAGAGAATGGTCAAAAGGTGAAGTAAAAAAACCAGAGACTATAAACTATAGAACTTTAAAACCTGAAAGAGATGGGTTGTTTTGTGAAAGAATATTTGGACCAATTAAAGATTGGGAATGTCACTGTGGAAAATACAAGAGAGTAAGATATAAGGGAATAGTTTGTGATAGATGTGGTGTTGAAGTTACAAAATCTAAAGTAAGACGTGAAAGAATGGGGCATATCGAACTTGCTGCCCCAGTATCTCACATTTGGTATTTTAAAGGAATACCATCTCGTATGGGACTTATTTTAGATATGTCACCTAGATCTCTAGAAAAGATTCTTTATTTTGCTTCTTATGTAGTATTAGATCCAAAAGAAACATCACTACTTAAAAAACAAATCCTTAGTGAAAAAGAGTATAGAGAAGCTATTGATAAATTTGGAAATGATAGTTTTGTAGCTGGTATGGGTGCAGAATCTGTGAAAGTACTTTTACAAGATATAAACTTAGAAGAATTATCTAAGGAATTAAAAGAAGACCTAAAAACGAGTACAGGACAAAAAAGAATCAGAAGTATAAGAAGACTAGATGTGTCAGAATCATTTAGAAAATCTAAAAACAAACCTGAATGGATCATAATCGATGTAATACCAGTTATACCTCCTGATTTAAGACCGATGGTACAATTAGACGGAGGAAGATTTGCTACATCTGATTTAAATGATTTGTATAGAAGGGTAATAAACCGTAACAATAGGCTAAAAAAACTTCTAGATTTAGGTGCTCCAGATATAATTGTTAGAAATGAAAAAAGAATGCTCCAAGAAGCTGTAGATGCATTAATTGATAATGGAAGAAGAGGAAGGCCAGTTACGGGACCAGGGAACAGACCTTTAAAATCTCTATCTGACATGTTAAAAGGAAAGCAAGGAAGATTCAGGCAAAATTTACTTGGAAAACGTGTTGATTACTCAGGCCGTTCAGTTATAGTTGTTGGACCAGAGTTACAAATGTATCAATGTGGTCTTCCAAAAGAGATGGCTTTAGAATTATTTAAGCCTTTTGTTATGAAAAAGCTAGTTGGAAGTGGAGTAGCGCATAATATTAAGAGTGCTAAGAGAATGGTAGAGAGAGTTATGCCTCAAGTATGGGATGTACTTGAAGAAGTAATAGCTGATCACCCAGTACTATTAAATCGTGCACCTACACTTCATAGACTAGGAATTCAAGCTTTCCAACCTATACTTGTAGAAGGTAGGGCTATTAAACTACATCCGCTTGTATGTACGGCTTATAATGCTGACTTTGATGGAGATCAAATGGCGGTACATGTACCTCTATCTGTTGAAGCTCAAGCTGAAGCAAGGTTCTTAATGCTTGCTGCACATAACATTATGAAACCATCAGATGGTAAACCGGTTTGCGTACCTACTCAAGATATGGTTTTAGGAGCTTACTATTTAACTATTGATAAAGATGGTGCTAAAGGTGAGGGAAGATCATTCTCATCGCCAGATGAAGTAATAATGGCTTATCAAGTAAAGGATATTGATATTCATGCTAAAATTAAAGTTAAGTTATTTGGCACCGTTGATGGTGTAAGTATAACTTCAATTATAGAAACTACACCTGGAAAACTAATTTTCAATGAAACTATACCTCAAGATTTAGGGTTTATTGATAGAAGCATTCCTGGAAATGAATTGAAATTTGAGATAGACTTCTTGGTAAGTAAAAAGAATCTTGGTAGTATTATTGATAAATGCTACTTAAAATATGGGCCTTCAGAAACTTCTAAGATGCTAGACAAAATAAAGGCTAAGGGATATCATTACTCAACAATTGGAGCAATTACGGTTGCTACATCTGACATGGTGGTTCCAGAGGCTAAAAAAGCATTGTTAAAAGATGCGGATGAAACTGTTGAAAAAATTGAGAAGATGTATCGAAGAGGATTTATATCCGAGGAAGAAAGATACCAAAGAGTAATAGAAAAATGGACTAAAACTACAGAAGATGTGGCAAATGCACTAATGGATAGTTTGGATAAATTCAATCCGATATTCATGATGGCAGATTCAGGTGCCAGAGGGTCTAAGAGTCAGATCAAACAATTAGCAGGTATGAGAGGCCTTATGGCTAATCCATCTGGTAAGATAATTGAGTTGCCTATTAGAGCATCCTTTAGAGATGGACTAAGTGTATTAGAGTACTTTATTTCAACACATGGAGCTAGAAAAGGTAACGCAGATACAGCACTTAAAACAGCTGACTCAGGTTATTTAACAAGAAGGCTTGTTGATGTATGCCAGGATGTTATCGTAAGACACGAAGATTGTGGAACGGATGAAGGTTTTGAAGTTTCAGAGATTCGTGATGGAAGTGAAGTAATTGAACAGTTAGTTGAAAGATTGACTGGAAGATATTCCGCTGAAGATATTATTCATCCAAAAACAGGCAAAGTAATAGTTCCTAAGAATGAGTATATGGATATTAAGTTAGCAGAAGAAGTTCAAAAGTCTGGTGTGAAAAAAGTTATGATTAGATCGGTATTTACATGTAAGGCTAAAATTGGAGTTTGTTCTAAATGTTATGGAATGAATATGGCAACGTCTCAAAAGATTAACATTGGCGAAGCCGTAGGCATAATTGCAGCTCAATCTATAGGAGAACCGGGTACACAACTTACAATGAGAACATTCCATACAGGTGGAGTAGCAGGATCAGATATAACCCAAGGTCTTCCAAGAGTTGAGGAATTATTTGAAGCTAGAAAACCAAAGGGACTCGCAATAGTAAGTGATGTATGCGGTAGCGTTAAAATGGAAGATACTAAGAAAAAGAGAGTTGTCATTGTAATTGGTGATGCAGGGGAAGAACTAAGTTATGATATACCTTTTGGATCAAGATTAAAAGTTGCAAATGGTGATAGAATTGAGGCCGGAGATGAGATAATTGAAGGTTCAGTTAATCCGCACGATATTTTAAGAATAAAAGGCGTTAACGGAGTTAAAAATTATTTATCGTCAGAGGTACAGAAAGTTTATAGACTTCAAGGTGTTGATATAAATGATAAACATTTAGAGGTTGTTGTGAGACAGATGACAAGAAAAGTAAAGGTTGAGGAATCTGGAGATACTGAACTACTTCCAGGGAACTTAGTAGATATATTTGCTTTTGAAGATGCTAATGCAAAAATTGAAGCTGAAGGTGGAGTACCTGCTCAGGGGAAAATTTCTCTATTAGGTATAACTAAAGCGGCACTTGCAACAGAATCATTCTTGTCAGCAGCATCATTCCAGGAGACAACAAGAGTACTTACTGATGCGGCTATTAAGGGTAAAATTGATCCATTGCTTGGATTAAAAGAAAATGTAATAATTGGTAAACTGATACCTGCGGGTACTGGAATGACAAGATATAGAACAATAAAAATCAATACTGAAGATGATGAAAAGGTAGAAATTGAAAATGATTTGGAAGTATAGGTTGTAACTAGTTGACAGGGTGATAGTAAAATGATAAAATACACCTTGTGTGTGATTTAAATCGAGTAGATGCATCTTAATTAGGTAAATCTTTTGATTATAATTGTGAAGGGGGTTAGAAATGGTAGGTAAAATTGTAGGTCAGAAAGTCGTTGGAGTTAAACAAACCCTAAAAGCGTTAAAGAATAGTCGGGGTAAAGTTTTGTATATAGCCAAAGATGCTGATAGTAGTATTACTGATCCTATTCTAAAACTAGCCAAGGTTAATTCCCTACAAATAATATTTGTAGACACAATGAAAGAATTAGGAAATCTTTGTGATATAGATGTTGCATCAGCAACAGCATTGCGTTTCGAAGATTAAATTAATGCTAGCAACTAAATAATATAGATATATCCATGCGGTAACATTGCCATTTAGTTATGTTACGCTGCATTGATATAAATGAAGAACAGCTTACAAAAATGAGGGGGTGAAATCATGCCAACTATCAATCAATTAGTAAGAAAAGGCAGAAAGACATTAGCAACAAAATCAGCTGCACCAGCATTGAAGAACTGTCCGCAAAAAAGAGGAGTTTGTACAGTAGTTAAAACAACAACTCCTAAAAAGCCAAACTCAGCATTAAGAAAAGTAGCAAGAGTTAGACTTACAAACGGATACGAAGTTACTGCTTATATACCAGGTGTAGGCCACAATTTACAAGAACATAGTGTTGTACTTATAAGAGGTGGAAAAGTTAAGGATTTACCAGGAGTTAGATACCACGTCATCAGAGGGACATTAGACTCTGCTGGAGTTGCGGGCAGACTACAAAGTAGATCTAAATACGGTACTAAGAGACCAAAGCAAAAAAAATAATGCTTTGAATTAAGGTGCAATGTCTTCAGCATTTATATATATGAAAATTTATATTTACATACATTTGCAGGAGTACAGAGTACTTTGCGGTAGAGATATCGAGTACCTATGAGTTAATTAAAATTGTTAAGGAGGGAAGTAAAGTGCCGAGAAAAGGATATATTGCAAAAAGAGATGTATTACCAGATCCTATGTACAACAGCAAAGTCGTTACAAAGTTAATAAACAATGTAATGGAGGATGGTAAAAGAGGAGTAGCACAAAAAATATGCTATGAGGCTTTTGACATAATCAAAGAAAAAACAGGCAAAGAACCTTTAGAGGTTTTTGAAGAAGCATTAAATAATGTTATGCCATTACTTGAAGTAAAAGCTAGAAGAATAGGTGGAGCTAATTATCAAGTGCCTATCGAGGTTAGACCTGAGAGAAGACAGACATTAGGACTAAGATGGTTGCTTATTGCTGCAGATAATAGAGGAGAGAAGTATGCAAGAGAAAAACTTGCTAACGAATTACTCGAAGCTGCAAACAATACTGGAGCAGCAGTAAAGAAGAGAGAAGATATTCATAAAATGGCTGAAGCTAACAAGGCTTTTGCTCATTACAGGTATTAATATTAAAACTGTTTTGGCTTTGCCAAGACAGTTTTGTCAAATTTAAAATCACTCGTTGACAGGAGGCGCAAATAGTGGGTAGAGAATATTCTTTAGAAAAATTCCGTAATATAGGTATTATGGCTCATATTGATGCTGGTAAAACAACAACAACTGAGCGTATATTATTCTATACAGGAAAAACACACAAGATTGGTGAGGTTCATGATGGTGGAGCTACTATGGACTGGATGGTACAAGAACAGGAAAGAGGTATAACAATAACTTCTGCGGCTACAACTTGTTTCTGGAAGGGTTATAACATAAATATCATTGATACACCAGGGCACGTAGATTTCACAGTTGAAGTTGAAAGATCTTTAAGAGTACTTGATGGTGCAGTTTCTGTATTCTGTGCAAAAGGCGGAGTAGAACCACAATCAGAAACAGTATGGAGACAAGCGACTAAATATAAGGTACCAAGAATGGCATATGTTAACAAAATGGATATAATGGGTGCAGACTTCTATCACGTTGTAGACATGATGAGAGAAAGACTTCATGCTAATGCAGTTCCAATACAGCTTCCAATAGGTAAAGAAGAAGGATTCCTAGGTATTATAGATTTAGTTAGAAATGTTGCAGAAGTCTATAGGGATGATTTAGGAACACAAATAGAAGAAATAGAAATTCCAGAAGATATGAAAGAGTTAGCAGAAGAATACAGATCGGCTATGGTTGAAGCAATAGCTGAACTAGATGAAGAGCTTATGATGAAATATCTTGATGGTGAAGAAATAAGTGAAGAAGAATTAAAAGCAGCATTACGAAAAGGTGTAATTAAGAATGAAATAGTACCTGTAATTTGTGGTTCTTCATATAAAAATAAAGGCGTTCAAATGATGATAGATGCTGTTATAGAATACATGCCGTCACCACTTGATATACCAGCTACCAAAGGACAAGATGTTGATACTGGTGAAGAAATGGAAAGACACCCAAGTGATGATGAGCCAATGGCAGCATTAGCGTTTAAAATAGCTACAGATCCCTTTGTTGGCAGACTTGCGTTTACAAGAGTTTACTCAGGCGTAATGAAAACTGGTACATATGTATTAAATGCTAACAAAGGTAAAAAAGAAAGAGTTGGTAGACTAGTTAAAATGCATGCTAATCACAGAGAAGAAGTTGAAGAATTACGTTCAGGAGAATTAGGTGCAGTAATTGGACTTAAAAACACAACTACTGGAGAAACTTTATGTGATGAAGATCATCCAATATTGTTTGAAACCATGGACTTCCCAGATCCAGTTATCCATGTAGCTATTGAGCCAAAAACAAAAGCTGGTCAGGAAAGAATGGGTATGTCTCTTGCAAAGCTTTCTGAAGAAGATCCTACTTTTCAAACTTATACTGATCAAGAAACAGGTCAAACAATAATTGGTGGTATGGGCGAGCTTCATCTAGAAATTATTGTTGATAGACTTCAAAGAGAATTTAAGGTTGAATGTAATGTAGGAAAACCACAAGTAGCTTATAAAGAAACAATACGAAAAGCAGTTAAAGCAGAAGGTAAATACATTAAACAATCAGGTGGACGTGGACAATACGGTCACTGTTGGATAGAGTTAATACCAACTACTGAACCTTACTCATTTGAAAATTGTACGGTTGGTGGATCTATTCCAAGAGAATTTATATCTCCAATTGAGAACGGAATTAAAGAAGCATCAAAGAATGGTATTCTTGGTGGATACCCAGTTCTTAACTTTAAAGTTAAAGTAGTTGATGGATCATACCATGATGTTGACTCAAACGAAATGGCATTTAAGGTTGCTGGTTCAATGGCATTCAAGAACGGTATGGCAAAAGCAGATCCAGTTTTGCTTGAACCAATAATGAAGGTCGAAGTAACAGTGCCAGAAGAGTACATGGGAGACGTTATGGGAGACATTAATTCAAGAAGAGGTAGAATAGAAGGAATGGAAGCTCAATCAGGCGCTCAAGTAATTAGAGCAATGGTTGCATTATCAGAAATGTTTGGATATGCTACGACGCTTAGATCAAGAACTCAGGGTAGAGGAGTATACAGTATGGAATTTGCTGCATACGAACCAGTTCCAAAGGGTATTCAAGAACAAGTTATAGGAAGTAAATAACAAGCAAAATATAAGATAATATGCAAATATAAGGAGGAATACAAAATGGCAAAGGCAAAGTTTGAAAGAAGCAAACCACACGTAAACATTGGAACAATAGGGCACGTAGATCACGGCAAGACAACATTAACAGCTGCAATAACAGCAGTACTCGCAACTAAAGGTTTAGCAGAAGTATCTAGGTTTGACCAAATTGACAAAGCACCTGAGGAAAGAGAAAGAGGAATTACAATAAATACATCACATGTTGAGTATGAAACAGATAATAGACATTATGCACATGTTGATTGCCCAGGGCATGCAGATTATGTAAAGAACATGATCACAGGCGCAGCACAAATGGATGGAGCAATTCTAGTTGTTAGTGCAGCAGATGGCCCAATGCCTCAAACAAGAGAGCATATACTATTAGCAAGCAGAGTTGGAGTAGGATATATAGTAGTATTCTTAAACAAAGCAGATATGGTAGATGATCCAGAATTATTAGAACTTGTTGAAATGGAAGTAAGAGAATTATTAAGTGAGTATGACTTCCCTGGTGACGACATTCCAGTAGTAACAGGATCAGCATTAAAAGCATTAGAAAACCCAACTGATGAAGAAGCATCAAAATGCATAGCTGAATTAATGGAAGCAGTAGATAGCTACATTCCAACACCAACAAGAGCAACAGATAAAGCATTCTTAATGCCAGTAGAAGATGTATTCACAATCACAGGTAGAGGAACAGTTGCTACAGGAAGAGTTGAAGCTGGGATACTTAAGGTTGGAGAAGAAGTAGAAATCGTAGGACTTAGCGAAGATAAAAGAAAAGTTGTATGTACAGGAGTTGAAATGTTCAGAAAACTTTTAGATCAAGCAATGGCCGGAGACAACATCGGAGCATTACTAAGAGGAGTACAAAGAACAGATATTCAAAGAGGTCAAGTGCTTTCTAAGCCAGGTTCAATACATCCACATGATAAATTTGTAGGTCAAGTATATGTACTTAAAAAAGAAGAAGGCGGAAGACATACTCCATTCTTCGACGGATATAGACCACAATTTTATTTCAGAACAACTGATGTAACTGGATCAATAAAATTACCAGACGGAATGGAAATGGTAATGCCAGGAGATCACATAGACATGAATGTTGAACTAATCACTCAAGTAGCAATGGATGAGGGATTAAGATTCGCAATCAGAGAAGGTGGAAGAACAGTAGGTTCAGGAGTTGTTACTTCAATAGTTAAATAATAATTTACAATGTATTTATAACCATCAATTGATGAATTTCAATAATAATAAAAGCTTTTATTATTAAGGAGAAGAGGACGCTCTTCTCCTTTTAAATACAATAAAACTTTTGTATAAATATAAGCAGGAACCACAAATATAAAAATTATGAAATAATAGTGAAAAAATACTTGTCAAAGCAAAAGAAGTGTTGTATACTTTAGAAGTTGTATTGTGGTAACAGTGATGAGGTAAGAGGTTGCCGGACTTCCGGGTAATTCTTCACCGAGCATGTCCTGATCTTGAATCGGACGACGGGGTTCCTACGATTGTTTCATGCATTTATTACATGAAACACCCGGAGCAGTTTACAGAACATCCGCTGTTGCACGTAAGAAGTAGAGCGTGCGATGAAAAGGAGGAAATAATAATGATAAAACAAAAAATCAGAATTAGATTAAAGGCTTTTGATCACAACATATTAGATCAATCAGCTGAGAAAATTGTTCAAACAGCTAAAAGTACAGGAGCTAAAGTAGCTGGTCCAGTACCGCTACCTACAGAAAAAGATGTAATTACAGTGTTGAGAGCTCCACACAAGTATAAAGATTCAAGAGAACAATTTGAAATAAGAACTCATAAGAGACTAATAGATATAATTAGTCCATCACCTAAAACTGTTGATGCCTTAATGAGATTAGACTTACCAGCTGGTGTTGATATCGAAATAAAACTATAAGCGTACATATAAGTGCGATTAAGCGTATAAGTATAATTACTGTACGTAAGCATTAAATTAATATTACTAACTGTTATGATCACTAATGTGGTCCGCTAATAAGTAGGAGGTGTATTTTCATGAAAAAAGCAATAATGGGTAAAAAACTTGGTATGACTCAAATATTTGATGAAAATAAAAGAGTTGTTCCAGTAACAGTTGTTGAAGCAGGTCCATGTGTTGTTATTCAAAAGAAAACTATCGAAAATGATGGTTACAATGCAATTAAAGTTGGCTTTGGTGACATAAGAGAAAAGTTAGTTAACAAACCAATGCAAGGACAATTTGCTAAAGCAGGAACATCTTTAAAAAGATTCGTAAAAGAATTTAGAATGGAAGATATAAGTGCTTATGAAGTAGGTCAAGAATTTAAGGCAGATATATTTGCTGCTGGAGATAAAATTGACGTATCAGGAATATCTAAGGGAAAAGGATTCCAAGGTTGTATTAAAAGATGGAATCAGCATACAGGACCAATGAGTCATGGATCTAAATTCCATAGAGCAGTTGGATCAATGGGAGCATCTTCCGATCCATCAAAAACGTTTAAAAACAAACGTATGCCAGGTCATATGGGTAATGTTAGTAGAACAGTAATAAACCTTGAAATAGTTAAAGTAATGCCTGAAAAGAACATTATATTAGTTAAAGGTGGTATACCGGGACCTAACAAAGGCACAGTTGTAATAAGAAATGCTGTTAAAGCGTAACTTTAAAGAAAGGAGGATGCAGAATGCTTACATTAGATTTATTTAGTAAAGAAGGACAAAAGGTTGGAGATATTCAACTAAATGAAAATATATTTGGAGTTGAAGTCAACACAGATGCTATGCATCAAGTTGTAGTAGCACAACTTGCAAATAAAAGACAAGGAACTCAATCAGCTAAAACTAGAGCTGAGGTTCGAGGCGGTGGTATAAAGCCTTGGAGACAAAAAGGAACTGGTAGAGCAAGACAAGGTTCTATAAGAGCACCACAATGGATACATGGTGGTATAGTATTTGCTCCAAAGCCAAGAGATTACCGTATGTCTGTACCGAAGACAATGAGAAGAGTTGCTTTCAAATCAGCTTTATCAGCTAAGGTAGCTTCAAATGAAATGATAGTTATAGATAGTTTAGAATTTGACTCACCAAAAACTAAAGCAATGTTAGAGGTTTTAAAAGCTTTTGATGCTAAAAAAACTTTAATAGTTGTTGAAAAGTCAGAAGAAAATATCTATAAATCAGCAAGAAACATACCTGGAGTACAAGTATCACCAGTAAATAATTTGAATGTTTATGACATACTAAAGTATGAAAAATTCATAGTTACAAAGGATGCTGTATCTAAAATTGAGGAGGTGTATATATAATGAAGCTAACTAGCCATGATATTATAAGAAAACCGATAATTACTGAAAAAAGTATGGCTGTAATGGCGGAAAAAAAATACACCTTTATAGTTGATATTCATGCAAATAAAACTCAAGTTAAAAAAGCAGTAGAAGAAGTATTTGGAGTTAAAGTTGAAAATGTAAGAACACTAAGAAATATAGGTAAAACTAAAAGAGTTGGGGTTCACATTGGAAAAAGAGCTGACTTCAAAAAAGCTATTGTTACTTTAACAACAGAAAGCAAGACAATTGAGTTTTTTGATGGAATGTAATTATTAAGCAGGTATTGGCAGAGGCCAGATAAGCGAGAAAGAAGGAGGAAAGTCACATGGGAATTAAGAAATTTAGACCGACCACACCTTCAAGAAGAAATATGACTATGGCTGATTTCGCAGAAATAACAACAGATAAGCCATTAAAATCACTTCTTGTAAGCACAAAAAGATCAGGTGGTAGAAATAATCAAGGTAAAATAACTGTTCGTCACCGAGGTGGTGGAGCAAAACAAAGTTACAGACTAATAGATTTCAAGAGAACTAAAGATAATATTCCAGCAAAAGTTTCTACAATTGAGTACGATCCAAATAGATCTGCTTACATAGCTCTTGTTGCATATTCTGATGGTGAAAAAAGATACATAATTGCTCCAGTTGGATTAAAAGTTGGAGATGTAATTGTATCCGGTGCTGATTCTGATATAAAAGTTGGGAATACTCTTCCAATAATTAATATACCAACAGGTTCTACGATTCATAATATAGAACTACAGGTTGGAAAAGGTGCTCAACTTGTAAGATCAGCAGGTTCTTCAGCGCAACTTATGGCTAAAGAAGGAGAATATGCTCAAGTAAGACTTCCAAGTGGTGAAGTAAGATATGTTAGAGTAAATTGTAGAGCTACTATAGGAACGGTTTCTAATGTAACTCATGGTATTGTTAACATAGGTAAAGCAGGAAGAAAAAGACACTTAGGGTTTAGACCTACAGTCAGAGGTTCAGTAATGAATCCTTGCGATCATCCACATGGTGGTGGAGAAGGTAAATCTCCTATAGGTCACGCTAGTCCGATGACTCCATGGGGTAAACCGGCACTAGGATATAAAACTAGGAAAACCAAAAAATACTCTGACAAATTTATTGTCAAGGGAAAAAATAGAAAATAGTTTGAAGAGAATTTAAATTCTTTTTAAAACAATGGTTACGGTGTATGAAGGGAGGCCACAAAAATGAGTAGATCAGTTAAAAAAGGACCTTATGTACAAGAAGTTTTGTTAAACAGAATTAACGAAATGAATAAAAATGGCGAGAAAAAAGTAATAAAGACTTGGTCAAGAAGTTCTACTATTTTCCCGCAAATGATAGGGCATACTATCGCAGTACATGATGGAAGAAAACATGTACCAGTTTATGTTTTAGAAGATATGGTAGGACATAAATTAGGCGAATTTGCTTTAACTAGAACATTTAAAGGACACATTGTTAGAGAAAAAACAAGCAGAGTAAAATAGTGTGGAAGGAGGAGACAATCATGGAGGCTAAAGCTATAGCTAAATATGTGAGAACGTCCTCAATGAAAATCGGGATTGTTCTTGATTTAATAAGAGATAAAAATGTAAATGAAGCTTTTGCTATATTACAATACACTCCAAAAAATGCAGCTGAAGTAGTAACTAAAGTACTAAAATCAGCTGTAGCAAATGCAGAGAACAATTTAAATTTAGATATCAATAGACTATACGTTGCTAAGGCTTATGCATGTCAGGGTCCAACACTTAAGAGATTTAGACCGCGTGCACAAGGAAGAGCTTATAGAATAAGAAAAAGATCTAGCCATATAACTATTATAGTTACGGAAAGATCATAAGAAGGAGGGTTTTAGCGTGGGACAAAAAGTACATCCACACGGCTTTAGGGTTGGTGTAATAAAAGACTGGAGTTCTAAATGGTATGCAGATAAAAAGAATTTTGCAGATAATCTTGTTGAAGATTTTAAGATTAGAGAATTCTTAAAAAGTAAACTTTACACAGCTGGAATTTCTAAAATTGAAATTGAAAGAGCTGCTAAAAGAGTTAAAATCAACATACACACTGCTAAACCAGGAATGGTTATTGGTAGAGGTGGCTCTGGAATTGAAGTTATAAAGTTAGACATGAAAAAAATTATAACAGATAAGAATGTTTTAATTAACATAGTAGAAGTAAAACAAGCTGAAAACAACGCTCAATTAATGGCTGAAAATGTTTCTTCGCAATTAGAAAAGAGAATTTCTTTTAGAAGAGCAATGAAACAAACAATTCAAAGAGCTATGAGATCTGGCGTAAAAGGTGTTAAAATTTCATGTGGAGGAAGACTTGGCGGAGCAGAAATAGCTAGGACTGAACACTATCATGAAGGTACAATACCATTACAAACTTTGAGAGCTGATATAGACTATGGATTTGCAGAAGCAGATACAATATATGGTAAAATTGGCGTAAAAGTTTGGGTATATAGAGGCGAAGTTCTTCCTACAAAGAAAATCGTTAAGGAAGAAATAAAAGCGTAGAAGTGTAAGGAAGGAGGAATAAGACATGTTAATGCCTAAGAGATCTAAACATCGTAAGGTTCAACGTGGTAGAATGAGAGGAAAAGCTACAAGAGGAAACTTTATTGCATATGGTGAGTATGCATTACAAGCTATGGAATGTGGCTGGGTTAAAAGTAATCAAATAGAAGCTGCCAGAGTTGCTATCAATAGAGAAGTAAAAAGAGGCGGAAAGGTTTGGATAAAAATCTTCCCTGATAAGCCAGTAACTGAAAAACCGGCTGAAACTCGTATGGGATCTGGTAAAGGATCAGTAGAATATTGGGTAGCAGTTGTTAAACCAGGTAGAGTCTTATTTGAAATTGCAGGAGTAACAGAAGAAGCTGCTAGAGAAGCAATGAGACTTGCTTCACACAAACTTCCAATTAAAACTAAGTTTGTATCTAGAAAAGATTTTGAGGAAATGGGTGGTGAAGTCATTGAAGGCTAATGAATTAAAAGAATTAAGACAAAGTAATCCTCAAGATTTGCTAGTGAAAATGTCTGATCTAAAGGCAGAATTATTTAACCTTAGATTTCAGTTAGCTACAGGGCAACTAGAAAACCCTATGAGAATTAAACAAGTGAAAAAATCTATAGCCCAAATTAAGACCATTCTTAGGCAAGAAGAAATAAAAGCTTTTGAACAGTAAAACTGAAAGGAGGTTGCTCTTGTGGAAAGAAATAATAGAAAAACAAGAACAGGTAAAGTAGTTTCTGATAAAATGGATAAGACAATAGTTGTTGCAATTGAAACAAAAGTTCGTCACCCACTATACGGAAAAATACTTAACACAACAACAAAATTTAAAGCTCATGATGAAAAAAATGAAGCTAAAATCAATGATAAAGTTACAATTATGGAAACTAGACCATTGTCTAAAGATAAAAGATGGAGAATTACTGGAATAGTTGAAAAAGCTAAATAGTATTTCGGTCTAACAACTGAAAGGAGGGTATTTGATATGATACAACAGCAATCGAGATTAAAAGTTGCGGATAATTCTGGTGCAAAGGAAATTATGTGTATTAGAGTATTAGGTGGTTCTAAGAGAAAATGGGGAAACATCAGCGATACAATAGTTGCTAGCGTAAAAAGTGCAACACCAGGTGGAGTTGTTAAAAAAGGTGAAGTAGTTAAGGCAGTTATAGTTAGATCAGTAAAAGGATTAAGAAGAGCGGATGGATCATACGTTAAATTTGATGATAATGCAGCTGTTATCATAAAAGACGACAAAACCCCAAAGGGAACTCGTATATTCGGACCTGTTGCAAGGGAGTTAAGAGATAAAGACTTCAGTAAGATCTTATCATTAGCGCCTGAAGTTCTATAAGATAGGAGGTGTCTAACATGGCAGTTAAAAAAATGCACGTAAGAAAAAAAGATACAGTAATGGTTATATCAGGTAAAGACAAAGGCAAAATAAGCGAAGTCTTAGCTGTATACCCTAAAACTGGTAAAGTTTTAGTGAAAGATGTTAGTGTAATTACAAAACATCAAAAACCAAGCAAACAAAATATGCAAGGTGGAATAACTCACAGAGAAGCAGCTATAAATAGTTCAAAAGTTATGTTATATTGTACAAAATGCAAAAATGTAACAAGAATAAGTAGCAAAATTCTAGAAGATGGAACTAAAGTAAGAGTTTGTAAGAAATGTGTAGAAACATTTTAATTCCTGAAAGGAGGTTTAACATATGAGTTCAAGACTACAAGAAAAATATGATAATGAAGTAGTTCAAGCGCTAATGGAAAAATTCGGTTATAAAAATATAATGGAAGTACCAAAGCTTGAAAAAATTGTTTTAAATATGGGAGTTGGAGAAGCTAAAGACAATTCTAAAGTTTTAGATGCAGCTCTTAGCGATATGCAGATTATAGCGGGTCAAAAACCAATTATAACAAGAGCGAAGAAGTCAATAGCTAACTTCAAGTTAAGAGAAAATACTCCAATAGGTTGTAAAGTTACATTAAGAAAAACTCAAATGTTCGAATTTGCAGATAAATTAATGAACGTTGCATTACCTAGAGTTAGAGATTTTAGAGGAGCTTCTTCTAAAGCATTTGACGGAAGAGGGAATTACGCTATAGGGATTAAAGAACAACTTATATTTCCTGAAATAGATTATGATAAAATTGATAAAATTAGAGGAATGGATATAATATTTGTTACTACAGCAAAGACAGACGAGGAAGCAAGAGAGTTATTAAGATTCCTTGGAATGCCATTTGCTCAATAATAGGGAGGGAAACATATGGCACGTAAGGCTTTAATAGAAAAATGGAAAAAAGAACCTAAATTTACAACTAGAGCTTATACAAGATGTAGACTTTGTGGAAGACCACATTCTGTTTTACAAAAATTTGGTATATGCCGTATCTGTTTTAGAGAGCTTGCACACAAGGGAGAAATTCCTGGTTGCAGAAAAGCAAGTTGGTAATTAGAACATTCTAATGAAAGGAGGCACGAAAAATGGTTATGACTGACCCAATCGCAGATTTGCTAACACGTATAAGAAATGCAAATGTTGTTAGACATGAAATAGTAGAAATACCTTCTTCAACTATAAAGAAGGAAATTGCAAATATATTGCTTCAAGAAGGATATCTTAAAAACATTGAAGAGTATAATGATGGCGTTGTTCCAATGATGAGACTTGCAATGAAGTATGGTCAAAACAAGGAAAGAGTTATCACTGGACTTAAGAGAATATCTAAGCCAGGTTTAAGAGTATATTCTAAAAATGAGGATATTCCAAAGGTACTAAACGGATTAGGAGTTGCTATAATATCAACTTCAAAAGGTCTAGTAGCAGATAGAGATGCTAGAAAATTAGGTTTAGGCGGAGAAGTTATTTGTTACATTTGGTAATATAATAATTTTGATGCATAACAGTATTGAGTTATTATGTACATAGTAATAATAGATAATTCATGGAAAAACAAAATTGTTATGTGCCTAAAGTAAGATAGAGACTAAACAATTAAGAATTGGTTAGTATTTAAAAGGAACATACGAGACGTAGCAATTAATAATTGTTATGTGTCTAAAAAGAATACAGGAGGTGTAAGTATGTCGAGAATCGGAAGACTTCCAGTAGCTATACCTAATGGAGTGACTGTTGCAGTTTCACCAATGAATGTTGTAAATGTAAAAGGACCAAAAGGTGAGTTAACTCAAAGCATGAGTACTAAAATGAATATAGCTATGGAAGATAATACTGTAGTAGTTACAAGACCAAGCGATGTAAAAGAACATAGAGCTCTTCATGGATTAACAAGATCATTGATAAACAATATGGTTATTGGAGTAACAGAGGGATACCAAAAAACGCTTGAGTTAGTTGGTGTTGGTTATAGAGCTCAGTTAAAAGGCACTAAAATAACATTAAGTCTTGGATATTCACATCCAGTTGAAATAGATGCAGTTGCAGGAATCCAATTTGAATTACCTGATGCTAACAAAATTATAGTAAAAGGTACTGATAAACAATTAGTTGGAGCTGTTGCAGCAACAATAAGAGCTTGGAGAAAACCAGAACCTTACAAAGGAAAAGGAATTAGATATGCTGGCGAAGTTGTCAGACGTAAGGAAGGTAAAACAGGTAAATAAAGTAGGAAGGAGTGAATGATGTGTTCAAGAAGGAAGATAGACAAAAGTCAAGAGTTAAGCGTCATCTTAGAGTTCGTAAAAAGATCTCTGGTACAGCACAAAGACCTAGATTAGCTGTATATAGAAGTGAAAAGAACATATATGCTCAAGTAATAGATGATGTTGCAAGAATCACACTAGTTTCTGCTTCAAGCGTAGATAAAGCTTTTGAACAAAAGATAGGAAGCAATAAAGATGCTGCTAAATTAGTAGGAAAAATGATTGCTGAAAGAGCGCTTGAAAAAGGAATAGAAGAAGTAGTATTTGATAGAGGCGGATATGTATACCACGGTAGAGTGCAAATTCTCGCTGAGGGAGCAAGAGAAGCTGGACTTAAATTCTAAGAGAAGGAGGGAAACACATGAAAATAGATCCTAGCACATTAGATCTTAAAGAAAAAGTAGTTAATATAAACAGAGTTGCTAAGGTTGTTAAAGGTGGAAGAAACTTCAGATTCAGCGCACTAGTTGTTGTTGGAGACGAAAACGGACACGTTGGCGTTGGAATGGGTAAATCTGTAGAAATTCCTGAAGCAATTAGAAAAGGAATAGAAGATGCTAAAAAGAACTTAATAAATGTAGCTATGGTTGGAACAACTATTCCACATACTATTGATGGAAAGTTTGGTACTTCGGTTATACACATAATGCCAGGTGCTGAAGGTACAGGAATTTTAGCTGGTGGTCCAGTTAGAGCAGTTCTAGAATTATCAGGATTAAAGGATGTTAGAGCTAAATCTTTAGGCTCTAGTAATGCAAGAAATGTGGTTAATGCTACTATCGAAGGTTTAGCAGGTTTAAGAACAGTAGAAGACGTTGCTAAATTAAGAGGCAAGACCGTAGAAGAAATTTTAAGATAGGAGGGGAAAACCTTGGCTAAAGTTAAAATAACATTGGTTAAAAGCTTAATAGGTAGAAAGAAAGAACACATAGCTACAGTTAATGCTTTAGGATTAAAAAAAATAAGAAATAGTGTTGAGCACGAGGAAACTCCTCAGATCAAAGGTATGATAAACAAAATTATATATCTAGTAAAAGTAGAGCAAGTATAAAAAAGAGGAGGTGTTGACATGAAACTTCAAGATTTAAGACCTGCGGAAGGTTCCAAAAAATCTCCTAAGAGAATCGGTAGAGGTACTGGTTCAGGATGGGGAAAAACTGCAGGAAGAGGTCAAGATGGACAAAACTCTAGATCAGGTGGAGGAACAAGACCAGGATTTGAAGGAGGTCAGATGCCTTTATACAGAAGATTACCTAAAAGAGGGTTCACAAATATTTTTGCGAAAAAATATTCTTGTATAAATGTAGATAGACTGAATATGTTCGAAGATGGTACAGAAGTTACAACAGAATTGCTATTAGAGAGAAGAGTCATAAGAAAAGCATATGACGGAGTTAAGATACTTGGAAATGGTGATTTAGAAAAGAAATTAACTGTAAAAGTATCAAGATTTTCTAAAGGAGCAGCTGAGAAAATTGAAACAGCTGGAGGAAAAGTTGAGGTGATATAAATGTTATCAACCCTACGTAATGCCTGGAAAGTTCCTGATTTAAAAAAGCGTATGATATTCACGCTACTTATGGTTGCAATTATGCGGATGGGTATTTACATTCCTGTTCCAGGTGTAGATGCTAGCAAACTTGTAGACTTAACTAGTAATGGTGGAACATTAATTAGTTTTTATGATTTGATGTCGGGTGGCGCATTAAGTAAATTTAGTATTTTTGCTATGGGTGTTGGTCCGTACATAACCGCATCAATCATAATGCAGTTACTTGTAATAGCAGTCCCGTATTTAGAGCAACTTTCTAAAGAAGGGGTTGAAGGACGTAAGAGAATACAAGACCTTACTAGATATGTTTCAATAGTGCTGGGTGCTTTACAGGCCCTCGGTATGTATGCAGTTATTGCAGGTACTGGAGCATTCACAGATACATCTAGTTTAGCCATATTTTTAGTGATACTAACGATGACTACTGCATCAACATTTTTGGTGTGGATAGGTGAACAAATCACAGGTAAAGGTATAGGTAATGGTATTTCATTAATAATTTTTATTAATATGGTATCTGGATTACCTTCAACAGTGTATAAAATTTCTGAACTTCAGAAGGCAGGCACTGTAAATTTTGTAGAGGTTATAATGTTTATTGTAGTTGCTATAGCATTATTAGTTGCAGTAGTAATAGCAAGTTTAGGTGAAAGAAGAATTCCAGTTCAATATGCCGGAAAAGCTGTTGGAAACAAGGTTTTTAAAGGACAATCAACTCATATTCCAATTGGTGTAACTGCATCTGCAGTTATCGGTATAATTTTTGCAATGTCAGTAATGACATTCCCAGAAACAATAGCACAGCTTAAACCGACATCTTCAATTGCAAAGTTCATTGTAGGAAGTCCTTGGAGCATATTTGAAAAAAACAGTTGGAAGTATTCATTGGTGTATTTTGTATTAATAGTATTCTTTACATGGTTTTATACTCAGGTAACATTTAAACCAGATGAAATGGCTGAAAATATGCATAAATCATCAGGTTTCATACCAGGAATTAGACCGGGTGAGAATACAGCAACTTATATCGATAAGGTATTGACTAAGGTTTCGATACTGGGAGGAACTTTTGCCGCTGTTATAGCAATATTCCCTATTTTTATAGAGGGATATACTCACTTTAAGGGAATATATTTTGGAGGTACAATGTTATTAATTATGGTGAATGTTGCTCTTGAAACTTTAAGACAACTTGAATCACAATTAGTAATGCGGCATTACCAAGGATTCCTTAAATAAATTATTACCAGGAGATGATACTATGAGAATAATCTTGTTAGGTCCTCCGGGAGCCGGAAAAGGAACGCAAGCAAAATCCATAAGTAATAAATTTTCCATACCACATATATCAACAGGGGACATATTCAGGAAGAATATTTCAGAAAAAACCCCTCTTGGAATTGAAGCTAAGAAACATATTGATAAGGGGCACTTAGTCCCAGATGAATTGACTATAGATATAATCAAGGATAGGTTAAATAATGAAGATTGTAGTAATGGATTTTTACTAGATGGCTATCCTAGAACTGTTAATCAAGGTGAAGCCTTAAAAACTTTATTAGACGGAAAGGGTAACACCCTTGATACAGCGTTATTAATAAAGGTGCCTAGAGAATTTATTCTAGGTAGAATGACTGGTAGAAGGGTTTGTCTTACATGCGGTGCTAGCTATCATATTACATTCAATCCGCCGAAAGTGGACGGAAAATGTAATTTGTGTGGAAGTGATATTGTACAAAGAGCTGATGACACTGAAGAAACCGTTAATGAACGGATAGACATATATGAGGCTCAAACACAACCATTGATAAAGTACTATGATGATAAAAACTTACTATCAGTAGTTGATGGGACGCTAGAAATTAACAGCGTGTTTGAAAGTATCTGTGGTATCTTAGAAGAAATAAAAAAATGATAAACATAAAAAGTGATATGGAAATTCAATACATGAGAAGTGCGGGTAAAGTGGTTTCAGAAGCTCTTGTAATAATTGAACAGGTAATAAAACCTGGAATAACCACTGCAGAACTGGATAAATTAGCTGAAGAGTTCATAGTAAAACAAGGTGCTAAACCATCTTTTAAGGGTTATTGTGGATTTCCAGCTTCCATATGTACATCTGTTAATGATGAAGTGGTTCATGGGATTCCATCTAACCGTATTTTACTTGAAGGAGACATAATTAGCATAGATTGTGGTGCCATATTAAATGGCTATCATGGAGATGCTGCTAGAACTTTTCCAGTAGGAAAAGTATCCAATGAAGCTACAATGCTCATTGAGGTCACTAAAAACAGTTTCTTTAAGGGTGTTGAAAAAGCTATAATCGGTAATAGATTATCAGATATATCTGCGCAAATTCAGTGTTATGCTGAAGGCCATAGATATTCTGTGGTTAGGGATTTTGTAGGTCATGGAATTGGTAAGTCAATGCATGAGGAACCAGAAATTCCTAATTATGGTGTTCCAAATAGAGGACCTAAGTTAGTTCATGGTATGGTACTTGCAATTGAACCTATGATAAATATAGGAAAGCATTATGTCAAAGTAAAGTCTAATAAGTGGACGGTAGTAACGCGAGATGGCAGTTTATCTGCACATTATGAAAATACTGTTGCTATTTTAAAAAATGGTCCTGAAATATTAACTTTGAACTAATAGAGGTGAATGATTTGGAGAAAAATAGCCTTATAGGTAAGGTAGTACATTCTAAAGCGGGAAGGGATATGCATAGAAATTTTATTGTGGTAGGAATACTAAATAACGAATATGTGTATATTTCTGATGGAGAGTTAAGAAAGATTGAGAAGCCTAAGAAAAAGAAGGTTAAACATCTAAAATTTACTCACACAGTAGCTGAGGAAATTAGAGATATAATTTTATCTAATAAAGAGGTTACTAATTCTAAAATTAAAATATTTTTGCAGTCTGCAGATATTGGTAAGGAGGTTTAATTACCTTATGTCAAAAGATGATATAATTGAAATGCAAGGTGTGGTATTAGAAACTTTGCCCAATGCAATATTTCAAGTTGAGCTTGAGAGTGGGCATAAAATATTAGCTCATATTTCAGGAAAGTTAAGAATGAATTTCATAAGAATATTACCAGGAGACAAGGTTACAGTAGAACTTTCCCCATATGATTTGACTCGTGGGAGAATAACTTGGAGAGACAAGTAATAAGGAGGGTTAGCTATGAAAGTAAGGCCATCAGTTAAACCTATGTGTGAAAAATGTAAGGTTATAAAGAGAAAAGGAAGAGTAATGGTTATCTGTGAAAATCCTAAACATAAACAAAAGCAAGGTTAATCGGTTTTATTTACAAATGATATTGAATTAAATATCAAAGCTAATATATTAATAAATGTTTATCATATCGTTTTTAATTATAGATGTGATAAATTATAACAACAATTACGTGGGAGGTGTAAACAGTAAATGGCAAGAATAGCAGGTATTGACCTACCAAGGGAAAAAAGAATTGAAATAGGTTTAACATATATATTTGGTATTGGTTTAACTAAATCACAGGGAATCCTTAAAACAACAGGAGTAAATCCTGACACAAGAGTTAAGGACTTAACTGAAGAAGAAGTTAATGAATTAAGAACATACATCACTAAGAACTTTATTATTGAAGGTGACTTAAGAAGAAGAGTTGCACTAGATATAAAAAGGTTAATGGAAGTTGGATGTTATAGAGGAATAAGACATAGAAAAGGTCTTCCAGTAAGAGGACAAAAAACTAAAACTAATGCTAGAACAAGAAAAGGCCCTAAGAAAACAATGGCGGGTAAGAAGAAATAGTAAGGAGGGAATGTAATGGCTCAAAAAGTTAAAAGAAGTAGAAGAAAAAAAGAAAGAAAAAATGTTGAGCACGGTTGTGCACACATAAAGTCTACTTTCAATAATTCCATCGTTACACTTACAGATGCAGCTGGTAATGCTTTATCTTGGGCAAGTGCAGGTGGATTAGGTTTTAGAGGATCAAGAAAGAGTACTCCATTTGCAGCTCAAATGGCAGCAGAAGCTGCTACAAAAGCAGCTATGGAGCACGGATTAAAGAGTGTTGACGTATTCGTTAAAGGACCAGGAGCAGGTAGAGAAGCGGCAATTAGATCACTTCAAGCGGCTGGATTAGAAATTACATTAATCAAAGACGTTACTCCAATTCCACATAATGGATGTAGACCACCGAAAAGAAGAAGAGTATAGTACTTAATATAGTAATTAGTAAATTAATTAGTAGAGTAAATAGGAGGTGTAATTTGAATGGCAAGATATACTGGAGCTACTTGTAGACTTTGTAGAAGAGAAGGCATGAAGCTAAACCTTAAGGGTGATAGATGCTTTACAGATAAATGTGCATTTGCCAGAAGAGGCTATGCACCAGGACAACATGGACAGAGTAAGAAAAAAATGTCTAATTATGGATTACAATTGAGAGAAAAACAAAAGGCTAAGAGAATATACGGAGTGCTTGAAAGTCAATTTAGAAGATACTATGAAAAAGCTGACAAGTTAAGAGGAATAACAGGTGAAAACTTATTAAGACTTTTAGAAGTTAGACTTGATAATGTAGTTTATAGATTGGGTTACGGAAATTCAAGACAAGAAGCTAGGCAACTAGTAACTCACGGACATTTCTTAGTTAATGGTAAAAAGGTAGATATTCCTTCTTACAGTTTAACAGCAAATGAAGTAGTATCTGCATGTGAAAAGAGCAGAGCTACTGAGAAGTTTAAGGTTTTCATTGAAAATCCTAAAGCTTTACCAAATTGGTTAGAAGCTAACTTAGAGAAATTTGAAGGAAAAGTTTTAGCACAACCAACTAGGGAAGATATAGATGTTCCTGTTAATGAAACGTTAATCGTCGAGTTATACAGCAAATAGTCATTAATATAGAATCAGTTGCCCTCATAATAGGTTGCCAATTAAAAAAGAGGAGGGTTTATTATGTTAGAGATAGAAAAGCCAAAAATAGAATGTGTAGAAACAGCTGAAGATGGTTCTTATGGTAGATTCGTAATTGAACCATTGGAAAGAGGCTATGGTATAACTTTAGGGAATGCATTAAGAAGAATTCTTCTTTCTTCATTACCTGGAGTTGCTACAAGTGCAGTTAAGATTGATACAGTACTTCACGAATTCTCCACTGTTAAAGGTGTTAAAGAAGATGTTACAGAATTAATTCTAAACATCAAAAGCTTAGCACTTAAAATGGAGGGAGAAGGTCCTAAAACAATTTATATTGATGCTAAAGGACCTGGAGTAGTTACTGGAGCAGATATTAATACTGATGGAGATATAGAAGTCGTTAATACCGATTTACATATAGCAACATTAGATGATGATGCTAAATTATACATGGAACTAACTGTTAACAAAGGTAGAGGATATGTGTCTATGAGTAAAAACAAGACAGATGAATTGCCAATAGCTACAATACCAGTAGATTCAATTTACACTCCAGTTAAGAGAGTAAATTTTGCTGTTGAAAACACTAGAGTAGGCCAGATTACTGATTATGATAAATTAACTATTGAAATTTGGACTAATGGAACAATTAGACCAGATGAAGCTATTGGTTTATCAGCTAAAATCCTTATCGAACACTTTAAGTTATTTATGACATTAACAGATCATGCTGATAATGTTGAAATAATGGTTGAAAAAGAAGAAGATAAGAAAGAAAAAGTTCTTGAGATGACTATTGAAGAACTTGACCTTTCCGTTAGAAGCTATAATTGCTTAAAAAGAGCTGGAATTAATACAGTTCAAGAACTAACAGAAAGATCAATGGATGATATGATGAAAGTTAGAAATTTAGGTAAGAAATCACTTGAAGAAGTTGAACAGAAACTTCAAGCTTTGAGTTTGAACTTAAAACTAACTGAAGAGTAAGGAGGAGAACACATGGCACAATATCGTAAATTAGGACGCGCCACTGATCAAAGAATTGCAATGTTTAGAAGTCTTGCAACTAATTTGTTGAAATATGGAAAAATTGAAACTACAGTAACTAGAGCAAAAGAAACTAGAAAATTTGCTGAAAGAATGATAACTCTTGGAAAAAGAGGAGATCTTCATGCTAGAAGGCAAGCACTTGCATTTATTACTGAAGAAAGCGTTGTTAAAGATTTATTTGAGAATATTGCACCCAAGTATGCTGAGAGAAACGGCGGATATACTAGGATAATGAAAATGGGTCCAAGAAGAGGCGACGCAGCAGAAATGAGCATAATAGAATTAGTATAGTTTGAGAAAAGGGGATTAAGTGGGAACAAACTTAATCCCCATTTTCATATTCATATTTATAAACGTAGGGAGTGACACTTATGGGTGAAAAAATGGTTATATGTAATAAACTTGTTTATAAGTACCCTCGAAGTGAAGATGAACAACCTAAAGTAGCCATAGATGGATTAGATTTAGAGGTTAACAAGGGTGAATTTTTAGTAGTATTAGGTCATAACGGCTCAGGAAAATCTACCTTTGCTAAACATGTAAATGCACTTTTAATACCAACTGAAGGGGAAATCTATGTAGATGGATTGCAAACCTCTGTAGAATCTAATCTATGGAAAATTAGGAATGTAGCTGGCATGGTATTTCAAAATCCAGATAATCAAATTGTTGCAACGATTGTAGAAGAAGATGTAGCATTTGGTCCAGAGAACTTAGGCCTAGATCCTAAAGAAATTAGACAAAGAGTGGATGAATCATTAAAAAATGTAAAAATGTACGAATATACAAAACATGCTCCACATTTACTTTCAGGTGGTCAAAAACAAAGGGTAGCTATCGCTGGTATTCTTGCTATGAGGCCGAAGTGTATTGTTTTTGATGAACCAACAGCTATGCTTGATCCATTTGGGAGAAAAGAAGTTATTAGAACTATTAAAGAAATAAACAAAAAACATGGCATAACAATAATTTTAATAACCCACAACATGGAAGAATCAGTAGAAGCTGATAGAATTGTAGTTATGGATAATGGCAAAATCGTAATGAATGGAAAACCTAAAGAAATATTTAGAAATGTACCTGTTATGAAAAAAATAGGTTTAGATGTTCCAATGGTGACAGAACTCGCGTATGAACTTAAGCAAAGTGGTATTAATATAGAAACAGATATATTAACTATAAATGAGATGGTGAATGCATTATGTCAATTAAAATAGAAAACTTAACGTATATATATATGCCAAAAACTCCTTTCGAAAAAAAAGCTATAGATAATGTATCTATAGAAATAAAGCAAGGGGAATTTGTAGCACTAATTGGGCATACAGGTTCAGGGAAATCTACCCTAATACAACATATAAACGGACTGTTAAAACCAACATCAGGTAGAATATTAGTAGACGACATAGATATAACAAACAAAAATGTGAAATTGACAAACATAAGAAAAAAGGTTGGACTAGTATTTCAGTATCCTGAATATCAACTTTTTGAAGAAACTATTGAAAAAGACATTGCTTTTGGGCCACAAAATTTAGGCTTAGATAATGATGAAATAAACAAAAGAGTTCAGCGAGCTATGGAAATTGTTGGACTGGATTATGAAGAGTATAAGGACAAATCACCTTTTGAAATAAGTGGTGGTCAAAAGAGAAGAGTAGCTATTGCAGGAGTAGTGGCTATGCAGCCAAAGGTCTTAATTTTAGATGAACCAACTGCAGGACTCGATCCAAAAGGAAGAGACGATATCTTAAGTAAGCTTGTTGAATTGTACAACCAAAATGACATGACTATAATTTTAGTATCGCATAGTATGGAAGATGTGGCCAAGGTTGCTAATAGAATTGTAGTAATGGATAAAGGAAAGTGTATTCTAGACGGGTCGCCACAGAAGGTATTTAGTGAAATAGAATTATTAGAAAGTGTAGGTCTAGCAGTGCCACAGGCAACATACTTAATTAGGGAACTACGTAATAAAGGATTCGATTTATCACAAGATATATTTACCTTAGAAAAAGCTAAACAAGAATTGCTTAGAATATTAAAAAAGAATTAGTATAAATTTTTTGTATTAAGAAGACATCATATATAAAGCAGTAATATGTGCTTCTTTCAGCACAGTGGAGGAATTTGTATGATCAAAGATATTACAATAGGTCAATATATACCAGGGGAGTCTTTTGTACATAAATTAGATCCAAGATTTAAGATACTAATATCCCTTTTGTTTATTGTGGACCTATTTTTGGTAAATAATTTTATAGGCTATCTATTTATAATTATATTTCTTTTAGCCACAATAATAATAGCTAATTTGTCATTTAAGTACATTTATAATGGGTTAAAGCCTATTTTAGTTTTATTACTTATTACAGCAGTATTAAACATTTTTATGACTAGCGGGAAAGAGTTAAATTTAATTTTTCACTATGGGTTTATAAATGTTTATAAAGAAGGTCTAATAGTTGCAGCGTTTATGATTCTTAGACTTGTGTTTTTAATTATGGGAACATCAATATTGACATTAACTACATCCCCAATAGAGTTAACAGATGGCATAGAAAATCTTTTAAATCCATTTAAAAGAATAGGCGTGCCAGCCCATGAGTTAGCAATGATGATGACTATTGCATTAAGATTTATTCCCACTCTTATGGATGAGACTGATAAAATTATGAAAGCACAAATGGCAAGAGGTGCTGATTTTGAGTCTGGGAATTTGATAAGTAGAGCAAAAAGTTTAATCCCTATTTTAGTACCCTTGTTTATAAGTTCTTTTAGGCGGGCTGATGAATTAGCAATGGCTATGGAATCAAGATGTTACAAAGGTGGAGAAGGAAGAACTAGAATGAAACAACTAAAGATAACAAAAAAAGATTATGTTGCAAGTTTTGCTTTTACACTGTTGTTTATTATTACTATTGTTAGTAGAACATAATATTCTACTAAAGTGCAAAGGATTATTAAATCCTAGGTATAAATAGAAAAGGACGTGGAATAGTGAAAAATATAAAGCTCATAATAGAATACGATGGAACAAACTATTCAGGTTGGCAAAGGCAAAAGCAAAATAATGTTAGAACTATTCAAGAAAAAATAGAGCTTGCTATTGAAGAGATTACAGGTGAAAAAACTCAAATTACGGGGTCTAGTAGAACAGATGCCGGAGTTCATGCAAAAGGGTATACAGGAAACTTTTATACTGATAGTAAAATATCTGCGGAAAAATTCACAGGAGCTATAAATAGTAAGCTCCCCTTAGATATTGTGATTTTACATTCTATTGAGGTTCCATATGAGTTTCATTCAAGGTATAATAGTAAAGGGAAGCGGTACAGTTACACTATACTTAATAGGCGAGAGTCTGTTGCCGTAGGACGTAATTACATATATAACCATAAAGAGATATTAGATGTAGATGCTATGAAACTAGGGGCGTTATATTTTATAGGTACTCATGATTTTTCTGCATTCAAAAATCTGGGCAGTTCGGTTAAAACTTCTGTACGAACTATTTCGCAACTAGATATAATAAAGGATGAAGAACTTATAAAAATATATATTGCTGCTGACGGATTCCTTTATAATATGGTTAGAATAATAGTTGGAGCGCTAATTAGGGTTGGAGAAGGAAAAATTAAACCTAATGAAATTAAAGATATAATTGAGTCAAAAGAGAGAGCAAAGGCTGGAAAATCTGCTCCACCCGGGGGATTATGTTTGGAGGAAGTTTTTTATTAAAATAAAAATCAATAAAATTCAAACAGCACGTGTAAAAACATTGACACACCCGGTAGAATGTATTATACTTATTAATGTTTGTATAAAATATCGTGTATAAGATCCACTAGCCCCGGATCTTTAGCATAGGAAGTTAATTGTTAAAAGTTCAGGGAGGGAAAATAATGAAATCATACTTAGCAAAACCACTAGAAGTAGAAAGAAAATGGTTCGTTGTAGATGTAGAAGGAAAAGTTTTAGGAAGAGCAGCTAGTCAAATAGCAGCTATATTAAGAGGAAAGCACAAACCAACATTTACACCACATGTTGATACAGGTGACTTTGTAATTGTAATAAATGCTGATAAGATAGTTTTAACTGGTAAGAAATTAGACCAAAAAATGTTAAGACATCACTCTTTTTATCCAGGTGGATTAAAAGAAGTTCCATATAGAATAGCAATAGTTAAAAAACCTGAGTTTATTTTTGAAGAAGCAGTAAGAAGAATGCTTCCAAAGGGACCATTAGGTCGTCAAACACTTAAAAAATTAACTGTATACAGAGGATCAGAACATAAAAATGAAGCACAAAATCCAGAACCACTAGTGCTTAAATACTAATTAGATTCGGAGGGAGGATACATAATGGCAAAGGTTCAATATATAGGAACAGGAAGAAGAAAAAAATCAGTTGCTAGAGTAAGACTTGTACCTGGCGAAGGTAAAATTGTTATAAACAAAAGAAACATAGAAAATTATTTTGGATTAGAAACTTTAATTCTTATAGTTAACCAACCTTTAGTATTAACTGGAACTAAAGATAAATTTGATATTCTAGTTAATGTAAATGGTGGTGGATATACAGGTCAAGCTGGAGCAATAAGACACGGTATTTCTAGATCTTTATTAAAAGCTGACGAAACTTTAAGACCAGAGCTTAAAAAAGCAGGATTTTTAACAAGAGATCCAAGAATGAAAGAAAGAAAGAAATACGGCCTTAAAAAAGCAAGAAAAGCATCTCAGTTCTCAAAGAGATAGTCTTTATAAAGTCAAAAATCCCTCAAACAATCATGTTTGGGGGATTTTATTTCTTTTAAACTTATAAAATGATTTAAAATCACCTATAACTGACAAATGTTTAGAAAGTTATCTATTAAAAAAGACTATATGGATAATATCTATGTTGGTTCATATTCGCCGATCTAATTGAAAAAACGTATTTTTCGAATCTGTCATTTAAAATACTCCAATTTATATTTTCAATAAACGTAGAAATATATTTTTTCTTATCTGTTCCAAAATCCATGAAATATGCATGCTCATAAACATCCATTACTAATATGGGGAAAGATTGCCATACTGCTCCAGTATCGTGTGAATCGCTTCCTATTATGTGTAATTTGCTATCAAGCGAATCAATAGAGAGAACTACCCAACCTCTCATGGATAATCCTACATTTGTAAGATAGGAGATAAAATCATCATAGGTCGCAAACTGATTTATTATAGCATTAAATATGGGACCATAAGGGGTGTTACTTCCCCCAGTCATGTTTTCAAAATAAAGGTTGTGAAGCTTTACCCCATTCAGTGCATATGTTTCGCCCAGTTTTAAACTGCGCATTTTGGAATAAGTGGCATTGCTATCAGTATAATTACCGGGTATATAGGGAATGTTCCAAATTTCATTTAATTTGCTTACGTAACCCGAATATAGTTTGTAATGCTCATCTAGCTGCTTCTTGGAAAAGCCATTCACCGATTTAAAATCAAAAATGTAAGGCTTTAAATTGTACATTAGATCACCTCTATAAAATATTTTATTCCATTATATTTTAATTATATGATATGTAATGGAAATTTATTATAATATTATTTTATATGGATAGTTAAATCATCTCCTGTGGAGCTGCAACAGCTTTGAAGAAGCTGCATTGACGACTTTAGAAGGAGCTTTATACTCCCACTGAAGTTTTTATTTGTTAGGGTATATAACTACCACTTATAGAAGTGGGAGACTTCCCCTCTGGAATGTCGTTAAAAGTAAATACCTCATATGTTATGTTTGTGTTAAGTTTTTTAAAGTCTATGTTAAATATGTCGTAAATTACTTAACATAAAGTATAAACCTATAGTATTATTTGTGTGAATGATTAAAATACTTATAATACATTAGACATGGAGGAATTTTATGCAGGCTATAAATATGGTTATAGGCCTTTTCGGAGGCGTCGGGTTATTCTTATATGGAATGAAAATGATGGGTGATGGGTTAATAAATGCATCAGGTGAAAAACTCAAAAAGATATTTGATAAAATAACATCTAATCCTATTAAAGGTGTAGCTACAGGAGCTGCAATAACAGCAGTTATTCAAAGCAGTAGTGCAACTACAGTAATGGTAGTTGGTTTTGTTAATGCAGGACTTATGGACCTATATCAGGCAGCGGCGGTAATTATGGGAGCGAATGTTGGAACCACTATAACAGCGCAGCTAATTGCATTTAAACTTGATAATATAATGCCAGTATTTTTAGGAATAGGTTCTTTAACAATATTATTTTCAAAAGATAAAAAGGGTAGGGAAACAGGCAATATTATATTAGGCTTTGGTATTCTTTTCTTAGGAATGGAATTAATGAAGAATGCTATGTCTCCACTAGCTAATTCGCCAGCTTTTGCAACTTTAATAATGAAATTGGAAGGAAATACTATCTTAGCAATTTTAACAGGAGTACTTATGACTTCAGTACTCCAAAGTTCTTCTGCGTCCACGGGTATTTTAGTAGCATTAGCTTCTACATCAGCACTGCCACTCGGAGTGGCGGTACCAATTTTATTTGGTAATAATATAGGCACATGTATAACGGCTTTATTATCGAGTATAGGAACGTCTAAAACAGCAAAGAAAGCAGCTCTAATACATCTGTTTTTTAATATATTTGGTACATTAATTTTTATTCCACTAATAAACCCAGTAATACAACTTGTACAAGTTATAACACCGGGTGGGAGTATAGGTATAAAAAGACAAATTGCGAATGCCCATACAATATTTAATATAACAAATACCATAATTATGGTGCCATTTATTAGATATCTCGTTTTACTTGTTAACAAGATTATACCTGGAGAAGATGAAGTTGTAATAATGGGGGTTAAGTATATAGATGATAGATTACTAGAGACACCAGTTATTGCGGTTGGGCAAACATCGCAAGAGGTAGTTAGAATGGCTAACTTAGCAAAAGAAAATGTACAGCTTGCTATGGAGTGTTTTACTAACAATAACGAAAGTAATATAAGAACTGTTTATGAAAATGAAAAATTAATAAACTTACTTGAAGATGAAATTACATCATATTTAGTAAAGCTTTCATCAACACAATTATCGGAGGAACAAACTAAAATAGTAACTTCTATGTTCAATGTAGTAAATGATATAGAGCGTATAGGAGATCATGCTGAAAATTTAGTGGATTTAACTAGTGAAAAGATTCAAAAGAATTTGAAATTCTCAAAAGAAGCTATAGAAGAGTTAGATGGAATGTATAAATACATAGTAAATGCCCTAGAAATTAGTATTGAGAGTTTTGAAAACAATGATATTATGAAAGCAGAATCCGTTATGGCAATAGAAAGTAGAATTGACAGTTTAGAAAACGAATTAAGATCATCACATATAAGAAGATTAAATAGTAGCGGATGCGGGGCTACAGTTGGGACAATGTACCTAGATATTATTAGCAATTTTGAAAGAATAGGAGATCATGCAACCAATATCGCAGAAGTGGTAATAAACAAATAATCATAATTTATATAAGTGAAATATATTTACATATAACTTGAGGAAAGCAGAAAGCAGTCGCTATAATTTTTAGCGGGTGCTTTTTGTTTTCCGTTAAATTGTAAATATAAATACTGCATATAGATTTTTATAAAAAAGGATCTAAAGCAAATATGAAAATACTAATAAATCATCTGCAAGTTGAATAAAGTTAACATATATTAATAAATAAAAGGGTGGATGAATTGAGGTATAAAAATAACAAATTAGTAGCAATTATCATAGTAATCATTGTAGGGATGGTAGGCTTTATAGGCGTAAATCTAAGCTTTTCAAAAGAAACTATGAATGCTAGTAAAGGGAATAAAAAAATACTCATCGATGCCGGACATGGAGGGATGGATGGTGGCACAAGCTCTCAAAATGGTACTGTAGAAAAAGATATAAATTTAAGTATAGCAAAAAAGCTTAAAGAGAGCTTAAAAAAAGCAGGATATGAGGTAGTTATGACAAGAGAAGAAGATACAGGATCTTATTCAAAAAGTGGAACTATAAGGTCAAATTACAATGAAGATTTAAAAAATAGATGTGATTTAAAGAAATCAAGTAATTGTGATATGTTAATTAGCGTTCATTTAAATTATTTTTCACAGAGTAAATATTATGGAGCACAAGTATGGTACTCAGATTATAAAGATAGCGTTACATTAGCTAGTACAATTCAAAAAAACCTTAGGGTAGATTTGGATCCCAATAATAAGAGAATACAGAAGCCTGCTAAAAATGCTTACAAGTTATTAAGGGTGAATGACAATATGCCAAGCGTTATAGTGGAATGTGGATTTTTATCAAACAATGAAGAAGAACAAAAATTAAAGTCAGATGAATATCAAAGAAAAATTGCAGACTCCATAAGCAAATCTGTAGACGAGTTTTTTAAAAGTAATCCAAAAGAGTAAATAAGTATAATGGAGCAAGTTTGGAATAGTTTGAATAATAATACTTATTTAAATGTGGGTAACCTAAAAAGGCATATTATTTTAGAAATATGCTTTTTGGTTTGTAATTAAATTTTCATAATAATACAGCTTTGAAGATGACGATGAACAGATTTAAAAAGGATAATTTAATTGCTAATCGTAGGCTATAGAAGAGGTTTCATCAATAAAAGTCCACCATGTAGGGCCTGGCATTAGTGAAATAGGGTCTCCTTTTCGGTCTGTAATATTTATTTTAGAATTATTCTTCCTATCCCATTTAATATCTTGAGCTTTTCCGCTACAAAACAATAATCCGGTGCCACAAGATTCAGATGAAGCTAAGGTTTCATCATTTACAATGTTACCGTGTACAAATTGCACAATAACATTAGTTAGCTTTACAGGAGTATTATTATCATTATCAATGTTTAAGCCTCTATAATGATAATACTCTCCATTTCGATATAAAAAATTTGAAGATGAATCTTCATTAAAACTTATAAAAATGGAAGTTGCATTGATACCTTTAAGGGCTTTTGTTTCAACGTTATTGGAAAATTTTAATACTGGTAAATATGAATTACAATAATCTTTTAAATTAATTGTTGAACTAACATTTTTAGCACTTTCTTGGCTAAACATAGCTTTATAAGTAAGGCCATTAGACTTACTTAAAAACTCAAGGATCAAATCTGCATTACTAAGTCCCTTAATAGATGGTTCATTAGTAGTATTAATAAAAGTTGCAATTTTTTTGAGCTGGGCAGAATAAGTTTTAGAAACTCTTTCACCTGTATATTTTGGTGTAGTTATTTGATCATGTAAATTAAGGTAACAAATATGCATAGTAAACCTATAAACAAATAGTGAAAGAACTAATACTAAAATAGAACTTAAAAAATATATGATAAAAGTAAAATTTTTCTTTGCCATAAGGTCCTCCCATAGTGTCTATATATAATATTTTAATAGTCTTATTTAACTAGGAACAGGTCGTAAGTAGTAAAATTATTAGAAGATTAACGAGATTTTCTTTATTCAGAGAACCTCTTTATAATTAGTGGCATTAATATCATAATATGAAATAATTAAAATTTTAATACAAAATAATAATATATTTTGTATTATTATTAATCTAATTATATTAAAAAAAATAAATCCTGTGATATAATTAGATTAATCATAAGTACAATCAAAGTATAAGTAAGAATAAAAAAACACAATATAATAACGCTATAGTGAAAAAGATATTAGGAACATAAAAATAAATAACAATACAAAGGTATTTCGGACATTTTTAAGATTTGGTTTGGGTATACTAATTCTGAAATGTGTATATAAATTTAGAAATTTTACAACAATGACAGTTATACAAAAAAAATTTAAATTCAACAGATTTAAGTTTGAAATATTATTGACTAGTAAAATAATAAGGTATACAATTAAGCTATAAATATACCCTGGTGGGGTATAATAATTGGAGGTAATAATATGATTAAAGAAGTTAATGATAAAAATTTTAATGAGGAAATTGGAAATTCAGATAATATAGTTGTAGTTGATTTTTGGGCACCTTGGTGTGGACCTTGTAAAATGTTGACTCCAGTAATTGAAGAATTAGCAAAGGAAATGGGAACAAAAGTTAAATTTGCAAAAGTAAATGTAGATGAGAGTCCTATGATATCATCAAAGTATAAAATTTCAAGTATTCCAACAGTTATGGTATTTAGCAAAGAAGCAGTTAAAGAAACTATGGTAGGATTCAGACCTAAAGCAGACTTAAAGAAAATAATAGAAAATCATATATAAAATATTACAGCACTAAAAATGATGATTGATATGGTAATAAAGTTAAATAAAGTAATGTAAGTATTAAATAGAAATGTTTGGAGATAGATATTTTAAATTTTTATAATTTAAATAAATATCTCCATTTTCTAAGTGAAGAATTTTTATTTATCATAGGGACAAATAAGTAGAATGGCAGATACTAGGATAAAAACATAAGGAGGAGAAATTATGGGTGAGAGATATGATATAGCTATAATTGGAACAGGCCCAGCAGGCCTTGAAGCAGCTATTAGTGCTAAAATTAGAAATAAAAACATAATAATTTTTGGAAGCAAAGAATTAAGTCCAAAGCTAGTAAAAGCAGCAAAGGTAAACAATTTTTTAGGGTTCTATAACGTTTCAGGAAAGGACCTTAAGAATGAATTTGCAGCACATGTTGCTGCCATGGGGATAGGTATTGTAAATGAGAGAATAAATAATGTTTATGCCATGGGGGATTATTTTGCTTTGATGGTAAATGAAAAAATATATGAGGCTAAAGCAATAATTTTAGCTACGGGGATAGAATACACGAAAGCATTAAAAGGAGAAGAAGAGTTTTTAGGAAAAGGAGTAGGGTACTGTGCTACTTGCGATGCTCCATTATATAAAGGAAAAACAGTTGTTATAGTCGGATATAATAAAGAAAGTGAAGAAGAAACTAATTATGTAAGTGAATTGAGTGGAAAAACATATTATATCCCTATGTACAAAGGGGAATACGATTTAAATTCTAACGTGGAGATAATAAAAAATAAGCCTTTAGAAATAGTTGGTGAGGATGTGGTAACTAAGGTTATTTTAGAGAAGGGCGAGATAACTACAGATGGAATTTTCATGCTAAGAGATAGTGTGTCTCCTAGTCAATTGGTGCCAGGTCTTGAAATCGAAGAGGGACATATAAAAGTTGATAGAAGTATGAAAACCAATATAGAAGGATGTTTTGCAGCAGGCGACTGCATAGGTAAGCCATATCAGTATATTAAGGCTGCAGGTGAAGGATTAGTAGCAGCATTAAGTGCAGTTACCTATTTAGATAAAGAACATAAAAATAAATAAGATAGATGCTGACTATTTATTTTTATGTTATTAACAATAAAATTAGGTAGCTAACTGTAGTTAGAACTAGCTGTAGCTAGAATTAACTAAAGTGAGCTACCTGGCTGTAGCTTATAACTACAGTTTTTTTTTATTTAACTACAAAGAAAACATGATTTCCTATAGTTTTTACATTTGTTTTTTTTATACCTATCATCCACTGAGAAGTAGATATTTCAGGGTTATAAAAGAAAACAGCATTATATGTAGGATCTTTACCTTTTAATGCATCTAATACAGCAGTGTAACAAGCAGAATCGGGAATAACATTCGCTTTGCCATTGTGAATTATTTTCCCATCTTTAACACAAGAAAAAGCGTTTTTTTGATTTATAACACCAGAAATAGATTTTGGGAAATGACCATCACGAGCACGATTTAGTATAACGGATGCTACTGCGAGTTTGCCGATATCAGGTTCACCACAACTCTCGGCGTATACAACTTGCGACATTAAATAAATGTCGTTATCAGTAATGTAAATTGAGCTATTTGACTGTTTAAATACTGCGACTGCTTCTAGTTTATCGTTATATAAATCTTTAATTTCTGAATCAAATGAGTATAAATTTTTACCATTTACTCTTAAACTAGGCAATACTAATAATAATGTTAGCATACAAGATAAAAAAGCAAATTTTTTCATAGTATCTCTCCTTTTGCCTACGGAGTTAGCTGACGGGTTCGGGAAAGGTTTAACCTACACAATAAGTGATTCACCCCAAATGCTTGGTTCCTCCGTATTTTTTACTTCGGCTAATAATAGTGTGACCAAGAGTACGAAAATAATACGCTAAATTTTTATATTATAACGAAAAACAATGAAGTTATAAAATATATACGTATTTATTTATTATTCTTTAGCTGAGTATAGACTTTAATAAAATCATTATAAGAACGTTCCACTTGTGTAAATAGCACATTAGAAGAATTGTATAGAGCATCTAATGCGGCGGTGTCTACAGCCGTACTTAAAGTTTGAACTTTCTCACTTGTTAGCGCAAGTTTAAAATCCCTTAAATAGCTTTCCTGGTTATCTAATAAAAGTTTGAAGGATTCATAAGTAGTAATAGCCGCAGGAGGCACAGATAAACCTTTAAATGTAGTTTGCATTTCGCTTAATTTTGTAAAATCACTATCTACTAGCGACAAAAGGTCATCATAGGATATCTCTTTTTTTCTCGCTTTTATTACATTTGAGTAAAAATCAGTTTTAGCATCTAAAAAATCCACGGATAAGCTATCAGTTTTATTGATAAATTCCTGAGTTTGTTCCGATTTAATATCTGTTTCTTTTCTTATCATTACGGCGCTATAACTGTAATTAAGTACATTATCAATGAAGACTAAAGATGTTCTTGGCAGTGTTATTTCAATATTACGAATATCTACTAAGGAGTAAAAATTCATGCAATCATTTCTAAAGGTTTTAAGATCCTCCACGGATTTTTCTACATCTCGACCAGAAGGATTATTTAAAATTGCTAGTGTTTGTCTGTATATTAATAGGTTTTTGTCTAAGCCTGATTTTAAATTTTCATGATCTTTTTTATATTTCGCGGTAGGTTCTGAATTTGATAAATTATCGCGGAGCTTAGCTAAATCTTTAATAATACTAGGCAATTGTTCTTTGGCATAACCAACATCTATTGTTTGGCCACTATTAAACCGTCCTGTATTGTTATTAACCGTATTAATAATATTAATATTAGTTATTAAGGCAGTTTTATAGGAATCATATACCTTATTTATAGATTTGTAATAGATAGTTAAGGAAATACCTATGGAGATCATGATAATAGATAGAAAAAGTATGATTTTAAATGTTTTTCTTTTGTTACTAGTATCTATAATATCTACATTTTCTTTTTGCTCGTTCAAAAAAACTCACTCCCTTATTATTTGTCTTGTATTCATATATTAATTTAATACATATATTATTCTAGTTTAGTTACAGAATTATACTCTTAGAATGTAAAAGTGGTATATGTTGAATAAAATTACTTTGAAATGTGTGCTTAATTGTTATAATAAAATTACTTTGAAATGTGTGCTTAATTGTTATAATAAAATTAAATTATAATATATACTAATAAAGCAAATCATGGTGTATAATTGTAAATAGGAGTTTTAGTAGAGGGGTGTGGGCTTTATGGAAGTATTTAAATTAATGATAAGCACAATCAAAAATATAAGCATATTTTCAATTTTGGATATATTAGTGGTGGCGTTTATATTCTATAAAAGTTACATGCTAATGAAAGAAACAAGAGCTATACAGTTATTAAAAGGAATGATTTTTATTTTTGTGCTTATTCCGATAAGCCAATTGCTTAATTTAACAGTATTAAATTGGGTTTTAAATAAGACAATAACAATTGGTGTTTTGACTATTGTTATCATCTTTCAACCAGAAATAAGAAGGGCGTTAGAGCACATCGGAAGGACCGCTTTTGCTGATAAACACGTATTTGAAGATGAACAAATAATGGAGAAGGTTATAACTGAAATTGTCAATGCCGTTGAAATTTTATCAAAAAGTAAAACAGGGGCACTAATAGTAATAGAACAAAGGACAGGTATTGCAGAAATTATTAAAACAGGAACCGCATTGGATGCTGTAATATCTACAGCTTTACTAGAAAATATATTTGTAGTTAATACCCCCCTTCATGATGGGGCTACAATAATTAGAAATGATAGAATAATCGCGGCAGGATGTTTTCTGCCTTTAACAAATAATGATGTAATAAGTAAGAAACTAGGGACGCGGCATAGAGCGGCAATAGGAATAACAGAAACTTCAGATGCTCTAACAATAATAGTATCAGAAGAAACAGGAACTATATCTATAGCAATGAATGGAAGATTGCTAAGGAACTATGACAAGGATAAGCTTAAAAAAATACTTCTTCAAATAATAAAAAGAAGACAAACTAAAAAAATAACCTTAAAGGAGAGAGTAAAGGCATGGATAAAAACGGAAAACAAGAATTTATAATTAAAATTTGCTGCGTAATAGCTGCCTTTGCTTTATGGCTTTTTATATCAAGCACAGAAAATCCACTTACTGCTTATAAGCTTCAAAACATACCTGTACAGCTTTTAAATACAAATGTATTAACCCAGTCAAATCTCGTTTTAGTACCAGGGCAAGATTTAACAACATCCATAAATATCAAAGGGGCTAGTACTAGTATAATTTTGGGTAAGAAAGCAGAAGATTTCACATTAGTTGCAGATTTAAGTGCATATGCTCTTAAAACTGGAGAACAAATGATTCCTATTGAAATAAGAAAAAGCCCTAATAATATAACAGTGGTAAATAGTAATGGTCTTTTTATAAAGGTAAACTTAGATAAACGGATTGAATCTAATCTACCTATAAATGTAATTACAAGTGGAAAACCCAAAGAAGGCTTCTATGCATCTGAACCAGAAATATCCCAAAGTAATGCTAAAGTAGTAGGTGGGTCAAAGTTTGTAAATGTAGTGAAAAAAATATTAGTAGAAGTTAATATACAAGACGTGGAATCAAATATTGCAAAAACATACACGCTTAAACCAGTAGATGAAGAAGGTAAGGAAGTAAAAGGAGTGGTTGTAAACCCAGTTCAGATAGATGTTAAGATTCCTATAAGGAAGACTAAGTCTGTAGGAGTAACGGTGAAAACCATAGGAGTTTTGAATCCTAATTTTACGCTAAAGAGCATAAAAGTGCAACCAGAACGGTTTGATGTAACAGGAAGTGTAGATGCACTTAAACAAGTGGAAAATTTAAACACGGAAGCTATTGACCTAAGTAAAATAAACAAAAGTACTACGATGAATGTTAAAGTATTAATTCCAGGTGGATTAAGTTTAGTTAGTGGTACTGCTTTAGTTAAGGCTGAGATTAATTTAGATGAGGTAGTGAAAAAGAATATAGATGAGGTAGTGCAAAAAAAACTAAGTCAAGACATCAAATATATTAATTTAGATGAAAAATATCAAGTGAAACTCGAAAAAAATAATGACTCACTACTGGTTTCAGGTACGCAGGCCGTTATGGATTCTTTGGATTTGACAAAAATTAGCGCCGTAGTAGATTTAGCTAATTTAGTAGAAGGAGAACACTCTGTGAAAGTAGTGGCAAGTATGCCAGAAGGAGTAAATTTAATATCACAAGACCAAGATAAAATATTAGTAACTATTACGAAGAAACAAACGGAGGTAATGACAGGAAATGACAATAAGAGTGAATAACATAGTCCTAGATATAGACGATACTATAGATACTATAAAAACAAAGGCAGCAAAAATAATGAGAGTTGATGAGAACGAAATAAAAGATTTTAGAATAGCTAAAGAATCCATAGATGCTAGGAAAAAAAATAACATTAAATTTAATTATGCTGCTTGTATTAAAATGGATGATGAATTAAAAATTGTAGAGAGGGCAAATCATAAAGATGTTAAACTTGAAGAAGTTAAGTATAATGCTGAGTTTGAATTTGGAACGAGTGAGATGCAGCATAGACCTATAATCGTAGGAATGGGTCCAGCAGGTATGTTTGCTGGGCTTCTTATGGCGCAAAAGGGATACAAGCCTCTAATTATTGAAAGAGGAGAACAGGTAGAGCTTAGAACAAAAAGCATAAACAAATTTTGGACTAGGGCGGTGCTCAATACAGAATCAAATGTGCAATTTGGTGAAGGTGGAGCGGGAACCTTTTCAGATGGAAAGCTAACTACAAGAATAAAGGACACTAGATGTGACTACATATTAGAGGAATTTGTGAAAGCTGGTGCACCTGAGGAAATATTGTATATTGGCAAGCCTCACATAGGTACAGATGTGTTAAAAGAAGTTGTGAAAAATATAAGGGAAAGTATTATTAAACTAGGTGGAGAAGTAAGATTTAATAGTAAGCTTTCCGATATAAAAATTAAAGATAAAAAGGTGAAAAGCATAATAGTAAATGGGGAAGAGTTGCCTTGTGATAGCTTAATTTTAGCTCCAGGACATAGTTCCAGGGATACATATGAAATGTTATATAAAAAAGGCGTATTTATGTCTAGTAAGCCATTTGCAATGGGGGTTCGAATAGAGCATCCTCAGGATATGATCAATGAAAATCAATATGGAAAATATGCTAACCACCCAAGGTTAAAAGGTGCTGATTACAAGCTTACTTATACAAGTGGAAAATCTGGAAGAGCAGTATATAGTTTTTGTATGTGCCCAGGCGGACAAGTAGTCTCGGCAGCTTCAGAGCAGGGATGCCTTGCAATAAATGGTATGAGTGAATATAAGAGAGATAAGGCTAATGCAAACTCAGCTGTAGTGGTATCTGTAGGACCTAAAGACTTTGGAACAGACGACCCACTTGCTGGTATTGAGTTTCAGAGGCATTATGAAGCACTAGCTTATAAAATTGGAGGATCAAACTATAATGCACCCGTGCAATTAGTTGGAGATTTCCTTAAAGGAATAGACAGTAACAAAATAGGGAGTATAAAACCAAGCTATACACCGGGATATAAATTTGCTGATCTTACTGGGTGTTTGCCTAGTTATGTAACAGATGCTATAAAAGAGGCTTTACCTAAATTTGATTATAAAATAAAGGGTTTTGCAAGAGAAGACGCAGTTATGACTGGTATTGAAACAAGAACATCGGCGCCAGTAAGAATTGATAGAAATGAGGAATTACAAAGTATATCTCTAGAAGGATTATACCCAGCAGGAGAAGGAGCGGGATATGCGGGTGGAATAATTTCTGCGGCAGTTGATGGATTAAAAACAGCAGAAAGTATAATGAAGAAATGGAAACCTGAATAAGAGCTCATCCTTAGTAAGTGGCTTAGAGCGTGGTTTGTTTTCTAGCTTTATAAAATAATCTATATAGGCAGCTCCAAAAAAATTGACTAGCATACCAGCTAGTTATTTTTTTGTAACACCTGCCTTAAATCATCTCCTGGGTCGCTGAACAGCTATGAAGAAGATGAATTAACGACTTCAGAAGGAGATTTATACTCCCACTGAAGTTTTCTATTTGTTAGGGCATATAATTCCAACTTATAGAAGTAGGAGACTTTCATTCTGAAATATCGTTAAAAATACTGGAATAATTAATTTCTATGTTGAATATTTCAATTAATGATAATATAATGAATACAATGGAAGAAGGTGGTAAAACATGGCATGCAAAATATTAAGTAAATGTCCAGTTTGTAGCTCTAGATTAAAAGCAACTAGATTGAAATGTGATGGATGTAATACTGTGGTAGAAAACCAATTTGAATTATCTAGATTTGATTATTTAAATAGTGAACAGTTAAATTTTGTTGAAGTATTCTTAAAAGCTAGAGGAAACATTAAGGATATGGAAAAAGAGCTTGGCATAGCATATCAGGCAGTTACAGCAAAGCTAGATGAGGTTATTGAAGCACTTGGGTATACTTTTTTAAAGCAAAAACCAGCCACTGATAAAAAGGATGTATTAGATATGTTAGACAAAGGTGAAATTACTGCTGATGAAGCATTAATAATGCTAACAACATTTCAGAAAAAGGAGGGGAAATAATGAATGAAGAAATCTCAAGAATATTAAGAATGGTTGAAGAAGGTAAAATTAATTCAGAAGAAGCTATGCAGCTTATAGACGCTTTAAATGGAGAAAGTAAAGAATTTATTATTTTGGATAAAGTAGCAGCAAATAATAGCCACACTAAAGGCAGAACACATGCTAAAATGCTTAAAATAAGGATAAAATCTAAGGGAAATGACAATGCAAATATTAACATTCCACTGAAATTTGTAAGCGGTATGATAAAAACATTTGGAAGAATTCCAAACGTAAATGTAGATGGCATGGAAAATGTAGATATGGATGCAATGACTCAAAGTATATTAGATGCCATAGATAATGGAATGGATGGGAAAATTGTAGATATAAAAAGTGGAGATGGAGACGCAGTTGAGATTGTTATAGAATAAGCCAGCTTCTTAGAAGCTGTGAAGCTACCCAGGAGATGATTTAGCCCAACCCAAATAAGTGAGTTGGGCTATTTTTTTGATAAGTATATTGTAAAATACTGAGACTTTTTTTACAAATACTTATACCTGTAGTATAATATGATTAAGTTTTATTCATTTATGCAAAAAAAGCTTTGATATATATGTACATAAATAGTAAAATAAAACAATGAATTTTCCGCATAAATATAATTTAAGTTAGAAAGTAGTTTTCAGTGAATTAATATAAATAAAAAAAGGCCAATGAGGGTTTAAAAATAAAACACTAGCAAATTGATTAGTTGTTTTGTTTAGGATGACCTGTAATAAATCCATATAATATTGAGAAAGAGGTAGAAAAATATGAGTAGAATGTTCGGGACAGATGGAGTACGTGGTATAGCAAATACAGAATTAACAGTGGAGCTTGCATATAAGTTAGGAAGATCAGGAGCGTTTGTATTAACAAGCGGAGCTCATAAACCTAAAATTTTAGTAGGAATGGATACAAGAGTTTCGGGAGATATGTTAGAATCGGCCTTAGTTGCAGGGATTTTATCGGTAGGGGCAGAGGCAATATGTCTTGGAGTAGTTCCTACACCCGCTATAGCATATTTAACTAGAAAATATGGAGCAGATGCAGGGGTTGTTATTTCAGCTTCTCACAACCCGGTAGAATATAATGGAATAAAATTTTTTAACAACAATGGGTTCAAGCTGTCTGATGAATTAGAGGATACAATACAAGCAGTCATAGAAAGTGATTTTAAAGGAGTACCATCACCAATAGCAGGTGATTTAGGTAAGAAAACAGTTAATCACAGTGCTGTAGAGGATTATATAGAATTTGCTAAATCTACTATTTCAGGAGACTTAAAAGGACTTAAAATAGCATTAGATTGTGCTAATGGGGCTTCGCATATTACTTCAGTAAAAGCTACAAGAGATCTAGGAGCTGAGGTTTTAGTTATTAACAATGATCCAGATGGCATAAATATAAATAGAGACTGTGGATCTACTCATCCTGAGCATTTAATGGCTTTTGTTAAAGAAAATAATTGCGATTTAGGACTAGCGTTTGATGGTGATGCAGATAGATGTTTAGCTGTAGACGAGAAAGGAAATCTCATAAATGGAGATTTTATAATTGCTATTTGTGCTAAACACTTAAAGGATATTGGTAAATTAACTAAAAATACAGTAGTAGTAACAGTTATGAGTAATTTGGGCCTTGATATTGCGATGAAGGAAGAAAACATAACTACAGTTAAAACTAAAGTAGGAGATAGGTACGTACTTGAGAAAATGCAAGAAGAGGGTTATAGCCTAGGTGGAGAGCAATCAGGACATGTAATTTTCCTGGATTTTAATACTACAGGGGATGGACTTGTATCAGGACTTCAATTAGCCACTGTTATTAAAGAATCAGGAAAACCATTATCGGAGCTTGCAGCAATGATGACAGAACTTCCGCAAGTATTAGTTAACGCAACAGTACCTAATGATAAAAAGGACATACATGAAACTGATAGTGAAATAGTTGAAGAGATTAGAAAAATAGAAGAAAAATTAGATGGTTGTGGAAGAGTGCTTATAAGGCCTTCAGGTACAGAGCCTTTAGTGAGAGTAATGCTCGAGGGTAAAGTACAAAGTGAATTAGATGTAATGGCGCATGCTCTTGCGAAATTAATCCAGGAAAAAGCAAATAAGTAAGATAGTATAAAATTTCATGATTACTAAATAATATGGAAAATAACATGAATTATAGTAGAAAAAAGTAACTATTAAGTTAACTTATCATTAAAAGCATTGACGTTTAGGCTATAAAATGAATATAATAGACTGAAAGCTTATGTGAAAGGTTCATAAGCTTTCAGTTTACGTATTTGTGAATGTAAATATTATGGTAAAGGAGGATAGAGAGAATTAGATGATTTTAAAGCGCCAGGACTCATAATGAGCATTAGTAGTTATTATGCATTATGAGTTGACGAGGATGGGGAGTATCGAATCTTCGGCGGATGCCCCGCGGTAGCGCACTACCGTTAATGGTTGATAAAAGCGATTAGTGATTTTCGTTACAAGATCAATCTGGTGTTAAAACCTTTATAAATATTACGAATAGCACTAAAGGTAATAAAGCACTTTAGTGTTGATTTGTGTAAAATTTTAAATTTGAGAGGAAGATGAATATGTGCGGAATAGTTGGATATTTTGGGAAAAAACAGGCTTCACCAATCTTGGTAGAAGGTCTTAGTAAATTAGAATATAGAGGATACGATTCAGCAGGAATCGCAATTATAAATGATGGAGTTTTAAGCGTTACAAAGTGCAAAGGAAGACTTGCAAATTTAGAGGCTCAATTATTAGAAGAGCCGCTTATTGGACAAGTGGGTATAGGACACACTAGATGGGCCACTCATGGTAAACCATCAGATGAAAATTCTCACCCACATACTAATGAAAAAGGAACTATTAGTGTAGTTCACAATGGGATTATAGAAAATTATATACGGTTAAGAGAATGGTTAATGTCAAAAGGATATAAATTTACATCTGAAACTGACACAGAAGTAATACCACATCTTATAGATTTCTACTTTGATGGAAATATTGTTGAAGCGGTAATGAAGGCTACTACTAAAATGGAAGGTAGCTATGCAATAGCAGTAATATCAAGTGATGAACCAGATAAATTAGTGGCAGTAAGAAAAGATAGTCCGTTAATAGTAGGTATTGGCAAAGATGAATTTTTTGTAGCTTCAGATATACCAGCAGTATTAAACCACACAAGAGAAGTATATTTATTGGAAGATAACGAATTTGTTGTAATTTCAAGTGATGGAATAAAGCTTATTAATGCTGAAAACGAAGTTATAGAGAAAGAAGTATTCCATGTAACTTGGGATGCAGAAGCCGCTGAAAAAGGTGGATATGAGCACTTTATGCTAAAAGAAATCCATGAACAACCAAAGGCAATCAGAGACACAATGACTTCAAGAGTAGTTCTAGGAGAGCCAATATCTCTAGATAAAATAACTATAACTAAAGAGCAAATTCAAAATTTAAATAAAATATATATAGTAGCATGTGGAACTGCATACCATGCAGGAGTTGTAGGTAAATATGTTATAGAAAAACTTGCAAGAATACCAGTAGAATTAGATATAGCTTCTGAGTTTAAATATAGAGACCCAATAATGGACGAAAATACATTGATGATAGTTATTAGTCAATCAGGAGAAACTGCAGACACTATGTCCGCTTTAAGGCTTGCAAAGTCAAAAGGTGCTAGAGTTATAGCAGTAACTAATGTAGTCGGTAGCGCAGCTTCAAGAGAAGCAGACGACGTACTATACACTTGGGCTGGACCAGAAATAGCAGTTGCATCTACTAAAGCTTATGTAACTCAGCTTATAGCGATGTATATAATAGCATTATTCTTTGCTCAGAATAACGAAACATTAAGCGTAGATGAATTAGAAGAAATTAAAGCAGCTATGCTAGAGCTTCCAGAAAAGGCAGAGCAGGTGCTTAAAAATAAGGAAACTGTTCAAAAATTCACAGCGAAAACTTATATGCATAGAGATATGTTCTTTATAGGCCGTGGACTTGACTATGCAGTTGCAATGGAAGGTTCATTAAAGCTTAAAGAAATATCATATATCCATTCAGATGCCTATGCGGCAGGAGAGTTAAAGCATGGTCCTATAGCGCTTATGGAAGAAGGAACTATAGTTATAGCACTAGCTACTCAAGAAGAATTATTTGATAAGATGGTAAGTAATATAAAAGAAGTAGCTACTAGAGGAGCAAAAGTATTTGCTTTTGCGCCAGAAGGACACACTGAAATTGAAAAATCAGTATACTCCGTAACTTATATACCAAAAGTAATGGATATATTAGCACCAGTAATTTCAGTAATTCCACTACAATTATTATCTTACTACATGGCAATTCAAAAGGGTTGCGATGTTGATAAGCCAAGAAATCTTGCAAAATCAGTAACGGTGGAATAAGAAAAAATAGATGATATACATGTATTGTACACAAACAACAAACTCTGTCCAAGAATATTAAAGATGTCCCCAAAAATGAAGGAAATGCAGGTGACCCGACCTGCACTCCTTCATTTTTTTATTCCCATTATCGAATAGTCTTACCAACAAGATTAGATTCAAGGCGTGATAGATTAAATAATGATGTACAAAACTATCAACACCCACCCAAACACAAATGTAGGTATCAACAAAATTGTACACATCAGGCCTATAAAGAGGGGGTTTATTGTGGATGATTTCCATTTAAAAGTTACCTCATCCAACAAGCTTTCATGTCATCATTAAATAATATAAAAACTTTTTGTTTATCTAATACAAACTTATAATCTTTATGCGTTCATATTATTATTTTGACTCTTGGATTTTAAAGTATTATTTTTTGTGCCATATATATTATCAACTTGCCTGTTAAACAAGGAGGAGAGATAATTACTTTAACATATTCGATTTTAATTAGTCTCATATATTTTTTCTTTCAGATAGTGTTTTATTTAGTTTATAAAAAGTTATATATAAGAAAATAAATTAAGGATTTAGAAAAATAAACTGGGTATCACATTAAAAAGCTATTTATAAGCTTTTTAATGTGATACTCAGTTTTTAGGTTGATTATTAGGAGGCAAAGAGAATTAATTTTCGTTACTTCCTGCTTCCAATCACAGATTAAGCCAGTATTTATACCTTTTTCGAAGCAGCTTCTTGTTTCAGCATTGGATAGATTATTAAAACAATCCGTTCATTCTTTCACATACGCTATTTTCTCCACTGCTTACCTAGTTCTATAATAATTTTTAAAAATAGAAAATACATCTTGACACATAATACATCGTATTGTATAGTATAATACATAAGGAGATGTAATAATAAGTATAAATATTAATAATTTTACAACTTAGGAAATGAGACTGAAAGAGTTAACAATAGAAGTTCGGAAAAAAGGACTCAGGAAATAGAAAAAGTGAGTATAAGCGATTCTTTTTATGATTTAGGAGGACATTCATTTAAGCTAATGATGTTGATAAATTATATAGAAAAAAATTAAAGACAGTCCACCTGCACTACCTCTAGCATAATCCTTATAAAGATAATGTAGAGTTTAATAATGGGTTAGGAGAGATAATAATGAACATACAATTAAAAAAGGGGTTACTAGAAATCTGTATTCTTGCTGTATTAAAAAAGGGTGACTCATATGGCTACCAAATTATAAAAGATATTTCTGAATGTATAGAAATATCTGAATCTACATTATACCCAATTCTAAAAAGGTTAGAAGTAAATGGGTATAATGAGACATATTCTATAGAGCATAACAGCAGATTAAGAAAATATTATCATATAACTCCTAGTGGTGAGAAGCATATAGAAGATTTCTTTTTATGTGATTGGAAGAAAATTATGGATATATATTTTTTTATAGGAGGTAAGAGTATTGAATAAGGAAGAATTTCTAAGCGATTTGATGAAACAGCTATCCTCTTTGGGAGAGACTGAATGCAATAAATTTACGACGTATTATGGTGAGATGATTGATGATTATATAGAAGATGGATATACCGAAAATCAAGCCATAGACAAGATCGGTGACCATAAGAGTATTGCTAAAAATATTATAGAAGATCAAGGAAATATTATATTAAGAGAATCATCTGTAGGAAGAAAGTTCCTTCAGATAGCACTGTTGATTCTTGGATTTCCATTATGGGGATCTATACTTTCGGTAATAATCTTATTAGTATTATGTGGATGTGTAATATTTTTGTGTATACCTTTGGTTACAGGAATAATAGCACTTGCAGGTTTTGGGGGAGGATTATGGAGTATAGCAGGCTCTTTCTTTTGCTTAAAGCAGGGAGTTCATATTGTTGTTACGCAAATAGGATTTGGATTTTTATTATTAGGGATAGGTGTTTTATGTGCATTGATAACACAATTTACATTTATAAAATTTTTTAATGTTACAAAATTCTTTATACAGAAAATCTCTTATACATTTAGAAAGAAGATGGTGAGAATATGAAAATTATAAATATAAAAAAATTTTGTTTAAAATTAAGTTTTATTCTAACACTTACGGGACTGATTATATCCTTTATAGGATTTGGAATGTCAGGTTTTGATAAAAATGCATATAAAACAACTGGAGAAAGCCACTGGTATAGAACCATCAATTTGTAGGATAAATATGTATACTAATTTCAAATATAGAAGAAATTCTACAATACAGAATTTCTCGTAAAAGAGAATAAGAAAGTGCACTTTAATAAGCTCAAGATGATGAATCTGTCATTAACAACAGTTATCAGTTCCACGGAGAACACCCGGATAAGCACAGTCCTTTTAAGAAATGTAAATATCCCGTATTTATACAGGTTGTGGCATTTTGCAAACATCTATAGTGATTATATATGAGAGGAGTATATTAAAATAAACACAATTATAAAAAGTAAAAATTTATGTAAATCAAGGGGGAAACAGGCAGTAATAAAAAACGTATCTATGAATATAAATGAAGGAGAAATATATGGGTTTTTAGGTCCAAATGGAGCCGGAAAAACTACAATCATGAAAATGCTCCTTAATCAAGTTAAACCTACATCCGGTGATATTTTTATTTTTGGTGAGAAGATAAAAAAGAACTCTTATGATTATCTGGGGAGAATAGGTAGCATAATTGAGTATCCGGTGTTTTATAATAAGTTGACTGTTGTGGAAAATCTAGAATTGCATTGCGAATATTTAGGAATCACCGATTATTCATTAATTGATTGGGCATTAGATACTATGGGGTTAAAAGAAATTGGACCAAAGAAAGCGAGTGAGCTTTCTTTGGGTATGAAACAAAGGCTTGGTATTGCAAGAGCTATAATTTCAAAACCGAAACTACTTATATTAGATGAGCCAATCAATGGACTGGATCCTTTGGGAATTAAAGATGTTAGGGAATTATTATTAAAACTGAAGAAAAAATTTAAAATCACAATATTAATATCCAGTCACATCATTTCAGAGATAGAATCAATAGCAGATACTATCGGAATTATAGACAACGGGAATTTAATTAAGGAAGTAAAAATGGATGATATTATAAAAGGAAACTTGGAGTATCTGGAATTAGAAGTTGATAATGCGAAGAAAGCTATTTCAGTTCTTGAGAAAGCTTTGCAAATAAAAAAATATGAGACTAAAAATAATACCTTGAAAATATATGACAAGAATATTTCACAAAAGGAAGTGAATAAAGAATTAATTAATAATGGGCTGGATGTAATAGGAAGTGTAAAGAAACATATTACATTAGAAGAATACTTTATAAATAATATTAAACAATAGAAAGAGGGTAATAAAATTGATTAATCTTATGAAATTAGAATGGAAAAAGAATAAAGTTGAGGTATATATTTTTCACGCTATTATTTGTATGATTTGTATAGTGGCTGCAATTGCATTTATGTCTTTATCATCTAATCGCATGGGGGAGCCTATGTTTGAAGATTATCTGTCATTTATGTCGTTAACCAACATATTAGTAAAAATCACTTTTATTATTCTTAGCGGAACGATGATAGCCAGTATTGTGATAGATGAATTTAAAAATAATACAATAGGTATTGCTTTTTCATACCCTATTTCAAAGAAAAAAATAATTAAGTCCAAACTACTTATCGTAATGATTTTTTGTTTTTGTAATATCATGATTACAACTTTCATTATTAATGTACTTGTATTTTATTTGAATCCTATTTTACATTTTTTCAAAACCCCTGTTAACTTATCAAATATATTAAATACGATACCATCAGTGATTTTAGCTTCTATAACGTGTGCAGGTATTAGTTTAATTCCTATGTTTTTTGGTATGAGACATAAATCAACAGCTACTACTATTACGTCATCTGTCATTATAGGTTTTCTTTTAAATGGAATGGTGTCAAATGGAAATTCTTCAGTTAGTTTAGGACAGATAGTAGTGGTACCATTAATCCTTTGCATTGTGGGAGTGTTAATCGGATATCTATCTTATTGGAATATAGATAATAAGGATTTGGGTTGAAAATTTTTTAAATAGGGGTGTGTTCAATGAAGAAATTTATTTGTTTAATACTTTTTATTAGTATCGGTTTCTTTGGGTTAGCAAGCTGTGGCAAACAAAAAACAAATCTTACGCAGGACTTTTCTATGGAAAAAGTTAAAAAAATAAAAATAAATAATAATTCATGGGACTTGTTGTTTAAAAGCTCGCATGATGATGAAATGCATGTGGAAACAAGCTGTAAAGGTGATAAGTCAGAAAATGGGGTTGATATCGGTTTGGAAAATGGGGTGATGCATATTACTCAAAATGATGCTTCTGATAGTTTTACAGGGGGATTTACATTTGGAAGCCGAAACAAAATTATAGTGTATGTGCCAAAAGGTTTGAGTAGTCCTATAAATGTAGAAAATAAAAACGGTGATATAACGATGGAAAATGTGTCGTTTAGTGATTTGAAACTTACCAATTCATCCGGAGATCAAAAAATTATTAATGCGAAATTAGAGCATGCCAGTATAACATCAGAATCTGCTGATACAACAATAAAAGATAGTTCAATAAAAAAATTGCAAGCTGAATCAAAATCTGGATGTCTATATTTTACCAATGTATCCGACAATGAGACATATGCAAGTACGGGCTCCGGGGAGATAGTTTTTAAAGATCTTACAGAACATCAAGCTTCTGATATAAACACTGGTTCAGGTGATATTAGTGTTTCATATAAAATTAAACCAACATCATTAAAATTAAATGTTAAAAGTAATTCTAAAGATGTTTCAGTACATTTGGATGACTTAAAATTAGAGGTAGATACAGAAGAAAAAAAAGAGGGAACGATTGGTATTGGGAATAATAGATTAAAGATTAGTAGCGATACCGGGAGTATTAATATCCGGAAGAAATAATAGTTTTAAATGTACAGTAATTTACCCTTGCTAAAAGCTCAAGGGGTCTAAATGGCTTTGTCACATAATCATCTGCTCCAATATTTAGTCCCATTATCTTATCAACCTCTTCAGATTTTGCAGATAGCATTATTACTGGAAACTCATGGTTCTCCCTAAGCTTAATTGTGAAGGTTATTCCATCCATCTTAGGCATCATCACATCTACAATTGCTAGATGTATTTTCTCTTTTCCTACTATTTCTAAACCTTCTAGGCCATTTGCCCCAATAAAAACCTTATACCCTTGATTTGCTAAATAATCTTGTATTCCAACTGCTATATCTCTTTCATCTTCCACAACTAAAATATTATATATATTCATTTCACATACCTCTTTCTATGATAATATCTTAATTATACAATATCATGCATAATATGTACCAATTACATTCTATATAGTTATTTTTTTCATTTTATAATTATTTTCTTATCACCTCTCTCAATTTCATATCTTTATGATACTCTTAACTTTTAAAGATAATGTTGGGGTAATTCTAAAGATTTTCTAAAGACTTATCCCTATTTTAACTTTGAAAACAAGATTAATACATACTCAAGAAGTGACTCCAAATAAGAAGAGCAGAAATTCCACATTTCAATCTCTTATTTGGAGTCACGCAGGAGAAAGTTATACGGGCGGGGTAAATAGAAAAAATAGTAAGTTAATTATGGTATGTAATGGTATAATTTATTAGGGTCGTCTCACTAGCGTAGAATATTATGCGATATCGCTTTATTTGAGGAGGATTATATGAAAATCAAATTAATTCAACCTGCAATGGTACAAAGACCTATGGATACAAAATTAAAAACAAGAATGTCTCCTTCGTTAGCTTTATTAACAATAGCAAATCTTACGCCAAAAGAGCATGAAGTTAATATTGAGAATGAAAATGTTGAAAAGATAGATTTCAATGAACCGGTAGATTTGGTGGTTATAACTGTTACTGTAGATGTTATGAATAGAGCAGTAGAAATATCAAAGGAGTTCCAAAAGCGTGGTGTAACAGTAATTGCGGGGGGGATACACATAACATCAGATCCAGAGGGAACTGTTGATAGTTTTGACGCAATAAGTGTGGGAATGGCTGAGAGAGTTTGGGTAAAGATACTTAAGGATAAAGAAAACAATTCGCTTAAAAAGATATATTATGATATGGAAAATATTTTCGGAGAAGAAATAGTATCACCTAATTATGATATTATTGATAATAAAAAATATTTATATACTAATATAATTAGTACAAGCAGGGGATGCCCATTTCAATGTGATTTCTGCTATAATAGTTGCAAAAATGTACTTAAAACCTATATTAATAGACCTATAGATGATGTAATTAAAGATATAAATAAATTAAAAACAAGACATATAATGTTTATTGATGATAATTTTGTTGGAAATCCAAAATGGACAAAAAAATTATTAAAGGAAATGAAACCTCTTAAATTAAAGTGGAATGCAGCAGTTACTTCTAATATAGTTGACATGCCTGAACTATTAGATGAAATGAAGGCGGCAGGCTGTCAAAGCCTTTTTATAGGTTTTGAAAGTATAAACAGTAAGTCATTAAAAAGTGTTCATAAAGTACAAAATAGTGTGAATAGATATGAGAAGCTTGTGGATGAAATTCATAAAAGAGGAATAATGATAAATGCTAGTTTTGTTTTCGGATTAGATGAAGATGATGCCTCAATATTTAAGAGTACATTAGAATGGGTAGTTAAAAATAAGATAGAAACGGTAACATCCCATATTCTTACCCCCTATCCTGGCACAAAGTTATACTTATCATTATTCGAGGAAAATAGAATAGTAGATTTTAATTTGTCTAATTATAATACTGCCCAAGTTGTATATAAACCCAGGAGTATGACAGCAGAAGAATTATATAATGGCTATCTATGGATATATAAAGAGGTGTACACGTTTAAAAACATAATGAAAAGACTGCCGAAATCCAAAAAACAATGGATTCCATTTTTAACATTTAATTTTTGTTATAGAAAATTTGGAAAACTAACTGAGATCTTGTGCAATATAGTTTCTTTTAAAAATATAGGAAGATTTTCTAGCTGGTTGGCTTATAGAACAAAGTAGGTGGCGGAAACTAATAAAATTTTGAGAAAAGAAGGCAAACTCATAATCTTCCAATACGATTGTTTAAGAAAGGATTTGTATATAGGATGTCAACGGTATGCTTAAATATAGTGGTAAAAAAAGAGGGGAAGTATTTTTAAATACTTCCCCTCTTTTAAAATAAAATATAATTACTGATTAATGACACTTCAGAAGGAAAGTCATTAATAGTGCAGCAGCGTAGATGATGATTTAACGTTCGCGCTGGTTTATTGTGCAGGGGGTGGGGTTGGGTCTGGGGTTGGGGCTGGAGCTGGGTCTGGAGCTGGGGTTGGGGCTGGTGGTTGTTCATTTGCGGCTGCGTCTGCAGCCGCTTTGTCTGCAGCTGCTTTGTCTGCAGCTGCTTTTGCTGCGGCTTCATTTGCAGCTGCTGCGTCAGCAGCTACTTTGTCTGCTGCTGCTTTATCCGCAGCTGCTTTGTTTGCAGCATCATCGCTTGCTTTTTTTGCAGCATCATCGCTTGTCTTTTTTGCAGCATCATCGCTTGCTTTTTTTGCAGCATCATCACTTGCTTTTTTTACATCATCATCACTTGGTTTTTCTATGACTTTCTTTTCTGCTTTTATTTTACCATTTTCATTTAATTTGATATATAGAGTATTCATTAATACCCCATTTCTATCAACTACTGTATTAGGACGAGTAAAGTCTTTTTGTTCTAGACCTTGGTGTAGGTACTCCATATATTCTTTCCATATCTGACCTGGTTCTTGAGCTCCATACATGTTTTGTGGCGCTGGAATATCATCTCCTACCCATACAGAGGTTGTATAATAAGGTGTATATCCTACAAACCAAGCATCTTTTGATTGATCTGTAGTTCCTGTTTTACCTGCAGTAAAGGGATAGTTACTAAGGGCTAAATTTGCATGACTTTCTGTTTTTGTTAGTACACCCTTTAAAGTATCCGTCATAAGATAAGAGGCACCACTATCATACACTGTAGTTTGCTTATGTTTATTTTCAAATAATACTTCATTAACTATTGTATTTGTTATTTTACGTACATTAGTCGGACTTATAAATTCGCCGTTTCTTGCAAGGGTTGAATAACCTGAAGCCATTTCAACTGGCGTAACACCCTTTGTAAAACCACCTATAGCAATTATAGGGTAAATATCTTGAGGAGTTGTATATTTAAACTCCATGTTTTGTAAATATTTCAACGAATTCTTTACGCCCATTTCTCCCACTAATCTAACCGGGATAGTGTTTATAGATATCTCAACTGCATATCTTAAAGATACAGAACCTCTGTATTTAAAATCAACATTAGCGGGACCATTATCAAAGGCTTTGTCTTCATATTCACTAGCGGGAATGTAGCCTTTTTCAAATGCAGGGGTATATGCGATTAATGGCTTTATAGCGGAACCTGGCTGCCTTACACCTAAGAAGGCTCTGTTAAAGGTGTTACCATCTTGGCTTCTACCTCCAACTATAGCTACTACTTCTCCAGTATTATTATCTATAGTAACGCTTGCACCTTGCTTTTCATATAAATCTGTTTTGTTATTGGTGCTTGTATATTGAGCCAAATGACTATCTACTACACTTTGTAATTTTTCTTGTTTTGCAGTATCAATAGATGTATCTATTCTATATCCTCCACTAAGAAGTTGTTTTTCTTTAGACTCATATTCATCATTATACTTAGTGAAATAAGTGTTTCTATCATTATCATTACTAAAAGAATATTTAGAAACGAAACCATTTTGCTCCATTAACTTTAAGGTTGCATTGTGAACAGCATATTGAATATCATAGCTCATAGGTTCAGGTGCTGTACGAGGTTTAATATTTAATTTAATAACTTCTGCTTTTGCTGTATCAAAATCATTTTGTGAAATTTGTTCTAAGCTTAGCATTTTATCTAAGACTAAGTCTCTCCTCTTTATAACATTGTCAAGCTGAGTCACGGGGTTATAAACAGATGGATTATTAGGTATTGAAACAAGCATAGCTATTTGAGATAAATCTAAATCCTTATTATTCTTTTGAAAGTAAAATTGTGAAGCACTTTCAATACTATAGCATCCATTGCCGAAGTTTATATTATTTACATAAAACTCTAATATTTGATCTTTTGAATATCTTTCTTCTAATTTCTTTGCTATAACAGACTCTTCCAATTTTCTCGACAAGGTTACGTCAAATGTAAGGAATACATTTCTTGCAAGTTGTTGCGTTATTGTTGAACCACCTTGTACGATAGCTCCCTTGGATTTTATATATACCCAGACAGCTCTCCTTATACCTTTATAATCTATACCACCATGTTTATAAAATCTTTGGTCTTCTATTGAAGTGACAGCTTTACCTACATAGGGATTTAAGTCTGCTTCTTTTGTGTAATAATATGTATTGGTCTTAAATTCTTTTAATAGTTTACCATTAGTATCAAAAAATTGTGTTGGTTTTCGGGTATTAAAGGAGGTTTCGTTTATGGTTTGTGCTATATTGTTAGCATCTTTTATAGTTGCCTCTATTTTAGGCCCATATTTAATATAACCATATCCTAAAGTTATCGTAGCCGATACGAAAATTATTGCAGAAAATATCAATAAACCTTTAACGATTTTTTTCCAAAGTTTCTTTTTAACCGGTGCTATTTTTATGGGTTCTACATTTTGATTATCATCCATTAATATCTCCTCCTTTTTTTATTATACAAAAAATGTCCAGGGTTAGCCCTGGATGACCACGCTTCATACATACGTAAAGGGGGGGCTTACTTGGTCGCCATAAGTATTTTCCTGTTTTTAGTCCTATATTCAATTGTTATTACTGAATTCTAATACTAGGTCACATAAAAGAGACCTTATGGGTCTCTCTTATACTATTAAAAAAGTGCTTAGTTTATGTGTGTATAATACAATTATTTTACAATTTTGTCAATAACACTAAGTTATATGATGTGATTTCTATTGATGTTAATTATTTCTTATTGGCATTTCAAACATTAGCCATACAATGTATCCTCCTAGAACAATATAATTATTACAATATATTATAACATAAATAATGTAACATGAATATTTATGTTATATATAAAGTATGAACAAAATATATATTATGATGAAACATCATTAGACAGTTGTATGATGTTTGGAGAAGGTGTATATAAAAACTTCTTTACATAGCATTCATATAGTGATATTATAAATCTAATTTAATAAATAAGTTAATTCTCATCAAGAGAGATAGAGGGACTGGCCCGATGACATCTCGGCAACCATCAGACGTATTGTCTGAATAGGTGCTAAATCCTGCGTTAATTTCATTGTAAATTAGCGGAAGATGAGAGAGGTGTCTTTGTAATTTTATACCTCTTTCATCATTATATAATGATGAAAGAGGTTTTTGTTTTTTTGAATAGATGTAAATAAAATTTAATAGTGTCTTATCAAGAGAGGTGGAGGGACTGGCCCTATGAACCCCGACAACCAGTATCATATTATGATACATGGTGTTAATTCCTGCAGCATTGCTGCAAGATAAGAATAAGTTTGGAAGTAGTGCCCAAGTTTATTCTTGGGCTCTATTTTTTTAGAGTGATGTTTAAAGAAAGGATCAAAAGGTAAAGATGAATTATAAGAAATGAAAAGGAGAAGGGATATCATGATTAAAGTTCGAGGTGTAAGTAAAAGTTTTTCAGGGGTTAAAGTGTTAAATGATGTTTCATTTACAGTGGAGGAAGGTGATATTTATGGTGTTATTGGTCACAGTGGAGCTGGTAAATCCACTTTACTTAGATGCTTTAATGGGCTTGAAACCTATGATACAGGTACCATTAATATAATGGAAAAAGGGGTGAAACAGCTAAGTTTGAAAGAACTTCGCGAGTTTAGGAAAAATGTAGGCATAATATTTCAAAGTTTTAATCTTATTAACAGTAAAAATGTTTTTGAAAACATAGCATTTCCACTAGAAATATGGGGAAACGATAAAAATTTTATTAAAAAAAGAGTAGATAGCTTAATAGAGTTAGTAGGACTTAAGGATAAAGCAAACACCAATGTAAAACAACTTAGCGGAGGGCAGAAGCAAAGAGTTGGAATTGCAAGAGCGCTTTCACTTAATCCGAAAATATTACTTTGTGATGAAGCTACCTCTGCACTAGATCCTAAAACTACAAAATCTATATTAGAGCTTTTAAGGGCTATCAATAACAAATTTAATATAACAATTATTGTAGTTACCCATCAGATGGAAGTGGTAAAAGAAATTTGTAATAAATTTATTCTTTTAGAAGGAGGGGAAATTAAAAGCCATGGCATTACCGATGAACTATTTATTAGGCCAACAAAGGAAATGCAAACACTTATGGGAGAGGAAGAATTACTGCCTAGCACGGGATATAACATTAAAATATTTTTTACAAAGGAAATTACCCAGAGTTGCCTTATAACATCAATTGCCAGGGAGTTAAATATTGATTTTTCAATAGTATGGGGCAGGCTTGAAAAATTTAGGGATAACGTAATGGGAAGTCTCATAATAAATGCAAGTAAAGAGAATAAGAAGAAGATATTAAATTATTTAGATGAAAAATCTATAGAGTGGGAGCTCATTAATTATTCTGTGCAGCTTGAGAAGCACAAGGGAGAGAGTATAAATGCTATTTAAAGATATTTTATTACCTGCACTAAAAGAAACTATATATATGGTAACATTATCCACGATTTTTACAGTTATTTTAGGGTTTATTTCAGCAGTAGGATTAATTATAACTGGACCTATTGGCCTAAGGCCAAACACTTTAATCTATAAAATCTTAAATTTAGTAATAAATGTACTTAGGTCTTTTCCGTTTATTATACTAATGATATCTATATTCCCTTTAACTAAGCTTATAGTTGGAACAACAATAGGTACTAATGCAGCTATAGTTCCTCTAACGCTTGGTGCAGCACCTTTTGCTGCAAGAATAATAGAATCTGCACTTTTAGAAGTGGATTATGGAATTGTTGAAGCAGCTAAGTCATTTGGTGCAAAAACCTATCAAATTATATTTAAGGTTATGTTAAAAGAGGCAATGCCGTCTATAGTTCTTGGAGTTACGTTAACAATAATAAACATTATAGGTTACTCAGCTATGGCTGGGACAATTGGTGGAGGGGGACTTGGAGATGTAGCCGTAAAATATGGTTACTATAGATTTAAGTCAGATATCATGATATACACTGTAATTATATTAATTGCAGTTGTGCAAGTAATTCAAGCCTTAGGAAATATATTGTACAGAAAAATGATTAAATAAGTTTTGAATTATAAAAATATTAAAAGAAAAATAAGAGGAGGAAATTAAAAATGAAAAAAATATTAAGCATATTATTAACAATAGTTGTGATTTTTACACTGAGTGGATGTGGAGCAAAAAAAGAGGCGGATGTAACTGAGAAAAAAATCATTAAAGTAGGTGCGTCACCAGTGCCTCATAAAGAAATATTAGAGGCTATAAAGCCGATTCTCGCAAAAGAGGGATATACTCTCGAAATAGTAGAATTTACTGACTATGTAACACCAAACACTGCACTAGCCGAGGGACAATTAGATGCTAATTTCTTTCAACATATTCCTTATTTGCAATCCTTTAGTAAGGAAAAGGGAGTGGACCTAGACTATACTGTAAAGGTTCATCTTGAACCTATGGGTGTGTACTCTAATAAATATAAAAAGCTAAGTGATTTAAAAGATGGAGCTAAAATAGCCATTCCAAGTGATCCTACAAATGGAGCAAGAGCACTTAGAGTGCTTGAGAAGGAAGGGCTATTAAAACTAAAAAGTGGAGATCTTATTTCTAAACTTGATATTACTGAAAATAAAAAGAATTTTAAAATAACTGAATTAGACGCTCCTCAGCTTCCAAGGATTTTAAAAGATGTGGATGCAGCAGTTATAAACTCAAATTTTGCAATAGAAGCCAATTTAAATCCGACAAAAGACGCACTAGCAATTGAATCAAAAGATTCGCCTTATGCAAATGTGCTTGCAGTTAGAAAAGAAGATAAAACTAAACCTCATATAGAAGCACTTTCAAAGGCATTAAATTCTCTAGAAGTTAAAAAAATTATTGAAGATAAATATAAAGGAGATATAATTCCTGCTTTCTAAAAAAAATATAAAACCATTAATCATTTTGCTTTGGGCGTAATAGTCGAAAGTAAGATGATTTTTTTATAGTAAAGCATAAAGTTTAACGACATTTTTATACTTTTATTTTTTAAAAAATTCATTTTATACCTTATTAGTGTATAATTACCGTATGCAAATAATTTTTGGAGTAATTAATTCTAAAATGCAAATAAGGATAACATTATAATATGGAGGTTTAAAAATGAGTGTATTATTTCAAGCAATAAATAATTTTTTTGATTTTATAGTTCCTATTGCGGATTTTCTATGGGAATTTCCAACTAATTTTAAGTGGTATCAAAACATCCCGGTTTTAGGTAATTTTGCCTTTGCAGTTATTTTACTTTTAGGAACAGGAATTTATCTTACATTTAAAACTGGATTTATTCAAGTTATGGCATTTAAAAAAGGAATTAAGATTCTTGCTACAAAAAAGGAAACAGATACTGGGGTTAGTTCATTAGCATCATTTTTACTAAGTTCTGCTATGCGTGTAGGTCCAGGTAATATTATGGGGGTTACAGGTGCAATATCTGTTGGCGGACCAGGGGCACTATTTTGGATGTGGGTTTCAGCTTTCTTTGGTATGTCCACGGCTTTTGTAGAATCTGTACTTGCACAGCTTTTTAAAGAGAAAAATGGCAAGGAGTTCGTGGGTGGACTTCCATTTTATGGTCAAAAGATTTTGGGAAATAAACGGTGGGTAGGTATTATACTGTCTTCACTTTTTATAATATATGCACTGTTTGTTATCCCATCTCAAGCTTTTCATTTATTTACAAGTTTCGGTTCAATAGCTGATACTATAGCTGGAAAAACCTTTGGACGTCAATCCACAGTTTATTATGGTATAGCAATAGTCTTAATAATTACTGTTCTTTTGACTGTAATTGGAGGAATAAAAAGAGTTACGGCGGTTACAGACATAATAGTACCTATTATGGCGGTTATCTATACAATTATAGTTGTTTTAATAATATTAGTTAATTTAGATAAAGTTCCGTATTTCTTTAAAGAAGTGATTGGTGGAGCATTTAAGCCCAATGCATTATTTGGTGGGGCATTTGGTGTAGCTTTAGCTCAAGGAATTAAGCGTGGGTTAATGTCCAATGAAGCTGGGCAAGGAACAATTACAATGGCGGCTGCTACAGCGGAGAATAAACATCCTGCAGAACAAGGTTTTGTACAATGTCTAGGAGTTTTTCTTGACACAATGGTAATATGTAGTATGACTGGATTTGTTATTGTTATGGCACATGTTTGGACAGGCACCGCTGGGGTTTCATGGGAAAGTATAGAAGCGTCAAAACTTACAGTTTACCTATCCTCAATCAAATACTTAGTTCCTGGTACTGCATTAGATGGAACAGTTACAATTATTGTTTCGCTATGCTATGGAATGTTTGCATTTACAACATTGCTCGGTTTAATATTGTTTGCAGAAGTCTCCGCAAATTTAATATCTAGAAATAAGAAATTTATTATGGGAATACGTTTGGTTGGTGCATTATTCTTTGTTCCATTTGGCGCATTAACAGTTCTCGCTGGTTTAGAACTTACAAATTTATGGTACATAGGTGATTTTGTAAATATTGTTTTAGTTTATGTAAATGTTCCAATTATATTAATTGGGTCTAACTATGCATTAAAAATATTGAAAAATTATAAAAAAACCGATGGAACTAAATTCAAATCAAAATCTATTGGTGTTGATACTGATGTTTGGAAATAAGGTACATACTTAGAATAAACTTAATTAATAGGTAATTTAGTAAACTTTCTTAAAATAGTATGGATTAAAAGAAGCAAAGTATACTATTTAGGGTATACTCTAATAGAGGTAATTATTTTCTTTAAGTAGAAAAACAAGGAGGCATTTTATGAAAACATTAAAGGGTACAAAAACAGCTGAAAATCTTATGAAATCATTCGCAGGTGAATCACAAGCTAGGAATAGATATACTTATTATTCATCTATAGCGAAAAAAGAGGGATATGTACAAATAGCTAATATATTCATAGAAACAGCAGATAATGAAAAAGAACACGCTAAAAGATTTTTTAAGTTTTTAAATGAAAGTTTAAATGGAGAAGTGGTAGAAATTAATGCCACATATCCTGTAGGTCTTGGAGATACTAAAGCAAATTTATTGTCAGCAGCAAATGGAGAAAATGAAGAGTGGTCAGATCTTTACCCAGCATTTGCGAAAGTTGCACAGGAGGAAGGCTTTGATGATATCGCGTTTGTTTTTAGAAAAATTTCTGATGTTGAAAAGCATCATGAAGAAAGATATAGAGAACTATTAAGTAATATAGAAAATAATACAGTATTTAATAAAGAAGAATCAGTTATTTGGAAATGTAGAAACTGTGGTTATATTTTTGAGGGAAAAAGTGCTCCGAAAATATGTCCAGCTTGTGTACATCCTCAAGCATATTTTGAAATATTCGCTGAAAAATATTAATAGCATTTCAAATGATGCAGTATTAAAAATGCCGTAGCAACCTTCGTGGATTCTTAATATAAAAAATAAAAACAACCCCCATTTTGATTTAATTAATTTGGGGGTTGTTCTATATCACGCTTTGACTTGGTAGTTGTAATGTATAAATATTCAGTGTAAATTATTTAACGACATATATTAATGTAGCAAGAGAAGGGAAAATGTACAGTGCATTTACGGTTCTGGGGAAAGATAAAGATAAAATATATATTTGGTTATTAAAGGAAGGTTATTTTAAAGAGGGAGATAAGCTAATCCTAGAAAGTGGAATAGCAATTCCCGTAGTTCTATATATCAAGAATGGTAAGAATGGAATTGAAATTACCAATCATAAATATCCAGAGGATGGAATTGGCTATGAGAAAGGCATGAAAAAACGGTTTGCTTATTATGTTAAAAACACAATTGGTAGTAATTACAATGAACGTGCAGACAAACTTGAAAAAATTATAAAAAATAGATCTGATGAAGATTTTAAAAATTAAAATATAACTCAAAATATGAATTCAATAGATTTAAAGTAAACACTGAACTAAACTTGTATCAACAATGCGAGTATCGCTTTCAAGAAATTTTGGGTTTTTACTCAGTTATTTTGTTTTTTGTAAACTTTCAATATATTCAAGCATTATAGATTGATTCTTAACTAACATTTTTTGATCTTCAATTAATAAATCTATTTTCTTATGCAAATCTTGAACGATCAACTCTGATTTCAGATTTATTTTATAATCATTTTTTGATTTTATTCTATCTTTATCTTCCTGTCTATTCTGACTCATCATTATTACAGGTGCTTGTATAGCGGCAGTACACGATAGTACTAGATTAAGAAGTATAAATGGAAAGGGATCAAATGAATTCTTTAAGATGATATTTAATACTATCCATATTCCTATAATTGCTAATGCTGCAATTATAAAACCCCAGCTGCCTACTGATGCGGCTATTTTATCAGCCATCTTGTTTCCAAAAGTAAGAGTTTGTTTATGAGTAATCGTAGTATCTTTGGATATCTTATTTCCTATTAAGTCATGCAATAGATCTTCTTCAATATCGTTAAAAATCTCTCCTTGCTCTAATATTTCGTTTACAATTATTTCTGTATCTAAAGTATCATTTCCATTTGACATAGTAATACCCCTTAGTTGTCTAAGTACCCCTATTTTAATAGGGAAATTGATATAAATTAAAGATATGTTCCTTTAGATTTTTCGCGTTGATTTATTAAGTATTTGCGAATTATGAAGTTTTTTATTTTCGTTGCTTCTTAGAATATAAATTCTATTTGGGTGATTATATCCCATAGTTAGATATGAAGTTCCGTGATCTGTTGCCATTGTTAAGCCTTCACTTTCTCCTGCTTTATTTATAGGATAAGAGGTAATTATTTTACCCTCATAGTTAAATACTGTAACTTTATTATCTGTATATAAATAAATATACATCCCATCAACATCTAAACCTTGTGGAACGCCTTGATTAGGAATACGAAAGGTAGTCACTGTACTCATATCAGCTAAATTTATAATAGTAAACATAGGGGTTCCATTATCACCACCATTTAAAACGGTATGCAATATTAAATAATCATGGACATTATCTATTGCAAGTAATGCCGATGTTCCTAAACTTGAATAATTTAAATCAGCTTGTATTGTACTTGAATCATAATCAACTACATAAACATGAGTTAGATTAATGCCGCCTCCATTTGCAACATAAATTTTTCCTGTACTAGCTCTATATGCAATTTCGGCAGAATGACCCATAGCCATAGGGTCTGTTTCAGAGATTTTATTTCCTGTTAGATTATATTTAACTATTTTCCCACTTCCATTTTTTAAATCAAAACTACAATAAAAATATCCATTATGGAATGTAAGCCCTTGCATAACACCTGTATCTGGTAAATCAAATAGTAGTTCATATTCGTTTTTTTTAGTTGTAATAGGAATATGGTTAGATAATGGCTTATCGTAAATAGCATTTGATGAGTCTAATTTTTTTACCTTACAATTAATGGGATCCGTTGTATGCACAGCTACCTGTGCCGTCATTTTTAGTGCTTCTTTTGGCTTAATAGAACATTCTATTATAATAAAAAATAAAGCTAAGATAAATATACATATTTTACAAACTTTCATTTAAAAACCCCTTCCTTTTGCTTTGGGTTTGCTTAGCGATGCTGACAATATTAGATTATACTATATTGTTAAATAATTGACAACTGTGGGAATGTTAGGAAAGTAAATTATTTAATATGTATTAAATAATCACATAGAAGCTATTGACAATAAATTCTATGTGGTATAGTATATGAGTAGATGTTCATGTACGAATTAGTAACAAAATAATATTCGGTTAGATCCCATTGTAACAAATGGGGTTTTAGAGACATACTATATGATTATAGGAACATATAAAGATACAAGAAAAAGTAGGAGGGAAAAGAGTGGTTGATATATTTAAAGCATTAGCGGAAGAAAACAGACTTCGTATAATGGCACTTATTATTCAAGGTGAAATGTGTGTATGCGAAATCGAAGAGTGTCTAAATATGACGCAGTCAAATGTTTCACGGCATTTAACATCACTTAAAAAGTGTGGGATATTAGAAAGTTACAAAAAGGCACAATGGACATACTACAAAATAGATAATAAATTTATAGAGAAAAACCCAGACTTATTTGCTTATTTAATAAAGGAACTCAAACAGATATCTTGTTATAATAGCGATTGTGAAAAACGGGATAAATGTAAACTACAAAATTTATGTGATTGTAAAACACAAAGTTAACGACATTTCAGTACCACAGGTGATGATCTTAGGAGGAGTGATTAATTATGAGTGAAGTTAAAACACCAGAGATTGGATTTTTTCAAAAATACTTGACTGTTTGGGTAGCTATTTGTATGAGCGTAGGTGTGCTTATTGGCAAGTTTATTCCAGGGATTCCGGAATTCTTAAATAAGTTTGAGTACTCCAGGGTTTCCATCCCCACTGCTATACTCATTTGGGTAATGATTTATCCCATGATGATGAAGGTAGACTTTCAAAGCGTTAAAAATGTAGGAAAGAACCCTAAAGGGTTATATGTAACATGGATAACGAATTGGCTTATAAAACCATTTAGTATGTATGCAATAGCTTCATTTTTCTTTTTTGTAGTATTCAAAGCATTTATAACACCGGAACTAGCTACACAATATCTTGCAGGAACCATATTACTTGGGGCCGCTCCATGTACTGCTATGGTATTTGTGTGGAGCCACCTTACTAGAGGTAATCCTGCATATACTGTTGTGCAAGTAGCCACAAATGATTTAATCATTCTGGTTGCATTTATACCTATCGTGAAATTTCTTTTAGGTGTCAGTAACATCACAGTTCCTTGGAATACACTCATTTTATCAGTTGTTTTGTTTGTTGTTGTTCCACTAGTTGGAGGCATTTTAACTAGAATTACGGTAACAAAGAAAAAAGGCACAGAGTACTTTGAAAATACATTCCTCCACAAGTTTGATAATGCAACTACCGTTGGATTGCTACTTATGTTGGTATTGTTATTCTCATTCCAAGGTGAAACTATAATAAACAATCCAATGCACATTTTACTAATTGCTGTACCACTAACTATTCAAACATTTCTGATTTTCTTTATTGCTTATTTAACAAGTAAAAAGTTAAGGCTAACGCATGATATTGCCGCACCTGCTGGAATGATTGGGGCATCAAACTTTTTTGAACTTTCAGTTGCTGTTGCCATTTCTCTGTTTGGCATGGATTCTCCTGCAGCTCTAGCTACAGTGGTAGGAGTGTTAGTTGAAGTGCCAGTAATGCTGATTCTTGTAAGAATAGCAAACAAAACCAAGCATTGGTTTCCACAACCAGTAGTTCATAATAATTAAGAATATTAAAAATATTAAAAGTGATAATAATAATAAAAAGTAATAAAATAATAAAAAGTATTAAAATAATAAAAATGATTGGAGAGATTATTAATGAAAAAAATGCAAATATTTGAACCAGCTATGTGTTGCTCAACAGGACTTTGCGGCGTAGGCGTAGATCCAGAGCTTCTTAGGATTTCGACTGTCCTTAGTGCATTAAAGAAAAATGGAGTTGAGGTTGAGAGGTTTAACCTCACAAGTTCACCACAGGAATTTGTGAATAACAAAGTAGTTAATGACTTTATAAATGAAAAAGGCATTGATGGGTTGCCTGTTACTGTTTTGGACGGTGAAATCGTGTTAATAGGTAAGTACCCAACCAATGAAGAACTAGTTAAATTTCTAAATATAGAATTTAGCTTTTTAGGTCAAGAGCGAAAGACTTTCAAAATAAAAGTAACTCCTAAATCAGGGGATTGTGGCTGTTCTGGTGGGAAATGCTGTTAACGACATTTTAGAAGGGAAGTCTCCCACTTCTGTAAGTGGGAGTTACATGTCCTAACAAATAGAAAACTTCAGCGGGAGTATAAATCTCCTCTGAAGTCGTTAATATGCAGCTCCGCAGGAGATGATTTAATAATGTAACCGAAGCGTATCAAATACAAGCCAAATTACAAAAGTACTTAATAATGAAGCTGGAGGTAAATAAACATGGGAATTTTTAATCCGCAAAATATTAAACTTACAAAATATTTATTTTACACAGGCAAAGGTGGTGTAGGTAAAACTTCAACCGCTTGCGCTACAGCAGTCATCCTTGCAGACGGTGGGAAAAAGGTGCTTCTTATAAGCACTGATCCTGCGTCAAATTTGCAGGATGTTTTTAACACTGAGCTTACAAATAAAGGTATCCCAATTAAGGAAGTTCCAAATCTCGTTGTTGCTAATCTTGACCCAATTCAAGCGGCAGCCCAGCACAGAGAGAGCGTAATCGCACCTTACCGTGGTAAGTTGCCAGATGCAGTGCTTAAAAACATGGAAGAACAACTTTCTGGATCCTGCACTGTTGAAATCGCAGCGTTCAATGAATTTTCAAAATTCATAACCGATGAAAGATTGCAGGAGGAATATGACCATATTATATTTGATACTGCGCCTACTGGTCACACACTTAGAATGCTTCAATTACCATCGGCTTGGAGTAATTTTATTAGCGAAAACACACATGGTGCATCCTGTTTAGGCCAGCTTTCTGGTCTAGAGAGTAAAAGAGAAATCTATAAAAAAGCAGTAGAAACATTATCCGATGGAGAATTAACAACACTTATGATTATCTCTAGGCCTGAAATGACACCGCTTAAAGAAGCGGAAAGAGCATCAAAAGAACTTTCGCAGATTGGTGTAAACAATCAAACAATGATAATTAATGGTGTGATGAGTTCTTATGATGACGGTGTGTCCGAAAGGCTGTATCAAAAACAGCAAAAGTCACTTAAGGAAATGCCACAGGGACTTAAGGGAATTACTGCCTACATGGTACCCCTCAGGGCTTACAATATAACAGGGATGGAAAATGTCAGGGCACTTCTTACCAAAGATAATTATAGTGTCAGCAATGAAAAGATAAACGCTGAAACCATTCCTCAGTTAAAAGATGTTATTGAAGAACTGTATAAAAGCAACAAAAAGGTAATCTTCGCTATGGGCAAGGGTGGCGTAGGTAAAACTACAATTGCGGCGGCGATTGCTTTGGGATTATCGGCAAAGGTCAAAAAAGTACATCTTACCACAACTGACCCTGCAGCCCATCTCAAATTTGTTATTAATGAGAGTAGTAATATTACGATGAGCCACATTGATGAGCAGGCTGAACTTAAAAAATATAAGGATGAAGTGCTGTCTAAGGCAAGAGAAACTATGGCAGATGATGATATTGCCTATGTTGAGGAGGACCTCCGATCTCCATGTACACAGGAGATTGCAGTATTTAGAGCCTTTGCAGAAATAGTAGAAAAAGCGGTCGATCAGATCGTTGTCATCGATACCGCTCCAACAGGGCATACTTTACTGCTACTTGAGTCAACTCAAAGCTATAACCAAGAAATCAAACGCTCACAAGGCGATATTCCACAATCTGTGAAAAAACTGTTGCCAAGGCTCCGAAATGCTGATGAAACTGAAGTCATCATTGTAACTCTTGCTGAAGCTACACCTGTATATGAAGCAATTCGTCTTGAAGAAGATTTAAAACGTGCAAAAATTGCGACAAAATGGTGGGTTATAAACTCATCACTACATGCGACAGGTACAACCAATAAATTGTTAGCCGCAAAGGCAAGCAATGAAATTGAATGGATTAACAAGGTTGATGCGCATGCAAACGGTAAATTTGCGCTCATCGCGTGGAGTCCTGATGAAATTAAAGGTGACAAGTTAAATGAGTTATTACTATAAATTCTAGATATCAGGAACTTTGGTGGAATTGGTATTCGTTTTCATGTGCCTAACTATTGATTTAATTTATTTGTGGAGTATAATATATTTATAAGATAGGTGATGGAGTTCACCTTAACCATTGCAATTTTGCAATTAATGACTCCTACTTAGTGGTTTATGCTAAGTAGGAGTCTTTTGTTTTGTAAAAAACATCAAAGAAAAGGGAGGGATTGTAATATGGCAATGAGTTTAGCGATTATAATTATTCTAGGACTAATGGCCAATAAATTATTTGAAAAATTAAAACTTCCAGGACTGCTTGGAATGCTAATTTTGGGGGTGTTACTAGGACCTTATGGTACAAATATAATAAGTTCGGATATACTTAGAATTTCACCAGATTTAAGAAAAATTGCACTTATTATTATCCTGCTAAGAGCGGGCCTTGGGATTAAAAAGGATACTTTAAACAAAGTCGGGGTTCCTGCCTTAAAAATGAGTTGCATACCTGGTATTTTTGAAGGGCTTAGTATTATGTTTATAGCAAGCTATGTACTTGGAATAACAAAAATTGAGGCTGGAATGCTTGGATTTATAATAGCTGCAGTTTCACCAGCAGTAGTTGTTCCACCTATGCTTAATTTTATATCCAGAGGGAAAGGAGAAAAAAAAGGCATACCAACCATAATACTCGCAGGAGCTTCTATTGATGATGTTTTTGCAATAACTATATTTTCAACTTTCTTAGGTTTATATGGCGGTAAAAATGTAAATATACCAATGAAAATATTGGATATTCCCATATCTATTTTTATTGGGATTGCAATTGGTGTCATTGTAGGAGCTTTATTAGTAGTGACATTTGAAAAATATCACATGAGAGATACTAAAAAAACTTTAATAATAATTGCTGCAGCAATTATGATAACAGGAATTGAAGATGTTTTTAAAAATATAGTACCCATTGCAAGTCTTTTAGGCGTAATGACTATTGGTTTTATCCTTTTAGAAAAATACGCTAAAGTAGCTAATAGAATATCTTTAAAACTTAAAAAGGTCTGGGTAATTGCAGAAATTTTACTTTTTGTATTAGTTGGAGCGGAGGTCAATATATATGTTGCCTCATCATCAGGTGTATTAGGTTTAATTATTATTGCAGGTGGACTAGTAGCAAGAAGTATAGGGGTATTAGTATCATTAATGGGTACTGATTTAAATGCAAAAGAGAGACTGTTTTGTGTGATCTCATATATTCCTAAAGCGACTGTGCAGGCGGCCATGGGCGCAGTACCATTAGCTGCTGGAGTTAAATCCGGAGAACTTATATTGGCAATTGCTGTATTGTCCATATTTGTAACCGCACCACTTGGAGCTATAGGTATTAAAGTAGCAGGGGAAAAGTTATTGCCAGACGACTAGATTTCATATTTATATTACTACTGTGTTAAATCATCTCCTGCGGAGCTGAACAGCTTCAAAGAAGATGGATTGACTACTCCAGAAGGAGATTTATAATCCCACTGAAGTTTTCTATTTGTTAGAGTAGGTAACCCACACTTATAGACGTGGAAAACTTTCCTTCTGAAATGTCCTTAAAAGACGTCCTATTTATAGATTTTAGAATAAAAATTAAATAATAATTGTTTTATTTTTAAAAATATGGTTAATAATTATAAATGGGTACCATAACTATTAACTTTATAAAAAAATATTATAATAAATACAATATAATATATCAATGAAAGTTGATTATATATGAACAATTATATATAATAGAGTGTAGGATAAAAATCATAATATATATAATAATATTATTAGTATTATACGAGGAGGAATGTAAATGAATATAGACGTAAACACGCCAACAGATGACCTGTTAAAAACATGGGCTATGTATTCACAAAAGCTTATCTACACTATGCTTGAAAAAGAAGAACTTGATGAATTTAAAAAAATAAAATTAGTCCTAGTAACAAAAGGAATTATTAATTTAGAAATACATAATGTTTATGACAAAGAATATATTTTGCACTACACTAAGCAAGGCGGTATATTTAAAAAGCAAATAATGTTAGATAAATAACTAACTTAGAATAAAATTTTTTAAGAAAATGACTAGTGATTATGCTAGTTATTTTCTTATATTTATATATAGAAATTTTAGAAGGAGAATGATGTTATGAAACTAAAAGTAGCATTTATATGTGTTCATAATTCTTGTAGATCACAAATGGCAGAAGCGCTCGGAAAGATATTTGGGTCATCTGTGTTTGAAGCTTATTCAGCAGGTACTGAAACTAAGCCCCAAATTAACCAAGATGCGGTAAGAATAATAAAGAATTTATACAATGTAGACATGAATGAAACTCATGCATCAAAATTAATAGATGATATACCAGAAGCTGATATTGTAATAAAAATGGGATGTAATGTATCATGTCCAATTATGGCACACAAGTATGAGGAAGATTGGGGTCTAGAAGATCCTACTGGGAAAGCTGATGAAGAATTTATAATAGTGGCGAAGATAATCGAAGAAAAGGTTAAAAGCTTAAAGAAAAGAATAGAAAATAACGAAATTGATCTAACATCATCAAAGATGATAATTTAATAGCACCGTAGGTGATGATTTAAGGTTGAGAAATTACTTCTCAACCTTTTTTATATAATAATTGGATATAATCAATTGTTATATGGTATAATTATATTTAACTAGAGTAAAGGTAACCATGGTTAATGTATTTATTAGGAAATTACAAACATTTTATTATTTTAACGACATTTCAAAAGGGAGGCTCCCACTTCTATAAGTGGAAGTTACGTACCCTAACAAATAGAAAACTTCAGTAGGAGTATAAATATCCTTCCGGAGTCGACGATTCATCTTCTTCAAAGATGTTTAGCTTCGCAGGAGATGATTTAACGTTTAGTATGATAAGAAAAGTGTTATAAAATATATAGTTAAATAAAGAGAGTGGTGTTTATATAATAAGCGGCGCTTTGAAATATAATTTTATTAAAAATATAAAAGAAAAGGTAGGTGAAAAACCTGATTTATGGCTAGGTAATAGGAAGAGAATACTTGGAATAGTAAGTTAATATTAGTATAGTGGTACTGACCTAAGTAGTTGAGTCCTGTGATACTGTCATTATGTTTAGTCGACAAAACGAAAATATTGGATGGATAGATTGCCAAATATTTAGGAATCAGGGAAGTATTGAATAATAATTATAAAAGTAAAGGTAAAAATAAAATTAGAGTTATTCCAATAGGTGGACTTGGAGAAATTGGAAAAAATATTACTGCGATAGAATACAAAGAAGAAACTATCATAATAGATTGTGGAATAGCATTCCCAGACGTGGATATGTATGGAGTGGATTTAGTAATTCCTGATATAACATATCTTTTAGAGAATAAAGATAAGATAAAAGGGATTTTTCTAACCCATGGTCATGAAGATCATATAGGCGCATTACCATATGTTTTAAAACAAATGAATGTTCCAGTGTATGGAACACGTCTAACGCTCGGACTTGTAGAAAATAAGTTGCAAGAACATGGAATATTGGCAGATTGCACCCTAAATGTAGTAAAATCGGGAGATATTATAAAGCTAGATAAAATCAGTGTAGAATTTATAAGAGTTAGTCATAGCATAGCAGATGCCTGCTCCATTTGTATACACACGCCTATTGGTAGAATTATACACACAGGTGACTTTAAGATAGACTATACTCCAATTGATGGAGAAGTTATCGATTTAGAGCGATTTGCAAAATTAGGTGGGCAAGGAGTACTACTACTAATGGCTGATAGTACTAATGTAGAACGCCCTGGATTTACTATATCTGAAAAAGTAATTGGAGAAACTCTAAATAAAATATTTTATAAGGCAGAAGGCAGAGTAATAGTAGCTTCATTTGCATCAAATATTCATAGAATACAACAAATTGCTAATGCTGCAGTTTCGAATGGAAGAAAAATAGCATTTAGTGGAAGAAGTATGGAGAGGATTTCTGAAGTAGCTATGAATCTCGGATATTTACATATACCGCCGGAAGCTATAATTACTGTATCAGATCTTCATAATTACCCTGATGATAAGGTAACAATAGTAACTACTGGTAGTCAAGGTGAACCGCTAGCTGCATTAACAAGAATGGCATCATCAACTCATAGAAGTATCCAAATACAAAAAGGTGATTTGATTATTTTATCTGCATCTCCTATTCCAGGGAATGAAAAGTTCATATACAATGTTATAAATGAACTATTCAAAAAGGGAGCTAATGTAATATATAATACTACAGAGGAAATTCATGTTTCCGGGCATGCGTGTCAAGAGGAATTAAAATTAATCCATACGCTAGTTCGTCCTAAATATTTTATGCCAGTTCATGGTGAATATAGACATCTTAAACAACATGCGTTGCTTGCAGAGAAATTAGGAATGGATTCTGAAAAGATTTTTATTGCAGAAACAGGACAAATATTAGAAGTATCCCCAAGCGAATGTAGAATAGCAGGAAGAGTTCAAACGGGAGCCGTAATGGTAGATGGACTTGGAGTAGGGGACGTTGGGAATATCGTTCTTCGAGATAGAAAGCATTTAGCAGAAGAAGGTATACTTACCGTGGTAGTTACTATAGAAAGAGAAACTTATAGTATAGTAGCAGGACCAGATATAATAACTAGAGGGTTTGTATATATGAAAGAATCCAATGAACTTATTAATGAGGCCAGAGACATTGTGAGAAAAGAATTAGAACAGTGCTTAAATAATAAGATTAAAGAGTGGGTAGTAATAAAAGCTAGTATCAGAAACGCTTTAGGCCAGTTCTTATATATAAAAACTAAGAGAAGACCTATAATTATACCAATAATAATGGAAATTTAAGAAAACTAAATTTTTATGTTCTTTATTTTTAACGATATTTCACAAGGAAGTCGCCCACTTTTATAAGTGGGCGTATAAATCTCCTTTTGAAGTCGTTAATTCAGCTCCGTTGCAGCTGTTCAGCTTCGCAGGAGATGATTTAAATAAGTAAAAAAGTATGTATTATAATAATACATACTTTTTTTTATATACTTTTTGTTAAAGTCGAATAAAATGTTGACAGATTGCAAATACTTGGATATAGTATAAAGGTAAATGCAAATCATTTGCAACAAGCAACAATAATATAACAGCACTACAGGTGAAGGTTTAAGGAGTGAAAAAATATTGAGAAAAATTATTAATGCCATACTTTTAACATGTATGATAGGTACATTAGTTGGGTGTTCAAATGCTACAACCAGTAAGCAAAGTGACCAGTCAAAACTACAAGTGGTAGTGTCTTTTAATCCATTAAAGGGATTTGTGCAGGCTATTGGAAAAGATAAAGTAGAAGTGAGAACAATAGTACCGGAAGGTTCTGAACCACATGAATTTGAACCGAAAATAAAGGATATGGAAAACATAAGTAAAGCTAGTTTGTTCGTCTATACGGGATTTGGAATGGAATCCTGGGTAGATAAAACTTTAACGGCTATAGATAATAAAAATTTAGTTGTAGTTGATTCATCTATTGGGGTAAATCCAATAAAAAACGAGGGCGAAAAAATTAAGGAGTATGGTCAATATGATCCACATATATGGCTGAGTCTAAGAGAAGCGAAAATTCAAACTAAAAACATAAAAGAAGCATTAGTTAAGGCTGATCCAAAAAATAAAGATTTTTATGAGAAAAATTTCCAAGAATTATCAGGTGAACTTGATAAGCTTTATAACGAATATAAAGTAAAATTTGATGCGGTAACAAATAAGAATTTTGTTACAAGTCATGCTGCTTTTGGGTATTTGTGCAGAGATTTTGGTTTAAAGCAAAACAGTGTAGAAGGTGTATTTGCAGGAGGTGAGCCTACCCCTCAAAAATTAAAGGAGATAATAGATTTTTCCAAGAAAAATAAAATAAAAGTTATTTTTATGGAAGAACTTGCAAGTGGAAGAGTATCTGAAGCCATTGCAAAAGATTCAGGTGCTAAGGTGCAAAAAATATACACAATAGAAAGTAATGAAGGAAATAAAACATATATAGAGAGTATGAAAGAAAATCTATCCAATATATATAATAGCTTAAAATAATAATTAACCCCATCTTAGATTAATTAAGGTGGGGTTAATTAATTTTAATTTCTTAATGTTATCAGCAGATAACCTTATATACTATTTGATGTCTATAGTCTATTGTTTGTTCCTATTGTATAATTAAACTAACAAGAATTTAATATATAATTACAAAATTCACTGTTTGAAAAGTAGCACCTTTTATTGTAGAAGTTATGAACAAAAGCTCTAGTAAAAGGTCAGGCATAGAAAAGCTTGCAGGGGAATTAGAAATAAAGCCACATGAAATTATATGCATAGGGGCTTTAGGGAATGATAAACAAATGATTGGGTATGTAGGACTTGGAGTGGTAATGGGGAATGCCTTTGTGGAAATTAAAAAAAACGCTGATTATGTGATAATTGATCAGTTCTATCTTGGGATAGACAAGTTCTATCAAAAATAATATGAGCTACATTATGTATACATTATATATAGTAAGGTGGAGATACTATGTTTGCAGAGGAAATTGTAGAAAAGACAAACGTAGAGCTTACATAAAATGAAAGCGGGGTATAAATCTATGAAAAAAATAAACTTTGCGATAATAGGATATGGTGGTATAGCAAAAACTCACTTATTAGCAGTTTACGACGCTAACGTAAGGTTTTCACTCCCTTATGAGTTAAATTTAACACATATTGTAACTAGAAAGCCTACAAACATACCCATAAGTTGTGTGAGAAATGTTACGGACATTGAAGAGGTCCTTAAGGATGAACAAGTTCATTTTATAGATATATGTACCCCGAATGATTCACATTTTGATATTGTAAAAAAAGCAGCTGCGTATGGAAAAGCTATTTACTGTGAAAAGCCTCTAGCAACGAATATTTTTGATGCTATGGAAATGGAGAGACTTGTTAAGAAAAATAATATAATAAATTCTGTAGCCTTAGTTTATAGATTTATGCCCGCTCTCTCTCTATTAAAAAGAGAACTTGAAAAAGAGACCATAGGGAAGATTATAGATTTTAAAGTTAGAACTTATCATGACAGTTATTTAAATGAAAAGAAAAAGGGCACTTGGAGAACTGGGAAAAATTCTGGCGGAGGAGCACTACTGGATTTAGGTGTTCATTTAATTGACATGATACAATTTACTATGGGAGATATAGAAGAAGTAGAAGCGAAGACTAGGATTTATTTTAAGGAAAGAGCAGAGGTTGATGAAATTGCAAATTGTGATTTTACATTAAAAGATGGAACTTTCGGAAGTCTAGAGGTTTCAAGAGTATTTACTGAAAGAGAACAAACAGATGATTTCGTAGTTTATGGTAGCAAAGGTAGTATAAAAATTAATTTTAATAATCCTTATGAAATTGAAATATATAGATATGAAAGTAGCTCAACAGAAATTAAAAATGTAGCATCAGGAGATAGTCTATTAAAATATTATGCTGACAAAAGGAACTCCCTAGGATTTTTCCAAAATTGTCATACAGCTTCACTTATAAATTTTGCTAATAAAATTTATAATAATTGCAGCGATGGCATTGATGGCGATTTCTCAGATGCATTAAAATGCCAGAGAATAATTGATAAGGTGTATGGGAGATAGGCATTAAACCACTATAAACAAAACGGGATACTTAAAAAGCATAACATTTAATACCGCGCTACGTAGAAAAAAAACTGTTTTTGTGATATATTTATTAGCATATAGGTAAGACTTACAAGGTATGTGAGGTATACAAGGTATGATAAGCATACAAGATATGATTAGCATAAAGTATGCTAGATTAAAAGGAAGGTGTCAAATATGGAAAATAAAACGACTTCATCAAATTTTATAAGAAATATTGTTAAGGAAGATATAGAAAGCGGAAAACACAAAAAAATAATTACTCGTTTTCCACCAGAGCCAAACGGATATTTGCATATTGGGCATGCAAAGTCAATTATTTTAAATTTTGAATTAGCAGATGAATTTAAAGGTAAGACAAACTTACGTTTTGATGATACTAACCCAGCAAAAGAAGACAAAGAGTACGTTAAATCTATAGAAGAAGATGTAAAATGGCTTGGATTCAAGTGGGATGATTTATTTTTTGCATCAAACTATTTTGATGAAATGTATAAACGTGCTGTATTATTAATAAAAAAGAATATGGCTTATGTGTGCGATCTTACAGCTGAGGAAATGAAAGAGTACAGAGGTACTTTAAGAGAGCCAGGTAAAGAAAGTCCATACAAAAATAGAACTGTGGAAGAGAACCTAGATCTATTTGACCGTATGAGAAAAGGTGAATTCGTTGATGGATCTAAGGTTCTAAGAGCTAAAATTAATATGAGTTCTCCTAATATAAACATGAGAGATCCAATAATTTATCGTATATCTCATGCGGTGCATCATAATACAGGAGATAAATGGTGTATTTATCCTATGTATGATTATGCGCATCCAATAGAAGATGCAATTGAGGGTATTACACATTCGATTTGTACTTTAGAATTTGAAGACCATCGTCCATTATATGATTGGGTAGTAAATCAATGCGAAATGGAAAGTAAGCCAAGACAAATAGAGTTCGCAAGATTAAATATAACAAATACAGTAATGAGTAAAAGAAATCTTAAGCAATTAGTAGACGAAGGAATTGTAGATGCTTGGGATGACCCACGTATGCCAACTATAGCAGGACTAAGGCGTCGTGGCTACACACCAGAAGCTATACGCAATTTTTGCAGAGAAATTGGCGTTGCAAAAGGTAACAGCACTGTAGATGGACAAATGCTAGAGCACTTTATAAGAGAAGATTTAAGTCCAAAGGCGCTTAGAACTATGGCAGTTTTAAGACCATTAAAAGTAGTTATTACAAATTACCCAGAAGCTCAAGTGGAAATGCTTGAAATTGAGAATAATCAAGAAAATCCAGAAATGGGAACTCGCCAAGTCTCATTCTCAAGAGAAATATATATAGAACGAGAAGATTTCATGGAAAATCCACCTAAGAAATACTTTAGATTGTTCATAGGTAACGAAGTAAGGCTTAAGGGAGCATACTTTATAAAATGTAATGAAATGATTAAAGATGCTGACGGAAATATATGTGAAATTCATTGTACTTATGACCCAGAGACTAAGAGTGGTAGTGGATTTACAGGGAGAAAAGTTAAAGGAACAATTCACTTTGTAGATGTAGTAAATGCAGTGCCTGCAGAATTTAGGTTATATGAGCCTTTAATTTTAGATGAGAAGCAAGAAGAAGGAAAAACTTTCATAGATCAAATAAATCCGGATTCTATAGAAATATTACAAGGGTTTATAGAACCAAATATGAAGAATTCAAAACCACAAGATAAATTTCAATTCTTCAGACATGGATATTTTAATGTAGATTCTAGATACACAACCGATGATAAAATAGTGTTTAACAGAATAGCATCTTTAAAAAGTTCATTTAAAATTAATAAATAAAAGTTAATAAAAAAAGCAAGTACAAGATTTTATCCTGTACTTGCTTTTTTTAATTATAATAGTTTAGTTTCTATTTCTTCTTTAATTCTTGAAATAAATGAGTCTAAAGAAGTTGCACCTTCATCACCATTTTTGCGGCTTCTAACAGAGACTTCATTTAGTTCTGCCTCTTTTTCACCAACTATTAATAGGAAAGGGGCTCTTTCATTACGAGCTTCACGAATCTTGTAGCCAATTTTTTCTGCTCTAAAGTCTGCAGAGGATCTGATTCTTGATTCCTTAAGCTTTGCAACTACCTTTTCTGCATAATCATGATATTTTTCAGAAATAGGTAATACCTTAACTTGTAGTGGTGCAAGCCAAGTTGGGAAGGCACCAGCATATTTTTCTATAAGCATTGCAAGTGTTCGCTCATAGCAACCAATAGAAGTTCTATGGATAACATATGGACGCTTTTTAACTCCATCTTTATCAATATAAGTCATGTCAAATCTATCTGGCAGTGCGAAGTCAATTTGCACTGTAATTATAGTATCTTCTTTACCATGAACATTTTTGAATTGAAGGTCAAGCTTAGGACCGTAGAAAGCAGCTTCACCAATAGCTGTTTTATAATTTATTCCTAAGTGATCTAGTATATCTTTCATCTTCGATTCAGTTTCTGCCCAAGCCTCAGGGTTGTTAATATACTTATCTTTATTTTTTGGATCCCATTTAGAGAATCTGTAAGTAATATCATTTTCGATTCCAAGTGTTTTCATTACATAGTTAATTAAATTTATAACATCTTTAAATTCTTCTTCTAATTGCTCAGGGGTAACAACTAAATGACCCTCTGAAATAGTGAACTGACGTACTCTCATAAGACCATGCATTTCACCGGAAGATTCATTTCTAAATAAAGTTGAAGTCTCCCCATATCTAATTGGAAGGTCACGATAACTCTTTTGATCTGCATTATAAATTGTAAATTGGAATGGGCATGTCATTGGGCGAAGTGCCATGACTTCCTCATTTTTAGATTCATCACCAAGGACAAACATTCCATCTTTATAATGATCCCAGTGACCAGACATTTTATATAAATCGCTCTTAGCCATAAGAGGAGTCTTAGTTAAAACATAACCTCTTTTTTCTTCCTCATCTTCAACAAAACGTTGTAATAATTGGATTACCCTTGCGCCATTAGGCATAAGTAGAGGCAAACCTTGACCTATAACATCTGATGTTGTAAAGAATTTTAGTTCACGGCCAAGCTTGTTATGGTCTCTTTTTTTAGCATCTTCCATCTTCTCTATATGAGCATCTAAATCGGATTTTTTAGTGAAGGCAGTTCCGTATATACGGCTAAGCATCTTGTTTTTCTCGTTACCTCTCCAGTAAGCTCCTGCAACTTGAGTAAGTTTAAATGCCTTTACATACTTTGTAGACATTAAATGTGGTCCCGCACAAAGATCTGTAAATTCGCCATGTTTGTAGAATGATAATTTTGCGTCAACTGGTAGGTCTTCAATTAATTGAACTTTGAAATTTTCATCTCTTTCTTCCATAAAAGCAATAGCTTCATCTCTTTCAAGCTCGAATCTTTCTATTGGAAGATCTTCTTTAACAATCTTTTTCATTTCTACTTCGATTTGTTTAATTTCATCTGCTGAGAAAGAATCTTGTTTATCAAAATCATAGTAGAAACCCCCATCTATAGCAGGTCCGATGGCAAGTTTTGTACTAGGGAACAATCTCTTTACTGCTTGAGCTAAAATATGAGTAGCACTATGCCTAAAGGCTTTTTTACCTTCTTCGCTATCAAAGGTTAATATACTAACATCGCAGTCCTTAGTGATTTTATAACGTAAATCTACGATTTCATCATTAACCATTCCAGCACAAGCAACTCGTGCAAGGCCCTCACTAATATCTTTCGCAATTTCAATTACAGTCATTTCAGATTCATAAGTTTTAATTGAACCATCTTTTAATTTAATGTTTATCATATGTATTGCTCCTTTCTTTTATCTTATAGGGTTAAGTCATATTTGAGAAATAACACTAGCATAAATATTATGCACAATTCTTTAAACCTATATTTTTATAAAACAAAAAAAACCCGTCCCAATTCTAATTATAGAATTGGGACGAGATTATAATTTCCCGCGGTTCCACCCAAATTGTTTATAAAATAAACCACTTAATAATTATAACGGAATTACCGGACTTTATTGAAGTCACTCAGAGGCAGTCTTCAGCCAATTTCATTTAAGAATACTTCCAGCTAAGGTATCCTTTCTCTGTAAATGTGCCATGGCTTACTTTTCTCTTCGTAGAATTAAATTATTATATTTATATTAATTATAGCACTTGCACTAAAGATGTCAAGGTAGCAAATAAAGTTATTTAGGCGTTTTCAACAAAATAAATAGTAGGTAAGATTTTCTATTTTACTACTTTAAATTGTGGTGGATAAGTATTTTCAGAGAGTACATCAAAGATGAAACCTTGATTTGTAAGACCCTCAATAATTTCAGGTAAGGCTTCAACTGTTGTGGTTTTTGGATTTAAATCATGCATTAATATAATGGCGTGTTTAGTCCGACTAGATTGAGTTAAAACTGATTCTATAATCTTATGTTTGTGCTGACAAAAAGCGGAAGCATCACTAGAATCAACATTCCAATCAAAGTATTTATAACCATCCTTATTCATTTCACTAATTACAGTGCTCATTATTTCCATGCCACCGTAACTGTGACTAATAGTATTATTAGAGCCACCAGGATATCTTAAAATATGACTAGGCTTTTTACCTGTAATTTCAGTAAGGAACGAATCTAATTTTTTTACGTCTTTTTTAAAATTATCTGGCGATGCATAAATACTATTATAATCATGACTGTAAGTGTGATTAGCTAAAGTGTGCCCATCGTCAGAAATTTGTTTATACAAAAATCTTGATTCAGGGTGACCATTTACAAAAAAAGTAGCCTTAATATTATATTTTTTTAGGACTTTTAAAATTTGTAAAGTGTTGCTAGATACCCCGTCATCGAAGGTTAAATAAGCTATTTTAGTATTATCTAATTTGGATTTATATAAGACTTCATCCTTTTTGATAGTACTTTCGAGGATCTTATTTTGTGATTTTAACTTCTTATTGTCCTCATGAATCTGAGCTATTTGATGCGACAATAAACTATGTTGATGTTCACTTGAAACTACGGTTACTTGGCTAACTGCGACTCCTAAAAACGAAGTAATGCATAAAGTAAAAATAGAAATTTTTACTATTAGGAATTTTAATGAGTGCTTTTTTTCTATGATTGAAATTCTCATAGTAATACCTTCCTTTTTTATATTCATGTACATATATTATCTATATCAATTTGTAATAGGTTTAACGACATTTCAGAAGGAAGTCTCCAACTTCTATAAGTGGGAGTTACATCCCCCGAACACACAGAGAACTTCAGTGGAAGTATAAAGCTCCTTCTGAGGTCGTTAATACTTCAGCTCCGAAGGAGATGATTTAAACCTATTAACTTTTTCTGAAACGCTAGAAGCTGTTTCAATCAATTGATAATTTGTCTTTGTTAAAGTCTGATTTTCACCTTTTAGAGAATCAAATTCGATTCTTAAAGATTCAATTTTGAGTTTATTAGCATTTATTTTACTGTTATTAAAGAAATAAAAAAATATTGAATTTAAAAATAGGGCACTAACAAGCATTATGGAAATAATATTTTTCTTTTTCATTCTTACTCTCCTTCCTTGTAAAACTTACCAATCGACAATATTATACACTGCAATGTGTTATAACTCAACTTCTGCATTAATAAATAATGGGTTTTTTTAATAAATAAGGTAATGTTTTTGCAGACAAAGTGGGGGACGGTTAACAATTATTAATATAATTGTTAACCGTTTTGTCAGGTTTCACGAGAAGTTTATTTTATGTAATGTTTCCCAATTGCATAAAAATGGACAATTTTCATAACAAATACATAAAACTGTGGTATATTTCTTAGGAAGTTATAAATTCTAAACAAATGAAGGGGATGTACTAATGAAGAATGCATTAAGAAATCTTGCAGTTATGATGATATTAATTTTTAATTCAAACGTAACTGTATTAGCTGTTGGACCAAATGCAGAGGTGCAGAAGAATGACTCATTATCTAAAATTGAAGGACAAAGAGAAAAAATCGAAATGAAAATAGAAGAATTTGATAATGAAATTCAACAAAACATGGCTAAAACAGAAGAGAATAAAGATAAAATATCTAAAACTGAAAAGGCAATTGAAAGTGCCGCAGTGGAGATTAATCAGGTCGAAAAAGAGGCTGAAAAAGAACAGAAGGTATTTAATAGTAGGATGAGAACCATGTACATAAACGGGTTTAATGGGTATGCGAGCATAATACTTGATTCAGAGAGTTTCGGTGATTTTGTATCAAGAGTAGAAAATATAAAAACCGTTATAGAGTATGATAAAAAAGTAATGGATGAGTTTGAAGATACCAGAAAAGAATTAAATGAAAAACAGCAAAATTTAAACAAGACAAAGAAGGTATTATTGAGTCTACAAGTAGAAAATAAGCAGAAGTTAAATAAGATGATCGCAACTAAAGAATCACAAAACAAATTACTGGCTGAGCGAAATAGCAAGGAAAAACTTCTTCCAGTAGGGACAAGCAATCCACAAATATTAGCAACTAAAAACATAACAAAAGCAAATGAAGCATCACCTAAATTTACACCTTCAAGAGGCGCAGTTACTCCATCAAGTAATGCTGTAATAGCCTATGCCTCTAACTTTCTTGGCACACCATATTTATGGGGCGGTTCATCGCCAGCGGGATTTGATTGCTCAGGATTTACGCAATATGTATATGCACATTTTGGAGTATCCATAGGAAGGACAACCTTTGATCAGATAAAGGATGGCGTACAAGTGTCTAGAAATAGCCTTCAATCCGGAGATTTGGTGTTGTTTGGAAGCGTTGGTAATCCCCATCATGTAGGTATATATGTAGGGAATAATACATATATACATGCTCCTAGTACAGGAGATGTGGTTAAAGTTTCAGCTATGACAAGATCAGATTTTATATCAGCTAGACGAGTGAAATAGAAAGTACATAATTAAAAATAGTAAAGCATAAAATTTCTCCTTTGTGACGTGCAAACGAAAGAGAATTTTATGTTTACCATACAACATAGTGGGGACGGTTAACAATTATTAGTTATAATTGTTAATCGTTTTTAAAGTTTTACGAGGAGTTTATTTTCACAAAATAATTCCAAATTGATAATCTTCATAACAACTACATAAGTTTTTGATAAATTTTTTCTATGATTATAATTTACTTTATCATATTACAAATCTTAGTATCCATGATTACTAATAGCTCTTTATTAACCTTTGAAATAGGATGAATATTGAATTTATGGTATTTTTAAGCGCATTTTATTTGGATATCTTTATATTAGGATGAGTTTCGGTTATCATAGTAATAACAGCATTAGACAATTGATTTTTCTTGCAGAATTTCACTTTCATGTTATCAATTCCTGTATATATCGATTATGCTAAACCTTAGGGGAATATAATAATGATCGGAATTTAATTTAAACAAGTAGGGACAGTTAACAATCATTTGTCTTTTTATTCAAGAAATAAGTGGGGACGGTTAACAACCTTTTAGCTTTTATAATATAAAAATGTGTAACTATCAACTATTAGGATTAAAGAAGGGGTAATTAAACATGGATAATATATTGATTATTGAAGATGAAGAAAAGGTTTCAGAAATATTAAAAGCATATCTTGAAAAAGAAGGCTATAGAGTACATTGCACCACAAAGGGACTGGAAGGCATAAAACTTTTCGAAAAAATTGAATTCAGATTAGTTATTTTGGATCTAATGCTACCGGACATATCTGGCGAAGAGGTGTGCGGTGTGCTAAGAAAAATTTCTGAAGTGCATATATTTATGCTTACGGCAAAGGGTACATTAGAAGATAGAATACAAGGATTAAACCTTGGAGCAGATGAGTATCTTGTTAAGCCTTTCAGCCCGCGAGAACTAACAGCAAGAGTAAATGCTTTATTTAGAAGGATTAATGTAAATAAGTTTGAAACAAAAGTTTATAATAATGGAGATTTAGAAATTAATTATGACAAAAGAATAATTAAGGTACGCGGGACAGAAATAGCTCTTACACCAAATGAATTTGACATAGTGCATATTCTTTCATCTAACAGGGGAAAAGTATTCACAAGAGAGCAGCTTATTGAGAGAATAATGGGAATAGATTTTCAAGGTTTTGATAGAACGATAGATGTACACATTAAAAATATACGTAAAAAAATAGAAGAAGACAGTAGAAATCCTAAATATGTAATAACCGTAACTAGAATTGGTTATAAATTTGGTGGTGATTAATTTATGAGAATCATAAACTTTATGCGAAGTATAAAATTTACGCAAAGCATAAGAAAAAGGTTAAGTATTATTTTGGTATGCACCTCTATATTAGCACTTTTTTTATCTACACTTTTAGTGAATATAACAATATCAAGAACCTTCAACAGGTACTTAGTCGAAATACAAAATAAGAGGGATATTAGAATAGTAAAATATTTAGAAGAAGTATATAAAAAAAATGGTAAGTGGTCAGAAACTTCAGGAATAGAAATTATGCATGAAGCCTATATGAGTAGATACTGCCTTACTCTTAAGGATGAAAATAAAAAAGCCGTTTGGGGAATGAACGCTAATGACATAGTTAACAATACTAATATCACTATGCACGTCAAAAATGAAGGGGTTTATACTACAAGTACCTTTGAAATAAAATCTAAGGACAAGATTGTAGGATACATAGAAATAGGGCAATACGCACCAGTTCTATTATCCAAAGAGGATGTGGATTTTAAACTCTCAATAAATAAGAGTATTATTTTAAGTGTTGTACTTTCAATTTTAATAACAATATTAATTAGTCTTTTTATTTCGAAGCAATTCTCTACTCCGCTTAGGCAAGTTTCAAAGATTTCAGTCAATCTTTCAAATGGAAACTATAATGCAAGGGCAAATGATAAGAGTAGCATTTTAGAACTTGAAGATTTAAGAAATAGCATAAATACACTTGGAGAAAAGCTTCAGCATCAGGATGTCCTTAGAAAGAGGTTAATATCAGATATATCTCATGAAGTCAGAACGCCTCTTAATATTTTACAAAATAATTTTGAAGCTATGATTGATGGTATTTTCCCCGTAGATAATGAAAGATTGACTTATCTTAATGAAGAAGTTATTAGATTTGGAAAGCTTATAGACAACTTAAATGCATTAAAAGAGGTTGAAGGAGAAGAAATAGCATTAAACACGGAGAAAATTTCTTTGAAAGATATCCTTTCTTCAGTTGTAAAAGAATTTGAATTAATAACAGAAAATAAGAATATTAACATGACCTTAGAGTTAAACACAAGTAAACAATGCAACATTTTAGGAGACAGAGATAAAATAAAACAGGTAATTATTAACTTGCTTTCAAATGCAGTTAAATTTACTCCCAAGCAGGGGAAAATTGATATTGCTTTAAAAGAAGCTGATGAAAAAGTAATATTAAAAATAGAAGATACAGGCATTGGTATTAAGGAAGAAGACTTACCTTATATATTCGAAAGGCTCTATAGGGGAGATAAAAGTAGACATGAAATGGAAGGCTCAGGGATAGGTCTCACTATTGTACGCAATATATTAACCATTCATAAAGCAAATATAGAAGTGGAAAGTAAAGAAGGCGCGGGTTGCGTTGTAACTGTAAAATTTAATGGGGCTTTGTGATTAACCTCAAGAAAATAAAAAGTGGGGACGGTTAACAAACAATTAAACAAATGGTGAAATAGATAGGGACGGTTAACAAACAATTAAACAAATGGTGAAATAGATAGGGACGGTTAACGAGTAATGAAAAGATGCATGTTTAAAAAAACATGTATTTTTTCATTGCTCAGCATATTTAAGAGAACTTGTTTTAATAATTTTATCTTATACATTAATAGAAGATCATATTTATGTATGCTTGTCCAAGTATATTTGAATAAAATAACCATATTTTATTCTCTGAAAAATTTTCGTTTATTACAAATGGCTAAGCATAGGATTTAATAAAATCACCTATAATATTTTCGTATTTTTCGTCTGTTCCAATTAATTCTATACCGATAGTGCTTAATTTTGATACTCTAGCCTGCGTAATGTTCCCAAGTGTGTTAGATATATCACAGGATTTAAAGTTGCAGAGGCTTCTCATTAGAACAACTGTTAACGCTTTTGCTTTTACAAGTTTTCTGCTGTACTTCATATAAAGATGAACCTTTGATACGTTTAGTTTTGACGCTATAAATTCGGCTATATCCTCTGGTTTAAAGTTTCTTATAAGTATTTTCCTATCACTTTTATACTCTGTTTTTTCATCTTCGAATTCAAAATCAATTTCTTCTTTCAGCTTTTCTTCGTTGTCTCTAAAAACAAGGTTATAGTAATTTTTCCTTGCACTTTTAAGGCTATTTCCAAAAAGACTCATAATAAATCCATAATCAATTAATTTAAAAGAATCACGTCTTTTCCCTAAGAATATTGCTAGACTAGAAAATGCATATTTTTCAGGACAATCCTTATATTCCACTATGGCTGTAGGATTATTGTGTGTATATAGCGATAAGGTCTTTAAATACCTTTCATTAGCAACTATTATACTCTTAAACCTATCTCTAAAAAGATGACCTTCCCTTTTATGTTTTTTATTAAAATACATTGCATAAGAAAAATTTATTCCATGCATTACTTTTGATATGTCTGATCCGTTAGCATCAATTATTAAATGTAAATGGTTATTCATTAGGCAGTACCCATAAAGTTTAAAATCATATAGGATCTTATATTTTTTTATAAGGGATAAATACTTTTTCTTATCATCAGAATCCTTGAATAAATCTACCTCAGTAATACTTTTGCACATAATATGATATATAGATTGTTCACTTTTTAATCTAAAAGTTCTTGACATAAAAAATCATCCTTTCCCATAAGCTTTTCTTAAAATTATTGCCTATGGGTCAGGATGATATTCATATTCTAAAGTCAATAGTTTAAATAGTTGTTAACCGTCCCCGGTGTTGGGAACTTTTCTTTTTTTATTTTAAGTGACGATTTTAGCCTTAAACACATAATATAAAGCAAAGGCACATTAAAATAAATAACAAATCAGTATACGAGTCTATTCTAGCATAGTCTATTTTTCGTTATCTTTACTTGTTTTTTATTCTTGTGGGTCATAAGACAATATCAAGGCAGGTGAAAAAATGGAAACCTTAATAGTAAAACTAACAGAAATTGCAGTAGGGAAAAAAGTGCAAGTGGTAGAATTGCTCTCGGAAGGTTTATCAAGACAACGAATGCTGGATTTAGGGATAGTGCCAAACACCACTATCCACGTACTTAGGCAGAGTCCTTTTGGAGATCCAACGGCATATCTTATAAGAGATACTTGTATTGCACTGAGAGAAGAGGAAGCTCAAAATATTATAGTAAGAGACATAGAATTGTAGCTATTAGAATACAATGACTGTTAAATGTCATCTCAGAGCTAAATAGTTATAAATATAAATATTAATAGAGAAAGGAGAAAAAATGGGGCTAACTTACAGTTCTAGTAATAAGCAGGGATTAAAGGATCTTTTTAATGTAGAGAAATTAAAAGAAGAAGATTATGTCATTGCACTTGCAGGAAACCCAAACACGGGAAAGAGTACAGTGTTCAATGCACTGACTGGACTTCATCAGCATACAGGAAACTGGCCAGGGAAAACCGTTGTAAACTCTCAAGGGAAATATGGTCATAAAGGCACAGACTTTACTATTGTGGATTTGCCAGGCACTTATTCTCTTCTTGCAAGTTCTGTCGAAGAAATAGTAGCTAGAGACTTCATTTGCTTTGGAAAGCCAGACGTAACAGTGGTTGTTTTAGATGCCACGTGTATTGAGAGAAATTTAAACTTGCTTTTGCAGGTGATTGAGATTACTGATAAAGTAATAGCTTGTGTAAATATGATGGATGAGGCTAAAAGTAAAAACATAAGTGTAAATATAGAAGCTTTATCAAAGGAATTAGGTATACCGGTGGTGCCAACTACTGCAAGAAGTAATATAGGCATGAATATTTTAAAAGATACCATATATGATTTATGCACTAATAAAATTCATACCTGTCCCGTACAAATTCAATATCCTAAAAGTATTACGCAGCAGCAGCAACAGCTCACCCCAATGATTATCTCGATTTTTAAGGACAAAATTAATGCTAAATGGCTTGCATTAAGACTTCTAGATGGAGATGAATCGCTTTTAAATTCTATAAGCAAATTTTTAGGTTATGACTTAAGAAGTAATTAATAGGGAGGTGTAATTGTTGAATCTAAAGGAAGACGCAAATATTAAGGCGATTCTAAAAAAATCAAAACTTTTTAGAACACAAAACAATGAAAACATAAGAGACACCATTGTAGAAACTATTTATAAAACGGCGGAGGATATAACAAGAAAAACTGTTATAAAAGACACTGAAAGGTTATTGTCTCAGCAAAAAATTGATGACATAGTTACCTCTAAAAAAACGGGTATCCCAATAATGATACTACTGCTAGCAGTGATATTTTGGCTTACAATTCAGGGAGCAAATTATCCTTCACAGTTTTTGTCAAAATTCTTGTTTTGGATAGAAGCAAAGATCAGTTTATTCTTTATCTATATACAAGTTCCCCTTTGGCTAAATAACCTTTTAGTACTAGGAGTATACCGAACTTTCGCCTGGGTAGTAGCCGTAATGCTTCCACCTATGGCAATATTCTTTCCTATATTTACACTACTTGAAGATGCTGGATATCTGACTAGAATATGCTTTAATTTAGACCATTCTTTTAAAAAAGCTTGCTGTCATGGAAAACAAGCACTAACTATGTGTATGGGGTTTGGTTGCAATGCTGCCGGGGTAATAGCCTGCAGAATAATTGAGTCACCAAGAGAGAGGCTTATAGCCATTGTAACCAACAATTTTGTACCCTGTAATGGTAGATTCCCAACTCTTATAGCTCTATCAATGGTGTTTGTAGGAGTGAGTATAACGCCTGCTAGTAGGTCTGTTATAGCTGCACTGATGGTAGTGCTTTTAGTGCTTATAGGTATAGGGATTACATTACTAACATCCTATACATTATCAAAAACAATACTAAAAGGTATGCCCTCAAGCTTTACATTAGAGATGCCACCCTATAGAAAGCCTCAACTCGGAAGGGTATTATATACATCTATAATTGATAGAACCATGTTTGTGTTGGGAAGAGCTATAATGGTAGCTGTGCCCGCTGGTGCTATAACCTATATTCTTGGCAATGTCATGATTGGAGATATAAGTATACTAGCCCATGCAGCAAATTTTCTAAATCCCTTTGCGAATGCCATAGGTTTAGATGGCTTTATTTTGATAGCCTTTATTTTAGGATTTCCAGCAAATGAAATCGTGCTACCTATTCTTTTAATGGCATACTTATCTAAAGGATCCATGCTTCAATTTGAAAGTATAGATCAGCTTAGGGAGATTTTGCTAAACAATGGGTGGACATACTTAACACTCATAAACACAATGTTATTTTCACTATTGCACTTTCCGTGCGCCACAACAGTATGGACTATAAAAAAAGAAACCGGAAGTATAAAATGGACAATATTATCTGTATTAATGCCCACAGCCATTGCTATAATCATATGCTTTTGTACCACCAAAATTTATAGGATTTTCATGTAGTCAAAACAAAACCTTAAAACAAAACCTTAGGGACAGTTAATAACTAATTGAACTTTAGTCTGGTCAAAACCCCAGGGACAGTTAACAACTAATTGAACATTAAACTGTCCCTCACAAATATATATGAAAAAAATAAAGACTTTTGTTTTAACAAATCTTGCGAATTTGCTAAAACAAAAGTCTTGTTCCAAGTAAATCTTGCACCAAACCGGGCGTAAGCCAGTATGTCGATTTGATGTATAAGGCAAAGCCTTACGAACTACTCCCTTTCATTTTAAAGTAAAGATTATATTGATAAATCACTAAAAGGGTACCGTTAATGACTTCAGAAGGATAAATAATTAATTAATGGTTATTAACTATTGTTGAAATAATAATAAGCACAATTGGATCCAAGGAGGAATTCATTCTGAAGTGCCATTAAGGTATCCTAATATATTATATGTGCAAAAGGATAAGTTGTTACAGATATTTATACTATATGTAAAATTTATCCTAAAAATTATTATTAGGTGTTTAAAATGTATGGGAAGTAATGTATAATGTTATCAAATGGTAATTATTTGGAAGGCGGGAGTTAAAATGACTTATATAAAAAAATATGAAGAATGGTTAAATAATAAATATTTTGATGAAAAGACTCGAGAAGAATTAAGGTCAATATCAAAAGACAATAATGAAATTGAAGATAGATTTTACATGGATTTAGAGTTTGGAACTGCAGGGCTAAGAGGGAAGTTAGGTGCGGGACTTAATAGAATGAATTTATACATAATTTCAAGAGCAACGCAAGGGCTTGCGGATTATATTAAAGGTTATGGACAAGCATATATGGATAGAGGTGTAGCAATAGCTTATGATTGCAGACATTTTTCACTTGAATTTGCAGCTACAGCATCACAAGTTTTAGCAGCAAATGGAATAAAGGCTTATTTATTTGAGGAATTAAGGCCTACTCCAGAACTATCTTATGCAGTAAGAACGTTAGGTACCGCTGCAGGAATTGTTGTGACTGCTAGCCATAATCCTAAAGAATATAACGGATACAAGGTATATTGGGAAGATGGTGCCCAGATCTTATCATCTACTGCAAATGGTATAACAGAAAAAATTCAGAGCATTACAGATTTTAGTACCATAGAAATCATGGATCTTGAGGAAGCTAAGGAAAAAGGATTAATAGTAATGCTCGGGAAAGCAATGGATGATGAGTATATGGAGAAAGTAAAGGGACTAGCTTTAAGGGATAACATAGATAAAGATATAAAAATTGTTTATACACCTCTAAATGGTACTGGGAATATGCCTGTACGAAGAGTACTAAAGGAAAGAGGTTTTACTAATATAATAGTAGTGCCAGAGCAAGAAAACCCAGATCCAGACTTTACAACCGTTGGATACCCAAACCCAGAGGATGTAAAAGCCTTCAAATATGCCCAGGAACTTGGTAAAAAAGAAGGGGCAGAGTTATTAATAGCTACAGATCCGGATTGCGATAGACTTGCTATAATGGTCAGAGATAAAAATGGAGAATATGTTGCTTTCAATGGTAATCAAACAGGGGCTATATTAATAAAATATGTTATAGAAGGGATGAAAGAAAAAGGCACGCTTCCTAGCAATGCGGCCATAGTAAAATCGCTAGTAACAGGGGATTTAGGCAGGCAAATAGCTAAGAAATATGGCGTGGAAACCTTCGAAGTACTTACAGGATTCAAAAATATTTGTGGTAAAATCAATGATTTTAAGAAAGATGATAGCCATGAATTTATATTTGGATACGAAGAAAGCATTGGGTATGTTGCTGGGACTTTCGTTCGTGACAAAGATGCAGTGATATCTTCCATGCTTTTATGTGAAGCTGCAGCCTACTATAAATCACAAGGGAAAACTCTAATAGATATATTAAATGAGATATACGAGGAATTTGGATATTATAGAGAAAACCTAATATCTCTAGTTCTAGAAGGCATAGAAGGACAAGAAAGAATTTCTAGAATGATGGAAGAATACAGAAAAGATAATCCAAAGACAATAGGCACTGCGAAGCTTACTAAATATATAGATTACGATATAGAAAAAGCTTATGACGTAATTAATGGTACAGAAGAATCTAGTGGAATTCCAGTATCTAATGTACTTAAATTCTACTTTGATGATGAGAGCTGGTATGCTGTAAGACCTTCAGGTACAGAACCAAAAATTAAAATATACATGTACTCAAAGGGAGAAACTTTAAAAGCTGCAGAAGAAAAATTGGTAGAAATGAAAGATATAATTATGGAAAAACTTCAAAGTACAAAATAAACATAAGAAACATATAATATATTAAAGGGATCCATGCATTGCGCTGAATGCATTCGGCTGCACTGCATGGATTCCTAAATACAACTAGATTTATCCCTAATGAATTTACAGTTATACTTGTACCATAAAGGCTCATGATAAATTTAAAATGGAATATCAATAGTTGTATAGATGCAACAATTAATAAATTGAGAAGGGGAATTTCAGTATGAGGATATTTAATGACATTTCAGAAGGAAAGTCTCCAATTTTTATAAGTGAGAGTTAATCACTCTAGCAAAAATAAAACTCCAGTGGGAGTGTAAATACCCTTCTGAAGTCGTTAATATGCAGCTCCGCAGGAGATGATTAATTTAGTAGTGATTATAATATCATTAATTTTTGTTGGGCTAGGTTTTAGCTTAAACTATAATGTTTTTAAAAAAATTAATGAATATAGTTTGAAATTCAAGGTGTTTTTTAGTCCTCAATTTCAGGAGAAATTAAATAAAAATTATACAAGTGCAGTTAAAATAATTGGAACAAGTGACATAGCATTAGGAGTAATGCTTATAATTTGGGTGTTTTTATTTGCAGCATTCCCTAACACTTTTAAAAATAATAATATTAGTTGTATTGTAATTGGTATTTTATCAATTATGAATCAGATTATATTAAATCTGAAACTTAAGAAGATAAAATAAACAATATTTTATATTGTTTCATAATTATTGTGGGAAAATTTATTGGCTTGTCGGAAATAGACAAACCAATTTTAGTGGTTTTTAAATTTAAAGATATCTAATTTTTAAATATTACCAGGTTACGATTGCTTATAATTTGCATTATGATTAGTAGGCAAATAAACCATAGTTTATTATGCATAAATGTAATATTATGAAAAAGTTGAAAGGAGTGAAATTATGAGTGATACATTTATTTTGGTACTTATAGTAGCGGGAGTAGTGGGAGTAGTGTTAAATATATCAAGTACATCAAATACTATTAGTATGATGCGAGTTGACATTGCGCAAATGAAGAGAACTTTAAATATGATTGCGGATAAAGTTGGTATTCCGAGTGAAATAGGACTGCCGGGTGAAATGCGTGTGTCAGATGAAACAATGGCTGAATTAAAAAGCCTTATTTTAGAAGGCAAAAATATCAAAGCAATTAAAAAATATAGAATGGCTACTGGAATAGGGCTCAAAGAAGGCAAAGATTATATTGATGCTCTAAGTGAAAAGGAATTAAAATAGGTAATTTACACGTCTATTATGTTTCATAATTATTAGTGGGAAATTATTGGATTGTAATAAATAGACAAGCCAATTTTAGTATATGTTAATTCTAAGTGTGCCAAGTGACCCTAAACTTTAAATTTTAAATTTTTGAACCAACTCATTAAGTTTTTGTGCAAGCTGTGCTTGATTTTGTGATGCTTGTGCAATTTCATCTGACATGGAGCTTACAAATTCTCCATCCGCGCCATATTGAATGTTATTTACAGTTTCACGGATTGTTCTGCAAGTCTTCTTACTTCCTCAGCAACTACTTAAAACCTCTCTCAGTCTATTACATAAGCATAACTATTTTTAGCACTATATTTTTTAACTATATTTTTCAATTCTTCAAGTTTTAAATCGCCCATCTTTTTTTTATTGATTCGACACGTAATAATCAGAAATTAAATTTGATATAAAAAATGGTATTCCTAAAATTAATATAGCAATGATAATTAGTTGATGTTTTATAGATTTCATCTTTAGACCCTTTTTTCTTGTATTTAAATATATTTAAACATATTTAAACATACATGTAATGAAAATATACTGAAAATTGCGTTAAAGGGTTGCATTTATATAAGAATGTAAAAGTATGACGAAATAAATGCATCTATATGAATAATATGTATAATAATTATATATTTCAATCTTTTTCGTCAGTTAATTTTATTTTGCCTAATATACAAATATTTTAAGTTATTATGTGGTTAAATCATCTCCTGGGTCGCTTCAACAGATTCGCAGAAGATAAATTGACGACTTCAGAAGTAGTGGTATACTACCACTGAAGTTTTCTATTTGTTAGGGCAAGTAACTCCTACTTATAGTAGGTACTCAAACTTATAGAAATGGGAGACTTTGCTTCTGAAATATCTTTAAACATTCAAGTCTAATATGTCCCGCATGGTATAATATAATAAATACAAAACGAACTATGTGGGGAAATTATATATAATAAATTAAAAGAAAGGACGTGTTTTTGTGAGTTTAAGATTTATATACGGAGGAGCTGGAAAAGGGAAGAGTACGTTCTGCTTAGAGGACATAGAAAAACGAAGTACCAAAGAAAGCGAAAAACCCTTAGTACTTTTGGTACCAGAACAATTTTCCTTTCAAGCTGAAAAAAATCTTATAAAAGTAGTTGGATCTACAGGAATAAAGAACGTCCAAGTACTTAGTTTTAATAGATTAGCGTACAAAGTGTTTAGCGAGGTTGGAGGCATAACCCGTAAACCTATGGATACTTCAGGAAAGGCAATGCTTATTCATAGCATACTTCAAAAAAAGAAAGATGAACTCAAGGTATTTAAAGGAGCGGCTAGACAAAAAGGCTTTGTAGATAATGTAGCTTCTGCAATTACAGAGTTTAAAAAATATAATGTTTCTGTTGAAGATTTAAATAAGACATTAGGCAATTTAGGGGAAAACACCTTGCTAGTGGATAAAATAATGGATTTATCTCTTATATACGGAGAATTTGATAATATTTTAAATAAAAACTACGTGGATCCAGATGACGATTTAACACGCTTAAATAGTGCCCTTGATGAATGCAATATTTTTGATGGTTCTGAGTTTTGGATCGATGAGTTTACAGGATTTACACCACAACAGTATGGAATACTCGAAAAGCTATATAAAAAAGCTAGGAGGATAAATATAACGCTTCCATTAAAAAGCTCAGAGCATTCAAAATGTATGGAGGAATCTGATGCATTTTATTCCATTAAGTTTACAGAAAATAAGCTTTTAAGTTTAGCAGAGGATAGTGGGACAAGTATCGAAGCACCTATAGAGCTGGAAGGTAATAAAGAATATAAATTTAAAAACAATAATGAACTATCTTTTCTTGAAAAAAATTATTTTGCATTCCCATATACACCAAGTACTGAGAAATGTGAAAACATAAAGGTATTTAAAGCTCTTAATGGATACTGCGAAGTGGAACACGTGGCAAAGGATATCTTAAGACTATGCCGGGATGAGAATATAAGATTTAATAAAATAGCAGTAGTAACAAGAGACTTACCTTCCTATGAAAAGTTAATTAAAGCCATATTTACAGAATATAATATTCCATTATTTATAGATAAGAAAAAGGATATAACAAGTAACCCCTTAATTGTGCTAATAACCGGAGTCGTTGAGATTTTCACTAAGAACTTTAGCTATGAGGCAATGTTTAGGTATCTTAAAACAGGGCTTTTAGATATAGAAAAGCAGCATATAGACATACTAGAAAACTTCGTAATAGCAGCGGGCATAAAGGGCAAAAGAAAATGGACAGAACCTGATCTATGGCAGGAGAAAATAGAATACTATTTTAGAGACTACTATAATGATAAAGCTGGCATAGACGAAGCTGCATCACAAAGTGCAGAGAAACCTGTAGAAAAAGTTGCAGGTTCTCCTGAGGACAAAGCTGAAAGAATAGAAGCCACTATTAAAATTTTAAATGATACTAGAGAGAAAGTCATAAATCCACTACTACAATTCAAAGAAAAATTAAAAGGCGGATGTACCACAAAAAAAATATGCACAACTTTATTTGAATTTCTAGAAACTATAAATATATATAAAACAATAGAGGAGTGGATAGAAAATTTCAAAAGGGAAGGTGCGCAAGAGCTCGTTACCGAGTATAGTAAAATATGGAACTTAGTTATGGAACTATTAGATCAGATGGTGGAAGTCCTTGGCAATGAAACCCTATCCCTTGAGGACTTTGTAAAAGTACTATCCATGGGATTTAGTAAACATCAAATGGGAATTATTCCACCTGCACTAGATGGAGTAACTATTAGCAGCGTGGAGCGCATAAAAAGTCATGATATAAGTGCACTGTACATTATAGGGGTAAATGATGGAGTATTCCCAATGGCAAACAAGGAAGATGGAATATTAACGGACAATGATAGAATGATTTTAAAAGAAAATGCATTAGAACTTGCAAATGACACAAAAACTGAGGTGTTTAATGAGCAGTATTTAATCTATGCTACAATAACCATCCCAAGTAAATATTTAAATATAAGTTATCCTATTGCAGATTATGAAGGCAAAACGTTAAGACCTTCTATTATAATATCTAGGTTTAACGCCTTGTTCAAAGGTCTAATAGAAGAGAGCAATATAACTCAGTTTAGTGAAAGGCTACAAGAAACGAATGATATGCTGCAGCAGCTGTGTGCTAAAGTTCCAACATTTAACGAGCTGATATTTTATCTAAGAAAATATTTAGAGGAGGGAGTTATATCGCCACTTTGGATTGAGATTTATAAGTGGTACCAAAAGGACCCTTTATGGCGAGAAAAAAGCAACACCATGTTTCAGGGATTTGACTACAAAAATGAAATGAAAATGCTTGAGAAAGAAAAAGTAAAACTACTTTATGGAGACAAAAATTATTTTAGCGTATCTAGAATAGAAAAATATGAAGAATGTCCCTTTGCATATTTTGTGCAATATGGCCTAAAAGCTAAGGAGCGAAAAACTTTTACATTTTCATCTCCAGACTTAGGTAGCTTTATGCACAGTGTACTTGATGATTTTTCAAAGCTTGTGGATAAAAATGAAATAAAATGGGCGGACCTTCAGCGTGAATGGTGTGAAAAAAATATAGCAAGTATTGTAGAAAAAGAAGCAGAGGAAGGCATAAGTGGCTATATATTGAACAGTACCCCAAGGTACAAGTACTTTACAGAGCGGTTAAAAAGAGTTTTAAAACGAACTATTATGGTGATAGTTGAGCAAATGAAAAACAGTGGATTTGAACCCTTTGGCTATGAAGTATCCTTTGGATTTGAAGATGGAGATTATCCACCAATAAAAGTAGAACTATCCACAGGGGAAGTAGTAAATCTAGTTGGTAGAATAGATAGAGTAGATAAGTTAATTAATGAAGGAGAAGAATTTTACAGGATAATAGATTATAAATCTGGAAATAAGGATTTTAAACTATCCGATGTATATTACGGACTTCAAATACAGCTATTGACGTATTTAGACGCCATGCTTAAAAGTGAAAGAGCAATTTCTAAAGAAAACGAAATTTCAGAGGAGCCGATTTTCCCAGCAGGTATTTTGTACTTTAAAATAGATGACCCAGTAATAAAAGCTAAAAATAATTTAGATGAAGAAGAACTGGAAAAAGCAATAATGAAGGCTTTAAAAATGAAGGGGTTACTACTAGCAGATACTAAGATAATTAGGGAAATGGATAGAAATATTGAAGGCGCATCTCTAGTTGTCCCAGCATCTATAAAAAAGGATGGGAAGTTAGGCTCAAGATCATCAGTTGCAACTAAGGAGCAGTTTGAAATGTTACTCCGCCATGTAAAGGAAAACCTAATAAGCACCTGTGAACAAATGTTAAGTGGAGAAATAGACATAAAGCCATATAAGAAAAAAGATGCTACACCTTGTGCTTATTGTGAATACACGGCTATTTGCCAATTTGATCCTACATTAAAGGAAAATACCTATAAGATAATAAAAGATAAGAGAGACAAGGAAATATGGGAACTCTTATCGTCAGTCGAAATTAAGCAAAATAGTGTAAAGACTCAAGAGATCGGAGTGGATGAGGAGTAATGTTAAAGAGTGAGAATGAAATTAAACATGTAAAAACAGAGGTTTCATGGACCGAGGATCAGAAAAAGGCTATCTATACTCGCGATTGCAACGTTCTAGTAGCTGCAGCGGCAGGCTCAGGTAAAACAGCAGTACTAGTTGAGAGAATAATAAAGATAGTAACAGATGAAGATCGGCCTACTGATATAGATAAGTTATTAGTGGTTACATTTACGAACGCGGCGGCATCCGAAATGAGGGAGAGAATAGCTGCGGCTATTTCAAAGGAACTTTATAAAAATCCACAAAGTAAACTACTGCAAAGACAGTTAACCTTATTAAATAAATCCAGCATTACAACTATTCACTCCTTCTGCCTTGAGGTTATTAGAAGCAATTTTCATATAGTAGATTTAGACCCTAATTTTAGAATAGCAGATGCAACAGAAGCAGTTCTTTTAAAACAAGAAGCTCTAGAGGAACTATTTGAGGATAGATATGTAGAAATGAATGATGAAAATGAAACCGAAGATGAAGATAGCGATTTATTTGTAGAAAAGGATACTAGCTCTATAAATCTAATCGAGGATTCTAGTTTCTTAAAACTTGTTGAAGCCTATAGTAATAATAAAGAAGATTTAGGCCTTAAGTCTATAGTGTTAAGCCTTTATAATTTTGCCATGAGTTCTACAAATCCAACAAAATGGCTACGGGGTTCTGCAGAGGATTTTAACATAAAAGATGGGTATAGTTTTAGTAATACCCCTTGGGCAAAGGTTTTAATGGAAGATGTTAAAATAGAGCTACTAGGCATTGAAAAAGTAATGATTAAAGCATTGAAAATCATAGAAAACAATGAAGCTATAGCATTATATTACGAAGTGTTCAAATCAGATTTAGAGTTAATTGCAGATTTAATAAGCGCTGAAAGCAATTGTTTTGAAAGCTTAGCAGAAGCGTTTGAAAGTTTAACCTTCCCAAAACTAACCACGATAAAAGCCTGCAAAGATAAGGAAAAACAAAAGGTAGTACAAGAGATAAGAAATAAGGTTAAGAAACAATTAGGGGAACTGGGGCAGCAAATAATGAATGCAAATTCAGAAACGGCTTTAAGAGATATAAAAACATTGTATCCACAAATGCGTGAACTATCTCAGCTTGTTATAGATTTACAGGAAAAATATAGAGAAAAGAAAAAGGAACGTTCAATTATAGATTTCAATGATTTTGAGCACTACTGCCTTGACATTCTGATGGAAAAAAATGAAGAGGGGGAAATAGTAATAGACGCTCAGGGAAAACCAGAACCTTCCGCAGTGGCAGTTGGGCTAAGAAATAAATATGAAGAAATTCTGATAGATGAATATCAAGACAGTAATATGGTGCAAGAAACTCTATTAAATATAATTTCAAGAGAAAAAATAGGTTTCCCAAATGTATTCATGGTAGGAGACGTAAAACAGAGTATATATAAATTTAGGCAGGCAAGGCCAGAGCTCTTCTTAGCAAAGTATAATAGTTATTCAAAAATTGACGGCGAAAAAACCAGAAAAATAACTCTATACAAAAATTTTAGAAGTCGTGGACCGGTTATAAATGCAGTAAATTATATCTTCAAACAAATAATGTGCAAAAACATTGGAGATCTTGACTATACAGATGAGGAAGCGTTGAATTTAGGAGCTCACTTTGATGAACTTGAAGGTCCTGGAGTAATAGGCGGAGCAGTGGAGCTACATCTTATTGAAAAGGAAGTTAAAGATGCAGGAGAAGAAAACGAAGGTGAAGAGGTCGAAGATGAGGGACGGTTAACAACTAATGGAACTGAAGGTGAGGGACATGGCAAAACAAATGAGGATGAAACCCCTACAAATATTGAATTAGAAGCTAGAATTGTTGCAAAAAGAATAAAAGAATTAATGCTACATAAAGATGAAAAAGCTTTTAAAATTTATGACAAAAAAATAAAAGGTTATAGATACGTTGAATATAAGGATATTGTAATATTACTTCGGGCCACCTCAAATTGGGCACCCTCATTTTTAGAACAATTGAAGTTAGAAGACATACCGGTGTATGCAGATACAGGCACAGGCTATTTTAGTACCATAGAAATTCAAATAATCATGAGTTTACTTCAAATTATAGATAACCCAAGACAGGATATTCCTATGCTAGCAGTTCTCCGTTCTCCAATAGGAGGGTTTACCTCAGAGGAACTGGTAGATATAAGAGTAGGTCAAAGGGAAGTAAGTTTTTATGAAGCAATGGTAAACTTAGAAGGCACTAAAAAATCAGAAAAACTCGGTAAATTCCTTGAAAAATTAAACCACTTTAGAGAAATTTGCACGTATATGCCCATTGATGAATTCATATGGCACTTATATACTAGCACTGGTTATTACGGTTATATAGGAGCCATGCCAGGAGGGACCCAAAGACAAGCTAATTTAAGAGTGCTTTTCCAAAGGGCAAGGCAATATGAAGAAACTAGTTACAAGGGACTGTTTAATTTTATAAATTTCATAAACAAGTTAAAAATAAGTAGTGGAGACATGGGCAGTGCTAAAACCTTAGGGGAAAATGAAAACGTAGTTAGGATAATGAGTATACATAAAAGTAAAGGGCTAGAATTTCCTGTAGTATTTCTAAGTGGCATGGGAAAAAACTTTAACTTAATGGATATAAATAAGAGTATATTATTTCATCATGAATTAGGCTATGGCCCAGATTTTGTTGATCCAATTAGAAGAATTTCTTATCCTACAGTTCTAAAACAAGCGCTTAAAAAGACAATAAAGATAGAAAGTCTTGCAGAGGAAATGAGGGTACTATATGTAGCTTTAACAAGAGCGAAGGAAAAGCTAATAATAACTGGGTCAATGAGAAATACAGAGAGAAATTTAACTAGAATGAGTTCTAGTTTAGAAGAGAATAGTGAAAAGCTAGGAGAATATGAAATTTTAAAAGGTAAAAGCTATTTAGATTGGATAGTGCCGGCGATAATAAGGCATGCAGACGGAAAACCATTGCGTGAACTAATAGAAATAGATGATAGTACAACGAATTTATTAAGTCATCCTGCAAGCTTTACGGTAAGGTTCTGGAATAGAGAAAACATAAAGAAAAACGACAATTATGAAGAAGAAATTACTGTTAGCTCACAGGAAAAGCTAACAGCACTTCAGGAAGAACCTACAGATGAGAAGTTCATCTTTGAAATAGAAAAAAGGCTAGGATTTATTTATAAGTACGAAATGTCCACAAAAATGCCTACAGTACTTACAGTAACAGAGATTAAAAGAAAATTTAATGCAGAAATTACTGAAGGCGATTCAAACAATATGTACCAGCCAAAACTTATAAATAAGCCCAAATTCCTAGAAGAGGCGAAGGGATTAACCCCCGCAGAAAAAGGAACCGCTATGCATGCAGTGGTGCAAAGATTAGATTTAACTAAAGTGGCAACCACAAGTGAAATAGGATTACAAATTGAGACTTACGTTGAAAAATTGCTAATCTCAAAAGAAGAGGGCAAATCCGTCCGGGTCAATAAATTATTAAAGTTATTTAAAACAGATCTTGGACAAAGAATGATAAAAGCTTATAATCAAAAAGCTTTAAAAAGAGAAATACCGTTCCATATGGAAATTAAGTCAACAGATATAGATAAAAACCTCCCAATCGAAATATATGGAGAGGAAAAAATAATGCTTCAAGGAATAATAGACTGCTATTTTGAGGAAAATGGAGAGATAGTTTTAGTGGATTATAAAACAGACTCCTTAAAAAATGGAGATGTAAATCTCTTAATAGAGAAATATAAATCTCAGCTAGATTATTATGCAAAGGCAATTGAAGCAACACTTGGGAAAAAAGTTAAAGAAAGTTACCTATATTTATTCAGTAACGATGAAGCCGTAGAAGTTAAATAATCTTCTGCGAAACTGAAAAACCTAAAAAAGGGGAGATACAAATGAGGATACTTCATACCTCCGATTGGCATCTGGGGAAGACTTTAGAGCAATACAGTAGACTAGAGGAACAGGAAGAATTTCTAGAAGAATTTATAGAAATAGTTGAAAAAAACAATATAGATTTAGTACTTATAGCTGGAGATATCTATGACAATGGAAATCCACCAGCAAGAGCTGAAAAAATGTTTTATAGCACACTTAAGGATATAACAAGTAGCGGGAAAACTGCAGTGTTAGTTGTGGCAGGTAACCATGATAATCCAGAAAGATTAGTTGCACCGAGCCCTCTTGCATACGGTCATGGGGTGGTACTTTTAGGGGAACCAAAGAGTATAGCAAGGCAAGGCGTATTTGGAGAATTTAACAATGACGGAAAGTGTGATTTTGAAATAATAGAAAGCGGCGAGGGGTACTTAGAGCTTAGTATAAGAGGGGAAAAAGCAGTTATTATAACACTACCTTATCCAAGTGAAAAAAGGTTAAATGAAGTACTTTCAATAGAGATTAATGATGAAGAGAGGCAAAAAAGCTATTCTGACAGAATAGGAGAACTGTTTGAAAATATATCTGATAAATATAGGGAAGATACTGTAAACCTAGCAGTGTCACACCTCTATGTTATGGGTGGAGAGGAAAGTGGGTCAGAGAGAAGTATACAACTAGGGGGAAGTCTTTCAGTTTCACCATCTAAATTCCCAAAGAAAGCTCAGTACTCAGCCTTGGGTCATCTTCATAGACCACAGAAAGTGCCAGGAACTAAGGGGATGATAAGATACTGCGGATCCCCAATTCAATATAGCAAAAGCGAAATAAACTATAGCAAGGGAGCGTACCTCGTAGATGTTAAAGCTGGGGGCGAAGCGGAAGTCTCACAAATAATGTTTAGAAACTACAAGCCTATAGAAGTATGGAAATGTAACAGCACCGAGGAAGCGATAGAAAAATGCAAAAGTGAGGGCGAAAGAAACATCTGGGTATACCTTGAAATAAAGACAAAAGAAATAATAAGCACCGAAAACATAAAAGAAATGAAAAGACTTAGACCTGATATAGTTTCCATAGAGCCAATACTTGAGGGGATAGAACGCGAAGCAGATTTAGAGGAAAGCCTAAGGGAAAAATCCATGGAGGAAATGTTTAGAGAATATTTTACAAAGGCAAAAGGTGGGCTAGAGCCATCGGATGAAATTATGGAATTATTTTTAAACATAGCATTAGATGAAGAGGAGGAACCCAAAGATGAAACCAGTAAATCTTAAAATAAAGGGGCTAAATTCGTTTGTACAGCAACAAACTATTGAATTTTCAAAACTTACGGAAAAAGGACTTTTCGGTATCTTCGGTCCAACAGCTAGTGGTAAATCCACAATTTTAGATGGGATAACCATAGCTCTTTATGGAAAAGTATCCAGAGACACCAAAGAGTTTGTAAACACAGAAACAAATGTAGTAGAAATAAGCTTCGATTTTGAAATAGGACTAGGGGAAACCCGAAAACTATATAGAGCAGAAAGAAGCATAAAGAGATTAAAAACTGGAAACTTCAAAACTGCTTATGCAAGGCTTATAGAAATAAATAAGGAAAATGCTGATGAAAACAAGGTACTAGCAGAAGGACCAAAGGACATCGACACGAAAATCATAGAAATAATAGGACTGAAAGTTGAGGATTTTACAAGGTCAGTCGTGTTACCTCAAGGTAAATTCAATGAATTTTTAAAGCTTACAGGAAAAGAAAGAAGAAATATGCTAGAGCGAATATTTGCCTTAGAAAAATACGGTACCAAGCTTTATGAAAAAATAAGATCAGTTAGAAATGAAAACCTAAAGACTCAAACTATGATTCAGGGGGAAATGAAGGGATATGAAGATGTAGGTGAAGAAGGCCATAATGAAATAAAATCCGTACTAGATGGTTTAAAGCAGGAAGAAAAACAAATTAAGGCTGATAAAAAAACTGTGGATAAAGAGTACGAGGAATATAAAACTATCTGGGAGCTACAACAAGAAAAAAGCCAGTATGTAAAAAAAGAAGCTGACTTAAATAAACAAGCACCAGAAATAAAAAATAAAAAAGAAAAATTTACGAGGGGAAGTTCAGCATTAAATGTAAAACCCTATATTGACAATGTATATCAAACTAAAAAAAGATTAGCGATAAACAAGGATACACTTCAAAAACTAAGCAGTGCTTTTTTAGTTGTATGTCAAAAGCTGAATATTACAAAAACTTCTTATGATAAAGCGTGGACTGATAAAAACAATAAACTTCCTATTTTAATTGAAAAGGAAGTAAGTCTTAAACAAGCTACGAATATTGAAGAGAAAATAAGCTATCTAGCGGGGGAAAAAGATATCCTTTTAAAACAGCATAAAGAGATTAGAAGCAATATAAGTGAGAAAAATCTAAAAAGTGCAATTATTGTTACCAATAAGTCGAAAATAGAAAATCAATTGGGCGTTACTGAAGAAAAACTAAGTGGAATAGAAATACCACCAGAATATAGAGAAAAATTGTATAATGCCTATAACAGTGAACTAGAAGTTTCGGCCGCAACGAAAAATGTACAAGAGCTTAAGAAAAAAGGGGAAGATTTAAAGAAGGGTGCACATACCACAAAGTTAATGCATAGAGAAGCTATTATACTTAAGGAAAGCAAACAAAATAAACTAGTTCTTTTAGAAGAAAAAAGTAAGAAAATAGCAAATAATTTCCCGGGAGATAATCTTTTGTTGCTAGAAAAACAGGAGGCCTATAGTTCGCTACGGGATACCCTAGAGAAAGCTGTAGAAAACCATAAAATAAAGGGTGAACTACAAGGGAAATATAGAAATATTAACATTGAAACCGAAAAAGGTAGGTTAAATCTAAAAAATGCAGAAGAATCTATAGAAAGTGTGAAAGCTCAGCTTAAAATTATAGAAGGTGAGATAAAGGAAATAGAACAAGCTAACATGGCAGCAGTTTTAGCCTCTAGTTTAAAAGAGGGAGACGAACTTGGTAAGCCAAGACTATGCCCAGTGTGTGGGTCGGAGCATCATCCAAAAGTAGCAGATCTAATAGTGAATACTGGTTTAGAAGGTAAGAAAAGTTTAAAGCAAAGTGGAGAGTTAAACTTAGAAAATTTATCTAAAGATTATCAAAAAGAGCAAATAAAACTTGTGAGGTTAATAAGTGATGAGGAGTATATAAATAGCCAATTAGAAATAGTTAATGTTAAGCTTCACGACATAAACATTGAGGAGCTTCGCCGCGAGAAAGATGCAAGAGAATCCTCATTAATTCAATTTAAGGAAAACTTAGAAGTCTACAACAAGCAAAAAACTGAGATAGACTTAGAGCTAAATAAGCTACGTGATGAAAAAAGCAAAGTAGATATGGAAGAAGTAAAACTTGGAGAAGGTTTAAGAAAAGAAAACGAAGCGCTAATAGTAATAGATGAAGAGTTGTCTATTGCAGAAGGCAGATTAAAGCTGCTGCGCGAAAAGCATGAGCTTTTAAAAGTAGATTTGCTTAATCAGGAGAGTTCATTTAAGCAAAATCAAAGTGGTAGTATAACATCAGTATCCATAAAGGAAAAAATTCAGCAACTTAAAGATATAGACAATGAGGTAATAAAACTAACTGCCATGGCAAGGAAGCTTCGAGTAGAGCTAGTAACATTAGAAAAGGAAGCATCTGACGTAGACAAGTGCTTAAGGGATCTTACCACTTCAAAAACGGAAATAGAAACCAGCGGTAAGGAAAAGAAGGCAGAAATAGACCGTTTGACTATCCAAATAGTTGAACTCTGTGGATTTACACAAGAGATGGATCGTACACCTAAAATTGAAATAGAAAAGGTGAAAAATGAAATAAAGGATATAACATCAATTGAGGCTAGTTTAAAAGATATTTTAGAAAAAGAAAATATAGAAAAGCAAAGATTAGACACTCAAAAAACCAGTGAAGAAAACAAAAGCGAAATGCTTTTAAAGATGCTAGAAGATGGAGAAAAAAAATTAGACATAGCTCTTAAAGAAAATTCCTTTGAAAATGCTGAAATAGCTTGTCTTTATTTAATTTCAAGAGGAGACTTGTTACTAATTGAAAAAGAAATAAAACAGTATGAAGAATCTAAACGTAGCATAATAGATAATTTACAAAGAGTAGAAAATTTACTTAATGGAAAAGAAATAGACGCTACACTCTTTGAAGAGGTAAAAGAAAAAAGAGAAGTACTTGGGAAGATTTTAGAAGAAAAAACCAAAGCAATAGGAGCTCAATATAGGGCCCTTGAGGAAATGGAAAGAAAGCTACTAGAAGTTAAAAACCTTATAATAAAGAGAAGCGCTATAGAACACAAGCTTAGTCTTTTAAGAGAAATTGATACATTAATTCAAGGGAATAAATTTGTGGAATATGTAGCTATGAAGCAGCTAAAATACATATCTATGGAAGCCTCAAAACGATTAAAAGACATAACAAGAGGACGTTATGCATTGGAGCTTGATTCTGATGGAGCCTTTGTAATGAGAGATGATTTTAATGGAGGAACAAGACGTGAAACCAATACATTGTCCGGTGGAGAAACCTTCTTAACTTCACTATGTCTTGCGCTTGCGCTGTCTTCACAAATTCAGTTAAAAGGGAGTGCTCCACTAGAGTTCTTCTTCTTAGATGAAGGATTTGGTACACTAGACACGAATCTTCTAGAAGTAGTAATGAACTCACTTGAAAAACTTCATTCAAGTACATTATCTGTGGGAATAATAAGTCATGTGGAGGAGCTTCGCAGTAGAGTGCCTGTAAAACTAATAGTTACGCCGTCAGAGCAGGGACAGGGAGGAAGCAAGGTAAAGCTAGAGTATACGTAAGAGTATGAAATTTCTCCTATATGAATTGAAATAAGAGCTTAAATGTGACATTTGATTAAGAAATTCTAATATAATTAGTATATAAACAAAGTATTTTTTAGTAAACAATTGTTTTTAGTTTAGAATATTATTTTATTGGGAGGTAATAAGTTGAAAAAATTAAAAGGTAGTAAGACATTAATTTCATTAATTGCTCTTATATTATCAGTTTTATGCATATTTAATATCATTAATAGTGGAATTGCAATGTCAATTGTATTTCTATTATTAGGTATCATGAGTATATTAGATGGGTATTCCTCATATATTAAGAATAAAAAAGGAGAAGCAACTTTTTTATTCTTAAGTGGATTAATTATAATCTTTGTTTCTGTATTTACAAAATTTTTTAGGAATGTATAAGTATAATTTTTAGTAGCCTATACGTGTTCTCCTTAAATAATCCATTAATCGTATTTTTACAATATTTTAGCTATCATAAAATATTATATTTCATAATGATTAGGGAAAAGTTTATTGGCTTGTATTAAATGGACAAGCCAATTTTAGATGTATTATCATCATTATTGTCTAACATAGCCATTAAATAAAATTTAACTGTTTTGCACTTCATGACAGCTTAGTTGGCACTACTCCTATAAGGAACAAGAAATAAAAGCTCCTGGACCACCAGGAGCTTAACTAATGCCTAAACATATAGTTAAGAAATATTTGGAATTCAAGCAGAGACATACAACTATATTAAAATTTACCATATAATGTTAATATAAGAGAGTGTTATTTATACGTTAAACTAATGGTTAGGAGGGATTTTTACTATATGGATAAAAGTAAAATAGTAAAATATTTCTGGTTCTGTTTAGAACAGGTTTTTTATGGATATTTGATCTGGTTGCATATGTCATTTGTATTAATACTAGCTTCATCCTATGTAACAAAAAATTATCTTATGGGTATGGTGGTAATATTTTTTTTATACACCCCTTTCCATGTCTTTATTCACAAAAACCCTTATGGAGTTAAAAAAACTCACTTTAATAAAAATATAAACTTAATACAAGTTTTAATGCAAATGCTTATTTTTTCACTTCTAATGTTAAATTTTGGAGATGCTATTTCGTTCTTAAAAAACTGGTGCAAATAGAATTTGCACCAGTTTTTTGTAAACATATTATTTTGGTGAATTAAAAAGAGGTAAGCAGGAGTGAAAAATTATTGATTTATTAAGTATAAAAGATATTAGAAAGCTACCAAGTAGTAAATACTCGGTAGATTTATTAGGATGTTTCAAAAATAACTGTATACATATTTAGTTTTGAAACGTCTTAGATTTTGGATTAAGAATATTTTGGGTAATACGTTGCTACTATTTCCGTTCGGTTTATTACTCCAATATTATGGAGAAAGTAAGCTATTTTAGAAGCTGGATTGTATGCACCAAATGCTTTAGCTAACTCGCGTATTGTTGAGTTAAGAAATATGGTGACTTAACGGCGAAAAAGTATTATGATTAGGAACGCTGAATCGTATCATAAGTAACGGAGGTTGTTTTTAGCTTTAACCATTGATATAAAATGGTTAAGGCTATGCTTGCAAGTGGAAATACTGTATCATAAGTAAGATTCTAAATGTTTTTATTAGGAAAATTAAATTAACTAATAGTTAATTTTTATGAATAAAAGATGAAAATTCTTCAATTGTTTAAATTATATAGATTTGATATCATTTAATTAACGAAGTCCTAAGTTAATTAAATGTACAAAAAAATGGAGGAGTTAATTTTATGAGAATAAGTGAGGTTATTAGAAATTATAGAAAAAAGGAAAATCTTACTCAAGAGCAAGTTGCTAATTATTTAAATATAAGTACACCAGCAGTAAATAAGTGGGAAAATGGAATATCATGCCCAGATATAGCACTGTTAGCACCTCTTGCACGTGTTTTAAAAATTGATGTTAATACATTATTGGCATTTGATGAGGAATTAACAGATGTAGAAGTAAAAAAGCTTACAAAAGAGGTAGGTGAAATGGCATCAAAAGAGGGACTCCAAAAGGCTTTTGGAAAGGCCAGTGATTTAATTAAAAAATATCCAAATTGTGATGAGTTGATATATTGGATATCAGTAGTATTAAGAATATATTTATTAGGGCCTCAAATTGAGGAAAAAGATAAGTATGAAAGGAAAATCATCGTTTGGCTTGAACTTGTAGCAACAAGTAGTAAAGAAAAGACAGCTTCTATGGCAAAATTAGAATTATCAGCAATGTATAGGGCTAAAAAAGAGTATAAAAAAGCTCAAGAATTATTAGATAAAATTCCAGAAGTAGAGGTGGATAAAAAAATTCAACAGGCATTATTATATGAAAGTAGCGGGAAAATTGATGAAGCTTATGGCATTTATGAGGGTGAATTAAGGAAAAATGCTCATGAAACCTTTGGGGCGTTATCTCTAATGATAAATCTGTCATATAAAGAAAAGAAATTTAGTGAAGCAGAAGAATACATAGAGCGTGCTAAAAAGGTCGCTGATGCATTTGATTTAGGAGCATACCATAAATATTCGTTAGATTTATGGTATGCAAAAGAAAAACAGGATAAAGATAAAGCTATAGAAATGATTATAAATATGGTAAATGAAGCAAGTAGCATGGATGATGCTATGAAGTCAAAACTATATAAGCATATGAAATTTAATGTGACCAACAGTTGGGGCAAAGAAAAATATGAAAGATTAGTAAAAGGGGCATTTAAAAAAGACAAAACCCTTGATTTTGTCAAAAATGATCCTAGGATAAAATTTCTATTGGACTAAGACTAATTTTCTTATATATCGTTGCAAACATTCAGAATAGTAAAAAAAAGACAAGAACACTAACTGTTCTCGCCTTCATCTGATAATATTTTTTTTCTTTCTGAAATTAACTGATATATTGATTCCATGTCTTCCATGGTTGCGTGATTGCGTATAAATGATTTGCAACTGCTCCTACTCTTTAGATAACTAGAATATTTCCTATTCTTTTCTTCCCAATTTTGATTGTATGTTGTTCGTTTGCTTTTTTCCACTTTACTCACTCCAAATCAAGATATTTTTTTAATTACATCATAACTCTCAATCAATTCATATTTATTAAACATAGTGACCATTTTAACATTTGCAAACAATAGCTCTTTATTTGCATAAGGCAATTCTTTAAGTCGTTTATATGCCATTATGATGCTGTCACCCATATAGAATATGTCTTCTTTATCGTAACCCCTGTTAATTACTACTAAATATTTTTCTTTCATTGCAAACACCCCTACATTTTCCTTATATATAGTGTACAAGTGAACTACTCACCACCTAAGAGGTGGGAGCTTCTTGATCAATATAGCTAATGCTACAAGTTTATTCAAGCTATCAAGGTCATTCCAACCTCTCTAACAATATATCTTTTATTACATTGCTATTATTATTTTTCTACCATACCATCTAGCTTTATACTCTAACATTCTTCTAAATTCTGTGAAGCTAGCATCAGCTATTGATTAGCTATTTTTTTATGTAATTTTGCTGCTTTTATTTTAGCTTTCTTTCTGTTATTACTACCTTTTGTTTCCTTGACAATTCCTTTTCAAGTTTAGATACATAAATTATACTTTAGTAATTCTCTATTTAATATAATAATCCTTTAAGAAATTGACTACGACATTATTTAAATAAATTTCTTTGTCGATTCACTTTGCATATGCAAAGTGAATATGGTATACTTATGTTGTTGGGAGGTGATGAAACATGAAGATTACAAATAGCAAAACAAGCAAAAAAAATAAACCCTAACAATTGCACAGTCTTTCTAAAAGTATGCAAATTAAAGGGTTTATTTACATCAGTAGCCAAAACTAAATAATCTACTTAGGTAAGGGATACTCTAATATCCCTTACCTTATCTAAATTGTATCACAGGAGGAGTTAAATTGCTATTAGACATTAACAAGTACAATACGTTAGTAAGTGAATTAAGACGAATTTCAAAGGATATTGACAGCGACTTAATGATCGCATTCATGACTACTAAGGATAATATTCCTGTGCTAAGATTCATAAGACAGGACAAATTTATTTATGTGGCTTATGATAGCGTTAAAAGTTATAGGAGCATAGACATCGTATATCATGCGTTAGGAATGTTGCGTAGGAAAGGCTCTGAATCATATTATGATTGGCTCAAATACAGTCCAATAGGGAGGGTTTAGCGTGGATAGAAATAAACTAGTCAAAATATTACAGGAAGAAATTTTAGACACTGCAGAAGTCGCAGAATTACTGGGATGTTCAAGGCAATACGTCAGCCAGTTACTAAAAGAATCAAAGCTAATTCCTGTTAAAAAATCAAAGAAAAGCACATTGTTTAGCAGGTCAGAAGTTATGGAATTTTATAAAAAGAGAGATTAATTTTCTCTCTTTTTTCATGTATTTAACTAACTTGTTTTTAGCAAGGGAATGGCTTTTTTATATAATATAATAGCTTTAAAATGTACTAGGGGTATGGCACCGATTCGCGGTGCGTCCCGACAGGGTGTATATTCTAACAGGTGGGAATCCTGCCACTTAATCTATAAATTATTTTTATACCACAATCAACAAAAGTATAAAACTATTTACATTTTGTTTAGGTTAGTATTAAAAAAAAATTGTAGAAAAAATTTTTACATTATGGAGTCATTATTGTGAGGAAATTTCTTGGTGCGTTGTTATGTTCTATGAACCTTGCTATACTATTAAATACTACGGTAGAAAAATTATTTATACTTGAAAGTTAAAAAGAAAAATAGTGTGATTGTTAAATGTAAGGGTTAAGGAGGTTAGAGAATGCTTAAGATTTTTTTGATTGAAGATGATGAAACAATTGCTTTAGGTATAAAGTCATTTTTATTGAGAAACAGTTATAAAGTTATACATGCAGAGAATTTTAAAAAAGGGAAAGAGCTTTTTAAAACAGACATTGACATAATATTACTAGATTTAAATTTACCTGATGGGTCAGGTTTTGATTTTTGCCGCTATGTAAAAGAAATTAAAGACATTCCTATTATTTTTCTTACTATTAGGGATGAAGAATGCGATATTGTAAAAGGACTAGATATTGGAGGGGATGACTACATCACCAAGCCTTTTAAATTAAGTGTTTTGCATTCTCGTATATTGGCTGTTTTGCGGAGAACTGTAAAACAGCAGATACAAGAAGATGTTCTATGGTGTGGGAATATTAAAATGATTAAATCAGAAACAAAGGTATATAAAAATAATCTCGAAATAGAACTTACAATTGGTGAATACAATCTATTTAGGCATCTATTAGAAAATAAAAACCGTACTTCAACACGAGGGGTTTTATTGGAAAAACTGTGGGATATCGATGGGGAATTTGTAAATGATAATACATTATCAGTAGCTATAAAGCGTCTTCGTCAAAAACTTACGAATAATACAATTATTAAAACAGTGAGAGGAATAGGTTATAGGTTGGATGAGTAAGAGGGATATGAATAAAAAGAAATTTACTGTATGGATGTTTATTAGTTTTTTATGTATAACATTTTTTTGTGTTATATTTGGAAATTTCATTTTTAAGCAGACAGAGAAGATTTTTTATGAAAAAGCCGCACAGATTATAGCGTTTGGTGTTAAGGCTGATCCTAATATTGAACAAGTATTGATATCATCGCTAAAAACTAATAATATAACAGAAATTAATAAAGGGAAAAAAATATTAGAGCACTATGGATATAGTGAAGATTTTTTATATGGTTCTTATAATAATCGTAAAAGTTTTAATATAGTTACGGTTGGTATTTTGTTTTTGATCACTTTACTCTTTTTTTGTTTTGGAGGATTTCTGATAGGTCTAAATCATATAAAGCGTAAACGTATCGATAATCTTGCAGAATATCTTTACGCTATCAACGAAGGAAATTATAGAATAAATCCTCAGAAGAAAGAAGACGAATTCTCTATTTTAGAAGATGAACTATATAAAACAGTTGTGCTTCTTAGAGAAACCAGAGAAAAAGAAAGGAAAGAAAAAGAAAAATTAACAAATTACCTTGCAGATATTTCTCACCAAATGAAAACGCCACTTACGTCAATGTCACTTATGATTGAATTATTAGATGATAGGCCTATAAATGGGGAGGATGCTTTGTATATTGAGCGTATTTCAGCTCAGATATACCGTCTTAATCATTTGGTTTCGTCATTGTTAATACTTTCTAAACTAGATGTAGGAACCTTAACATTAGAATGTAAATGGATTAATGTTTATGAATTGGTATGTACTGCTGTTGAGCCATTAATCTTAATGATAGAAAAAAAGGAGCAACAACTTTCTATTCAAGAGGATAGTGATGTAGCTTTTATGGGAGATTTTTATTGGAACAATGAAGTCATCTTAAATGTTGTTAAAAACTGTGTAGAACATACACCATGTGGAGGTGAAATTTCCATAGTGTATGAACAAAACCCTATTTGCACACAAATTATTATTGAAGATAATGGAAAAGGATTTCATAAAAAGGATATACCACATTTATTTACTAGATTTTACAAAGGCGAAAATTCAGCCAAAGATAGTGTAGGGATTGGACTTGCTCTTGCTCAATCTATAGTTAAGAAACAAAATGGTGAAATTCGAGCAGAAAATAAAAAAACAGGGGGAGCGCGATTCACAATTAAGTTTTATTTGAATTAATGACAAGCAGTGTCACCGAACGGTCACTTAACAAAGATATAATGGGGTTAGAAGAAAATAAGGACTAAAATAACTAAATGTTATGATAGCAGGCCTTATTAAAGAGGGGGAGAATATTTTGGAAATATTAAGAACTGAAAATCTTACAAAAACCTATGGAATGGGTGATACAAAGGTAACTGCATTGGATAATTTAAATTTGAGGATAAACAAAGGACAATTTGTTGCAATAATTGGATCAAGTGGATCAGGAAAATCTACACTTCTTCATATGTTAGGGGGAGTGGATAACCCTACAAAAGGAAAAATATATATCGATGACAATGATATTTCATCAATGAATGAGACTGAATTAGCTTTATTTCGAAGGCGGAAAGTAGGAATAATATATCAGTTTTATAATCTTATTCCTACACTAAATGTAGAAAAAAACATATTATTGCCTATGCTGCTGGATGGTAAAAAACCTAAAAAAGAAGAATTTGATAAGATTGTAAAAATGCTTGGTTTAAACGAAAGGCTCAGTCATCTACCAAATCAGCTTTCAGGAGGTCAGCAACAAAGAGTTGCTATAGCACGAGCATTAATTTATAGACCGTCTATTATTCTAGCAGATGAACCTACTGGAAATCTTGACAGAGCAAATACAGAAGCTATTCTTGAGATGTTGAGGGTTTCAAATAAAGAATATAATCAGACTATGATATTGATTACGCATGACGAAAAAATTGCATTATCAGCAGATAGAGTGATTACAATTGAGGATGGCAGAATTGTGACAGATGAGGTAATTAAAAAATGAAAATTATGAATGAATACACATATAACCATATGAAAAAGAATAAGCGACATACAATTTCTATACTAGTTGCTATTATAATTGCTTCAGCACTTCTATGCTCACTATGTATATTTATACATTCTAAATGGGAAACAAAATTAACCACAACAATTGAAAATACAGGTTATTGGAATGGGGAATTATTTGACTCTATATCTGGTGATAAATTAAAATATGTCACAGAAAATCCCGAGGTTGAATCCACGATGATTAAAGGACAGTGGGTTACTGCTAAACTTTCCAATACAAAACGTCCGTATCTATCACTGAGAGATGCTAATACAAATTTTTGGCTAGACATGGGTTTAAAAAACACTCTTACTGAAGGTAAACTTCCTAAAAAATTCGGAGAAATTGTTGTATCAAAATTATTCTTCGCGGATAATCCTTCATATAAAATTGGCGATAAGTTGACTCTTCCTACCGGTAATCGAATGCTTGGTAGTGAACTAATTAGACCTAATGATTACAAACAATCAGGCGAGAAGTTTAAGACAACAGAAACTAATATATATACCATAGTTGGAGAATTGGATATTTCCGGGAGTTCTGCCTTCCCTGGATATGCCGCCATGGGATACTTGGATCCTTCACACATTAAGCCTAAAGATAAACTTACGGTTTATATGCGTTTTGTGAACCCTCGCACAATCTATGAAACATTACCGCAGATTGCGAAATCTACGGGATTAACCAAAAATGAACATGGAGAGTATCCAGTTAGGTATAATACGCCTTTATTAACTTTATATGGGATTAGCGATAAAAGTGGTGCAAACACTCAAATCATTATGATGATAGCAATGGCAATAACAATTATGTTACTAGTTATGGGGTCATTTATTCTTATTATCTATAATGCATTTTCTTTATCTGCTAACAGCAGGATTAAGGAACTAAGTATTCTGAAAAGTTTAGGAGCAACTCCAAGGCAAATTAAGTCGTCTGTTCTCTATGAAGGACTTTTACTCTGGATTATTCAATTACCAATTGGTATCATGATAGGATATCTATTTAGTAATATTGTGTTTTCTAAAGTTAATAAAATTCTTAGTGTTACAGAAGATTATAGGAATGCATATGTTTCTTTCTCATGGGTAGTAGTTGGTTTTTCAATCATAGTCTCATTGATTACCATTTTAGTTTCAGCATATATTCCTGCAAGAAAAATGATGAAAGTATCAGCTATTACTGGAATACGCCAGAATAGTACCAAAGTAAAATTTAAAAAACAAAAATCCCACTTAATAATCAAAAAAATATTTGGTATAGAAGGTGAACTAGCAATATCACAATTTTCGGCTAACAAAAAGGCTTTGCGTACGGCTGTACTGTCTCTTTCAATGTGTTTTATCTTAATAGCGGGGTATATGAACATTATAGCCATCTTCAATTTAGCCAATTCTAAAAACGCTGAAATACCTACTCATGATATGAAGATTAGCCTAAAAATGATTGATAAACCAAGTGATAAGATGATAAATGAAGTTATTTCTCTGCCTGAAGTTAGAGATAGTGTCATTCAAAGACAGGTACGTACTTCAACTTATGTAACATCAAAACAGGAGTCAGATGTTTTTGCTAAATATGGAGGATTTGCTAAGGTAAACTTCAACAAATATAATATATTGAGTGAAAATGGAAAGCATAGAATTATAACAAATTTAGTTGGATTAAGCGATAAATCATTTAAAAAGTATTGTGAAAAAATTGGTGCTGATGATGAATCATATTATAAGGATGGTGTGACAACAGGAGTATTATTAGATAGCACACGTTATGTATCAGAGAATTCAAAAGTTGTGCAAAAAATACCATTGTTAAATATAAAAGAAGGCGATAAGCTAGTAATAAACGAAAAAATAGAAAATGATATGAATACAAATTATAAATTTAATGCTCAAGTGGGCCATGTTACAGAGATTTCTCCCTCTGAGCTAGAAATGGGTGGATACAGCTTAGCATATATAGTTCCTATGAAAACCTATCAGCAACTAGTTAGTAATTTTATGCCAGAACGCATGCTTGAATCTAGTAGTATGGCAATTGATTTATTGGTTGTTGATGGCGCTAGCCCACGTGTGAAGAAAGAACTAACTCGAATTTGCAGTTCTTATCTTGGATCCGAAGATTTTAGTATATGGAGTCTACTCGAAGAAAAAAATAATGACAAACTGATTCAAAAAGCCGTTTCTATTGGTATTTTCTCTGTAGCCATAATGTTTGGAATAATTGGCATTATTAATGCTTTTTCTACCATTTCTAATAATCTTAGACTGCGCAAAAGAGAATTTGCTATGCTTCGGGCAGTAGGATTAACACCAAAGGGATTAAATAAAATGTTGATGATAGAAGGTTTGTTTTTTGCATTAACACCAATTATTGTTAGCATACCAATAGTATTATTTATTTGTTGGTATATGTTAAGATTAACGTTAATCACATGGTCTGAGTTTATATCTGTTTTTCCAGTTGTACCAATTTTAACGTATGCTATGCTTATAATTGCATCTATATTTTTGGCGTATGAGATTTCTTCAACAGGCGTTAAAAAAAGTAATGTAATAGAATCAATCAAAGACGAAATAGTATAATCAATGCAATAACAATTTAGAATTGTGTTTAAGAAGTAAAATAAATATATAAAAATGCTTGCTACTATATTTAGTAGCAAGCATTTTAAATTTTTACAAAAAAACAAGCAGATGTTACAAATGATAGGGTACAAATAACATTTATGAGGTGAATGAATAACGTTTTTACTTTTTTATAAAAATAGATGCTGACAAAGTTATACTAAATATATAGGAGAGGATTTATCACATTTGGTGATGAAACCTTACAAAATGGTAATGCTACGGTAAGGTTAATCGATAGTTGAAAAAATAAAAAAATGATAAAGTAGTGTAAGAGATAAGAAAAGAGGAGTGATACAGATGAATACAATTTTAAAAGTTCAAAATATCAAAAAAGTATATGGAAATAAAGGTAAAGTTACACATGCATTAAATGGTGTTTCTTTTGAAGTTAATAAAGGTGAATTTTTGGGGATCATGGGTTCTAGTGGAAGTGGGAAAAGCACATTACTTAACTGTATCTCTACCATTGATACTATTACATCAGGACATGTATATGTAGACGAAGAAGATATCACTCTTTTAAGTGGAAGTAAGCTTTCCAAATTTCGACGCGCAAAATTAGGATTTATGTTTCAAGATTATAACTTATTGGACACATTGACAGCATATGAGAATATATCATTAGCCTTATCCATTAATCATTGCCCAGTAAGTAAAATGAAACAAGAAATAGATAATGTAGCTTTGGCTTTAAATATAGAGAAAGTACTTAATAAGTATCCTTATGAAATGTCTGGAGGACAGCAACAAAGAGTGGCAGCAGCTCGTGCTATTGTGTCTCATCCATCTTTACTTTTAGCAGATGAACCAACAGGAGCACTTGATAGTAAATCTGCAAAAATGCTATTAAAAAGTTTGGAAGATTTAAATCGTAATCAAGAGGCCACAATCCTTATGGTAACTCATGATGCGTATAATGCAAGCTTTTGTAAAAGGATCATTTTTATTAAGGATGGAAAAATATTCAATGAGTTATATAAAGGCAGTCATGACCGAAAAACCTTCTTTAATAGCATCATGGAAGTTGTTTCTGTCTTAGGAGGTGAGGCTGATGATGTTTTTTAAACTTGTTTTTAAAAATGTACGTAGGAGTATTAAAGACTATGTGGTCTACTTTTTGACATTGGCCCTGGCGGTTAGTTTATTTTATGCATTTAATTCAGTAGCATCCCAACCAGGATTAAGCAAATTATCGTCTGTAATGAAAATGTTTAGCAATATTTTGACTCAATATATAGGACTTATATCAAAACTTATTGCTGTGATTCTTGCTTTTGTTGTACTATATGCAAATCAGTTTATTATGAAAAGAAGAAAGAAAGAAATGGGAATGTATATGACACTTGGCATGAACAAGTGGCGCATTTCATCTATCTTTGTGGGGGAAATTGTTTTGGTTGGTATATTTTCCTTAGTAATTGGATTAGGTATAGGGGTGATATTGTCTCAAGGACTTTCGATAATAGCATTAAAATTATTTGGAACTGACATGTCTTCATTTCAGTTGTCTATATCTGTTCCGGCTATAAAAGATACAATTATTAACTTTGCTATTATTTTTGTGGTTGTTATGATATTTAACACGCGTTCGATTTTTAAAGTAAAATTAATTGATTTATTGACAGCAGACAGAAAGAATCAAGAATTGCGAGTTCATAATAAATTGATTTCATTTTTATTATTTGTTACATCAGCAATTTGTATGATTTTAGGTGCATACATACTTTCAAGTACTGGACTTAACCAAACAACGCTGCCTAAAGTTATGGTACTTATAGGAGTTAGTATTCTATTATTTTATTATACCGCGTCTAGTGTAATGATTTCGTTTGTTCAAAAAAATAAACGTATGTACTTTCATGGATTGAATCCATTCTTATTTAGACAAATTGGTAGCAAGCTTCAGACAAATTATATTGTTATCACAGTTATTAGTGGATTGCTTTTGTGCTCGCTTGTAGTGCTTGGCACAGGGTTTAGCCTTATTGGTGAAATGAAGAATATAGCGAAGCGATCTACACCTTATGATGTTACCATTATGTTGCCTGTGAATAAGAGTAAAGTAACTCCGCTAGAGAAATCCAAAAAAGATGGAATTCATATGCAAGATAATTTGAAGGATTATTCTGAGAGCATTCTATATGTTGCGGGTTATACCTATGGAGATATGTTTACGGGGCAAGTCGTGAAATTAGCTACTGTTGATAAGGACTTGCCAAAATCTAAAGTTGCCTTTATGTCAGAGACGGACTTTAATAAACAAATGGTCCTTCAAAAGGAGAAGCCAATTAGATTATCTAAAAACCAATATCTTATAAATGCAACGTACAAGAACACAATGTTTTATGTAGATCATTTTTTAAAAAGCAATGGGAAGATTACAGTTTCTGGTCAAGAATTAACACCACAAAGAGCAGAACCTATAAAAAAGACATTTGCACTAATTGAACCCATAGGTGCAAATGATAAGGGAACAATTATTGTACCAGATGAAATTGCTACAAAGTTAATACCAGAATCATATTTATTAAACGGTATTTATAAGGCAGATGCGAATAGAAATCTATTGTACGAACAGATGAATAAAGTATGGAGTGATGAATATATTGATGGGAAAATTTACTTCATAACAAAAGATTTTATGGAGAATGCGTATTTTGGAACATATGGAGTTCTTGGATTTGTATGTACTTATGTCGGTCTTGTGCTTATTATAATTTGTTTGGCAGTACTGGCACTTCAACAATTAACTGAAACGCAAGATAACAAGGAACGATATCAAACATTAGCCAATATAGGTGCTGATGGGAAAATGATTCGCAGAACATTGTTTCTACAGATTGGAATTTACTTTATTGTGCCACTCATTATGTCAATGGTCTTATCCACGTTTATTACTAAATCAGTAATAGAGAAAGTGGAGTTAACTCTTCAAATGTCTATTGGAGCAAATATGTTGCCTAGTTTTGCAATTATTATCGCATTGTATATGGTGTACTTCATTGCAACTTACGAAAATGCAAAACAAATTATTATCGAACAAAAAATAAAATAAAGGAGAGGATAATATGGGAAATTCTTTATTAAATTTAGGAGTATCTGAAGGAATTATTCAAACTATTAAATGGTGGTCGCCAGTCATTGGAGGAACTGTAGTAATCATTGCTATAGTTATTGTTGTGAGGATTATTGAACGTAAGAAAAACAAATAAATAGTGAGATGAAGTTGTGGAAGAAATTATATAACCTAAAAAGTATTAAGGATGATAAATATTATTCTGCTTGTAAGATAAATGAAAATGGAATAGATATATTATTGTTTGGAGTTCATTTGCCAAGTAAACCCTTTAGGAGTGTGGTGATTCTTATCGGTGCAATAGTAGGAAGTTAAATGATTTATAAAAGGCAAAAGTCCATTGATATGTTACTTGGATTAGGCTTATTTATTGAATCGTACCTTATTTCAAAATTAAAACAAGGTATTTATGAGAATGGATTTTGGGCATATGGCAATTGTTATTGGCAAGTACTTTTGGAGAAATTTCGGCAAACTATTTTACTGAATTTATCCCAGTATATTTTTACCATTTAACTGCTAGAATATAGATTTTCTGTGCTCCAATCTATAGCTCTTTCCAATCATGTTAAAAAGTTCGCACCTATAAGATATTCTATCTAATACAGCTGTTGTTAATGCTGGGTCTCCTAAAAGTTCTACCCATTCTTCGAATCCTTTGTTAGAAGTTATAATTAGTGATGCCTGTTCATGAAGGGATGATATTAATTGAAAGAACAAATTAGCCTCATCTCTAGTTATAGGAAGATATCCGACCTCATCAATTATAACGAGGCTTGAAGAAAGGATTCTATTTAGTTTACCTTTGCTTTTTCTTGATATCTGCTGAGTTTTCAAAACATGCATCAGATTATCCATAGTTACAAAACTTACCTTATAACCTGCCTCAACGGCTTTATAACCCAAGGCAATAGCTGTGTGAGACTTCCCAACGCCCGGTGGGCCTAAAAATATAAGATTATACATCCTATCTATCCATTCCATTTCCATGAGTCTGTTTATTTGTTTCTTTGTTATTGATTTTTGAAATAGAAAATCAAATTCCTCCATTGTCTTTTTAACTGGAAAGCCAGCATATTTAAGTCTTTTTTCTTGTGTTTTCTGATCCTTCAAACCAACCTCATTTTTAAGTATTGATAACAGAAAGTCTTGATAGGAAACATTACCTAACTCGCCTTTTTCAATAATTTTATCTGCATCTACATTTAAATAGTTTAGCTTAAGATTTTTGGCATACTCTTTGATTAATTCTAATTTCTCCATGATTGCTTGTCCTCCTTCAAAGCATCAATATAGTCACTTATACTTCTTACTTCCGGTTTTAACCCTCTATACTTTGATGGTATAGATAACTTGTCAATTACAGATTTTTTATCAACTTTTGCAATATCCTGTATCGCAAGATATTCAAGGGTTTCTTTAAACATTCCAGCACTCCACAAGTTTCGTATAACACAATAATTCAATGCTTGTTCTATTAGCGAAGCTTCATATGAATGTACTATATTTAGTATTGATCCAAATTGATCTTTGCAGTATCTTGGTTTTTCACGTTTTATGCCATCTAGTAGCATTTTTGCATTTTCAGTTTTACCGAGAGCAAAAAACAATCTTTCATAAACTTGGTCAATAGAACTGTGAATATCCCTTTCGGGATGAATTATTTTTATAAGTTCACCCTGCCTTGTACTTACTTGATGACTTGCTATTAATACACCTGTATCAAAATCAACTATATTCATTTTGGAGCCTTTTATCATTAATTTAAGTTCTTTACCTGGGCTATAAGTTCCTTTGGGCACTTGATACCTGTTCTGTTTATACAAAATTACATTGTTTTTTCGTACAGCATAAGTTAAACTAGTATTAGATGAATTTTTTTCAAAGAGTTCAGGTACTGGTAGCAAGTGTTTCTTTTCGAGAGCAAACACTTCTGCCGGTATTTTTTTCGTTATTTCATGTTTTTTACCATTGCCTGTTCTATCTAGCCATTTGAATGAGTCTTCATTAAAGGAATCAACATCTATAAATACTCTGTTTATAGCAAAGTTATATTTTGAGTATTTTACCACAGATTCTATTTTCCCCTTACTTTGAGGATCAAAACCTCTACAAAGCCTAACTTTATATTTCATAGTATTAATATAATTTTGAAAACCTTCGGTATAAATAATGTCTCCAGAATTCTCGGCTACTGCAAGCACACGATCTTGGTCATACACTATTTCAATAGGCATACCACCAAGATATTCAAAAGCTCGATTATGAGCATCAATAAAAGAGGCGGTAGTAAATGGTTTGTCTGTCCAAAGTATGTATTTATACCTTGAATGTGATAAAACCATTGCAAAGCAATACACTTTTACTTTGTTTCCATTTAATCTTTTGAGCCATATTTGACCCATATCAACCTGAGCTTGGTAGCCCATGGGAAGTTCATGTACTTCCTCAAATTGTCTTATTGGCGAAGCCTTAGGCAGATTGTATTCTTTCCTTAAATTACTAATATAAAGCCTTAAAGACCTTTCTTTAAATTTTACATCACCATATCTTTCCTTTATCCAATCAAGTACTTGTGCTGCTGACATATCTCTGAAATCAGTAATCCATTCTAAAATATCATCTTTGTAGATATCAATTTTTTTATGTCTATTCTTCGATTGAATAGTGACTTTAGCATATTCACCAGGATCCATGTCCCAATACTTTTGAACTGTTTTGTAATTTATATTTAGAGCTCTTTCAACCTGTGATTTATTAAATCCAAGTGCTTTATATTGTTTTATTTCACTAAACATATTCCATCCTTTCAATTTTAAATTCCCCCTCTGTAAAATATATCTCTAATTGTATCAGAGAAGGAATTATTATTGTACTTAACTGGAAATTATTCTCCTTTTTTGTTTGCCGAAATATCACCCTTTTAGTTTACCGCTAACAGCAATGCTTGTATGGCATGGAGTAAATTGAAAAAAGTAGAGATTTACAATAAAACACATGAAGTGCAAATTCTATATTACAATAATGTTGGCTCCAACGAGTTAGTTTTTAAAAAGAAAAGTCTTAGTGCGATTTTGCATATTCTAAGAGAACATTTAGATGTTGAAATAATTAAGGTTATTAATAAAATATAAAGCTAAGGAGCATTATATTAGGTAAATTAATTATAAGTTAAGACATATCATTGGATATGGGTTTTAATATATTAAATGTATATTGATATTCTGAATGTAACATAAGTGTAATTGAGTTATTAAGATGTTTCAAAAATAACTGTATATTTGAAATGTCATAATAACAGGACCACTAACGGTGCATATATTCTAAGACATGGGAATGATAATATGTTTACAATTTCATCTACCCCTAAAATATGTTTTATAATGGTATGGTATAAATAAATTATTGGGTACAAATAACTAGTTAATTTAGGAGTGATATTTAATTTACTAGACCTGATGATTTTAGGAGTAAGAAAAGTAGTAAGAAAGAAAAAATGAACATTATGATATATCACTTTTACTAAAAATGACCGCGTGACAAAAAAGAAAAGGCATGTTAAAATAATATTAGTCCGAAAACAGACTAATACTATTTGAGGTGAACACATGGAGCAAAAAGCAATTGAAAAACAGTTTTTTAAATTTGTAATCCCATCCATGCTGACTATGTTGCTGAACGGTCTTTATACCATCGTAGACGGATTATTTGTCGGTCACGCAGTTGGTGATATAGGTCTTGCGGGGATTGGTCTTGTTTGGCCAATTACTGCTTTAGTGCTTTCATTGGGTATGGGAATTGGAGTAGGTGGCTCTGTCCTTATGTCCACTTACAGGGGGGCGAATGACAACCAAAGGGCTAATGAGGCAAGAGCGAATACTTTTTTTGCGTTACTTGCTGTAAGTGTAGTCGTTACTGCTTTTCTCGTAATTTTTAGTCCCACCCTTGTCAGAGCTATTGGAGCAACCGGAAAGATTTATGACGCCGCGATTTCATATATCCGTATCATTGCCATCGGTGGCAGTATGCAAATCATAGCTTCCGGTTTAATACCACTTATACGAAACAGCCACAAAACCGTGCAGGCAATGATTATTATGGGAGGTGGCTTAATTGTAAATATCGTATTGGACGCCTGCTTTACCATGGTGATCCCTATGGGACTTGCGGGAGCTGCCCTTGCAACGGTTTTGGCTCAAGCAATTACAGTTGTTTGCAGTATCATTTGCTTGTGGAAGCAAAAAGAAAACAAAATCGAGCGTTCTCAATTTAAATTGAACAAAAAGATGATTGGACGAATGATGCAAATAGGCATTTCGCCCTTTGGATTATCACTCATGCCATCGCTCATTACCATATTTAATAACTGGCAGTGCCTTGCCTATGGCGGAGATTTAGCAGTTTCAGCGTATGCGGTTATCAACTACTTAATTGCTTCAGTCCTTTTGTTATTAGAGGGAATCGGAGAAGGCATGCAACCACTAATCAGCTATTGCAATGGATCGAAAAACTACAAAGCTATGAAAAAGATACGTAACAAAGGGTTTTTAGCGGTTGTCACATTCAGTGGTTTGTTTCTCTTGTTTTCAATCCCAGCACGAACACTGCTACCACAATTTTTTGCCACATCGGAAGAAACTGCAAGAATCATTGATTCGGCACTGCCAATCATCTGCGTTGCTTTTCCGATGATGGGCATTGGAAAGCTGTTTAGTTCCTATTTTTATGCCTGCGAAGAAACACTCTTCTCCACCTTGCTTGTTTACTTAGACCCTATTCTTTTCACACCATTGTGCGTTTTTACATTACCACATATTTGGGGGATTAAAGGGGTATGGATGGCACTTCCGGGGGCGCAGCTATTAACCATGATCCTATTGACTATTTTACTTATTGCCCATACAATGAAATTTAGAAGCAGGGAGGCGATTTTGTATGAGCAACGAAATTAAAGATCAGGTAAAAAGTTATTATGATTATTGGTTCGGGATCAGTGCATTCTATGAAAAATGGGCGAAGTCACACGGGCTTACATCAAATGCGCTTTTTGCGCTTTATACCATCCGTGAGTATCCAAATCAATGCACACAGCGGTTTATTTGCGAAAAGCTCCTGTTTCCCAAGCAAACAGTGAGTACCATTTTGGAAACCTTTGAGAAAAAAGGATATATCCGAAAAAAAGTCGCAGATGAGGATAAGCGGAACAAGTATATCCTGCTCACGGATGAAGGACGACAATATGCTGATGAGATTCTTTCGCACTTGTTTCATTTTGAGGAACGTGCATTACTAAAGATGGATTCTAATGAAAGAACAGCCATGATTAAAAACAGCCATGCTTTCTTAAAACAATTATTACAAGCGTTAGAAGTGGATTCAGAATAAAATGAGAAAAAAACATGTAAGATGTTACTCATTTCTTCTACCGAACAAAATCTGAATAGTTCGAAACAAATATGATCAGAATGTACCAAACCAGAAGAACAACCTACTAGTAGAATTGCTTATAAGAATTGAGAGTATTATTAACCAATATTTTTCAATTTGGTGCTTAAATGATTTGATCCAAATGTTAAAATAGCAATACTAAAACAAATGCGAGTAATTCTAATATTGATCCCGAATTGTTGAAGGGCGTTATTAACTTTCCGGGATCCATAACACTTTAGATTTCATTATTTTTTTTACCCCTTTATAAACCCAATAAACTGCTATTATACCTATAATATAGCGAATATTCATGGAGAAGACTATTATAGGGCTTAATTTCGATGATAATAACAAAAGTATTATCAAACCCATAGCACTACATCCGAATATAAAATTAGCAAGATTAGAAAAATGTTTTTTTGAAAGTTCAAAAGCATTTTTACCTATATAATTTATCGATATAGAAAATATTGCAACTGCAATTAAACCGTTTAATAACATAGATAATGTGTAGTCATAAGTAACATTAAAATCATGACTTCCTTTTGCCAACTTAGGTAAGTATAAGAAAATAAAATCTACAGTGAAAATCATATAAAATCCTTCAATAGTAAGTCCTAAATACTTTTTAATTGTTTTTAGAACATGGGTTTTAGGATTTACAGCAGATATTATATTATCAGCGAATTTTTTATAATCCTCACCCAACATGCTTTTTACAGTATTACCTTCCTCTTGCCAATCTAAAAACATTCTCAATATATCACTAATAATTTCTTCTTGCTCTTCGTCACTTAAATTACTTACCCTCAAATAACAAACTATATCTGTAAATATTCTATCATTTTCTTCTGTTAGACTCTTGCTCAGCTTGAGGTTTTCTTTGATATCACTCTCTACATTACTCATATTTTTCCTCCTCATAATTTTTAAATATATTATATTTCACTTTGATGCTATTACACATCTATAAATGGTAAAATATACATGTTTTATGGTGATTGTGGTATAATTAAATAAATTATTTGTGCCAAATTTGTAGGAACGAATGAAGTTTGAGAAACTGGGTTTCTTATTTGAAGGACGATTATTGATGCAAATTTATAAATTGTGTATAATTTGTTCTTAAAAATAAATGATTATGTCAACATAGCAAAACATGATAAATTAATATATTTTATATAGTTCATAGGAGTATGAGAACTTCTTGAATCATAACATATAAATAAGAGGGGATGAGTTTATGGGATTAATTACTTTAGATAAGGTTGAAAGGCTTGAAAAAAAATTAGATGATATTGAAAAACATTTAGTCAGACTAGAGGTAAAGATTGACAATGCAAGTGAAGAAAATAGTTCAATTAAAAGCATTGGAACAAACATAGTTGAAATGAAAAATCAAATATGGAAATTAAAAATATAAATACATTATAATTAAAATTAGATTGTAATTGAATCAAGGTAGAAATTTAAGCTAATGTATAAGTGAAAGCTATGGATTTAAAATAGATGGAAGGTTAAGAGAACATTATTGGATTAATGAAAGTAAGTATGACCAATGTGTTTATTCTATTTTAAAATCTGAATTGTAATATATTATGGTGAATTTATAACCTAAACAATAATATATTTAGCAATTGCATTAGATAGCTCTTCATATGTATTATATTTGTACAAGTAGTAGTGTAGACAGATATTTATTAAAGTATAGTATCATGTAAAATAATGTTATTATATTTATAATAGCATTTTTAAAATGTAAAAAAAGATGAAGGAGTGATAATAGTGAGAGTAGAAGGATTAGAGAGGATATGTCCACTTTGTGGACAAGACAATAATTGTCAACATGGTCAAGGTGGATGTTGGTGTGATACAGTTAAAGTTCCTAAGTACATTTTAGATTTGATTCCTAATGATAAAAAGGGTAAAGCTTGTGTATGTAAGTCTTGTTTAGAAAAACACCAGAAATAAATGAAATTAGTGAATATATTAAACAGCGTTAATTTTAAATTTAGTTCACATTCTTCTTATATATCTTCGAAAGTACCCCCATGTCGTTAGATGTTGGGGTTAACATATTAAGTGTATATTAATAAACTGAAAGTAACACAATATCAATTGTGTTACTTTCAGTTTGGTCAAAATGTTTGTATAGTAATACTAAAACAAATGTCAATAATTCTAATGATTAAGAGCATCATCTCCAATTACAAATTTTCCTAATCTCTTAAATGGATATATAATAAACTGTGCTTTTCCTTTTATATCTTTACCATCTATGTACGGATTTTCCCATCTTCGGGCATCAAATGAATTAGCTCTATTATCTCCAAAAAACAAATATTTGTTTTCTGGAATTTTAAATTTTTTATCTAAATCCTCCATATATACTACATATGGCTCTTCAATTTTGCTTCCATTAATAAAAACTTGCCCCTTATTTTTTATAATAACTTCATCTCCTGGAAGTCCTATAAGTCTTTTTATTAATGGTATTTTTAATTCCTCAGAATCAAAAACTATTAAATCACCTCTTTTTAGGTTATCTTTATTATAAACTCTTGTAACGGTAATTTTATCGCCTATCTTTATAGTCGGATACATTGATTCCGAGGGAACTGTAATATTAAAAAATAGGAATTTATATATTAGAATTGCCAAGATTATTGCTACAAGTATGGGGAATAACCACTCTTTGATAAAATATTTTAAAAATTTCAATTATTTAACCTCCTCGTGAAAATTAAAATGCGATAGTTGGACTGAAAATAGTCATAAAAATACATATTAAAATCCATACCTGAATCAACAACTTCAAAAATTTTTCTGCAACCCAAGAAAGACAAGATAAACACCAACAACTGCGTTGATTTGAATTATAAAAAAGTTTTTGATATATTCTTTGTTTCGTTCCATCTGGAGGTTCAACTTCTACATCTATGAATTTAAACATTTCTTTTAAGAGTTTATCTTCTTTTATCATATAATTCATCTCCTGATATTTTGAGAAATTCTTTTTTAAAACTATTTTTTGATCTTTGTAATATGCCATCGATAGACTTTGGAGTTTTGCATAAACAATTTGCAATTTCATTTACACTATGATCATCCATATATTTGAGAATAAGGACATACTTATAAATAGGTTTCAAATTATTTAAGGTTTCTAGAATTATTTTTCTAGTTTCCAAATTTATAATCATAAATTCAATATCTTGGTTATCCTTTACATAATCTAGTTCTTCTGCGTAAGCAAAATCTTCTTTTCTAATGTTAGTTCTATAATAATTTAATATTTTATTTTTTGCTATTCCACATAGCCAAGTTTTATGGGAACTTGTACCTTTATAGTTAATGAGTCCTTTCATTGCACTGATAAAGGTCTCCTGAACTATGTCTTCGGTGGCTTCTTTGTTTGCTGCTAATCTTAAAAATACAAAAGAATAGACAGAATTAAAATTTGTTTCATATATTTTCTTGAAATTTTCTTTATTCATATTTAAAATATTTTTTATCATATATTTCCACCTAACCATCTGTAGTACTAAAGTATAATTACTCTTAATTTACCATATTTTCAAAGGCTTTCATATCTTTAGTAACACAACAAGAAGAAATCCCCTGAAAAAATTTAAAATATAATAAAAAATATTAAGATTTCTTCAGAATGATTTATACATTAAATAAACTCACTTTTTTCTCCTGTATAATAAATAGAAAGCTGATGTAGTGCTCTCGTACAGGCTACATATAAAAGATTCCTATCAAACTCACTGTTATAATTGTCCTTTGAAACATTGAACACAAGTACTACATCAAATTCTAGACCTTTTGATATATAAGAAGGAATAGCAAGGGTACCCTTTATACTGTCAGTACTTTCTGTATTTAACAATTTAATGTTAGTTAAATTGGATAGCTTTTTTTGAACCAATAGGGTTTCTTTCTCCGTTTTGCAAATAACTGCAATAGACTCATAACCACGACTTTCATAGTTATGAATATCTTGGATTATAGTCTCATAAAGCAACTCTTCATTGTCTTTAAATATAATTTGCGGCTCCGATGCATGTCTCTCAAAGGGAACAAACTCCTGTTTGCTATTTAATATTTTCTGAGTAAATTCATTAATCTCGATAGAAGACCTAAAACTTTTATTCATAGAAAGCTTTATGCTCTTTTTCTTGTGTAGAATTTTCTCTATATCATCATATATAGATTTATCACCACGTTTTTCGAGAGTTTGGTTAAAGTCACCGAGTACTGTAAACTTAGCTCTAGGTAGCAGAAGATTAAAGACTTCGTATTGAAGTGGATAATAATCTTGGGCTTCATCAATAACAACCTGCCGTATATCTGAAAACGCGCGACTACCGTTAAGCCTTAGTTTGATATATAAAAGGGGAGCACAGTCCTCGTAATTAATATAGCCTTTATGGAGACTTTCTATGGTTTCTGATACCATTTGGTTAATGTTTTTTGGTAATTCTAACCCTTGCGAAAGTTTTAAAAGAAGTCCGGATTTATTAAATAGTAATTTATACAAATCCGAATAATCAACCTCAGTAAATTTATGAATATGATTCATTAATACTTTAGCTTCTTTAATTGCCATTAATCTGCTAAAAGATTTTAGTTCTAATTCATGTCCTATGCCGTTTTGAACAATTCCCTGAATTTTTTCAAGTCTTGCTTTTCTTAAAGGATGAATTTTACTAAGCATCATACTTTCAATTCTTTTAAGTTTTTTTGATATTGGCATATTCATTTTACCGTTTAAGAAAAGATTATTTAGCTGCTGTTTTGTTTCAATAATTTTTCCATCATAATATAAGTCTTCAAAATGCGTTAATTTATGCTCATAATAATGTATTAATCTATCCAAAATAGTTACAAATGTTTTCGAACCTTTAAATTTAGTGTTCTCCATTTTTATATTTAAATTTTGTTGATTATCATTAATAATCAAAGTTTCAAGTTGCTGCTTTCTACTTTCAAATATAAATCTATTATCTAAAAAATCAACTACAATATCGTCAAAAGTAGTTTCCTCTACGTTTTCCTCGCCTAGTTCTGGTAGAACTCCAGAAATATATTTACTGAAAACAGAACTAGGAGAAATTATAATAATATTATTGGAATATAGCTTTGATCCCATACCAACATAAAGCAAATATGCAATTCTATGTAGTGCTATAGATGTTTTACCGCTTCCAGCTACGCCTTGTACAATCAAAAGCTCATTTTCAGTATCTCTAATAATTACATCTTGTTCCTTTTGAATGGTTTCAACTATATTTTTCATATTTGAAGAAGAATTGTGACTTAACACTTCTTGTAGGATATCATCATTAATTGTTATGCTGCTATCAAAAAAATACTTAAGCTCAGAATTCTCAATTTTATATTGCCTCTTCATAAAAATATCACCCGAAATTATTCCGAAGGGGGCATTATATGATCCTTTACCAAGTTCGCACTGATAAAACATACTTGAAATAGGGGAGCGCCAATCGTATATTAAAATTGAACTTGTATCATTATCTATTAAATTATAAAGACCGATATAAATCTGATCTGTATCATTATAAGCATCTTCCTTAAAATCAAACCTTCCAAAATAAGGTGAGTTTAAAATCCGTGTATATTTTTTTATTCGTTCCACCGATTTTTCATAATTATAATTTTGACTATCAACTTCAGAGAGTTGTTGGAGCATTTCTGGAATCCTATCAAGATCATTTGAAGAGTGAACAGATTCTTGCCACATATCTCTTCTTGAAGCAATAAGGTCTCTTTTTCTAAAATTTATCTCATATTCGTCTTTACGTAATTCTTTTTCGAGGAAGTTAACTGTACTTTTAAGATATACAAGTTCCTCTTGTTTATTTAGTTCGTAATCATTCATGTTTTCACTCTCCCATATTTTTTATAAAAATCATTGACATGGACATTCATTATGTGATATAATAAAGTGAAATATATAGTAGGTTTATTATGTCGTATAATCATATCCACATTTTATTATAGCTAAAAATCCTGTTTAAGTAAAGCTTATACGTGGTTTTTTTTATTTTAGTACAGTTTTTAATATTAAACCTGTAAAAGAAATTAATAGTAACAATTTAATAACAGAGATATAGAGGGCAATTAGATGCCTTCTTTTTTTATTACAACTAATCAAAGTGAAAGTAAAACAATAGTAATTGAGTTCCTTTCACTTTGAGGGTATTTCACAATCCTCTAAGCATTGTAAATATATTCTATTCATACAGAAAAGGAGAAAAGTCATCTGAAGTTTCTCATAATCCAAAATGGATGATCGCTTCTCCAGTTTTTATCAGTCCAATTCCTCCACTTAATTTTCAGTAATTTAAAAATTGTATCATCATCATATCTTCATATCTTATCCATGCATCATTTCCAAATAGAGTCTTTAAAGGAATTTATTTTAGAGTATTCATAAATATGTTTGAAATCATCATAAAATCCTTAGAATTGTTTAGTACAATAAAACTATAGTAAATGAAAGGATGATGAATATATGGACTCTTATATTTTGCAAACAGAAGAGTTGTGTAAAAAATTTGAAAAGCAAAATGTAGTTAATAATATTTCACTAATGGTGCAAAGGAATTCTATCTATGGACTACTTGGTCCAAATGGCGCAGGGAAATCAACAACATTAAAAATGATAACAGGACTTTTACGCCCAACTTCAGGTAATATAATATTTGATGGACATCCATGGAATAGAAAAGATTTAAGAGATATTGGAGCATTGATTGAATCTCCGGCACTCTATGGCAATCTTACTGCTGAGGAAAATCTAAAAGTACACACTAAATTATTAAATCTGCCTAATTCACAAGTACATAAGGTGCTTGAAACTGTAGATTTAAAGAATACGGGTAGGAAGAGAGCGTCACAGTTTTCAATGGGTATGAAACAGCGTTTGGGAATTGCCATTGCACTTTTAACTCATCCGAAACTTCTAATTTTGGATGAACCCACCAATGGACTTGATCCTATTGGAATACAAGAACTTCGCGAATTGATCCGTTCTTTTCCGTCTCAGGGTATTACGGTAATTTTATCAAGCCATATGCTTTCAGAAGTAGAGCAAGTTGCTCAATACATTGGTATTATTAGTAATGGAATATTAGGTTATCAGGATGAAATTCATAAAGATGATGATTTAGAAAAACTATTTATGAAAATTGTGAAGGAAAGTAGAAAAGAGGAGGAAGAATGTAATGCTTAATTATTTGCAATCTGAAAACCTAAAATACAAGCGAACATTTTCTCGAAAGATCATTGTCATGGCTCCATCTTTTTTTATATTGTATGCAATGGTTACTATGGCTAGTATGGAAGTTAAAAAAGAATATTTTATTATTACAGTTTTTAACTGGTGGCCACTTATATTTATACCACTAGGTTCTGCATTACTATGTTCTCTGTCAAATGCTAAAGAAAAAAAATCAGGAAATTATAGAGGACTGCGCTCGCATAATGTAAAAGGTATAGGAGTGTGGCTTAGTAAAATAGCAATCATCGCTTTGTATACATTTATATCTTCAATAATGCTCATAGTCTTTGTATTTTTTGCTGGAGTTTTAAGCAAAGGCAATGCGGTTCCTTTTTTTAAAGTTTGTGAGGCAGGTATGGTAATTTGGATTACATCAGTTGGCTTGATACCAGTTTACTTGTTCCTTTCAACATGGCTGGGTACACCTGCTTCAATTGGAGGTGCCTTAATTGGACTTGCGGCAGGCGTTGTTATGGCTCCTGAGGCATCATGGATATTAATGCCCTGGAGCTGGCCACTGCGTTTAATGTGTCCTATTGCTCATGTACACCCAAATGGTACTATACTTCAAGAGGGCAGTCTATTAATGAATTCATCTGTAATTCCAATTGGGATTATTGTGTCACTTGGATTTCTGATTATAACCTCGTGCCTTACATCACTTTGGTTTTCTAAAAGGGAAGTGTGCTAACTTTGAATATATTTAGATGTCTATCTGGTGATTGGATGAAAACAAAACGGACTCAAATTAGACTTGTTTTTATTGTGATAACCATAACTTATCCTATTTTTATGCTGTGGTATTGTTCCAATAATAAATTACAATATCAAATTTATGATGCTTTTTTTATGGTAATATCAATTTTTCTTCCCGTTCTAGTAAGTTTGAGTTCAGGACTTATTGGTGATGCGGAAGAAAGTGCAGGAAATTTTAGCATAATACTAAGTTCAACTGTTTCCAGAACAACGAGCTATCTTAGCAAATTGCTTTTACTTGAGATTATGACAACTATTTCTATGTTTTTTTCTGCTTTTATTCTTTTGATTGGGATGAGGTTTATTCTGCACATAGAGAACATTCAATATGGTCTATTTTTTCAAGGTTCATTGCTAACCATTATTAGTTGTCTGTTTTTGTATGTATTTTACCTATTTTTAAGCTTTAAATTTGGAATGGGAGCCTCAATTTCCTTAGGTGGAGTAGGCTTTCTAATTGCTGCACTTATGGGCACAACTTCACTTGGTGATAAAGTATGGCTGTTCATTCCGTGGACATGGTCTGCACGCCTTTCGAAAATTCCAGAATGCTTTATTCCTGAAATGCCACTTTCCACAGGAGTAGTTACATCAGAATTTTCTGCGTTGCTGTATGGAAGATACCTTCCATTTGTAATCCTAGTCACAATTATGCTACTAATTGCTAGCCTTATTTGGTTTAGTAAGTGGGAAGGCCGAAAATCCTATGAATAATAAATTTCAAGTATTGTTTTTAAGCGCAATGTCAATGGATAAATACGTAATGTATGGAATAGGGCTTTTAGTTGTATGTATATCTAATAATAGAGGCAGATATGGAACATTTATATCTAATATTAATTCTTTTGTATAAAAAACTGTGGTAGAATTCTTAGAAGAATTAAAACACTCCATGTATTATATATTTTCATTAAAATAGATTTTATAAGTGAGAATTTAATTAAATAGAAATCAGGTGATTTATAGTGAAGCAAAAAAAAATAGTAGTAGTGGATGATAATGAAGATATTTGTAGAATGATAAAAGAGTATCTTGAAGCACATAATTATTATGTTGAAGCATATGAAGATGGAACTAAAGCTTTAGAAAATATTCTTAGGAATAAATTTGATTTAATCATACTTGATATAATGATGGATGGTATAGATGGAATAGAAATTTGTAGTATTATTAGGGGAAAAGTTAGTTGTCCAATATTGTTTTTAAGTGCAAAGAATTTAGAGGAAGATAAGGTAACCGCACTTTCAGCTGGTGGGGATGATTATATTACAAAACCATTTGGATTAAAAGAATTAATGGCGAGAATTGAATCTCATTTAAGACGTGAAGAAAGAATTACAAAAACCGATAATTATATTCTAAGTTCTAAGAATATAATTATCGATATCCTAGCAAAAGAAGTTTTTTGTATGGGTGTAAAATTGAACCTAACAAAGAAAGAATATGAGATAATTAAGCTTTTTATGTTATATAAAAATATCACGTTATCTAAAGAACAAATATTCAATAAAGTATGGGGCAGTGATTCAGAAAGTTATTTAGAAACTGTTACGGAAAGTATAAAAAATATAAGGAGAAAAATCAAGCAAAAGGATTCATACAATTCATATATAAATACAGTTTATGGGTTTGGATACAAATGGGAGATAACCAATGAAAACTAATAGAACAATTAAAAGGGATTTTTATTTACTTGTTATTAAAATATTCTCATATACTTTAATATCAACAATTATTGCATATATGGTTCTTTTAATGTTTATATTAATACTTACGAACTTTACTAAAACAACAGACTACTATTCTAAATATTTAGATAGAATAGAACAAAAAATTGTAATTAATAAAGACTTAATATTACAAGGCCAATTAATAAATCTAAATTCATATACTGACAAGATTCAAGGTGAAGTTGTAGACCTTAATGGGAAGCACTTATTTGGAGATGTAAATATTATAAACAAAAATATTAATGTAGTAAAATGCATAGGCGCTGATACTGTTAAAAACAATTATATATATAGATGTATACCATTAATACAAGATAACTATATAAAATATATCTACGTTATAAAAGCTCCATTTGGATATCTGATTAATAATGTAAATGAAAATCCAGCAGCTGTAGTTGTATATATTACTCTTATTGGTTCTCCTTTAGTCTTTTTTGTTATTTATTTATTTTTATTTACTAAAAAATTATACAAATCTATATCAAAAAATATTGAGATATTACTTGATTCGGCAACTAAAATATCAGAAGGAAATTTTTCATTTGAAATTGATGGACTTAAAGGAAAAGAATTTAAAACCATACAAGATTCTTTCAATATAATGATAAATACGTTAAAACAGACTGTAGAGGGATTGTCAAAGTTAGAGAATGATAGAAAAATGATAACATCGTCAATTGTCCATGATATAAGAACTCCAATTACAGTGATAAAGGGCGAACTTGAATTAATAAATGAATTAAAAGATAAAAAAGAATTTTCTATTAATAACTACATAGAAATAATCAATAAAAATTGTAATAAAATGATATCTCTTACTGAGAATTTATCTTTAGTATATAAAGTGGAAAATTTAAATTTTCTACTTAGAATACAAAAAGTTGATTTGAATAATCTTCTGATGGAGAAAAAAGAGGAAATATCTCTTTTAGCAAGTAAGAAAAATTTAAATGTTCAATTTGAAGTGAATTTGAGTAAGAAATATTATTTATTGGATGAATCGATGCTAAATCGTGTACTGGATAATATATTACATAATAGCCTTAGGTTTACGGATGCCGGGAATATAAAACTTATTGTATTTGATGAAAATAACAATAAGAAAATTTATTTTAAGTGCGTTGATACAGGTAGGGGATTTAAAGAAAAAGATACAAAAAAATTGTTTAATGCATTTTATCAAAATGATTCGTATAAAAATCATTTTGGTCTAGGTCTTTATATTTCCAAAAAAATTGTTTTAAATTATCAGGGAGAAATTTTAGCTTATAACAATGAAGATAATGGAGCAACAGTTGAATTTTTCATAATAGAAGATGTTTCAAAAAAACAAGTGGTGCACTTATAGAATAATATATAAGCGCACCACTTGTTTCGCAATTACTGTACTTAAAGGTGAATGTTATATATGAAAGGAAGTATTTAATGTTATCGAAAGCATCGCTACTTATTTTAGGATTAATTAATCGGAAAGAGATTAATGCATACGAATTAATAAAAGTATGGTTTTTTAGTATTGACATATACAGTCAAGCTGTATATCATATAACTATATAGTTAAACTTTATAAGAAAGGAGTTAGAGAACTAAATGAAAAAAAATAAAAATTTACCACTTACAGAAACAGTTTATTACATTCTTTTATCTCTACTTGAACCAGCACATGGATATTTAATTATGCAAAAAGCTGAAGAGTTAAGCGGCGGGAAGGTAAGAATAGCGGCAGGTACTTTATACGGAGCCATTGAAAATTTGCTGAAATTAAAGTTTATTCAACCCGTTGAAAGTGATGACAACAGGCGTAAAGTTTATCTTATCACAGACGAAGGAAAGAAAGTATTACTTCTTGATTTTGAAAGAATGAAACATATGATTGAGATTACTCAGAATAATTTGAAATAGAGAGAGGTGTCAATATGAAAAAAATTAGATGCTATGTCAGCTTTGATAAAGAAGAAAAATGGTTAAATGAAATGGCAAACCGAGGTTGGGAATTGGATGAAAAACATACAAAATATGAATTTCGTAAAACTTCACCTAACAATACTATTATAAAAATAGATTATCGCAATTTTAAGTCAAAGGACGATTTTCAAAATTATATTATCCTTTTTAAGGACTGCGGGTGGGAACATATTGCTGGTACAAAAACATCTGGAAAACAATACTTCAAAAAAATAGATGAAAGTGCTGGTGATGATATTTTTTCTGATCTCTCTTCTAAAGCAGAGAGATACAAGAAATTGTCAAATATGTGGCTATCATTGGTAGTATCTTATATTCCAATATCGATAGTGTTCGTTATGACAAAAACTATTGATATTGCTGCAGTATTGAATCCGAAATTATTGTACTATACGCCTGGATTATGGCAAAAAACAGGAACGTCCTTTTGGGAGTCATTCTTATTTGAAACACCTTTCGCAATGATGAGAGGGTATATGTGGTTGATTTTCCCTTGTTTAATTATTCTATATGCTATTTTCGCAGTAAAAGCACAAATGTATTATCAAAAGACAAATCTTAAAAACCGGATATAAGAATGATTGGGAAATATGATAAGTAGGGTATAATTATCATAAGTCGTGATAGGTTGTAATCTATCACGACTTAACTATTGAAGGCATTTTGCAGTGCCTTCAATCACGAAGCTTGTTCCTTGGTAATCGTTATAACTTTTTTAAACTATTAAGAATTTTTTTATAACCGAAATACTTCCTATAGTAGTTAGAATTATTCCAATAAGTACAAAGCTCCATGATATAGTTGTGAATATAAAAGACGGAGCTATAAAATTAATTAACACTGTTGCAAAATAAGAATTTACCTGTATATATACAAAACTATATAAGAAATAAATTGCTATTACTGCGGATACTGCTCCTAGAAATCCAATTATCATTCCCTCAGAAATAAATTGCCATCTAATAAACCAATCTGTTGCACCAAGATATTGCATTAAATTAATTTCATTAAGTCTTGGATATATAGCAAGTTTTATTGTAAACTTAATTAAAAAAAATGTTGCTACAATGAGTATAGGGAAAAGTATCACTCCTATCCATTGGATTACTTTAATTTGCACCGAAATTTTCCTCGGAACATTTTGACCACCGCTAATTTTATTTATACCTTGTAACCCATTAAGTTGAGAAATTATTTTAGGTATATCATCTGGTCCATTCACTTTAAGTATATATGATGCTGATAGGGGAGTATTATTTTCAAAAGTAATATCAGTTACAACATTTGCCTCTTTTATTTTTTTATGTATACTTTGCTGATCAGTAATCTTTATATCATCTTTTAAAGTAACCCGTACTTCGGATTGGGAATAAATACCGATCATCCCCATTTTAAGATTCAATATGAATAGCACAAATAGTCCTAAAATAGATAACGTTGACATTATTGTAGCAATGGAGGAAATGCTAGTAGTAGGATTTTTTCTAAGATTTTTTGAAGCATCTTTTAAAAATAAATGTAAGGTACTAATCTTCATAATTATAACTACTCCTTTCTTTATCACTTGTTAACATTCCATTTTAGGTGATTTTTACTTGCTTGTCAAAAAATACATAAGTTGTTTTTTATTCTTTTTGGTGTGAATAAGAGAAATGTTGGATCTACCCTTATTGATTTTTTATTTAATTTCAATCATTAGTATTTGGATTTGCAAACTAAATAACTGATAAATTGTATTATAAGTGCACTACCCATAATTACCATGATTGCTGAATGAGAATCCATTTTAATTTTTTGTTTCTTAATTAAAATTTCAAATATAACCATAAAAACAAACAGCTTATCAAAACTCATGCTTTTAGATTTATCACTAACAAATTTTTTTCTTTCATCTTCATATCGTTCATTTGTGTTGCCTTTTGTCTTCCATAATAGATAAATAAGATAAATAAAAGATAGGCCGCCTAATAAAAATCCTGACCAATAGCCATTCTTTTTTGTTACAAGGTCAAAAATACCCATTCCTATAAAAAGAACTGACCATACTCCAGCACCTATAATTATTGAATCACCTTGCTTCTGATTTTTCATTATTTTATTCCTCCTCAAAAATAAATACTTCCTCAATTTTTTTATTAAACACTTTTGATAGTTTATAAGCAAGCATAATGGACGGGTTATACTTACCCTTTTCTAAAGATATTATTGTCTGCCTTGAAGTTTCTAATAACTTTGCTAAATCCTCTTGTGTTAAATTGCTTCCTTCTCTTAAACTCTTTATAAGATTTTTCATTCAAACACCTCTTTCACGTAAAGGTAACTTTACAATTTATTATACATCAACGAATTTCAAATATAAAGTTGCCTTTACAAATTTTTTAAATTTAACAAATTTTTGTATTTATAAATATAGTCAAAAAAATGAAAGTAACGTAATGGCTATTATTTGTGAATGAAAAAACATTTTGACGTGCGTAAAAATGTACAGTACTATATAGATATATTTAACGACATTTCAGAAGGGAAGGCTCCCACTTCTATAAGTAGGAGTTGATTACCCTAACAAATAAAAAACTTCAGTGGGAGTATGAATATCCTTCTGAAGTCGTTAATGTAGCTTCTACGAAGCTGTTGCAGCTCCGCAGGAGATGATTTAACGACATTTCAGAAGGGAAGGCTCCCACTTCTATAAGTGGGAGTCCCTATATAGATATCAAGTAAAAAGGTGCTATAATAACGTTTTTTTACTAATAAACAATTAAAATGGAGGAAAAAACATGGAATTATTTTTATATTATATTTTGGCGATTAACTTATACGGTATTTTTGCCATGTATTCAGACAAGAGAAAGTCGCAAAAGGGGAAATGGAGAACTCCAGAGAACACCCTTTTCACTATAGCTTCTGCTTTTGGGGCTTTGGGTATTTTTATAGGAATGCGTTTATTTAGGCATAAAACTAAGCATAACAAGTTTGTAATAGGGATACCATTGATCCTTGTAGTTCAATTGTTTGTATTTTTCAAATACATTTATAAAATGATATAATTCTTATAATTTTGCCTTGAAATGTTAGCGCTTTGAGGGTATAATAAAGGGAAATTATAGGAATGAATAAGGACCATAAGAAGGCAATATGATTATTTCAAGATTGTGGATAACTATTCTGTAAAATTAAATAAATTATTATAAAAACTGTATTTGTTAGTATAATACGGTTTAAAAAGCATATACTATAAAAAGTTATCCTCTTTTAGTGGATAACTTTGTTTAAATTGTGGATAGATTGTAAATTATCTGGAAATAGTAAGCTTGAAATTTCTTCTGTTATGGATATTAAGTCTCTATTATAATGATAGAAAACATTAAAGAGCACTACTTACGTTACGGTCTGATATTCACATTTTTACAAAAATTTACATGGTTCTATAAGTTTCATAATTTTGTCTTGAAATTTTACTATTTTGAGGTTATAATAGGTGACGTGCTACTTATATAATATAAAAAGTAGGCAATAACTTATAAAGAAACTTTGAATTTAAAAAGAAATTAAATGATAAATCAAATAAAACATTATGTTATAAGAGTTTGACAAGTAAAGTTCAAATTTGTGGATAACTAGTGTATAAAATTGAATAAATTTTCACGAGACTGTATTTATTATCAAAATATAGTTTATTTAGCGTGCTAATAAACAAAGTTATCCCCCTTTAGGGGATAACTTTGTCTGAATTGTGGATAAGATTTTTAATTGCTTGAAAACAATTCACAATACAAACTTTCTTTTCTATCTGATTTAAGTCTAAATTTTTCTCTAATCTGAGTTACGTTCTCCTCAGAGATATCCGCTATAACTAAACCTTCATCCATATATAAGTTGCTTATTACGTTGCCTAGTGGATCTACAATCATGGAGTCACCACTGTAGGTTAATCCATTTCCTTCACCTATTCGGTTTATACCTGCTATATAACACTGATTTTCTATGGCCCTTGCTTTGAGTAAGGTAATCCAGTGATCACGTCGATCTACAGGCCAGTTAGCTGCAATGGTTATTAAGGTAGCAGTCTTAGATGCTATCTGAAATATTTCTGGAAAACGTAAATCGTAGCAGATGAAAGGGACGATAGTAAAGTTAAAAGCATTGAAGTAGTTGATTTTATTTCCACTTTGGTAAAATTCAGTTTCGCATCCAAAGGAAAAAGGATGAATTTTAGTGTAAGTCACAAGAGTCTTGTCTTGGGGCACGTCTCGATGCATTACTCGTGGCACGCCTCCATGTACTACCGGAGGCGCCACTACAGAGTATTTGTTTTTACTATTTGTTCTTCCTTCTACATACCCAAAGCCTATGAAAATATTAAATTTAGAACTCATTTCCTTGAAAAATTCTACGGTTTCATTATTATCTTCTCCTATTAAAGAAGTGTTCACAGAAAAGCCTGTTAAAGTCATTTCAGGGAAAAAAATAATATCCACATTTTCAGTAGTTGCATGCTTTATAAATTGTATTGCGGTTTCTTTATTCTTAGTTTTATCTTCCCAAACAATATCCAATTGAGCTAGTGCTAATTTCATAGTATCGACTCCTTATTAATAATATCTTCATATAATACATATTATATCAGAGTAAGAATAAAATGCGGAAGCATTGAATTTCTCCTGCGTGTTTTGCAGTTGAACTGAAAACAGTATATAAATTGTAACGAAAAGGTGGTTACTTTATGTTAAATAATTTAAAACAACTTGTATGTAGAGTTATAGATGATGATATTACTGCATTGGCAGCTCAACTGGCTTATGATTTATTGTTGTCTTTTTTTCCTTTTTTATTGCTACTAATTAGCATGTTAAGTTATAGCAATCTAGAAAGTAAAGATGTGCTGATATATCTACATCAAATAATGCCCAAGAGTGCTTTTGATTTAATTTACACTACAGTTATAGAGGTGCTGGATTCAAGAAATGTGAATTTACTATCCATAAGTATAATAGGTATAATGTGGTCAGGATCTAGTGGTTTTAGAGCTATAATAAAGGGATTAAATAAAGCCTATGATGAGGAAGAGACAAGACCTTTTTGGAAAACCTTAGCTATATCTATATTATTTATGCTAGGGCTTGTAGTAGCTATTATTGTGGGAGTAGCCCTAGTAGTTTTTGGACAAATGATAGGTGGGGTTATTGCGACGCGTTTAAATTTATCTAGTAAGTTTATATTAGATTGGGATATTATAAGATACCTAGTATCTTTAGGTGGGATGTCAGTTACATTTGCAGCATTATATCATTATACTCCTTGTAGAAGATTAACATGGATAGAGGTAATTCCTGGAGCTATTGTTAGTACTTTAGGGTGGTTAATATCTTCATTAGGTTTTGCGTATTATGTTAATAATTTTAACAACTATTCTGGTCTGTATGGTGGAATAGGAGCAGTAATAGTGCTTATGCTTTGGCTTTATATAATTTCCATAATAATACTACTAGGGGGAGAGGTTAATGCGTTGTTAGCCTTTGAGCGAGAAGGCAAACAAAAACCTAGGTGTAAAAAGTATTAACGACATTTCAGGTCCATAGGAGATAATTAGCTCCATGGGAGATAATGAATAGCTCCATGGGAGATAAGTAGCTCCATAGGAGATAATTTAACTAGAGTTATTATGTGAAATTGGCTAGTATTTAATGATATAATGATATAATGGATAGCATATAAGATCTAAAAAATAGCTTTGAATTGTGAAATTTCAAGTTTCATAAAATATTAACACTTATTTAAAGGTATTATGGTATACTTAATACTGCAGTGAAACTGAAAAAAAGTGTATTAAATTGTAATTAATACATTTTTTGATAACATTAGAAAAAACAATCATATTTTATTATATATAAAATAAAGAGGTGCATTATATGAAAACTCTAGGAAAATGGAAAAAACCAATATTAATACTAAGTGATGCAGTGCTAATAAACTTAGCATATATATTAGCTATCTTTTTCAGATATAATTATAAAAATTTCAAGTTCTATTCAAGTGACTTTAAAGAAATAGCGTTAATTGTGACAGTTATCTACATAGCTTGCTTTTTTGTCTTTAAGCTTTATGAAAGCCTTTGGACTTATGCAAGTATAGATGAATTTATGATGGTTATAGGTGCGTGTCTTACTGGGAACATTGCTACTACAATTTTCATTAGAATTATTGGACATAATTATGCCTATGGGGTAAGCATAGTATCTTGCGCTTTTAGCATTATTTTTATAGTTGGACTTAGGATGTCCTTTAGAATCTTTGATAGATTCGGAAACATTGTAAATTGTAATGTTAGTAAAGGTGCTCGAAAGAGAGTAATGATAGTTGGTGCTGGAGCAGCTGCAGCTATGGTTATAAAAGAAATGAAGAGCAGTAACCAAAGTAAATATGTACCGATAGCTGTAATTGATGATGAAGATTACAAAAAAGGAAACACTATTATGGGAGTGAAGGTTCTTGGAAGTAGAGAAGGCATACCTACTATAGCAAAAGATAAGGATATAGAAACCATACTTATAGCTATTCCTACCATAAAAGATGAAGATAAAAAACAAATACTCGAAATATGCAAAAAAACAAGCTGCAAGATAGAAATTATTCCAGGAATGTATGACATAATAGACGGGAAAGTTTCCTTAAGTCAAATTAGAAAAGTAGAGATTGAGGACTTACTGGGTCGTAAAGCAGTAGATCTTGATATGGAAGGCATTGCAAGTTTCATTCGCGATAAAACCATACTAGTAACAGGCGGCGGTGGATCTATTGGTTCTGAATTATGTCGTCAAATTATAAAATTTGAACCTAAGAAATTAATTATCTTTGATATATATGAAAATAATGCTTATGATCTTCAAATGGAACTTCAATATAAATATCCGAAATTAGATTTAATAGTATTAATAGGATCTGTTAGGGATAAACAAAGACTTGAGAATGTATTTGAAAAGTATTTACCCAATATAGTTTTCCATGCAGCGGCACATAAGCATGTTCCACTAATGGAAGAAAGCCCTATGGAAGCTATAAAAAACAATGTGTTTGGAACATTTAATATGGCAGAGTGCGCGAATAAATTTAATGTAGAAAAATTCGTGATGATATCCACAGATAAAGCGGTAAACCCAACCAATGTCATGGGTGCTACTAAGAGAATGTGTGAAATGATTATACAATCTATGGACAAAATAAGTAAAACACACTTTGTGGCAGTTAGATTTGGAAATGTATTAGGAAGTAACGGGTCCGTTATACCCCTATTTAAAAACCAAATAGCTCATGGTGGTCCAGTTACACTTACTAATAAATATATAACTAGGTTCTTTATGACAATACCCGAAGCAGCACAATTGGTACTTCAATCGGGAGCATACGCAAAAGGCGGAGAAATTTTTGTGCTTGATATGGGGCAACCTGTTAAGATATATGATTTAGCGTGGGATTTAATAAGGCTTTCAGGATTTGAGCCAAACAAAGACATTAAAATAGAAATTACGGGTCTTAGGCCGGGAGAAAAGCTTTATGAAGAACTATTAATGAGTGAAGAGGGACTTATTAATACTAAACATGAAAAGATTTTTATTGGTAAACCAACGTTTAGTGATTTGGATGTTATGAAAGATAGATTGGGAGAGCTTAATGCTATTATCGAGAAAGATGATGTAACATTATTACTCTCAAAAATAGAAGAAATAGTTCCGACATATAATAGAAGTACTGCGGAAATTGAAGACACCAGTGTAGAAGAGTAATAAAAAAGTAGAGTAATTTAAAAAAACAGGGGGCATAATATGGAGAGATTTCTGGATGTTATAATTAGTATACTTATAATAGTGTTGTTATCACCGCTATTTTTAATTATAGGGATAATCATAAAGCTTAATTCAAAAGGGCCAATATTTTTTACCCAGATGAGAATAGGCAAAAATAATGAATTATTCAAATTGTATAAGTTTAGGACAATGAAAATTGGAACTCCTAATGTAGCAACTGATAAACTTGATAATTCAAAAAGTTATATAACGTGCATTGGTAAAATCCTAAGAAAAACTAGTATTGATGAACTTCCACAATTAATTAATACACTTATTGGGGATATGACTTTTGTGGGACCAAGACCTGCTTTATATAATCAGCTTGAGCTTAAGGAAATGAGAACAAAGGCAGGAGTTCATAAACTACTTCCAGGAGTTACTGGATGGGCTCAAATTAATGGACGAGATGAGAACGATGATTCTGAAAAAACAGCACATGACGTATATTATTTAAACAATAAATCATTATCACTTAATGTGAAAATATTATTTAAAACGGTATCCAAAGTTTTAAAAGCAGAGGGTGTCCGCGATGATGGGCAAAAAAAAAGTAGAGCTTAAGACTATTAGCGATACTGGTAAGCTGAGACATATGAAGCTTTCTGCTAAGAAGGAGATGATGTTGAGATGAAAAAAATACTTATAACAGGATCTAATAGCTATATTGGTACATCCATTGAGAAATACCTAGAGAAATATTCTGATGAATATTCTACAGACACATTGGATATGAAGGACGATTCATGGAAAGAAAAAAATTTTACGCAGTATGATGTAATCTTTCACGTTGCAGGTATAGCGCACGTCTCATCAGACCCTAAAATGGAAGAGTTATATTATAAAGTCAATCGTGATCTTACCGTAGAGACTGCTAAGAAAGCAAAGAAAGCTGGCGTTAAGCAGTTTATTTTTATGAGTAGCATTATTGTTTATGGTGATAGCAGCAATGTTAACGGGGAAAGAATCATAGATAAAAACACTGCTCTAATTTCCAGTAATTTTTATGGAGACAGTAAAATTCAAGCAGAAAAAGGAATAAAACCTTTAGAGAGTGATGATTTTAAAATTGTTATTCTTAGACCACCTATGATTTATGGGAAAGGGTCTAAAGGGAATTACCCGAAATTAGCAAAACTTGCTCAGAAGCTGCCTGTTTTCCCTGACATTGACAATAAGCGAAGTATGCTTCATATAGATAATTTGTGTGAGTTTATTAGATTGATGATTGTAAATGAAGAGAGCGGACTATTCTTTCCACAAAATAGTGAGTACGTTAAGACTTCAGAGATGGTGAAGCTTATTGCAGAATCTCATGGCACGCGAATTAGGTTAACTAAAATATTCAACCCCTTATTACGTCTTATGGGTTTAAAAATCCAAACATTTAGTAAGGTATTTGGCAGTTTGGTTTATGAGAAGAGCATGTCTGATTATAAAGAGGATTATAGAATTAGAGATTTGAAATCATCGATTATGGCAACAGAGGCAGTTGCTACAACAGAAACGGTTGATACAAAAAAATAAGTTGTGGAAAAATAGAAATACTAAAGAAGGGGGATAATGAGATGAAAAAACACATTTTAGTTATAGCGCAATATTTTTACCCTGAACAATTTCGTATAAATGATATTTGTACAGAATGGGTTAAAAGGGGATATAAAGTAACAGTTATAACTGGAATACCTAATTATCCCAAAGGTGAATATTATGAGGGGTATGGACTGTTTAAGAAGCGAAAAGAAATGTATAATGGTATTGAGATAATTAGGATACCACTAATACCCAGAGGAAAGAGCTCAGTAATGCTTGCTTTAAACTATTTGTCCTTTGTTGTATCCGGATTCTTTTGGAAGATGTTCACAAAAATAAAAGCTGATTATGTATTTATATTTGAGGTATCACCCATGACACAAGCTTTACCTGGTGTATGGTATGCTAAAAAAAGAAAGATACCATGTTACTTGTATGTTCAAGATCTTTGGCCTGAAAATGTTGAAATAATTACAGGTATAACTAACAAAAGGATAATTGGCGCTATAGGTAAGATGGTTGACCATATATATTCCGGCTGTACTCATATTTTCACCACATCAAATAGTTTTGTTAAATCAATACACAATCGTGGCGTTGCACTAGATAAGATAGAGTACTGGCCACAATATGCAGAAGATTTCTATGTGCCGCTTGAGAAAGAGTGCATTGAAGAAATTCCAAATGATGATGCATTTAATATAACTTTTGCCGGTAATATTGGTAATGCACAAGGGTTAGATATATTACCCAAAGCCGCAACATTTATAAAAGATAAAAATATAAATAAAAAAATCCGGTTTAACATTATCGGAGATGGTCGATATAAAGAAGAATTAATGCAACTTGTACATAAAGGTGGGTTGGAAGACATGTTTAATTTTATTCCAAAACAACCTGGAACCCGGATTCCAAAGTTTATGGCAGCAAGTGACGTCGCTTTCTTGTGCTTAACAGGTAGCCCACTGTTTTCAATGACTATTCCGGCTAAACTACAGTCATACATGGCTTGTGGTATACCAATTATTGCATCAGCCGACGGTGAGACTGATAAAATAATCAAAGAATCAAATTCAGGTGTTTGTGGCCCAGCTGGAGATGCGCAGATACTCTCAGATATGATAATAGAGCTCGCTAATGAATCACCAGAACTTTTAATAAAGCTCGGGGCAAATGCAAGAAATTACTATGATAATAATTTTAACAAGCAAGAATTGTTAAATAGGATAGATAAATATTTTGTAAAAAATTTAGTAGTAGAACAATTAAACAATAATATTTAAATAACAATTAAAAAATAACTTGTTAAACAAGTAAATAATAACTAGCTTAACAAGTAAATAATAATTTGAAATTGGAGGAGATATACCATGTTTAAAGGTAAAACATTATTAATTACAGGAGGAACAGGTTCTTTTGGGAACGCTGTAATGAAAAGATTTCTTGATACAGATATAGCAGAAATTCGTATATTCTCAAGGGACGAAAAGAAACAAGATGATATGAGAAAATTATATAAAAATGATAAAATTAAATTCTACATAGGTGATGTACGGGACATAGCCTCTGTAAAAAATGCTATGCATGGAGTAGATTATATATTCCACGCAGCTGCTTTAAAACAAGTTCCATCTTGTGAGTTTTTCCCTCTTGAAGCGGTAAAAACTAATGTAATAGGAACAGATAATGTGCTTACAGCAGCAATTGAGTATGGAGTCAAAAAAGTAATATGTCTTTCCACTGACAAAGCAGCATATCCAATAAATGCTATGGGTATTTCAAAAGCTATGATGGAAAAAGTATTTGTGGCTAAAGCTAGAACAGTATCTCCGGATAGGACACTTATTTGTGGTACTAGATATGGAAATGTTATGGCATCAAGAGGATCAGTAATTCCACTATTTATTGAACAGATAAAGAATGGAGAATGTTTAACTGTAACAGATCCTAATATGACTAGGTTCCTTATGAGCCTCGATGAGGCTGTGGAACTTGTAATATTTGCATTCAAAAATGCCAAGGCGGGCGACATAATGGTTCAAAAATCTGATTCATCAACAATACGAGATTTAGCACAAGCAGTGGGTGAATTATTCAATTCGAAAAATGAAGTTAAAATTATAGGTACTCGTCATGGAGAAAAGCTATATGAAACACTTCTTACAAAAGAAGAGTTTGTAGTTGCTCAGGACATGGGGGGATTTTTCAGAGTTCCAGCAGATAAAAGAGATCTTAACTACGATAAATATTTTGTTGAAGGCGATATAAAACTATCCACAGAGCAAGAATATAACTCTCAAAACACTGGAATTCTTAATGTAGAGCAGATAAAAGAAAAGTTACTTAAACTTGATTATATACAAGAAGAATTAAAAACCAATTCTTAAATTAGTGAAGTCCACAATATTAGGTATTAATACTTAGTATTGTGGAATTGTTTAAATAAAACAGACGAAATGTGAGGTAAATATGAAAATACTTGTTACTGGCGCAAAAGGATTTGTAGGAAAAAACATTATAGCAGAACTTAAAAATAAAGGTTATACAGATATATTTGAATATGATTTAGGAACTGAAGAATCACTTCTTGAAAAATACACTAAAGAATGTGAATTTGTTTTTCATCTAGCTGGAGTTAATCGCCCAAAAGATGAAAGTGAATTTATGGAAGGTAATTTTGGATTTACATCAGTGCTTCTTGACCTTCTTAAAAAAAATAATAATAAAGCACCGGTGCTTATAACATCTTCTGTGCAAGCAGAAAAAGAAAATCCTTATGGCATCAGCAAAAAGGCAGGCGAAGATTTATTATTTGCTTACAATAAAGAAACTGGGGCAAAGGTACTGGTTTATAGATTGCCAAATTTATTTGGTAAATGGAGTAGACCTAATTATAATACTGTAGTAGCTACCTTCTGTCATAATATTGCAAGAGGCATAGAAATACAGATATCAAATTCAGATGCTGATTTAGATTTATGTTATATAGATGATGTATTAGATGAATTTATTAGAGCATTAGAAAACATGGAAAGCAAAAAAGACGAATATTGTTATGTACCTATTGTGCATAATATTAAACTAGGGGACCTTGCGAAAAAGATAAGAAGCTTTAAGGAAAGCAGATCTGACTTAAGTGTGCCAAATATGGGTGATGAACTTACTAAAAAGCTTTATAGTACTTACTTAAGCTTTTTACCAGAAGATAAATTTTCTTATGACTTAAAAATGAATAAAGATAACAGAGGATCTTTTACGGAATTTATTAGAACAGCTGAAAATGGACAAGTTTCGGTAAATGTATCCAAACCTGGAATAACAAAAGGTGATCATTGGCATCATACTAAAAACGAAAAGTTTATGGTGGTTAGTGGTGAAGGAGTTATTAGATTTAGAAAGATAGGAACAGATAAAATAATTGAATATAAAGTTAATGCAGATAAACTAGAAGTAGTAGATATTCCTACAGGATACACTCACTCTATTGTAAATATTGGTGAGAACGATTTAGTGACAATAATGTGGGTTAATGAATGCTTTGATCCAAAAAAACCAGACACATTTCACTTGGAGGTATAGAACTTATGAAAAAACTTAAAGTAATGACAATACTAGGAACAAGACCTGAAATAATAAGACTATCGGAAGTTATAAAAGCTTGTGACAGATATTTTGATCATATTCTTGTACATACAGGTCAAAATTGGGATTATACACTTAATGATGTTTTCTTTAAAGAGCTAGAGCTTAGAGAACCAAATTACTTTTTAGGAGTTGTAGGAAGTGATCTTGGAGAAACTATGGGTAACATAATAGCTGAGAGTTATAAAATATTAGTTAAGGAAAAACCAGATGCATTAGTAATACTTGGGGATACAAACAGTTGCCTTAGTGTTATTGCTGCTAAAAGATTAAAAATCCCTGTATTCCATATGGAAGCAGGAAACAGATGTTTTGATCAAAATGTACCTGAAGAAATAAATAGAAAAATAGTTGACGTTACAAGTGATGTTAATATGGCATATACAGAGCATGCGAGAAGATATTTGTTATCAGAAGGAATGAGAAAGGAATATACTTTTGTTACTGGATCACCACTTCCAGAAGTTTTCCATAGATATATGGAAAAAATTGATGAAAGTCCCGTGCTCGAAACATTAGGTCTTGAAAAAGGTAAATATATTTTGGTAAGTGCTCATCGAGAAGAAAACATAGATAATGAAGAAAACTTTAAGAGTATAACAGATGCGTTAAATGCAATAGCAGAAACTTATGATATGCCAGTTATATATTCAACACACCCAAGAAGCTGGAAAAGAATTGAAGAAAAAGGGATAGTATTTCATAAAAATATAAAACAATTAAAGCCATTCGGTTTTTATGATTACAATAAACTTCAAAAAGATTCATTCTGCGTTTTATCTGATAGTGGATCACTTGCGGAAGAAACGAACATTATGGAATTCCCAGGGGTTTCAATAAGAACAAGTACTGAAAGACCAGAAGCAATTGACAAAGGTTCAGTAATACTTGGTGGAATAACTTCTGATAGCATAACTCAAGCTATAGAAATGATAACTATGCAAAAATCATTAGGAGAAAAAACTGTGAAAGCTCATGATTATACAGATATAAATGTTGGTATAAAGGTTGTTAATATTATTCAAGGGTATACAAGCGCCATAAACAAGTTTATATGGAGGAAGTAATAATGAGTCCAGAAAAAAAGAAGAAAATTTTAATGATAGGACCATTTCCAGACCCTATAACAGGTATGTCTGTGTCTAATCAAATGCTTTTAGCTGGCTTATTAGAAAATGGCCATGAAGTTGAATTTATAGACAGTAATGCAGAAAGAACTTTTACAAGTTTAAAGGCGCAAGGTAAATTTAGTATTAAAAAAATATTGAATAGTGTTAGGCCAATAGCTATTGGATGCTACAAGATATTATTTGAAAAATTTGATGTAGTATATATTACGCCTGCACAAAGTTATTTGGGATTTTTGAAGTATACTCCATTTATAAACGTGGCTAATTTTAAAAAAACCAAATGTTATATTGAATTTCATGGTGGATTTGTCCGCGTTATGTATGACTCAGTAGATGTAAAAAAGCAAAAAGCATTAACATCTTATTTTAATAAAACAGATGGTGTTATAGTTCTAGGTGATTCACTAAGAGCAATGTTCGATGGAATACTTGAAAAAAATAAAGTTTTTGTTTGTGAGAATGGCGTTCAGGACGAATATATGCTGACAGAGAAAGAATTTGCGCAAAAATTACAAAAAAATCAACTGAATAATAATTGTAAAATAGAAGAATTAAAAATATTATATTTAAGTAACCTAATGCAGAGCAAAGGTATTTTAGATTTACTGAAGGCTTGCATAAAACTTAAAAAAGAAAATTTCAAATTTCATTTAAATTTAGCAGGTAACATAGAAGCAGAAATAGTTAATACTGTTAATGAAATGAGTAAAGAACTTGGGGGGCACGTTACATATCATGGGGTTGTTAAAGGTGATAAAAAAGCAGCTCTACTTAAAGATAATCATGTATTCTGTCTTCCTACATATTATCCAAATGAAGGTCAACCAATTTCCATTTTAGAAGCAATGGGGAATGGGCTCGCTATTATAACCACAACTCAAGGTGGGATAATAGATATATTTAAGGATGGAGAAAATGGAGCGGAATGCAATAAAAAAGATCCAGATTCAATATGTGAAGCTATAAAGAAATGTAATGAAAACTATATTAAATATTCTAAGAAAAATTATCATGAATGTTTAGCTGAGTATAATAGAAAAGCATTTGTAGGTAGAATAGAAAATATTATCTTAAAGTAATAAAGGAGAAGAAAGTATGAGCTTTTTTTTATCATTTAACAAACGGTTTTGGGTTATAGAACTTGTCTGCCTATTAATAGTAGGAACTATAGTATTATTTCCCATGGGACCTGTGAGCATTGCCTTATCAGAAATAATCGCAATAGGATTTTTTCTTTACTTGTTTATTTATCGTGGGGTATATAAGCGTAATTATATTTTCCCTGTATTATCAAAAAAAGTATTTAGGATATTGTTTGGATTTGGTATATATTTCGTTATACTATTTGGTGCGCGAACTATACTACATTTACCATTCAAGGATACAATATGGCCAATAAGATCATTAATACTTGGTTCATCTATATTTTTTCTAATTGATGAATACAAACCAAAAGTAAACCAGCTTTTAAGTGGAATAATAGTTCTTTATTCTGCATTAAATATAAGAGAATTAATCGATTGTTTTAGATTTTCAGATATTCGAAAATTGAAGTTTTTAGATAATATCAATATATATATGTATATATGTATCATGTTTATTTCTTTTACAGTATGGGCAATAAAAGAAAGCAAGGAAAAAAGATTACCATCATGGATTGCACCAATTGCATATACAAATATGGGGATAAGTATGGTTTTTGCATTCCTTTCCGGGGGTCGCTCAGGATGGGTAATGATGGGGGGCGTACTTACAGTATCCTTTTTATTAGTATTTGGATTTAAATGGTGTTCACTTAAAAAAGTTATATTATTTACTATGGCATGTATTGTTGTTACAATAATTGCTACATCACTAAATTTTATGAAATCCAAAAGTAATGTATATAGATCATTTTCTGTTATTGTTACTAGAATTCCAGGCCTTGCACAACCAAAACCTGAAGATGCAGAAGAGGATAGTGTAGCAACTACTGAAGCTAGTGATAAAATACGTGGCATATTCTGGGCAAAAGCATGGACTTCAATAAAGAAGAATCCTGTTTTGGGAGCTGGTACATTTGCAGTAGCATATAAGGAAATACCCACTAAAACTCAAGTAGAAACACCAACTGCGGAGCAAACGCCTATAAAAGAGAAAACATCTACGAAAAAGATAGAACCGAAAAAAGAATTAACACCTATGCAGGAGCAAATAGCCAATGCAAACAAAGCACCACGACCTGCCCATAATTTCATACTTGAAACTTGGATGGGATGGGGACTAGTAGGGTTAATATTATACCTTGCAGGTTTATTTTCTGCTTGTTATTATGTAGTAATTAAATTGAAAAATATTCCATTGCAATTCAGGATTTGTTGCGTACTTCCTATTGTGTCAGCAGCATTTATAAGTTTGATACAATCATTTATACTTTTAAATTTCCAAGCGACATATATTATGTGGTTTTGCCTTGGAATTGCATCAGCGGCAGATCACCACTACAAAGAAAGCAAAACTGGTAATATTTAAATACAGAACCTATGGGGAATAGCTTCGTAGGTTATAATTAAGGTGGGAGAAAAACTTTGAAAAAGAGAATATTATTAACATCTCAGACTGAAGATAATATAAAAGCTTTACTCAATTATTATGAAAAAAACATAAAAAAAAATAGATCTGACATTGTAGTGGAATATAGCAGTTTTTATAAGTATAAAAATATTAAAATCTTACACTATATTATAAGAGCAAGTCAGATGCTTAAAAATTATTCTGCTGTTGTTTCTGATTATACAACTAGCGTTTTTTCAAAAACTAAAAATGGTGTTTTTATGAGTCATGGGTATGGCACTAAAAATACTCCAGGAAATAGTGAGCTTGATATTAAAAAAACAATGGATATCTATAAGGGTATTAGAACTAAAATAAAAAATGTTGTAACACTATCTGAAAGAGATAGCACGTATTTTTTAAGATCTACAGAACTTGATAAGTGTCCTCTTCCAAATTATATGCCACTTGGATTACCAAGAAATGATATGTTGTTTGACAAAGAATACATCTCTGGATGTAGGAAAAAGTTCGACTCAAAACATAATACTTTCGGAATGAAAATTTTATTGTTTTGTCCAACTTGGAGAGGTTACGAAATAGAAAAAGCTTTCCCATTTACTGAAGAGGACTGGATAAAGTTTGATGAGTTTATGGGACAGCAAAATTGGAAAATGATTTATCGTCCTCACTATTTAGAGAGGCTAATAGATGATAAAGTTTTTGATAATATGAGTAACATTTTAACAATGGATTTTGATGAAGAAATGTCCACTCAAAGTATCCTGGCAGTGTCTGACATGCTACTTACTGATTATAGTTCAATTTATGTGGATTACTTAGTACTAGATAGACCAATTTGTTTTATGCCATATGATATAGAGCAGTATGAAGAAAAACGAGGACTTGCTATAGATTTTACTAGCTATATAGATACTCCTGGTCCTAAATTAAAATGCATTGATAATTTAATGAGTTACATAAAAGATACGAGCAAAAAGGACGAATATATAGCTATTAGAGAAGCAGCTCAAAAGAACTTCTATCATTACTTGGATGGAAATAGCTGCAAAAGAGTGTGGAGTTTAATATTAGATCTTGTAGATAAAAAATAGGAGGTAGATATTAATGAATATTGCTATTATACTTGCCGGTGGAAAAGGTACTAGAATGGGTATAGTTGATCAACCTAAGCAGTTTATTGATATATATGGTAAACCAATAGTTGTACATACAATTGAAGCATTTGATATACATGAACAAATAGATGCAATAGCTGTTGTTTGCCTTAAAGAATGGCATGAGGATATAAAGATATGGACTAGAAAGTTCGAACTTAATAAAGTGAAATGGATAGTGGATGGTGGAGAAACAAGACAGGAATCCGTTTTAGCAGGGCTTAAGGCAATTGAAGAAGATGTAACATCGGATGATATTGTAGTTATTCATGATGCTGCAAGGCCACTAATTTCTCATAGAATAATAGGTGATAATATTGAAGGGGCTAAAGAATACGGCGCCGTAGATACTGTTATCCCTGCCACTGACACTATAATTCAAAGCAAAGACGAGAATACTATATCATCTATTCCAGTGAGAAAAGAGTTATACTTAGGTCAAACTCCTCAAAGCTTTAAATATTCAACTATAATGGATGCTCATAAAAGTGCGGCAAAATCGAAACTTCAAGATTCTACTGATGACTGTAGGGTAGTATTAAATTATGGCGAAAAAGTTCATCTAGTAAACGGAGATAAACTCAATTTTAAGATTACTACAATGGAAGATTTACTTTTATTAAAGTCCATAATTAAAATGAGTAAACTGGAGAGAATATAATGTTAACGCGAGGATTTAAAATAGTTCAATCTAAGAGATTTGAAATTTATATAGAGGATTTAGAAGTGTGTACAGGACATGTAGTGGTAAAGATTGAAACAGCAGCTATATGTAAAGCTGATTTAAGGTATTACCTTGGCAGTCGTGACGAGCGAACACTCAACTTAAAATATCCAATAAATTTGATTCATGAAGCTATAGGTACAGTAGTGAAAGATCCTACAAACTCCTTTAATAAGGGAGATAAAGTTGCACTAGTCCCAAATATAATGATTCCAAAAGATAAACAAGATGAATTTGATATTGCTTTATCTAGTGATAAAAGATTAGGAGAAAACTACTGCCCTAAAGCATTATTTGCCTCAAGTAGTTACAATGGATTTTCTAAGGATTATATTGCATATCCCGCATACAATCTTGTAAAGATAGAGGATAATATTGATTCGAATATTGCTGTGTTCTCAGAACTAATTTCTGTGGCAAATACAGCAATTCGTAGAATAGTATTAAAACCGGATGATGTTATAGGGATCTGGGGTGATGGCATCCTTGGGTATATAATATGCAGCGTATTAAAGCAGATACACAATGGTCCCATTATAGTGATAGGCCATAACAAAGAAAAATTAGAAAAATTTGTTGGTGTTCAAACTTACCTATCAAATGATTCAGATATTAAGAAAAGCAAAATTAATGTTGCATTTGAATGTATAGGTGGCGTCGCGTCTGAGAGTGGAATTGATGAGATTATTAACTCAATACTTCCAGGATCTAAAATGGTATTAACAGGTGTATCAGAAAATCCCGTAAAAATTAATACCCGAAAAGTATTAGAAAAAGGATTAGCATTTTATGGAATTACAAGAAGCAATGTAGAAGATTTTAAATTTGCAGCAGAGCTACTTAAAAAACCTGACTTTAGATCGGATATTTCAAAATTAATTTTAGAGGTAGCACCTATCTATGGAATTAAAGATTATTATAGAGTATTCGAAGTAGAATCAGAAAATAGGGCACTTGGAAAATACATTATGAATTTTAAATTTTAAAGCAATATAAATTAAATGAAATTAGAGGAAATTAAATGAATATAAAAAAATCAGTAAGAGTAATATTTGTAGAATGCTTTGGGATATTGATTGGTATATTGAATGGATTACTGATACCAAAGGTTCTTGATATGCAATCCTATGGTTATCTAAAAACATTTACGTTATATATAACATATGCAGGAATGCTCCATTTTGGATTCTCAGATGGAATGTATTTAATATTGGGTGGTAAAGATATAACAGATATAAAAAAAGAAAAAATAAAAGGCTATTTCTATGTTATGCTAAAGATTGTAATAGCTGCAGTAGCTATTTTATTTATAGTTTCAATATTTTTTATAAAAGATATAGCGTTTAGGTACTTTGTATTTTATATATTACCGTTTCAGATTGTGTTATTTGTTTCTCTATTATATAGAGCAACAGGTGAATTCAACAAATATGTAGTAATAAGAATAGCGCAAAATATAGTAAATTTATCATCTATTCTTGCAGTTATATTAATTATAAAATCGCCAATTTTATATATGCAGATTCAAGTTGTTGGAAATATGGTTTTAGCAATTGTTAGTGGAGCGTTAATTATTTTCTCAGCAAAAAAATCAGAAAAGATAAAGCGCTCAGAAATAAAATCCATAACAAGTATGGGTTTTACTATAATGATAGCAAACGCTATAAGTCTTCTATTTGTTACTTTGGATAGATGGTTTGTTAAAATAAAATTCACAGATAACGATTTTGCATTTTATTCTTTTGCGGTATCGATGCTAAGCTTATTTATAGTTTTAATAAATTCAATCACAGTCTTGTTTTATCCTTATCTAGCAAGAAGTAAGGATGACGCAAAAGTCGTCTCAAATGTTAAAAAATACATTATATTAATATGTAGTTTTGCACCTGCTGGTTATTTTGTGCTGGAGTTTATAGTAAAGAGCTTCCTAAAAGAATATATACCATCCTTAGAAGTGCTAGGAATATTAATAATAGGGATACCGTTCATTTCTTTAACAAATGTTTTATATGCAAATCTTTATAAAGTAGGAAAAAGGGGCAAGGAGTATTTAATTGTAGCCTCTAAAATGGTAGCATTAGCATTTATATTAAATGCATTTGCGACATACGTATTAAAGAATCCCGTAATGATTGCATATGCTACACTTGTTACTTTAGTTGTATGGTATGTATATTCTTCATTTGACTTTAAGGGACTTGAAATACACAAAAATGAGATAATACATTTTATAGTATATTTGTGTTGTTATCAAATTGTTAGGATAATTCCTATTCCATCATTAATCAAAGCGTTTATGTTTATTATCAGTATGATGATTACAGAATACATTTTATTTAATGCTGATATTAAAGACATATTCTTAATGATAAAGAGTAGAAAAAAAGATAGAGTATAAAAATTATAATAAAACAACCGAAATGTATAACAATACATTTCGGTAGTTTTTGTTTGTTTAAAAATTACTTGGATATAATTTAAATATAAGTATTAATGAGGAGAGTGCGACAATGAATGGTAAAAAAATAGATATATCAAAAAATATCTCGATTTTGATACCGGCTTTTAATCCGGATACTAAACTAATAACTTTAGTAGACAATCTTACAAAGGCAGGTTTTACAAATATTAGCATAGTGGATGATGGAAGTAGTGAGGAGTATAAACCAATTTTCAATGAATTGGGGCTTAAAAAACAATGTAACATATTGGTTCATGCAAAAAATATGGGCAAAGGTAGAGCACTTAAAACAGGTTTTAATTATTTTCTTAACAATTGCAAAGATTGCGTTGGAATTGTTACGGCGGACGCTGATGGCCAGCATGGTATTGAAGATATTATAAAAGTTTCACAGAGGCTAATAGATAATCCAGAAAAATTAATATTAGGGTCTAGAAACTTTTCAAAATCAAATATTCCTTTCAGAAGCAGGTTTGGAAATATAATGACTAGAAGGATGTTTGGACTCATAGCTGGAATAAAAGTAAGGGATACCCAAACAGGGTTAAGAGCTATTTCATCTGATTTTGCGTTGGATTTAATGAGTGTTAATGGAGAAAGGTTTGAGTATGAAACCAACATGCTACTTGAATGCAAGAGCAAAAATATTGCTATTGATGAAGTATGTATTGATACTATTTACATAGAAGAAAATAAATCATCCCATTTTAATCCAATAAAAGATTCAATAAAAATTTATGGAGTTTTCTTTAAATTTATGTCATCATCATTTTTATCTTTTGTTTTGGACATTGGCTTATTTACGATGTTTACAAAACTATTTTATAATATAACACCGGAATATTTCATTTTGTTATCAACTATTGTTTCCAGAATTATATCTTCCTTATTTAACTATAATGTAAATAAAAATGCAGTATTTAAACATAAAACTTATGATAAATTAGTGTTAGTTAGATATTATGTGTTATGTTTAACACTTATGTTAGTGTCAGGACTAAGTGTATCGGCTACTTGGTTTGTTTTCAAGCGTTCTGAGGTTGTTATAAAAGTTATAATAGATGGTATCTTGTCACTTATAAGTTACAAAATTCAAAAAGAGTGGGTTTTTAAGAAAATGAACATTTCAGAGGAGTTGTAATATGTATCTAATACTCATCTTTGCGTTATTATGCTCTGGAGCTGCTATGATTTCCTTGAAATTTAATAAAAAAATTGAAGAAACTCTCTCAATGTGGATTTTTATAATAATTATTATTTTATATTTATTTGCAATGCTAGGCTTACTAGAAATCGGTGTATACACCGTAGTTGCAATTGGATTAATTAGTATCGTTTTTTGTTGTTATAATATTTATAGAAATAGGCAAAATTTCATAGAAAATGTTTTAACGCCGGGATTTGTAATATTCACGATATTCTTCGTAATTGCATGGTGGGCACAAAGAGGAAGAATGCTAACATCTTGGGATGAATTTTCACATTGGGGAACTGTAGTTAAAAACATGTATATCTTTGATGCTCTTGGTAATCATCCAGAGGCAACTACCACATTTAGGGGGTATCCTCCTGCAACCGCATTATTTGAATACTTCTGGGTAAAACTATCTGGAGAGTTTACAGAGGGTAATTTATACAGGGCTATGAATATATTATATTTTTCATTAATGATGCCTATATTTATTAATGTAAAACACAAAAACTTTAGCAAGATAGTTATTCGATTTATTTTCATATTAATACTCCCTTTAGCATTCTTCCAGGATTTTTATACTAATATAATGGTGGATGCAATCCTCGGAGTTATGTTTGCAAATGTACTCATAACCCATTATGGGAACAAACTAAGTACTTTTAAAATTCTTAATATAAGTTTAACCTTATTTATATTAACGCTCACAAAAGCTCCGGGATTTGGACTTGCGATTATAGCTATTTTAGTAATTGCTGTAGATCTCTTTTTTGCAAAAAGAGAGGAGTTAAAGTTATACATTAATCAGGGCACGAAGATTAATACTTTAAAAAGAATAGTTCTAATTTTATGTCCTGTATTTGCTGCCATAATATCAAAAAAATCATGGGCTATGTATCTTAAAATCACAAAAACGAATGTAGCCTGGAATACAAGCGAAGTTGGTCTACAAAATCTTAAAGATTTATTTACTGGAAATGCATTGCATTACCAATTTGTAACAATAAATAATTTTTTCAAAGCAATTACAGAGGTTTTTTTAACAAACTATATACTTAAATTATCATTAATGGGTTGGGTAGTAATACTTATAGCAATTTCTACTATACTAATAACCTTTGTTTCTAATGAAGAGGAAAAAGGTCGGTATTCATTAGGAGTTATAACAGTATTCATGGGAGGTATTATATACACTGCCTCATTACTAATTTTATATGTGTTTACATATTCAGAGTATGAAGCTACTAATTTAGCATCCTATTCAAGGTATACAAGTACCTATCTTTTAGGTGTCTTGATTTTTCTAGTTGTAATCATATGTTTAAAAGAAAAAGAATACGATTCTAAATTTAAGCGATCATGTACTATTTTCATGTTATTGTTTTTATTGTTAATTACAAATGTAACTCCAGTTATAAGTAATACTATATTGGCCCCTTACAATATAAAAAATACAATAGAAGAACGTAGACCTTACGCGCCTATAACAAAGATAAAAGGGGTATTAAACCCTAAAACTGATAAAGTGTATTTTATTTCTGTTGCAACTAATGGTTTTGATTATTGGGTTAGCAGATATAATATAACACCTATAAAAACTAATTTGGGCGTAGGCAGTTGGAGTCTTGGTAAACCATATTATAAGGGTGATATTTGGACTAAAGACATAAGTGCAAAAGAATGGGCAGAAAAACTGAAAAATGAGTATAGCTACGTGTATATATTTAAAACTAATAATGGGTTTAACAAAACCTATGGAAAAATTTTTGAAGGTGGGAGTAAATCCATTAAAAAGGATACTTTATATTATGTGAAAAAGAATAATGACAGTATTGTTCTTAAAAAAGTAAAGTAGATTAGAGCAAATATTTTATGCACAAAGAAAGTATATATTACATATGATGCATTGAAGCGAGCTTTAGAACTTCTTATTTTATTTTTAATTAAGATGCGTTAAGAAAAACATATGTTTGAGCGACAGCGAGTTTATGTTTTTCAGCAGATTAATTAAAAATAAAATTAGTAGTCCTTAGCGAAGTGAATTCATTAATAGTAATGTATACTTTTTGTTTTTTAGTAATTTACTGGGAGGAAAGATGAGTGGATCAAGAAATGGATATTAGTCTTAAAGAAATGTTTATAATACTAAAAGAAAGGTTATGGTTAATAGTTTCTATAACTGTAGTGGCCATTATAATAGCAGGTATAATGAGCTTTTATATTATTAAACCAACTTATGAGGCAAAAACAAGTGTAATAATAGGAAAGCCACAAAGTACTGCTAGCGGGTCTACACAATACAATGATGTAAAGATGTATCAAGATTTAGTTGAAACCTATAGTAAAATTGCTCAATCTGAATTAGTAGCACAGGGAGCTTTGGACGAACTAAAGGGTAATTTAACTCTAAACCAGATCAAAGATAGCATAACTGTTACTCCCCAAACTGGAACTCAAATTCTAATAATTAGTGCTAAGAGTAAAAGCCCTCAAGAGGCCCTTAAAGTTATAAATGCGATTTCAACTTCTTTTATAGAATCCTCAAAAAAGGTTTATCCTATAGGTGGAGAGATACAGGTAATGGATAAGGCAAATATGCCAACCAATCCTATTAGCCCTAATAAAGTAAGAAACATGGCGATCGGATTTTTAATAGGATTAATAATTTCCGTGGGACTTGTGTTCATACTCGAATACTCTGATAACACTATAAAGACCGAAAGTGATGTGGAAATATATATAGGATTACCGATTTTAGGAGTAATACCTAAAATGACAGCATATATAAAATAGGAAGGTATTAACAGCACCATAGGTGATGATATTACAGCACCACAGGTGATGATTAACGCGTTTACTCAAAAAAAATTAGTAAAGGTAGTGAAATATATGAAAGGATTAGGCTTAATAGCATTTAAAAGACCTAATATACCAATCGCAGAGGCGTATAGAACTCTTAGGACTAATATCCAATTCTCTTCTTTTGATAAAAAGATTAAAACCTTGCTGGTAACTAGTTCAGGACCAGGAGAGGGGAAAACTACTACTGCTTCAAATCTAGCAATAGTTATGGCCCAAGGTGGAAGTAAGACTTTATTAATAGATTGTGATCAAAGAAAGCCAAATGTACATATGGTTTTCGGGTGTTCTAACGCAGAGGGCTTGTCTAATATTTTGGTAGATAAAAATGAAGTAGACATAAATAAATGTATTCAGAAAACTGAAATAACAAACCTTTATATTTTAGCTTCAGGCACAAAGCTTCCAAACCCAGCGGAACTTTTAGGATCTGCAAAAATGAAAGATTTTATTGAGGAATTAAAGGAAATATATGACTTTATAATATTAGATACTCCTCCAATAATATTAGTTACGGATGCACAGATTCTAGCTCAGTATACGGATGGCTGTCTGTTAGTTATTTCTTCAGGGGAAGCGGAACGAGATTCAGTTATTAAATCTAAAGGACTCCTTGAGAAGGTTAATGCAAAAATATTAGGAGTAGTAATTAATAAATTAGATCTAAAAAAGAGTGGCTATTAACACTTTCAATATTAATACAGCGATAATAGCAAAGGAAAGAGCAGTAGAAAAAAATCAAAAAGATAAATACCACAAAATAGATAGAATTTGCGAACTGCAGCAAATTCTATCTATTTATTTTTTTGTGATGCATTGCGGATCAAATGTAAGTTTTTGGAACACAATTAAAGAAAATTACATACAATATGAAATATACAACATAAAACAACTTATATATTGGTGCTTCAATCTGAAGCATATGTGAGTAAAATAGAGTATAAATCTTTAAAATAAGAGGGGGATAAATATGAAAATACCATTTTCGCCACCAGACATTTCAGAAATTGAAATCAATGAAGTTATAGATACATTGAAATCAGGGTGGATAACAACAGGGCCAAAAACAAAATTGTTTGAAAAAAAAATGGCAGAGTATATGAACACCTCAAAAGTGGTATGCCTAAATTCAGATACAGCAAGCATGGAAATGACACTTAGGGTTTTAGGGGTAGGAAAAGGAGATGAAGTCATTACGTCTGCTTATACATATACCGCCTCAGCAAGCGTTATCGATCATGTAGGATCTAAAATTATCCTTGTGGATACTGCAAAGAACTCTTTTCAAATGGATTATGAGCAATTAGAAAAAGCAATAACAGAAAAAACAAAGGTAATCATTCCAGTAGATATTGGAGGGGTGATGTGTGATTATGATAAGATATTTGAAATAGTTAATAGAAAAAAGGAACTTTATAGACCAGCGAATGACATTCAGAAGGCATTTGGTAGAGTGGTAGTATTAGCTGATTCAGCCCATGCATTTGGTGCTTCATATAAAGGAAAACGAAGTGGAGAGGTAGCAGATTTTACATGCTTCTCATTTCATGCAGTAAAAAATTTAACCACAGGCGAGGGTGGTGCAGTTACATGGCGTGATATTCATGAGATTGATAATGAAGAAATTTATAGACAATATATGCTCCTTTCTCTTCATGGTCAGTCGAAGGATGCACTGGCAAAAACAAAGGTCGGCTCATGGGAATATGACATTATTTATCCTGCTTACAAGTGCAATATGACTGATATAATCGCAGCTTTGGGATTAGCACAGCTTGGGAGATACAACGGTATTTTGGAAAGAAGAAAACAGATTATTGAAATGTATGATAAAGCATTAAATGAATGTAATGTTGAAACTATGAAGCATTATGGAGAAGGGTTTTCATCAAGTGGTCATTTATACTTGGTAAGGCTCATTGGTAAAGATGAAGCGTATAGAAATAGAATAATAGAAAAAATGGCACAAAAGGATATTGCAACAAATGTACACTATAAACCATTGCCGATGCATACAGCATATAAGAGGTTGGGATTCGATATAATAGATTATCCGAATGCTTTTGACATGTATAAAAATGAGATTACATTGCCATTATATCAGCGATTAACGAACGAACAGGTCGAGTATGTGGTGGAGAGCTTAAAAGAAATTATGACGGGTGAGGTAGCACCTAGTTTATCATAGTTTGACATCAATTATAAGACGATCTTTAATATTGTATGTGAGGGGAAAAGGAATGTATGAAAGGATTTTTAAGAGAATAATTGATTTCTTATTAGCATTAATAATATTACCTGCATTTTTGATATTTTATATAGTAATAGGTTTATTTATTAAATTAGAAGACGTAGGACCAATAATATATACTCAGAAAAGGTTAGGGAAGAATGGTAAAATATTTAATATTAAAAAGTTTAGATCTATGAAAATAAATGCGCCGGATATAAGGAATAATGACGGTTCAACATTTAATTCAGTTGATGATCCTAGACTTACGAAGATTGGTAAGGTCATAAGGAAGCTAAGCATAGATGAGATACCACAAATAATTAATATTTTAATGGGGGATATGAGCTTTATTGGACCAAGGCCAGATTTGGAAGATCATTTTAGTTTATACACAAAGGATGAAAAGAATAAATTAAATGTTTTACCAGGTGTTACCGGATATAACCAAGTTTATCATAGAAATTCTATTGAGTGGAAAGAAAGGATACAGAATGATTTGTATTATGTAAATAATGTATCATTTGTACTTGATTTAAAAATATTTATTAAAACAATAGTTGTTATATTATTAAAGCGGGGGATATATAATTGTGAACAGCTCAGAAAAGAAGAGATGAAAATGAACAAACTTCATTATAAATTTTTAGAATGGGATACTAATTACTTTGGGGTTAATAGTGGAAGAGTAACTTTAGATGAAACAATAGGGAGCAAAGAGTGGAACATAATAAGCAAAGTATTAAAAAAAAATGAGTTTAATGTCATAGATAATGTAAATAATGATTCGATTAACAATTTATATATATCCAAATTATCAGGTGCATTTGTAACCGATATAAATTTCCAGTTCACTAAAGAAATAAATGTAGCTATAAAACATGCTAATAAATTCGATATAGCTATTCAAAATAAGTTGCCGGTTAACAACGAAATACTAGAAATAAGTAAAAATTCCTATAAGCATTCTAGATTTTTCAATGATCCATATTTAAATAAAGCCAAAGCTAAAAATGTTTATGGGCAGTGGGTTCAATCATCTTTCTTAAATGAAAATAAATATTTTATAAATTGTTATATGGATTCAAAAGTAGCTGGATATATATTATTTTCATTAGAGCATAAAACTAATACCGCAATAATAGAATTAATTTCAGTTAAAGAAGGCATGCAAAATGGATTTATAGGTAAAGAGATGATGATATATTTAGAAAAATATATATATGATAACCATAAGGATATTAAAGATATAAGAGTTGGTACACAAAGTAACAATATAAATGCTATTAATTTTTATGTGAGAAATGGTTTTAGAGTTAAGGAGATTAGATCGGTTTATCATTATTGGCCTAATAAGGATATGGGATTTGAATTCATGGACGAAGCAGTGGCTTCTTTGAATAGATAAATTGAAAAGCAGATGATTCATAATAAAAAGGACATAACTCTAAATGCATAAGCTTGTTGTGACTAGCTAAAAGGGGGAAGCGATGAAAAAGATATTGTTTATATGTACGGAAGGATTTGACACACCAGGTCCATCTAACCATTTAGTTAGTTCATTAATAGAAGACTTACTCGATAGTGGATTTAGTATTCATTTAATACAGAGTAGAAGAAAAAAAATTAATAGTGAAATACCAGATACATTGAAAAATAAACGTAATCTTGAAATGACTGTTATTAACAGGAAGATAATTAATAAAAATTCCTTTATTCATAGGTATTTTGAGGAGGCTTTATATGCTTTCAAATGTTTTAAAATATGGATAAAGATGAAAGATATTGATGAAGTCTTTGTTCAGTCTTGCCCCACAGTAGTGTTTTCAATTGTTCTTTTGAAATTATTTATGAGAAAACCTATATTATATAGTGTGCAAGACATGTTTCCAGGTAGTGCTGTTAGTAGTGGTGTTATAAACAATAGATTTATTAAATGGGTATTTTATAAAATTCAAAAAGTAGCGTACAAAAATAGTGATATATTAACAGTTATTTCTGAAGACATGAAAATGAAAGTGGTGGAGCAGGGGGTTCCACCTAAGAAAATTTTTTCAATAGTAAACTGGTTTGATGATCGAACAGTACATGAAGTTCTATGGGAAGATAATCGTTTTGTTAAGAAATATAATCTTCAAAAGAATAAGTTTTATGTACAATATGCAGGAACAATGGGATATGTATTTGATTACAAAATGGTTTTAAATGTTGCGGATTTACTCAAAGGTTACAAAGATATAGAGTTTCAGATGATAGGCCAAGGTAGTAAGAGGGCTGCTTTTATAGGAGAAAAAGAAAAACGTGGGTTAGATAATATAGTTTTTTATCCACTCGAACCACAGGATATGGTTTCAGATGTCTATAGCACCTGCTCGATTTGCTTAATTCCTTTGAAGAAAGGAATCATTGGAAACTCTGTGCCAAGTAAGGCTGGATTGCTTATGGCATGTAGCAGGACTATTGTGAATTCGGTGGATGATGACTCTGATTATTATAAGATGTTCAATGAAAATGAAATGGGGATCTCAGCTCCAAACGATGATCCTAAAGCAGTGGCAGATGCAATTTTTGATTTATATAAAAATAAAGAAAAGCGTGAAAGTTTGGCTGAAATTGGACATGAATTTGGGAAGAAGTATTATGGGAGAAATACGAATACCCTTAAATTTATTGAGTTATTTTCAGGAAAGATTACTGAAAAATTTTAAATACTGATATTAGAGAAATTAGGTGAAGACTTAAATCTTACAAAAATATATATATAAATATTATATGGAGGAACATATACATGAAAAAGATATGCATTTTGAGTACAGTAAATTTAAAACATATGACATTAGTTAGTTTGTATACTGAATTTTTAGATAAAAACAATATACCCTATGATTTAATCTATATTGATAAGTATAATGCTGAAGAAAATAATAATGCAACAAATGTATACAAATATGATTTAAATATAGAGCGTAAATGGTCCTTTTTTAGAAAATTAATTAGTTATTGGGGTTTTAAAAAATTTGCAAAAGAGATATTATTGGAAAACAAATATGACTTTATTATATCTTGGAATATATTTACGGCCTTTATGTTTTCAAATATTTTAAAAAAGCATTTTAATAAAAAATATTGTTTAAATATTAGAGATATCTACTTTCAAGATAATCCCATAGTAAAGTTTAAACTAAAAAGTGCAGTATATTCATCAGCGTTTTCTACTTTGTCATCCGAAGGATTTAAAAGATATTTACCTGAGTTCGACTATGTAATAATACATAGCATGAATATGAAAGTCTTGGCTGATTCTACTCCTCATACAAAATTAAAAGACGCGGAAGGTCCAATCAATATTACTTATATTGGATATATGAGTTTATATGATAATTGCTATAGATTGATTGATTACCTGGGCAATGATAGTAGATTTAAACTTAATTTTTATGGAGAAGGTTCTGAACTTATTGTAAATTACGCTAAAGAAAAAAAAATAAATAATGTATTTTGTTCTGGAAGATTTGAACCTTATGAGACAGCTGGATTAATTCAAGATGCAGATATTATTTACAATTTATATGGAGTAGGAGAGGTTAATTTGGATACTGCATTATCCATTAAATTGTATTATGCAACTTATCTTAATGTTCCTATTTTAGTATTCAAAAACACATATATGGAAGAAATATCATGTAAATATGGTTTTGGGTATGCTATAGAAAAAGATGGCTTTAATAATTTAGGTGATAATTTGTATAATTGGTATCGTAAGCTAAATCAAGACGAAATTCATGAGAACTGTGAAGAGTTCAAAAAAGTTATATTAAAAGGTCATAAAAAGCTAGATTTATTAATGAATAAGCTTTTCATAGAGGAAGATTAAAATGAAAAAATTTCTAATAAATTTTACAATTATTATAAGCTCTATAAGTGGAGTTCTTATTTGTATATTACCCAAAAACTCAGTTGCTGATGGATATCAATTATTGTGGATACATCCACTAACGTTCCTAATTGTATTTATTTTGATTTTTTCAAATTTAATTAGATATAAAAAATTTAAAATAACAGTTTATTTTACGATATTGTTATCATGGATAAGATGTGTATTAATACCAATTGTCAGTTCTTTATCGGGTGTATATAATGGTATTTCATATATGAAAACTTTTACTGGGTCCATTGAATTAGCTATATGGCTCGTGCCGTATGAGTTAATTATTACTAGCTTTTTCTTATGGATTATGGTGTTATCTAATAAAGTTCCATTAAGACCAAATGATGAACTTAAATTAAAGGGAAATAAATATATTTATCTAATATTCATATTCATAGCTTTAAGTTTGTATTTATTAATTGGTCGAAACTTGAATATAATCAAATTGTTCTTCATTTCGACTGAAAAAACGGAAGCATTTGTTGATATTACAAGCACCCCCATTCTATTATTAAGATATATTATAAAAAGTGGTGTGATATTCTTTTTTGTTTGGAGTGTAAGTTACTGTAAAAATAGATATGAATCAAAAGGAAAAAAACGGTATGTCTATTATGCAATAATTGTTGGAATTATTAATGTGGGGATTATTATCGGAGGTAGAAGATCTGAACAATTATATACTTGTTTAGTAGTAATATTTATTTTGACTAGAGCTTTTAAAAAATATAGAAAGAGAATAATTACTTATATAGTAATAACTGCAATATCAGTTGCTTTTGTTATGACTATATATAAACAATTTTCTGTAGCTTATTATGGTTCATATACAGCTGCACTGAATGCAAATAATGTAAATTTAGAATTTATCTCTAAAAACTTGCAAGCTTATTTCTTTGGAACACAAAATCTAGCAGTCACAATTGAATTAAAAAAGGTAACGGATTTAAATATAATGAATATGTTTTATGATTTTGGGCGTTCAATATTTGGTGTTAGTTTTTTATTGAAAAACAAAATGATGATGACAACAGAGTACTTTAACACATTTATTTATGGAGTAAGTAAAGCGAACGGTCATGTTATCTCTGGCTTAGGTTATGGCTATATTTATTTTGGAGCGTTATTTTCACCAATAATTGCATGCTTAAATATATTTATTTCAATTAAATTAGAAAAATATTTTAATAAAACAAATTCATATGAAATGACTTATATCGTTGGATATATTTTAATTAGATTTGTTACTAATATTTATGCTAACACACCGCCTCTAATTAGCCTCTCTACCATTATGCTTTTTACTGCAGGTTTAATATACTTTGTAGCAAAGTTATTTAAGAATAATTCTAATCGAATAACGTTAACAATTAGAGACGAATGCTCAAAGTGCATAAAGACTATTGGGGGATTTAATAAATGAATATATTATTAATTTCATATGGAATAAAAGAGTATGATGGTCGACTCACAGAAATATATAATGTGGCAAAAAAAATAGGTGACGTTACATTAGTATGCTGTGGTAATAGTAAGTGTAGTAATGTTAAAGAAAACATAGTGAATATAAATAAATCAAAATATTTGAGTTTGCGCTTGTATATTTCTTTTCTATTCACTTGTTTGAAATCTGCAAAGGAAATTGAAAATATTGATATTTTATTTTCCGATAACCTTTTTGCATCTATACCTGCTTTAATAATTAGAAAACTGTTTAAACCAAAATTTATAGTGCAAGATGTTAGAGAACTTTATTTTTATAAAGATATAAAAAACATATCTGGCAGACTATTTTGTAAATTTGAGACTGCTCTAATGAAGAAATCTGATGTGGTATTATGTGCTAATGATTATCGGTCGAAAATTATGTTTGAACAATATAAATTAAAAACATTTCCACTAGTCTTTGAAAATATTAGATTTCTAACAGGACAGTATGATAAAAAAGCATTAGATGAAAAATATAGTAATTGCTTTAAATATAAAGTAAATATCGTAAGTACTGGAGGAACATCAGTTTTGAGAACTACAGATAAACTTGTTTCTGCTATGGCAAAACTTCCAAACGATTATGGATTATATATTATTGGAGATGGAACTGATGAAGATAAGCGAATTATACAATACATTATTGATACAAATAATCTGACTAATGTAATGTTAATCAGTAAAGTCCCTTTACCAGAACTAAGATATATTGTTCAAAGATGCGATATTGGTATAGTCAGCTATCATAAAAACGACTTGAATAACAAGTATTGTGCTTCAGGAAAAGTATATGAATATCTAGCTGAAGGGCTGCCAATTGTAACGACTGAAAACTTACCGCTAAAGGATTTTTGTGCAAAGTACGGTATAGGAGAGTCTGATGATTGTTTTTATAAAGGGATTGTTAAAGTAAGCAACAATATGGGTGATTATAAAGAACGGGTTGAATCTTATGTTTCAAGTATCTCTGTCGACAAGCATAACTCAAAAATAGCCTGTGAAATACTGAAAATTATTAATAGTGAGGTTATTACTTAAAATGAAAAAGCTTTGGAATAGATTTAAAGCGAATAAATTTTTACTATCTTTTTCTATGTTGGCAAGTGGATCTTTAATAGCGCAAGTTATTTCTATAATTGTATCTCCAATTACAACTAGGCTGTTTACACCGCAACAGTTGGGAGCCTATACAGTGGTAGCAACTGCTGTATCATTGTTTGGGCCTGTTATCTGTTTGAAATATGATATGGCCATTGTTGTAGCAAAAACTGAAAAAGATACTTATTCTGTTATGAAACTATGTCTATTTCTTTTTATACCATTAAGCGTAATTATTGGAATTGTTTATGGAATGGTTTTTATGGGAAGTGACTATTCTGGTTTTTCATTGTGGATGTGTATTTGCGCAATAACTGTTTTGCTAGCAGCATATGGATTAAATAATATTCTACTTGCGCACAACAACAAGAATTCATTATATAAATTGATTTCATCAGTTACGGTGATTAAATCAGGAGTTAACAATACTTTGCTGGTTATAAGTGGTTTGTTTAATGTTGGAATACCGGGTTTAATCTGTTCTCAAATAGTAAGTTCATTTGTCGGTTTAGGCCGTCAGTCAAAAGATATTCGAAAGAAAATGGGAGAATTTAAAAAAATTGATTTTGAGGCAATTAAAAAATCTTTTTTAAAACATAGAAAACAACCTATCTACAATGCATCTTCTGCATTAATAACTACTTCAATATATTCTAGCATTAATCTTTTTATTAAAAGTGTTTATTCTACAGAACAGTTAGGATTATATTCATTATCATATCGTGTTTTGGGTATCCCCTTTTCTGTAATTAGTGCTAATATCGCAAGGGTATTTTTCGATAGCGCAGTTAAAGAAATAATGGAATGTGGAAATTATAAAAGAACATTCAGAAAAACAATAATAGTGTTATCAATCATTATTATTCCTATGATTATGCTGATGGCTATATTAGCGCCTTGGATATTTTCTTTGTTTTTTGGAGCGGAGTGGGAAACAGCCGGGAAGTATGTGAGATTACTTGCACCAATGTTTTGTTTAAGGCTTATTGCAGAATCACTCACAACAAGTTTTATTGTATCAAATAAGCAACATATTGAGTTGATTTTACAAAGTATATTGCTTGTGGGAGAATTTGCTGTATATTTAATTTCCTATTTTAGAAACTTACCAATCGAGCAGTTCTTACTATTGATTTCATTACTATATATGATTATGCATAGTAATATGATTATTGTTATGTATAAATTGAGTAAGGAGAGTGACAATCATGTCAAAAATTAATATAATTGGATTAGGCTATATAGGATTACCAACAGCTTTAATGTTTGCTAAAAATGGGGCGAACATAATAGGGACAGATTATAATAAAGAGTTGGTAAAAACTTTAAGTGAAGGGAGACTTACTTTTGAAGAAAAGGGCTTAGGGCAGTTATTTGATGACGCATTAATAAATGGCATCAAGTTTACCACTGAATATATCAAAACAGATACTTATATAATTGCTGTTGCTACACCATACATCAAAGAAAGTAAAAAGATTGACCCTAAATATGTTATTTCAGCAGTAAATAATGTGTTAGATGTTTGTGAAAAAGGTTCGATAATAATTATTGAGTCTACGATATCGCCGAGATCAATTGATAAGTATGTTCGTCCTGAAATTGAAAAGAGAAGACTTGTAATCGGAAAAGATGTTCACTTAGTTCATGCTCCTGAAAGAATTATACCTGGAAACATGATTCATGAACTTGAATTTAATTCAAGAACAATTGGTGCTGATACTAAGGAAATCGGTGAAAAAATAAAATTATTATATTCTAGTTTTTGTAAATCCGAAATAATAGTTACAGACATCAGAACGGCTGAGATGTCCAAGGTCGTTGAAAATACGTATCGTGATATAAATATTGCCTTCGCAAATGAACTTACTAAAATTTGCAGAGTAGACAATATGGATGTTTATGAAATTATTAAAACTGCCAACATGCACCCAAGGGTAAACATTTTACAACCAGGACCGGGTGTAGGTGGTCACTGCATATCAGTTGACCCATGGTTCTTAGTGGGGGATTATCCTGATTTAACAAGCTTAATTCTATCTGCAAGAAAGATTAATGATTCTATGCCAACTCATGTGTTAGGTAGAATTAGAGACATAATGAGAGAATATGGTATTAAGGATATTTCAAAAGTTGGTTTATATGGATTGACATATAAAGAAAATGTTGATGATACAAGAGAGAGTCCAACATTACAACTTTTAGAGAAAATGGATGAGCATTTAGCATTCGGTATAAAAGTATTTGATCCATTTGTTAAAACTCGAATTGTTGATCATCAGTTTATGGACTTTGAAGATTTTATTAATGAAATAGAAATATTGGTTATTATGGTAGCTCATAATCATATTGTGGATAATATGAAATTAATCAAGAATAAGTTAGTTCTTGATACTAAAAATATTTGTGTTTTTGATAATGCTTATAAATTATAGAAAGATGTGGTGATGTTCTTGAATAAAATCAAAATATTAAGTATATTTGGGACGAGACCAGAAGCTGTCAAGATGGCACCGCTGGTTAAAGAATTAGAAAGATACTCTGAAATAGAAAGCTACGTGTGTGTGACAGCTCAGCATAGAGAGATGCTTGATCAAGTGTTGGAAATATTTGATATAAAACCAGATTATGACTTAGATATTATGAAACAAAGGCAAACGTTAACTACAATAACCAGCGATGCGCTTAATGGATTAAATGAAGTTATCCTAGAACTTAAACCAGAAATTGTTCTGGTTCATGGTGACACTTCAACAACTTTTGCAGGAGCATTAGCAGCATTTTATAACAAAGTGCCTGTAGGTCATGTTGAAGCTGGACTTAGAACTTTTGATAAGTATTCACCATTTCCAGAGGAAATGAATAGAAAACTAACTGGGAGTATAGCTGAGATGCATTTTGCACCTACAAAAACAAATAAGTTAAATCTGTTAAGTGAAGGCATTAATAAGGATATTTATTTAACAGGCAATACTGTTATTGATGCAATCAAACATACTGTAAGAAAAGACTATAAATTTAAAAATAGAATACTTAAAAAAATTGATTTTAATTCAAGTAAATATATTGTTGTTACGGCTCATAGACGAGAAAATCTCGGAGAACCTTTAGAAAATATCTGCAATGCTATCAAAAGATTAGCTGAAGATCATAGGGATGTATCATTTATTTATCCTGTTCATTTGAATCCAGCAGTTAGAGAAACTGTTAATTCGATTATTGGAAATAAGGATAGAATTTATTTGATTGATCCAATTGATGTTCAAGACATGCATAACTTGATAGATAGAAGCTATATGGTTATGACGGACTCAGGAGGTTTACAAGAAGAAGCTCCAGCTTTAGGGAAACCAGTATTAGTTTTAAGGACAGAGACCGAAAGACCAGAGGCTTCTGAAGCTGGTACTGTTAAATTAGCTGGAATTATTGAAGATGATATCTATAATATGGCCAATGAGTTAATTTTAAATAAAGCAGAATATCAAAAAATGGCTAAAGCTATTAATCCATATGGAGATGGAAGAGCATCGGAGAGAATAGTGGCAGCGATACTTTATAGATTTGGATTAGGAGTTAAGTCGGAAGAGTTTTGCGAATATTAAATTCATAGCCGCTATTAAATGTTAAAATTAGAAGGATTATATTAAAGCATGATATAATATATTTTATTGGAAGATTGGATGGTGATATATTGAAAAAACTAAGTATTGTATTATGCTTATTATGGATGGGATTAATATTTTATAATTCTTCTAAACCTGGTTCATCGTCAAATTTGCGAAGTTATGAAATTGTTCAATCTATAAGAAACAATAAGAATGCTTTGGAGGGTAAAAATAATTTAACTAAGGCGAAACCCAGCGTGTTACCTAAAAGTTTAAGAGATAAAAAAATAAATATACTTATTAGAAAAAATGCACATGCAATTGAGTATGGTATATTAGCAGTGTTTGTTGCAAATTTTTTATTTTTATTTGAACTTAAAGGACGGGATGCTTTATTTTGTATAATGTTTATATGCTTATTTTATGCAGTAACTGATGAATACCATCAAATGTTTGTTTTAGGTAGGGGCTCATCAGTAAGCGATGTGTTAATAGACTTCGGAGGTTCTTTAATAGGCTTGGGATTTTTTTATCTAGCATATTATAAGATATATGCTAGATATTCGATTAAAAAAAACGCTCACTAGTTTTTTTATAGTATGGAACTCTAACCTGTGGAACAATAGCTTCATATAAAACATGCAAAAAAGCACCTATAGATCAAGCACTTTTTTCAAAGTGGCTGTTCTATAGATACCAGTTTAGTGCGAGAAACTATCTTTCTAAGCTACTTCAATTTCATTAGTATCAGTAGTAACTACTTTAGCATCTTTCTTGCCTGTTAAGCTACCACTCGCTGATGCAAAAATGTTCTTTGCAATAACTAAATCCATAAGAGCATTTACCTCAGCTTCTTTTATAGTCGGCACTCCCTTTTCATCAGCTTTAATGTCATCTACGGTTAAAGTAAAATATTTACCTTCTATTGATGTTAAAAATCTCATAACTAATTTATGCATATGTCTTTTCCTCCTTTTAATTATTTAATTTAATTTAACTCTAAATTTTAAGTTGAAAAACTATTCCATAACTAAGCTAAATTGGTCTTGTCTGTCTAGTGTAAATAATGGATAAGTTTTAATGTTAGATATAGCTTTTCCTATTGCAAAAATATCCTCATCCTCTGCAGTAACTTTTAAATTACCTAGTGTTTTTGTTGCAAATTTGTCGTTGCCATCGATGTCGACCCCCACTTTCATAGTGAGTTTTAGTGCGCTTGATACCTTTGTAGATACAACTGCCATGTTGATCACTCCTTCCTTTTATTTTGCTTTCACAAAATATATATGCTGCACTGAAATTTTGTGCGGAGGTTTGAAAAATTTATATGGCAATCTATTATATGACACCACAATTTCTTAAAGTTTGTTATGAACAGGGAGAGATTTTAGAGTAGAAGAAATAAAAAAATAAGAATACCAATCTATAATGGTACCCTTATTTTTCAGATTTTCCTATAACGGTGGATATAACTATAGTTAAACCCGCGATAGATTTATTGAGGTCCTCAATTTTCTTCTCAAATCTAACCAATAGGAATAGGTAAGGCTTTGAGATTATCTCCACCTTTTCCCCTCCTTCACACCGTGCATGAGATTTTCAAGCTCACACGGCGTTCCAACATTTTGTATTTTATTCTATTAAATAACTGAATTTCCTACTAACTTTCTTAGAGAATTAATGTATTTCAATCCTTTAGCATTCAAATCCAACTCATTCACATATTTATTAATTGTTTCCACTGTTGAACAGTGGACTAATTTATGTGCTTCATGACTTAACCACACTAGATTCTTATATTCATCTGTACCATTATCACTTTTCTGTTTTTTATGATGGCACTCCATGTTACCTATTATCAGTCTTTTACCCGTTACATAGCAATTACCCTTTTGTCCAATCATTAGGGATATACGATTATCATTAAACTCAACACTATTTTTAATATCTATATTTATCAAAAGATACTTAATAAGAGTATTAAATCCTTTTAGTTTACTATGTATTAGCTCCCTTCCTTTTGGGGTATAATTACAGATGCTCTGAGTAAGGCTTGTGGCATTTTTGGTCCTCACAAAACTTATAGGGAAGATTGTCACATCTCTAATTGAATGGGTTTTACCTTTGTAATCTCCATATAATTTTTCATAACTTTTGGATTTTTTATGCTTATTACTCATTAACCCTCTTAGTCTTATATTCAAGGTTTTTCTTACTAAGAAATTTATTTCACCAAAATCTATACTAACCCTCGTTGCTATTTTATAGTAGTTATGGATACCTAGTATTATTGCATTTAATTTACATACTTCTTTAGGTGTCGGTTTTTTCTGTATTTTTCTTATTTGCTTTTTTAACTTATTTATAGTATTGATTTTTGCTTTATCACACATGTTACTTTGACAAACAAATTTCTTGTTCTTTGGTTTAACCATTAACTTAAAGCCTAAAAACTCTGTATGATTTTTTCTAAGATTGGTTATTTTAGATTTTTCCATACTTATGTCTAATCCTAATCTTTTTTTAAGCCATTTCTTAGTTGCAATAAAAATGATTTGTGCAGTTTTTATGTCCTTACAAAAAATCTTAAAATCATCCGCATATCTCACTAGCCAAAGTTCCTTTAGTTTAGTGGTTCTCATTGCCGTATATTTATGACTAACATCTATTTGACCGGATTTTCTATAACTTCTGTAGTCATGAGAAGTTTCAAATGTTTCCCATTGAGAACTTATCCACCAATCTAATTCATTCAACACAATATTGGATAGTAATGGACTAATAATCCCGCCTTGAGGCGTTCCTTTATATGGAATACCTATACCTTCTATCTTTGATTTAAGGATTTTTTCCACTATGCTTAATAAATTTTTATCTTGTATTCCCAAATTCCACATTTGCTTTTTTAATTTGCTATAATTAACATTATCAAAGAAACCGCTAATATCTATGTCAACCACATAATGTAGTTTACATTGGTTCATCAAGAACATACTTCTAGCTATCGCATGTTGGGTTGACCTATTCGGTCTAAATCCATAACTATGATTGTGGAATTTAACTTCGCATATTGGTTCTAATACTTGTTTTATACATTGCTGAATTATTCTATCATCAATACAAGGTATTCCTAGTGGTCTTGTTTTTCCATTAGCTTTTGGAATCTCAACTCTTCTTACACTCTTAGGTTGATAGTTATTGAACTTATCTTGAATATGTTTTACATATTTTTCTATACCCATATTCTTGATATAATAAATGTTTAGTTTATCAGTACCAGCAGTTATAGATCCTTTGTTTTTCTTAACGTTTCTATAGGCTAATAAAATATTTTGCTCAGATGCTATATATTGCATCAACTTAGTAAATTTTTTACCTTTACTACTATCTTCATATAAGCTATCGAATGTGTTTTGCATAGTGTAGTACTCATTATTTCTTAGTATCTGTCTTTTCTCTAGAATGCTTTCCTTCAAGTCTACTACTTCCTCCTTTGTATAAATACAAATTTAGGTTCATATCTATAGTGATAGGTAAATCTTTGAAGTTATCTCCAACTTTTCCCCCACCTCACACCGTACGTGAGAGTTTCCAGCTCATACGGCGTTCCAACAATTTGTTTTTATTTAATTAAATAACTGAATTTCCTACTTGCTTTCTTAGAGAATTAATTCGCTTTAACCCTTTTTCATCAAGGGACAATAAACCTAGATATTTTTCAATAGTTGTGGGTAGTGTGCAATGTATTAATTTATGTGCACTCATTTTTAACCATACAAGATTTTTATATTCATCCATTCCGCCTAATTGTTTAGGCATCTTGTGGTGACATTCCATATTTCCAATTTCTAGTGGCTCACCAGTAACGTAACACATGCCTTGTTGTCCTGCTATAAGTGAAATACTATTATCACTCAATTCAGTTGTCTGACTTTCGTGTACAGTGCTCAAATAGTATTTTATTAGTTTAATGCTACTACCTTTAAGTTGTACATGGATTGCCTTTCTTCCTTTTTCAGTATAATTGCATTTCACTTGATTAAAACATAATGCGACTTTAGTTCTACAACCATAGATTGGAAATATAGTCATTCCTTGTATCGTTCTTATTTTACCTTTATATTGACCGTATAACCGTTTATAGGTTTCCGAAAGTTTCGGTTTATCCGATATATAATTCCTTAATCGTATTTCTAAGGTTTTTGTAACTAAGAAGTTAATGTAACCAAAATTCTTTACAACATTGGTAGCACACCTGTAGTAGTTGTGACTTCCTAATATTATGGAGTTTAACTTTGATATTTCTTTTGCAATACATTTTTTTTGTGCTATTTTAATTTGTTCTTTTAACTTATTAATAGTCTTTTGAACAGATTTATCACACATTCTACTTTGACATACATACTTATTCTTTTTAGGTTTAACCATTAGTTTAAAACCTAAAAACTCTGTATAATTCTTTCTTAGATTAGTTATCTTAGATTTATCAGGACTAATTTCTAACCCTAATCTTTCTTCTAACCATTTTCTTGTAGCATTATAGATTTTTTGAGCAGTTTTAGCATCTCTGCAAAATATTTTAAAATCATCTGCATATCTTACGAACCAAATTTCTTTTAAATTAGTTTTCTTTTGGGCATTATATCTGTGTTCAGGTTTAGAGTATTTATGTTTTGTCACAAATGTTTCCCATTGAGAACTTATCCACCAATCAAGTTCATTTAATACCACATTGGCTAATAATGGACTAATTATGCCCCCTTGAGGCGTTCCTTTTGTCGGTATTCCAATTCCTTGTATTTCTGATTTAAGAATTTTACCAATGATGCTTATGAGGTTTTTATCTTGTATTCCCATATTCCATAGTTGCTTTTTTAGTTTACTATGGTTTACGTTATCAAAGAAGCCTTTTACATCTACATCTACAACGTAGTGTAATTTAGCTTGATTCATTAAACTCATACATCTTGCAATAGCATGTTCTGTTGACCTATTCGGTCTAAAACCATAACTATGTTTGTGAAATTTAGCTTCACATATTGGTTCAATTATTTGTTTAATACATTGTTGCATTATTCTATCATCTATACATGGTATTCCTAGAGGTCTAGTTTTACCATTTGGTTTTGGAATATCTACTCTGCGAACACTTTTGGGAAAATAATTTTTGAATTTATTTTGTATATATTTCACAAATTCATCATTATCCATTTCCTTAAAGAAATCTATATTAAGTTTATCCGTTCCAACTGTTGCTGAACCTTTATTTTTCTTAATATTTCTATATGCTAGTAAAATATTTTCTTTAGACGTTATATACTGCATCAAGTTTGTAAATTTATTTTTACTACAAGCTTTCTTATACAATTCGTCAAGTATTGGTTGCATTGCGTAATATTCATTATTTCTTAGTTTTTGCTTTTTCTCTAATTTTAAGCTTTCCTTCAAGTCTATTACTTCCTCCTTTGTTTGCACAATTTCGGTTTCATATCTCTTCTTCTTACTCGAACCTTGAAATTATTCAGTATTTAATTTTTAATCAACATTTTGTCTAGTGGCTATTGCTAGAACATCATTACAATATTCATCTTTGCTTTATGCCACCACTTTCGCTTGGATTAAGATAAGTTATACTTACGTTTTCCTTATCACTACTTCATTGGTAGTAAAACCTCCGTATTCCAAGTTTCCCTTGTTCCATTATTACTATCTTTACATATATCCTTAGGTAATCGGTATGAGCCTGTAAGCTTGATAATGCCTATAACATTATATGGACTTTCATAACTAAAAGTTTTACTTATCCACACTTACTACACTTATGTGTTATACTCATTTCTAAGTATCGTAAGTTAAGACCCTTACCTTCCCGATTTCGTCAGTTCCTTATGGAACATCCTAACCATAGATATTTTATAGACACTGGCTCTATCACTACTCGACCACCTCTGGTTCGCATTTCGTGTAGGGATTATTTTTCTTCTACTTACGGTAGCTCTCAAGCATTTTAACGAGCTTATAACATTTTACTATTTATTTAGCTAAACGCTATTCGTATACCTTTGTGAAGGCATTTCAAGGCGTTACCCTATCATTCTACCTATCGTAATAACAGTTCTAATTTCCAAGTTTTAATTGGCTGATTAGGCTAGTTTTGTAGTAAACCCACGCTTACTTTTGTCTAGCAACAAGTCGCACCTTAGTCTTACCCGAACCTTGAATTATTCAGTATTTAATTTTCAAATAACAAATTGTCTAGTGCCTATCCCTCCACCCCTTATTATCAAGGTTTTATCGGTACTGTGGCACCACTTTACTGAGATAAAAATAAGTTGTACAGCTTTATGCTGTTTTCCTTATTACTACTTCAAAGACGGTAAAATCTCCGTATTCTCAGCTTACCTTGTTCCATTATCATTATCTTTGCATATATCCTTAGGTCATTGGATTAAGCCTATAAGCTTGATAGTGCCTTTAACACTATAAGGATTTTCATAACCTATAATTTTACTAGTCCTCACTTATCCCACTGTAGTGGTATACCCAGTTATGAGTATTCATATTTTAGACCTGTACATTCCCAATTTTGTCAGATACTTAGTATCATACTAACCATAGATATTTTATAGACCCCCGGCCTATTTAGTACTCGACCACCTCTGGTTCGCTATTCCTCAACATCCTATCGGATTTGTTAGGGTACTATCTCAGCCGACTTCAACGAGCTTTTAACCCTTTAGTATTCACCTACTAAAACGCTAATCGTAGTTTTAGGGAGGCATTTCAAGGCGTTACCCTATCATTCTACCTATCATGATAATAGTTCTAATTTATTTCTAAATTAGGCTAGTTTTGTTCTGAACCCTCGCTCAGTATTGTCTAGCAACAAGTCGCACATAAATATATACTCACACTTATAGGGAAGCCAACTGTATTAACCAGTTTAATAAATGCATCATACATAGTGCATTACCTCCCTCACCGCTATAGATAATATATATGCTTTATCTAATTGTTTTCTATAGGTTTCTTAAATATATTTGTAAGCTTTTTCACCTCAGGTGATAATTTTACTATGCTACTTCAATTTCATTAGTATCAGTAGTAACTACTTTAGCATCTTTCTTGCCTGTTAAGCTGCCACTGGCTGATGCAAAAATGTTCTTTGCAATAACTAGATCCATAAGAGCATTTACCTCAGCTTCTTTTATAGTTGGCACTCCCTTTTCATCAGCTTTAATGTCATCTACGGTTAAAGTGAAATATTTACCTTCTATTGATGTTAAAAATCTCATAACTAATTTATGCATATGTCTTTTCCTCCTTTTAATTATTTAATTTAACTCTAAATTTTAAGTTGAAAAACTATTCCATAACCAAGCTAAATTGGTCTTGTCTGTCTAGTGTAAATAATGGATAAGTTTTAATGTTAGATATTGCTTTTCCTATTGCAAAAATGTCCTCATCCACTGCAGTAACTTTTAAATTACCTAGTGTTTTTGTTGCGAATTTGTCATTACCATCGATATCGACCCCTACTTTCATAGTGAGTTTTAGTGCGCTTGATACCTTTGTAGATACAACTGCCATGTTGATCACTCCTTCCTTTTATTTTATTTTCACTAAATATATATGCTGCTCTGAAATTTTGTGCGGAGTTTTGAAAAATAATATATAAGAGCTAAGAAAGAACAAGGCAACAACGTTTTAGGATGAATCTATATGAAAGCTAATAAGAATGCTAGGATTTTATCAAAAGTCTTAGCATTCTTGTTTTATTGTGAAAATAATGGGGAAAACAGTGTGAATTTTATGGTATAATCAATTATGTGGTTAAATTAGATTTAAATGTATAAAATTGTATGTTAATAGGGGATTTAATCATATAAAAGAAATGATAATAAATTGACCGGTTTTTTACAATATATAAAGTGAAAGGATTATAAAATAATGTATAAGGTCGATAGATGTAGAATGAAAAACCATTGATATACAACGATTTAAAGGTAATTTCGTTTTTCAAAAACTGTAAAATAAGTAATGATTTGATGTATTTCGGAGTATGCGAACAGTAAATCAATGAAGTGGTGAGTTTAAAATTTGACATAAAACTTACAAAGTTATACAATAAGGTGCGGTACATTTTGTAGAAATTGGAAGAATTCTAATTGGCAATTTGCTTGTTATTTGGGGAGATAGAAATTTTGGGAAAATAAAATGGGGGTGGGAACATAAATGCAAGAATTAGAAAGAAATTCAAAAGTTACACAGGCGGAGATTGTCCGCGAGTATGACAAAAGCGTAGGATATTTTATAATTAAAAGAATAATTGATATTATAGGTGCTTTATGTGGGGTAATACTTCTAAGCCCAGTGATGATTATTGTTGGCATTTGGATAAAACTCGATTCAAAGGGACCTGTTTTTTTTGGTCAGTGTAGAGTTGGACAAGATGGTACGCAATTTAAAATGTATAAGTTTAGATCTATGTGCATGGATGCAGAATGTCTTTTGGACAAGCTCAAAACAAAAAATGAAATGTCAGGACCTATGTTTAAGATGAAAGAAGATCCAAGAGTAACTAAAATAGGAAGCTTTATAAGAAAGACAAGTATAGATGAGTTACCTCAGCTATTTAATATATTAAAGGGAGACATGTCACTTGTGGGACCGAGACCAAGCCTGCCAAAAGAAGTAACACAGTTTACATCTTTCCAAAAACTAAGGTTAATTGCAAAACCAGGGCTAACCTGCTATTGGCAGGTTAGGGGTAGAAGTGATATTAGCTTTAAAGAGTGGATGGAAATGGATGTTGAGTATATAGAAGAAAGAAATACATGGATAGATATAAGTCTTATCTTCAAAACGGTGGGAGTGCTGTTTGGGGATGAGGGGGCAAGGTAAGGATTAGTTGAGAATTGAAAGTGATAATATGATTTGTTAGTAGACAGTCAAATTATCACTAGTTAAGATATGTTAGGAGGCAATTCATGAAAAAAAGAAGAATTCTTCATATAACTCAATCAAATGGGGGGGTTGAGGAATATTTAAAAATGTTTTTTTCTCATATAGATAAAGAGCATTTTGAAGTGGAAATTATTTGTCCAAACTATCCGTCAATGATAGAAGAAATGGAGAAATTAGGTGTAAAAGTTCATGTTGTTAACATGAAAAGGAATATGTCATTATTTTTTGATTTAAAGGCTTATATAAAGATTAAAGGATATATAAAAAGCATTAATCCTGATATAATACATGTCCATAGTAGTAAAGCGGGGGTAATTGGAAGGATCGCTGCTGTTGGAAGTAAGGTTCCATGCGTTTATAATGCGCATGGGTGGTCATTTTCTATGGATACTAGTAAAATGAAAAAAACGATATATGCTTTTATTGAACGTATCTGTGCTAGATATACAGCAAAAATAATAAATATATCAGATGGTGAAAAAAAACTAGCTATTAAATATAAAATAGCAAAAGAAGATAAAATGATTACTATATATAATGGGATTGACTTAATTAAATATAATAGAATGTATATTAGAAATGATGTGTTATCAAAATTAAATATACCTCAAAATGCTTTTGTAATAGGAATGGTTGGAAGAATAACAAAACAAAAATCTCCGGAAACATTTATAAGCATAGCAGAAAAGATATCTCGTACATTTGAAAATGCTTATTTTATACTTGTTGGAGATGGGGATTTAAAAGAAGAAATACAAGGAATTATAGAAAAGAAAAAATTAAAAGACAAGGTTGTGATAACAGGATGGACAAATGAGGTAGCTAAATACATATCAATATTTGATATTGGGATTTTAACTTCAAAATGGGAAGGGTTTGGATTAGTGTTAGCTGAGTATATGGCAATGGGAAAACCTATAATAGCCTCAAATGTAGGTGGAATACCATATGTTGTTGAAGATGGTTTTAATGGAGAACTAATTGAAAATAATAATATAAACGATTTTGTGAATCACATTATTAAATTAAAAAACGACGTAACTTTATGTGAAAAATATATTACTAATGGATATGAAGTGGTTAATAATAAGTTTAATATAAAGAGAGTTGTGAAAGAGCATCAGGATTTATATATGGAAATTATTAAACAAAGGGATAAAAACAATTCATTTAAAAATGTAATGAAAACTACAAGTCAACAAAATAAAGCATTATAAAGAAGATTAGACTATGTTAAAGATTACGTTCAATAAAGAGTAATAGGTTTGTAAAATATATTCGCTGTTGAAGGGTAGTATATGATATACATAGAGAAAAGATAGAAAACGGGAACGGTTTGAGAACTAAAATTAGAAATTTGTCATAGCAATTCAAGTTGATAAGAAACTAAATATAATAGATTGTATGATAAAGTGAATTTATTTAAGCAAAGTAAAATAAAATAGATAGGATGGAGAAATATATGAAAAAATTAGGGATTGTATCTTGTTATTTCCAAAAAAATTATGGTAGCCAATTACAGGCTTATGCTACTCAGAAGTATTTTGATGAACTGAATATTGATAATGAAACTATTAATATAGCGGGGATCAGTAAAGAAATTACCTTATCAAAATTAAAGTTTTATCTTCGTAATATTACTGATCAAGATATGTTTAAAGGAAGAATGAATTCTGTAAAGCGTTCGCTGCAACGAAAATTTAAAAAAAGCACCTTTGGGAATCAGATTGCGACTAGAAACAGAATGTTTGAGGCATTTGGCAATCAATATTTTAAAGTATCTAGGCCGTATGATTCCAAGGATGAATTATCAAAAGCTTGTAAAGATTATTCAGCAATTATAGTTGGAAGTGACCAGTTGTGGACTCCAGCAAACATAGATGCTGATTATTATACTTTAACATTTGTTCCAGACAACGTGCCAAAAATTTCTTATGCGACCAGTTTTGGCGTTACATATCTTCCTGAATATCAGAAGGAAAAAGCTGAAAATTTTTTGAAAAGAATTGATTATATTTCTGTTAGAGAACAGACAGGCCAAAAAATAGTAGAACAGCTAGCAAATAGAAAATGTGAAGTGGTTTGTGACCCAACACTTTTATTTACTGCCGAGCAGTGGATGGATATCCAAAAAAATGAAAGAATCATTGATGAAAAATATATTTTTTGTTACTTCTTAGGGAATAATCCGGAGCAAAGGGCATTTGTTAAGAACCTTAAAGTAGCTACTGGGTTTAAGATAGTGGCTTTACTGCATAATGATGAGTACATAAAAAGCGATTGTGAATTTGCAGATATAGCCCCTTATGATGTAGGGCCAGGTGAGTTTGTAAATTTGATAAGAAATGCTGAATATGTATTTACGGATTCTTTTCATGGAAGTATTTTTTCGATACTGAACAGGAAATTATTTTTTACTTTTAGAAGATTCACTAAAAGTAATTCGGCATCGACAAATACTAGATTAGATACACTCCTTAGTCGTTTAGGATTGGAAGAACGATTATTAAAAGCAAATGAAGACGTTCCGAAATGTATGAAGATGCGGATTGACTATGATAAAGTGAATGAAAAACTTGAAGTATTTCGAAACGAATCCAAACAATTTATTTTAAATGCACTAGAAGAGATTCGGAGGAATTAAGGTAATGATTGAAATAACTAGAAAAGAAAATTGTAGTGGGTGTGGTTCATGCGCTAATATATGTCCTAAAAATTGCATTACTATGCAAATGGATAAAGAAGGTTTCTTATATCCAAAAGTAAATAAATCGGTCTGCATTAAGTGTAATATTTGTGAGCATAGTTGCCCAATTATTAACCCGACTTCTGAAGAAAAACATGATCAAAAAGCCTTTCTTATTCAGAGTAAGGATGATCAAATCAGAAGAGAAAGTACCTCTGGTGGAGCTTTTACTGCCATAGCTAATCATGTTTTAAGGCGTGGGGGGGTGGTTTTTGGTGCAGGGTTTGATGAGAATTATGTAGTAAAGCATACATATGTTGAAACAGAGGAAGATTTAAAGAAATTTCGAAACAGTAAATATGTCCAAAGCCAAATTGGAGATACATTTAGTAAAGCAAAGCATTTTTTGACTAACAATAGAATGGTTTGCTTTAGTGGTACTCCTTGTCAGATAGAAGGCCTTAAATGTTATCTTGGAAAAGAATATGATAATCTAATTACAGTAGATGTAGTTTGTCGTGCAGTTCCATCACCGTTGTTGTGGAAAAAGTATTTAGATATGAAGAAAGTGGAGATGGGTACTAAAATTAACAAGGTCATGTTTAGGGATAAACATTTCGGATATAAGTATTCTACAATGACCATCTGCTCAGATATGAAGGAGTATCATAGTGGGGTTGAGTCGGATCAATGGCTCAGAGCATTCTTTTCCGGTATTTGTGTCAGACCGTCATGTCACCAATGCAAATTTAAGAAAAGATATCGAATTAGTGATTTTACTATCTGGGATTGTTTTTCAGTAGATGTCTTTGATAAGGGCATGGATGATGATAAAGGAACTACCAGAATGATTATACACTCAGAAAAAGGAGAAAAACTTTTAGATTTACTTAAAGATGAAGTAATATCCTGTTCTATTGATGTAGATAAAGCAATTGATGGGGTGAAAGAAATGTTCTATCCGGTTGAGGTAAGTTATAAAAGAGAACAATTCATTGCGGATATGCAAAAGATGGATGGAAAAGATTTGTTAAATAAATATTTTTCGCAAACATTAAGGGTAAAGGCAGAACGATTTGCAAGACAAACTAGTTATCAATTAGGAATCTATAAGCAAATGAAAAAGATAGTAAAAATATTTTTAAAGAAGTAGTAGAATGTATTGGAGTGTATGAAATGGAAATTTTGGTAAGTGTTATTGTTCCGGTATATAATGTGCCGGAAAAGTATCTTAAAACCTGTATAGAAAGCTTAATGAAGCAGACAATGAAAGAAATAGAAATTATTATTGTTGATGATGGATCTAAAAATAATTTGGGTATGGTATGTGACATGTATGCCAAGAAGGACAATCGTATTAAAGTAGTACATAAAAAAAATGGTGGGGTTTCTTCTGCAAGAAATGCAGGATTAAAAATTATAACTGGAAAGTGGTTAATGTTTCTTGATTCAGATGATTGGATTGATTATGATACACTTGAGTATGTTGTTAACTATAGTGAAAACAATGATGTTGATATATTAGCATGGAATCATTATTATGAGACCTCAAGAGGACAAGTCAAAAGAGATGAAATATATCCAAGTCCATTAGTCAGGTATAATTCGAATTTTAATGATATGAAAATGCTTGCATTGGATACCGTTGCGCCAGAGTATGATAAACGAGTTAACAATACTTCTGTTGGAGCAATCAGAGGAGTATGGGCAAAACTTTACAAGACAGAATTGATTAAGAAAAATAAAATATTATTTAATGAAAAACTTGTTATATCAGAAGATGCATTTTTTAATTTGTGTTGTTTTGAAAAGGTAAATAGGGTTATAATGATTAACCGATATTTTAATCATTATAGAGTAGATAAATCGTCTGCTATTAGAAGTTATCATTTTAATATTTGTGATATTAATAGAAATATATTAGAGTCCTTTTATGCTTCCTTATATGAAAAAGATTATAGGGAAGCATTTGATTTATGTTATATGAGAATGGTTTGTTCTTGCATTGCAAGAAGTTTTGATTGCAAGTTTATTCACCGTGAGAATACAAATAGTTTGCAAAAAAAAATTCGTGAAATTAGACTAATGCTAAATGAGAGTATATACCAAACTGCCTTAAACAAACCGATTACGAGCTTTTTTAAGTTTGATGAAAAAATAATACTTTGGATGGCAAAAAAAAATAAGGCTTATTTATTGTTTACACTTTTTAAATTAAAAAGCATTATTGATTCTATATTTTAAAATTCAGTAATGAGTACAGGTAAATACAGTGATTTATGTAAATGTAAAGGATGATTTAAGCGATCAATTATCCCGGTATGCATTAGCGATATAGATGTTGGATACAAAACTATATTGTTATATGGTTAATCAAATATATTATGAAGAAGATATTTTCAGTGGGATAAAATCAGCTCCGTTTTATGTGATTTATAACAAAGCAGTAGAGTCCTATAAGAGTTCAATTAAGTAACAATATATTAGGTGTCGTGCCATATAAAATTTTTCTATTGAATTAAAATAACACGCAGATTTTTGTACCTGAGGTTCTTTGCGGTAACCCGTTAATTTTAATTGATTTTCAAATTTAGGATGAATTTTATATAGTGATGTGATCTATAGCTACTTTGAAAAGCAATCTAATGGCTATAAGATATATTGATTTGTTGGTAACTAGTGTATTAGTTAAGGCTCGTAGATAGAAATTTAGTGCAATGATTTCACTTAATTAATACTTTTTTTAATCTATGAGACAACCCGCATAACAAATATCAATCTCTTTCAAGGGACATATAGTTGGTCTTTAAACTTATTATATTTACTTGTTTAGAGAAGAATAATGGCCATATAACTTAATAGATAGGATACAAGGATAAGGGGATGAAATAATGAAGAAAATTTTAGTTACAGCATATTTAAAACGTAATTTTGGTGATGATTTATTTTTGAAAATACTTTTTGATAGATATAAAAACATTGAATGGTATGTATACACATCAGATAAAAAGTATCAAGAAATATTTTCAAAAGACATTAACTTAAAAGTGAAAAATATAATTACTAGAGAAATGCTTAGTATATTGAATTTAGATAGAATATATTACAGGTCATTTGATGCACTCATATATATTGGAGGTTCAATATTTATGCAAGGTGTAAATTCGAAAAGACAATATAAAAGGTGGGAAAGAAATTTAAAAATATTCAAAGGCAAACCTAAATATGTAATAGGTGCAAATTTTGGACCATTTGACAGAGAAGAGTTTAAACTGAAATATAATAAAATATTTACTCAATTAACAGATGTGTGTTTTAGAGATCAATATTCATATGATTTGTTTAAGAACTTGACAACAGTTAGAAAGGAACCAGACATAGTATTTCAGTTAAAAACAAAAGAGGTTGATAAGATAAAGGACACAGTAGGAATATCTGTTATAGATTTATCTAGCAGAGCTAAATTAAAAAATTATGAAAAAGAATATAGAGAAAAAATTGCAGAGATTGCTTGGAAATTTATAGAGAATGGGAAGGAAATTTATTTTTATTCTTTTTGTGAAGATCAAGGAGATTTAGCAGAAATCAATAAAATAATATCTTTAATAGACGATAAATATAAATACGCTATAAATGTTATCAATTATGATGGCGATATAGATAAATTTATTAATAAATTTAAATCAATGGAAAATATTATTGGAACTAGATTTCATGCTTGTATACTTTCCCAGGTATTTAATCAGGGATTATATCCAATTATCTATAGCGATAAGACATATAATGTATTAAAAGATATTGGATTAGATAATAATTTTAAATATATACAGAATATAAATGATTTAAAGTTTGAGGATATTAATAGAGTAATTAATAATAATAAAATGTTAAATAAATACATTTTAAAGGATTCAGAAAACCAGTTTAATATGTTAGATAAATTATTAGTCGATAATTTAAGTTTATAAATAAAAGAGAGTGTGGAAAATGAGTTCTAATAAAAATGCATATAGTCAACTATCTACAATGGTGTTGTTAACACTAATTACTCAAGCTATTATTTTAGTACAGATGTCAATCATAGCATCTAAATTTGGTGCTACAGTTCAAATGGATGCATATAATTTTGCTAATAGTATTGGAACTTTTATTTTTAGCTTTATTGGCACAGGAATTACTACTGTTTTAATTCCTGCAATTATTAATAAAAAGGATAGAAATACTATAAATAATTTTATATCTATTGTATACTTATTATCAATTTTAATTATGATTATAGTTATTTTAGGAATGAAATATATATTAACAACTTTTTCTATAGGGTCAGATGAATTTGTAATAATAACATGTAACGTAATGTTTATAACAATATTAAGTAGATTTTTTAATACAATACTTGGAGTTACCAATGCGATTTTTCAATGCAATGGAAAATATAATGTTCCTAAAGTATTGACTTTGCTAACAACAGTATTGTTAGCATTTCTTATACTAATAAATAAAGAATTAACTATTTATCAATATGTATTATATATTTTAATTACTAGTTTAATAAATACAATTCTGCAGATATATCTTGCAGTCAAAGGTGGGTTTAAGTATAAGTTAATTGTTAAATTAAAGGATAAAGATTTAATTCCAATGTTTAAAGTTTTTTTGCCTACAGTTTTTAGTTCGGGGTTATATCAAATATCTTTATTGATTGATTCTATGATTGCGTCTAGACTAGGGGAGGGGCAGATATCTACACTTACATATTCTAGTAATATAATGTCGATGATAAATATGCTTTTAGTAGCAAATCTTATAACTTATATTTATCCCAAAATAACAGAGAGTATAAAAAAATCAGATAGTCAAAGGCGCCTTTTTGATTATTTTATATTATTTAATTGTATTATGCTATTAGTAGTTTCAGGATTTATAGTAGTAGGTAAAGAAGGGATCGCATTACTGTATCAAAGAGGTAATTTTGATACTTCACTAACTACTATAGTTTATTTATGCGGTATTTCATTTATGATAGGTTTACCTATGAATGTTATGAGAGATGTAACTTATAGATATTTTTATGCTAAAGGTGACACCAAAAAAACATTTTATAATAGTGTAAGTGCAAGTATTATTAATATTGTATTTAGTGTAATCTTATCAAAATTTATTGGAATATATGGAATAGCAATAGGGACATCAATTGCGGCGATATTCTCTTTTATTAGTATTATAATTAGGTTCAAGAAATGTTATGGTATGAACTTTTCTAAGAAAAATTTATTTATAGAAAACAGCAAAGTCTTAGTATCAGCTTCAATATCAACTATAATAACGTTAATCATAAAAAATAAATTTCCGATATATAACAATTTAGCGGCGCTAATTGTGTATGGTATTATGGTTATAGTAATCTATGTCGTAGTTTTGTTTTTGGCTCGAGCAAAAGTATATAAAGTAAAATTATAAAAATACTGAGAAGGGGGAAGTTATAAAAAGTTTGCCTACTTTCTAATTTGGCATGTCGCAGCGTGTTTGCTGAGCAGATAGGCTGAACTTTATTAGTTAAGATGGATGTGTTCACATTTAGGCAGGTAGGCCTATCAAGAGAAACCTGTACTATCATATTAAATAGGTAAGTTCAAATATATGGGAACACAAGGGAGATAAGCTATAGTGCGAGTGGCATATTAATCCATAGAAGTGATTAACTTTAGCCAATGAAAACGGGTAACTGTATGTAGGCAAAAACTAAGAGGACATTGTGAAGAAGCTATTATTAGAGCGGTCATAATGAGGTATAGAGTACCAAAAGTATCTATGCTTGCAAATGACGAAGCAAAGCAATGTTGCGATTCAAAGCTGTGAATGTATTATAGAAAATAATCTAGGTTAAAACACTAAGGTATAGTTGTAATTGGTGATGACGAATCTACTGCAAATATAGTCCGTACTAAACAGAGTAGCTAAGATAGATATATTGTCGAAAGGCTAGAGCAGTAAAACTAACATGTACAGTAGATTCCAATTGGCTCAAAATTATTACCGAAGCCTATAGAATTAAACAGGGAATATTATATAAATGGTGAGTATTTCTTATATAGGAGCTAGTGGAAATTTGAATATAAGTTTCCAAGCGCAATTCTTAGATAAAATATGTAATCAAGTTTCTATTACAACAGCAACAACTAAAAAAATAGGATCAATTACTAATCAATCGAATTATATCTTTCGAGATAAAGATAGCATAGCTCTACTGGGTATGGATAATGTAAACTTTGTATTGTTTTTCCATTGTTTGATGTGGGAATAGTTTTTTTCCTTACAGAGGTATTTTTAGGTCTGTCTTAATTGAGCTTAAGTTAACATTATAAGGACAATAATACAAATGGAAGCAAGCTAGACGAAATAAATATAAGTTTTGTTAGTTTCCAGTTGGATCTGATACAGCACCAATACTGTTTAAACAATATGTAGAAAAATGAAAAAATAGTAAATATTCGGGTTTGCAAAGTATATTTGGAGAATGCCGAACAGCGTGAGTAATTAATTGAAATAAAAAATTAAAATAGATATAATAGAGTCAAATGAAATAATTTCCATTATTTTTTTTATTAAAAAAAAAACAGTAAGAACCATCAATAAATGGGGGGCTAATATGGTATTTTATTTAGCGAATATATTCATTGTTATGTGTTATGGTATTTTCTCAAGTTTATATGCAACAAGTAAATATGGAAATAAAAAGAAAAGTAACAAGATTTTTATAATTATAACTTGTATTCATCTTGGTTTAATTATGGCTTTAAGGTGTACAAGCGTTGGGACTGATACAGAACTATATAGTAATTTATTTAAACAAATATATTATACAAATGATATATTTAATGTTACAAAATCAGCGCCATTATATGCAGTCTATAATAAGGCTGTTTCGCTTTTATTTAATAATTCCCAGTGGATAACAGTTTTTAATAGCATAATTATAATTGCTGGTGTAGGATCATTTATATATAAAAATTCATCGAATGTAGTAATGTCAGTTTATTATTATATTACCCTATATTTTTATTTTAAAAGTTTTAATATTTCAAGACAATTTATAGCTGTGGTTTTAATTGCAAATTCATATTACTATTTAAAAAACAATAACATAAAAAAATTCCTAGCGCTTGTTATTACAGCTATATTGGTACACAATACTGCAATTGTAGCCTTATTATTATATCCATTAAAGAAAATAAGATGGTCTAATTTAAAAATATATATACTAGCTATTATAACTACAATTGCAATGTTTTTATATGACAAAGTGCTAAATATATTTTTAGTTTTATTCCCAAGGTATTCAATATACCTTAATGATGGAATAGTTTCTATATCAGATACAGGCCAAGGCAGGAAAGTAATTGTTACATTACTCTATCTGTCAATTGTTATATTATGTATGATTATTTTAAAGTATAAAAAGCATATTGATTTTCCAGTTAAAGATGAATTATATCTTTTGTCTGCAATACTGACAATAGCAGTGGTGATAGGGATTGTATTCTACAATAATTTATTAATAAGTCGTATTGAAATATATTTTTCTTTGTTTATTATTATTTATATACCTTTAATTATTAGTAATTCTGGAAGAGTGAAGCACATCCTATATTATGCTCTAACGATTATAACTGCTATTCCTATGCTAGTTCAACTAAATGATAATATATCAGGTGTTTTACCATATAGGTTTTTTTGGTTTAATTAACAATTAGAACAGAAAGAGGTGAATGAACTATTAAAACATTAATTACAGGAGCTAATTGTCAGCTAGGTAGAGAGGTAGCTAGGCAATATAAAGAGAAAAAGGGAATTGATTTAATAATTACGGGCAAATTGAGTTTAGAAATAGCAAACGGTAATGAGGTATATAGTTGTGCAAATGAAAATAAACCAGATGTAATTATAAACCGTGCTGCACTTACAGCTGTCGATAAGAGTGAGACAGAAATATATATGACGCATAAGATAAATACAATAGGATCTAAAAACTTAGCAGCAGTATCAAAACGATATGAATGTTTAGTGCTTAGAAATTATATGTTGGAATTAACTACAGGGGATGCTACTCGAGACTGGAAGGAAGCTTTGAGAGAACATTTGGGTGATAATTAGATGAAAAAGGTATCTATCACATTATGTGCTATTTTGATGGTATTCATCTTTTGTACGTTAATTAAAACTGGTATTGAATCAAATGAGAAGAGCTTTGAAGTTGATAGTATTCCTGTTGTGGGCAATGAAGTGCAAAATTCAATAGGTGTAAATATACATTTTGTAAATTCTAAACTTAATGAAACAAAAAAAATTTATAATGCGGGGTTCAAAACTGTACGGATGGATATTTTTTGGAGGAATATAGAGAAAAGTAGAGGAGTTTATGATTTTTCAAAATATGATAAACTTGTGGATGAAATGAATAAAAATAAAATGAATATTCTCTTTATATTAGATTATAGTAATGTACTATATGATAATGGATTAGCTCCTTATTCAGAACAAGGAAGGCAAGCATTTGCTGATTTTGCAAGGGAAGCTGTGAAACATTATAAAGGAAAGTCTATAATGTGGGAAATATGGAATGAGCCAAATAAAAGATCTTGGACACCTAAGATTAGTGTAGAGAATTATTATAAACTTGCAATGGATACTATAACTGCAATAAGGTTTGCAGATAGTAACGCATTTATAGTTGCACCTGCGGTGGCTAGTATGGATTACAAGTATTTAGGGTATTTAGGTGAAAGCAACTTTTTTAAATATATAGATGCTGTAAGTGTACATCCGTATAGACAACGTAATCCTGAAACAGTTATTGGCGATTATAATAAAATAAAGGATCTAATAAACAAATACCCGCATAAAGAAGGTATACAACTATTTTGTGGTGAGTGGGGATATTCAACCACTTGGCAAGCATTAGATGAAACAAAGCAAGCTCAATACTGTGTCAGGGAATATTTAACTAACTTAATGTGTGGAATAAATTTAACTATTTGGTATGATTGGAAGGACGATGGTGTTGACAAAAAAAATGCTGAGCATAATTTTGGATGTGTTTATAATGATTTAGAACCTAAAGACGCTTATAATGCCATTACAACATTAACTACTGTTCTTAAAAATTATAAATTTGTAAAAAGGATAAATAATGGACAGGATTCTGATTATATTCTTATGTTTAAAAAAGCAGATAAGGTAGCCTATGCATTATGGACAACAGGAAAAAGGCATACAATAAATATTGAGCTACTTAGTAATAAGACTAAGGCGGTAGATTTTAACGGTAGAATTGTAAAAAATATATATAGTATAAGTCAAAGTGTTATTTATATTATTGATTCAGATTAGTATTTAGATTAAGGAGAGCCACTTGCAAGGCTACTCTGGGAATTAGTAACAGAGATTGTCCGATTTACTTCCAAACCCTGTAAGGAATCAGACCGTTGCGATAAAATGGTATATACGAAAGCTGGGAGACGATGGGACTTTTGATGCAGATTTAGAGTGTAAGAAGTTGGAAGAATGTGAAAAAAATAGAGATAAAAAATTTGGGGATGGCCAGAGGGGATAACTACGAAGCTTATAGAAGTAGCAAGCTCGTCGGCGGCGCTCCTCAGTAGGGTGACGGGTACTTGGTTAAAAATGTGAAAAGGAGAGATTTATATGAGAGTTAAAAAAGCTATTATACCAGCAGCAGGACTTGGAACGAGGTTTCTACCTGCCACAAAGGCATTACCTAAAGAGATGTTACCTATAGTTGATAAGCCTACGATGCAATATATTATAGAGGAAGCTGTTGCTGCAGGTATAGAAGAAATATTAATTATTACAGGAAGAAATAAAAAGTCTATTGAAGATCACTTTGATAAATCAGTGGAATTAGAATTAGAATTAGAAAATAAACATAAAGATGACATGCTTAAGCAGGTTAGAGATATATCGAACATGGTAAATATACACTTTATAAGACAAAAGGAACCTAAAGGACTGGGACATGCTATAAATTGTGCCAGAACATTTGTAGGCAATGAACCTTTTGCTGTCATGCTAGGTGATGATATAGTTGATGCTAAAACTCCGTGTTTAAAGCAACTTATAGATTGTTATGACGAGAAACAAGTATCAATATTAGGGGTTCAAGAAGTAGCTAAGGCAAATGTTGATAAATATGGAATAGTTGATGGAATTCAAATTAGTGATAGAGTATACAAGGTAAATAACCTTGTTGAAAAACCACAAGTAGATGTAGCACCTTCAAATGTAGCCATACTTGGTAGATACATAATAACTCCTGAGATATTTGATATATTAGATAACACGAAACCTGGTAAAGGTGGGGAAATTCAGTTAACGGATGCTCTAAAGACGTTAATATCTCAGCAAGATATGTATGCATACATATTTGAAGGACGTAGATATGATGTAGGGGATAAATTAGGGTTTCTTGAGGCAACAGTAGAGTTTGCTTTAAAAAGAGATGGGTTAAAAGTTCCATTCATGGAGTATCTTCAAACTTTAAAGCATAATGATAACTTTAGTAATTTATACGAAGAAATAGCTTGTAGTAATGAAAAGTAGTTAGTGAGAGAAATTGGGTCACTTCATGACCCGCTACGGCAACGGATATGTGTAGGAATGATTAGTGGTTTGAGAAGGAGTAACAAAATGCATAGAATTTTATCTTAGATAGCTGTTATTCTTTGGGTGGCGCTTATTTTTAAGTCATGCCAGCTGAGCTTTGGAATAACAAAGATTGATATAAAAGCAATAAAGAAAGCTAATCCTAATACTAAAATTAATAATAAAATTTGATTACTTAGTAGGGAAAATGCCCACTTCTTTGTTTATTTAGTTCTTGGCACACTAATGATAAATGCATTAAGAAGAAATACAGCGTGTAGTATTTGATTACTTATTTGTATCCTTTTTGCCATAGGTGATGAAGTGCACCAAGTTTTTGTGCCTGGAAGGGGAGCTCATGTTAAGGATGTCATTATTGATAGTGCTGGGGCTGCTATGAAACTAGAAATGTATCTAATAAAAAATAAAATAAATATCCGTTAGGCTATAATTTTTATAATGTGACCTATTGAGTAGGCATTGATATGCTCCCCCTAAAGTAGACAGATTAAAAAATAAAAATCTGTCTACTTTAAGGGAGGCCACTGAAAAACTATATAAAAAAATCGTCATCTAATTAAAGATGGCGATTTTTTTATATAAAAGACTAAAAAACAAAAAGGAATTTTAAAAGATATGTCGAATTAGTATAGTAGAATAAAATAAAAGGGGCTAAACTATTATGCTAAAAGGACAATTGGAAATAAAAATAAATACATACCATAGCTTATATTCGTTAATTATTCCGAAAGATAACATTTTAAAGCAAATTAATGACCTTGTTGACTTTTCATTTGTTTATGACGAATTGATGATTAACTATAGTTCATCTATGGGTAGAGGTGCTATTAACCCCATAATGCTATTTAAATATTTACTTTTGAAAGTAATATATGAATTGTCTGATGAAGATGTTGTTGAAAGAACTCTTTATGACATGTCCTTTAAATATTTTCTAAATTTAGCCCCAGAAGAAACAAATTTAATAAACTCAAGTACACTAACTAAATTTAGAAAGCTTCGCCTTAAAGACATGAATTTATTGGATTTATTAATAAACAAGACTGTAGAACTTGCTATAAAAGAGGGAGTTTTAAAAAGTAAAGCAATAATAGTTGATGCTACGCATACCAAGTCACGTTATAACCAAAAGTCAGCAAGCGAGGAATTATTGAAACGTGCAAAAAACTTAAGAAAAACATTGTACGGAGTACATCCTGGTATTAAAGAAGAGTTACCTAATAAAGTTACAACTGGAGTACTTGAAGATATTCTTGAGTACTGCAAATTATTAATTGATACCATAAATGAGAAGCCAGAAACTGCAGCAAATCCAGCTGTGAAAACTAAATTAAACTACTTAATGGAAGCTATTAATGATGACTTAGAAAATCTAAAAATATCAAAAGATGAGGATGCAAAAGTGGGGCATAAAACTGAGGATAGTTCTTTTTTTGGATATAAATCACACCTTGCTATGAGTGAAGAACGTTTAATTACAGCAGCTGTTATTACAACTGGCGAAAAAAGTGATGGAAAGGAGCTCATAACCTTAATAGAAAAAAGCCGTGAGGCTGGTATAGATGTAAATGAAGTAATTGGAGATACAGCTTATTCTGAAAAGAAAAACCTAGAATATACAAAAGAAAATAAAATTGCATTAATTTCAAGACTAAATCCTGTAATTTCACAAGGAATGCGAAAAAAAGAAGATGAATTTGAGTTTAATAAAGATGCTGGTTTATTTGTATGTCCGGCAGGTCATATGGCTATTAAAAAAGCAAAACAGGGAAAGAAGAATGTTGGTAAAAATCAAGTGCTAACCTACTATTTTAATGTAGAAAAGTGTAAAAATTGTGTTCATAAAGATGGGTGTTATAAAGAAGGCGCTAAATCTAAAACTTATTCAGTTTCAATAAAGTCAAATACTCACAAAGATCAAATAGAGTTCGAAAAAAGTGAATATTTTAAAAAACGAGCTAGGGAACGTTATATGATAGAGGCTAAAAACAGTGAACTTAAGCACCAACATAGCTATGATGTAGCAATATCGTCAGGCTTAATTAGTATGCAAATTCAAGGTGCATTATCAATCTTCACTGTGAATCTAAAGAGAATAATTAAGTTGAAAAGCATGAAATAGGGCTTTTAAAACTTAATTATAAAATAAAAAGCATGAGATATCCAAAATATGAATATCTCATGCTTTTTCTATTCAAGCTTGAAAACTCTACTAAATAAAGAGTGCTTTTTTCAGCGGCCTCCTTTAAGGGGAGCATTTTTGTGTCTAGAAGGACTATATATATAGGAAGAAAAGTCAGGAAGACCGAGGAATAAAGAGCTTTCAATAGAGCGAAAGTATAACGTCAGAAAAACTACAAGTAGAGGTACCACCATCAATTGTAGCTATACTTGGTAGATATATAATAACTACAGATATATTTGACATATTAGATAATACGAGGCCTGGTAAAGGCACTTATTTAAGTGTTTAAGAGATTTACTAAGACAAAAGGCCTAAGTTAATTATTTTTACATTTATACTCGTTATGGTTAATATCTGGCATTACAGGAGTATCCTTACCTGCTGCATGCATTAAGCTACCTAATAAAATATACATAATAGATAATATAATTGAAATAATTATAAATTTAAGCATAAAGTCAACATCCTTTCCTATTAATAATAATTAATATGTTTTTTTCATTTAGAATTATATAGATTATATGTTTTAATGTTAGCAAATATTCTACTATATATATTCTTCTTTCTAAATTATATCCAAACAAGGTATTAATAAACAAAAGATACTCGAATGTATTAGCAATAAAGTTTGTCCTATTTCACTTCCAAACGCTGTTAGCAACCAACAAACGGATTCCTTCGTTCATCCATTTGTTGGAAAGGAGTTGTGTCAGTCGCCTAGTTTATGGGAACACATAAACTGGGGATGCGGAAGCTAGGCGAAGATGGAACATCAGTCATTTATGGTAGATATATAATTTCAAAAAATGAAAAAAGGAAAGAGAACATGGATTTCATAGAAGATTATAAAATTAATACACAAAAAGAAAAAGAAATTCTATTAGGTCTTAAATATAATGTCGTTAAATCCATAGGATAACTTGCGGTAATCTCCTATGGATAGTAAATACCTAAAAACTAATAATAGTTTAAATGTATAACATCCTCAAAGTTATTTCCATATAGAAAAACAAAGGTTTTAGGTACATATATGAACACTAATTTTCTATCATCTTTTACTTCGGGTGTAACAACTACGGACCACTTTGAAGCATCACCATGTTCTGAAACGTTTGTATTAACTCCGCTATCAGCATAAGGTGTAAAATGGGTAGCACTTTTAGGAACCCAAAAGAATACACGGTAATGAGGCCAGTGATCCTTTCCTATAATATAATCATAATGTGGTGTTCCTCGTTTCTCATTTGATGTTTCATTATCTAGTGTTATATTTGTAGCAATAACATTTTGGATATTAGTTAGAGGTAGAAAACTAAAAAATAACAATGTTATCAACGACAACATCACAATTAGTAATGAATTTTTTTTAGAAGCCAATAATAACATCTCCATAATTTCTCAGAATTTATCCTTAGTATTCTACAAAAGTCATTCTTATATACAGAGGTTCAACATAAATAACAGCACAGTTCATTTTGTTTTCACTGAATATATATGCATCTACTATGTTTTGTGTGGAGTTTGGGATTATGTATTCAGAATATAAAAAAAAGCTCTCCTATTCGGAGGGCTTTTCTATATGATAAATTTATTTATAAAATCATCAACTACAAGAATGGTATCAGATGTATTAATATTCTTGATATTTATTTTAATTTTTTCATTGCTGAAAATTAAAGTTTTGTTTGTTTCAGAGGTTGTTTCTTCTTTAATTAAATAGCCTGTTATATAGTTGCTGTTTTTAAGATAGCTATGTAGGTATATGCTTTCTTCATATAAATCTATAATAATAATGCCATGATTAATCACATCAATGTGTTTTTTTACTTCTCCATCAATAACAGTATATTTTTGTAAAGGAGTTAAACTCCCATCCTGGGTATAGCCCTTATATAAGAAGTAACTATTTTTTACCTCACTGCTAAATCCATCAGAGATTATTAAGTTTAATCTACTGTCCAGTTTTTTTAAATAATCATTGCTAAGTAAATATGATTCAATGTTTTTGCAATATTTAAGTTGTTTGTTAACTTTAGAAGTAAAAAGAAATTTTTTTAAAAAATCAAATTTTGCATACTGATATACAGTTTGTTCACTCACACTAATTCGCCCCTATCATTCATATTATGCAAAAGTATAAATAAATTTTTGCTTTAAAATTGCATAAAATTCTATATATATTTATATATTGACTTATTTCTCATATAAAAATATATTTTCCAAGTATTATTTTATAATAATTATTATACAATTCACATAATTTTATGTCAATCAAATTTGCGACCTTGTAGAGATAATTCAAGTTCAATCTCTTTCCATTGGAATAAATACAAAATTAAGTAAACAATTACAAAAAAATGCTTGACGAATATACATTCGTAGTATAACATTAATATTAGGTTAACAATATGGGGGGGAGATTAAAATGCATGTGTTTAAGAAGTAATGAAATTAATTTATGAAAAAAATGGGTATTAAAACTATAAATAATCACGAGGGGGATATATTATGACCGAGCAAGTTAAATGTCCGATTTGTAGGAGAAGATTATTTGATATAGAGGGAGATGCAACAGGAGTAATAGATATAAAGTGCATACAGTGTAAACAAGTTGCACAGATGAGATTAGACAAGCCAAATTACAATAACCTAAAAAAACTAGATTCATGTGTTTCGAGCTAAAAGGAGTCTAAAAGAACTACCTAAGAGCCGAACAATTGCTTTTAACAAAGCTTTTGTACGGCTCTTATTTTTTTTTATTCAAAGTGCCGGATGATTGCTAATAAAAGCAATTATTCGGCTATTTTTTTTGCTCTTTTAGGGGATTCTATCTGAATTTTAAAAAGATTAAAGGAGAGATGTAATAATGGTCATTAAGTATGAATTTGTAACAGGAGAAATAGCGGAGATTGAGTTATCAAAGGATATTGCGGAGATTGCAATAGAAATTGGAAGAGAAACTTATAACAATGAACGAAGAGAAACACGTAGACACAATTCATTAGAGAAGAAGAAGGAACAAGGGTTTCAATTTGAAGATAACAGTGTAGCTGTTGATATCATAGTTGAAAAAAAAGAAACAAGTAAAGCATTACATAATGCTTTGGAAAAACTGTTACCACAGCAGAAAGTATTAGTACAAAAGGTGTTTTTTCAAGATATATCAATTACTCAAATCGCTCGTGCTGAAGGAGTGAATGAAGCATCTATAAGAACCCGTCTTAAAAAAATTTATAAGAAACTTAAAAATATTTAATATTAGGGGACTCGGATTTGCAATTCTCGTGGCTATTATATATAGGGCTTAATTAAAAGGTGCTAATAGTGTAGATTTGCAGGGACACTAGATATATTAAGGAGGATTAACTAATGGCTAAATACAGACAGATTTATACAGAATTTTGGAGTGATAGCTTTGTGTTTGAACTTACACCAGAGGAAAAATACTTTTATTTATATCTTATTTCAAATACCAAAACAACGCAGTGTGGTATTTATGAAATATCAAAGAAATTTATAGCTACAGAAACTGGGTACAACAGAGATACTGTAGATAAGCTAATTAAAAGATTCTGTGAGTATAACAAAATCTTATACTGTGATGATACGAAAGAGATTATGCTGTTAAATTGGATGAAATACAACGTACCTAACAATATAAACGCTATTAAATGTGTTCATCACGAGTTATCCAGGGTTAAAAATAAAGAATTTCTTAAAATTTTATTTAAAAAATGTGATGTAGCTCAATTAGATGTAGCGAAAATTTTCGAGAACCTCATTATAGAGGAATCTTTTGATATTAATTTTACTGATGATAGAACTTCTGTAAATTGCTACTTAGAAAAAGTGGACAATCATCCCATAAATCTTACTTTAGAAAGAAGCTCTGATGTAATTCCCATGGAAAATATAGAAGACCAAGATAATAATGATTTTCTGAAAAAGGAAGAAATTCAGGAGCCACGTGAATTCATAATTAACAAGGATATTAGTAGGGGCTTACAAGGCCCTTATAAGGGGCTACCAAGTAATAGAATAAGAAGTAATAAAGAAGAATTAATAAATAAAGAACAAGAATTAAGGAATAAAGAAGAAGAAGCAGTGACTAAAGAAGAAGCATTAACTAAAGAAGAAGCAGTGACTAAAAAAGCAATAGTCATAAAATATAGAAAAAATTCTGCTGCTGATGCTGATGGTGAGGGCTTAAAAAGTGTACTTAAGGTATTTGAAGAAAATGTACATGCTATCACGCCTTTGGTGTATGAAAAAATATTAGATTTTGCAAAGCAGGTAAGTAGCAAAGTTATCATTATGGCTATTGATGAGGCTGTAGAATATAATGCTAAAACTATAAAGTACATCACTAAAGTACTCAATAGCTGGATAAGTAAAGGCATAAAAACTGCTGAGCAGGTAAAATTCTATCAAAAACAGTGGGCTAGTAAAAAGAGTGGCAGCTCAAGCCCTAATGTGAAAAATGGTGGCTTCTGCGACTATGAGCAAAGAACATATGATTTCGATCTTCTAGAAAAACAGCTATTAGGACAAGCATACTGATTAGTTTTCTTTTAATATTCTCGATATAAAAAATTTAAAAGGCGGTGTTTTTATTATGGAAAAACTAGTTGAAAAGGCTAAAAATAAAGAGAGTGGAGCTACAGAAGCGATAATAGAAAAATTCAAATATCTCATATTCAAGGAATCTTCAAGGTATCACATTCCAGGTTATGAACTAGAAGATTTAGTGCAGCATGGTTACCTTTCTGTTATAAAAGCCATAGACATGTATAAGCTAGGCAGCAACAGCTTTAACGGCTACTGCATAAATTCTATAAGAATGAACTTCAAAGCCCTTCTAAAAGGACAGATAAAGCATTTTAGAGAAGTTCCAAACAATGAAATGCTAGATTTTGATACTGCAGGGCATTATGAATTTACCTTAGAGGATGAAGTAATTGCCTATGATGAAGTGAAAAAATTATATGTAGCTCTCGAAACGCTTGAGCCATTAGAGCGAAAAATGCTAGAGAGATATTATATTTTAGGAGATTCAATAGGAGAAATAGCCTGTGATAGTGATAAAAGCTACCATCAATTTGCAAGAATTAAGAAAAAAGCATTACAAAAACTCAAAGCGCTTATGTAGCTCTAGAGGAGATGATTTAACTGGCAAGAAAAATGCTAAGATAGTTACTACTGATACTAGTATAGTTTAAGTAGCCTAGAAAAATAGATTTAGTTGGTAAATACTTATCTGATGGATCTATTTTTCTAAGCAAAACAAAGAGAATGTTTGAAATGTTGATGAAGAAATTAATAATATTACTTGTAAAATTGAAAAATTTAGGTTAAGCTGGTGACCTAAAAATTTCTCTGATTTCTCTAGTTACTAAATCAATCCATATACTATATCTCGCATCCCCCCTAGTAGGGTGATACGATACCCAATTTTTTGATATCATTCTATCTTTTCGCCTGCGATATGCAAACAAACTTTTAGCATGGGAAGGCTTCTTCCATTGCGAGGTAATATCATCAAACCCATTTATTACACAATATTCGCTAAGTAATTTTCCGCCTTGTTTTATCGAGATTTTTTTTAAAAATAGCCCATTAAATAACATTTTATAATCCCCCCATTTGTACTCCATTTGATATATGATAAAATAAACCTAATTACGCAGATTGGGTGGGTTACACGTTCTAGGAGCCCAAATACAGAACGCACTCCCTCCTTTATCCTAAATAATTATAATGTACATATTCTATAGAGAGGGTATCAATACCTCCTAATATAAAAAAATATAGTGCTTTATTTTCCGATAGATTTCGACAGAAATTAAAAAATCTACCTAAACCAAATAGGTAAGGTAGGTTGTCCAACATGATGAGGAACAAATGAAAAATAGATTAGGTAATAGAAGTGATAACACTGGAGTGTTTGTCGATATTTGCAATGCGAAAATTAAAGGATTACGACAAGTAATAGGGAAGTAGATTAAATTGATATATTAATAATGGATAATTTTATATAACAAATTTAGGGGGACATGATTAGTGAAGCGGAGAACTAGAACTGAAATGAGAAAGAAAAGGAAAATGAGAACGAGAATAGTAGTAATAACGGTATTAACAGCGGTGGTAGGGTTAAGTACTAGTGCGTGGGCAATTGCAAGTAAAGCGAAAGAGCCAGTTAAAAGCGAGGTTTCCCTTTCAAGCCGAAAGAAAGTAAGAGAAGTAACGCTTACAGCATCAGTTGCTAATCCAACGAGTACTAAGGCAACAATTAGTAAGAAACAGTTGATATCTAAAGAGAAAATCGATGAATTAGTAATTGAAAAGGCTAAAAAGGACAAATTAGCCAAGGAAGCAGAGGCGCAAGAAAAGCAAGCAGAGATGCTAGCGAAGCAAGCGGAGGTTGCTAGACTGGAAAAAATAGCAGTAGATAAAGCGGAAAAAGGAGAAGCAGATAAAGAAAGAGCTAGCAAATTGGCGCAAGTATCTGCAAATAAAGCTAAACAAGAAGAAATTGATAGGATAGCCGCTGAGAGAGCAGATGCGCCTAAACAGGCTAGAATAGCAGAAAATTATGAAATAGCGAAAGCATCATTTGACAAAGCAGAAGAAGTAAAGGCTGCTAATTTAGCTAAAACAGAGTTGGACAGGCTTGCTAAAGTAGAAGCAGATAGAATAGCTAAAGTGAAAGCTGATAGCATAGCCAAAGTAGAAACCGATAGGATAGTAAAAGTAAAGACAGCTAGAATACCTAAAGAAGCAGAAGGTAATATAACTAAAGGGGATAGTACAACTAAAGGAGATAGTACAACTAAAGAAAAAGCGGATAAGATTGCTAAAATAGAGGCGGATAGAATAGCTAAAATAGAAGCAGCAAGACTTACTAAAATAAAAGCAGACAGGTTGGCTAAAGAAGAAGCGGCAAGACTTGCTAAAATAGAAGTGGATAGAATTGCGGCAGCGGAAGGTTCAAATCAAACAGCGCTTGAAGCTAGGATTGCAAACTATTTAAACTCTTCAACTAATGTTACTAATGTACTAAACAGGGCTGTGGCATTACATGGTGGAAGTACTTCAAATAATTGCGTTTATTTCTCAAGCGAAGTAATGAGAAGAATGGGAGTACCTATTCCACTAGAAACATGTAACACAAGACAGTATTTAAGTTACCTAAATGCACGTGGATGGGAGTCTAATTGGAATATTAAAAAGCTTACACCAGGAAGTATTTGTTTTACAACTAATGATGGCGGAGGATATCCAACGCATACATTTGTATTTATGGGATGGGCTAATAGTAATTATACTTTGGCATATGTTGCAGACAACCAAGGTAGCGAGGCTCATGTACGAGATATGCGTGCAACTTATTCAACAGATAAGTTTGCCTACTTTATGCATAATTAGTCAATGAAATAAATGGACAAATAAAAGAGGAAAGAATAATTATAATTATTCTTTCCTCTTTTATTTGATTTTAAAGCTGAAAATTATAAATACATATATCTTAAAGTAACAAGTTGAATATAATATAAAGAGGATAGTTCAACTTAGGGATAAAAAATGATGTAAATACCATTAAATTTGTTATATAATAAAAAAAGGAAACATTTTGTAAATATTATGATATACTAAATTGTAAATAAAAATAAATTAAAATGTATTAAATTGTATTAAAATGTATATTTAATAAATTATTTAATAGCATAAAACAAGTTAAAAAAAGCAAGTATACTCCAATACATATAAGCAATAAAATTAAAAAAAATGTCATATTTGGTCGATAGATGTACTGAATTATAAAATTCAAAATTTGACGTAAAATCTTCGAAATTATATAATAAATCTGTGTAACTTTGTAGAAATTAGTAAAATAGAAATTTTAGATATTGTTATAAATGTGGGGCGAAGTAGAGCGCAGGAGTCTGTATAATATAGTAATAGGGGGGATACAAATGGAAGAATTAGAAACGGATATGAGGGAGACACAGGTAAAGATTACTAGTGAGTATGAAAAAAATGCAGGATATTTTATAATCAAAAGAATAACTGATGTTATAGGTGCTTTATGTGGGATTTTATTACTTAGTCCAGTGATGGTTGTTGTTGCTATTTGGATTAAGATAGATTCAAAGGGGCCTGTTTTTTTTGGACACAAAAGATTGGGTATGAATGGCGAATTTATAAAAGTTTATAAATTTAGAACCATGCTGCCCAACGCTGAAGAATTACTAAAGAAATTGACACCGAAACAAGAAATAGAATTTGAGAAAAGTTTTAAACTTGAAAATGACCCAAGAATAACTAAATTTGGACAATTTTTAAGGAAATCAAGTTTAGATGAATTACCTCAATTATTAAATATTTTAAAAGGCAATATGTCTATCGTTGGACCTAGACCTATAATAGAAAGAGAAATTGAGAACTATGGAATATATGGGGACAAGCTATTAAGTGTAAAGCCCGGTCTTACAGGTAATTGGCAAGCAAGTGGTAGAAGTGATACGACATATGATGAAAGAGTACAACTCGATATGAATTATATAGATTATAGGAGCGTTTGGGTGGATTTGAAAATCATTTTTAAGACTTTTGGAGCTGTGGTTAATAAACAGGGAGCAAGGTAAAACGGTAATAATAGAACCAATTAGAGAATTAAAAATAAAGTTTAGTAAGGAGAATAAATAATATGAAAACTTATTTAGTAACAGGCGGAGCTGGGTTTATAGGTGCAAATTTTGTTCATTACATGTTAAACAAATATTCAGATGTAAAAGTTATAAATTTAGATAAATTAACTTATGCAGGGAATTTAGAAAATTTAAAAGATGTAGAAAATAATACTAACTATATTTTTGTTCAAGGAGATATATGTGACAAAGAATTAGTAGAAAAATTATTTGCAGAAAATGATATTGATTATGTTGTAAATTTTGCGGCAGAATCACATGTAGATAGAAGTATAAAAGAGCCAGAAATATTTGTTAAGACAAATGTTTTAGGTACAGTAAATCTTTTAAATATAACTAAGAATGCATGGGAAATACCAGGCGGATTTAAAGAAGGCAAGAAGTTTATGCAAGTATCTACGGATGAAGTATATGGATCCCTCGGCGCAACAGGATTTTTCCTTGAAACAACACAACTAGACCCACATAGTCCATATTCAGCAAGTAAAACAGGTTCAGATTTAATGGTAAAAGCTTACTTTGATACGTATAAAATGCCTGTAAATACAACTAGATGTTCAAACAATTATGGACCATATCAATTCCCAGAAAAATTAATACCATTACTAATAAACAATTGCTTAAGTCATAAAGATTTGCCAGTATACGGTGATGGAATGAATATAAGAGATTGGCTTTATGTTGAAGACCATTGCAAAGCAATAGATATGGTTATAAATGGTGGCAGGGTAGGCGAAGTTTATAATGTAGGTGGACATAACGAGCGAACTAATATGCAAATAGTTAAAACTGTTATAAGTTATTTAAATGAAAATGTAGATAAAGAAATAACAGATAAACTAATAAGTTATGTTGAAGATAGAAAAGGCCATGACAAAAGGTATGGCATAGATCCAACTAAGATAAAGGCCGAGCTCGGTTGGTATCCTGAAACTACATTTGAAGTAGGAATAAAGAAGACAATAAAATGGAATTTAGACAATAAACAGTGGATGGATAATATTACAACAGGTGAGTACCAAAATTATTACAACAATATGTATGAAAAATAATTGATATAAATAATACGCTTAGGGATTAAGCTATGATAGTTTTATACCTTATACAGAAGATATATAAAGGAGAATGGATTATGAAGATACTAATTGCAGGAGCTAATAGAGAAACAGATAGACTTACTGCTTTTACTACAAATTTATTATCAAAACTTATAATTAGATTATACAAGGAGGTGTTAATAATTGATTAAATTGGTTATACATATGTTGGCATATAATCATGAAAAGTACATTGAAGAAGCAATTGACAGTATACTAATGCAGGAAGTGAACTTTGATTATAAAATAATTATTGGGGAAGATTGTTCTACTGATAATACCAGGGAAATTTTAAAAGACTATAAGCAGAGATTTCCAGATAAAATTAAATTAATCCTGCATGAAAAGAATGTTGGAGCATCATTAAACTGTTTAGAAGTATCTAAAAATTGTAATAGTGAATATATCGCATATTTAGAAGGCGATGATTTTTGGACAGATAAAACGAAATTACAAAAGTCTATAGATTTTTTAGAAAATAATAGTGATTATATCGCAACAGCCCATGATGTATCTATAATAGATGAAAATCGTAAATTATTAAGCGATACACCGTTTGGTAGCTATAAAGGTGATTTGAAAACACCTTTAGACCAATTTAAATATAATAATCTTCCTACTCTTAGTTTGGTTTTTAAAAATATATGGGGAGAGGATTATTCCGTGGTACGTAATAAACTTCTCAAGGATGTAGAAATTGTTGGCGATTATCCATTTAAGCTTTTGCTATTGACGAAAGGTAAAATTAAATATTTTAGTGAAAATATGGGGACTTACAGATGGGTAAGAGATTCGGGTTCATCATTTTCAGCTCAAACTAAAAACAATCCGAATTTATTTAGAATTGATATGGTGAATTCATTAGCTAACTTATCAAATATGGATACGAGTTATAGTAAACTTTTTAACACAGAATTAAAAAAAATAGAATGTGAAATAATATTGAATTATATTTGTACGTTTAATATACCTAAACTCAAAGACTTTATGAAAAAATACGTTTCGAAAAATGGTATTATATGTAAAGTTAAAATGTTTGTATGGATTATAATAATATTCTTTTATAAACTACTAAAGAAAATTTTAAAATCATCCGGTTTATATAAAAAGAAATAATAGCAAATGGAAACTGGTAGTAGTCTAAGGTAGATGTTATTTCAAGATACATATTAGTAACTATTCAATTTCAAAAATAGTTTAGGAGAAAACAAATGCAAGAACAAAGTACATTAAAGAAAAAAACAATATCAGGTCTATTCTGGAGCTTTTCAGATTTAATTGCAAATCAGGGAATACAATTTGTGATTTTAGTAATACTTGCAAGACTTTTAGTGCCAGAAGATTTTGGGATCATAGGAATGATAACAGTTTTTATTGCAGTATCTCAATCATTTATAGATAGTGGGTTTACTAATGCTTTAATTAGGGAGAAAGAGCCAAGCCAGGAGGATTATTCAACAGTTTTTTATTTTAATCTTGCTATGGCAGTCGTACTGTATATAGTACTATTTCTCTCCGCAGGTGGCATTAGCAGATTTTTTAAAGAACCCCAACTTATAGCTATATTAAGAGTGCTTGCAATAGTCCTTATTATTAATTCCTTTGGATTAATTCAAAGAACTATGTTAACAAAGAGTATAAATTTTAAAACCCAAACCAAAATAAGCTTAATATCATCTGTTTTATCAGGTATTATTGCGATTATTTTCGCTTATATGGGGTTTGGAGTATGGAGTCTTGTAATTAAAACTTTATCTATGCAACTTATTCAATCTTTTTTATTGTGTATTTATAATAGCTGGATACCATCATTAGTTTTTAGCGTAGAATCTTTTAAAAGGCTATTTGGGTTTGGGTGGAAATTATTGGCATCTGGATTGATTGATACATTATATAATAATTTATATTTTTTAATAATAGGGAAATCATTTTCAGCAGTAGAGCTTGGTTATTATACGAATGCTCAAAAATTAAGAGATACTGCATCTCAATCGATAACATCCTCAGTACAAAAAGTGAGCTATCCTGTTCTTAGTAGTATAAAAGAAAATGAGGACAAACTAAGAGATGCTTATAAGAAGATTATAAAGACATCAGTTTTTATAACTTTTCCTTTAATGATAGGATTAGCAGCGGTTGCTAGTCCCCTTATAAGATTAATATTTGGACAAAAATGGGTGAATTCTATTGTTTATTTTCAAATATTATGTTTTGCAGGAATGTTATTTCCACTTCATGCAATTAATTTGAATATCCTTCAAGTAAAAGGAAGATCTGATTTGTTTTTAAGATTAGAGATCATTAAAAAAGCAATAGGTTTAATATTAATAGTAATAGTATTATTTTTTAAATTTGGTATTAATGGATTACTTTGGGCGGCGGTTCTAAGTTCGTATATTGCCTATTTTATAAACTCCTATTATTCAGCTGAATTGCTTTCTTATTCAACTATAGAACAAATCAAGGAGATAATGCCTACATTTGTTGCATCAGTGATAATGGCAATAGTTGTTTATTTCAGTGGCGCAGTGCTCCCTAATAATAATTTAGTTAAAATTATAGCTCAATTCATAATAGGGGTAGTGGCATATGTAGGTTTAAGTAAAATTGAAAGAATAGAAGAATTAAACACTGTGTATGAGTTGTTAAATTCTATTTTAAAAAAAGGTAAATAAAAAGAGCAAACATTAATTAAATCAGGATAATAAGGATGTTTTCAAAAGTATGAAAGGAGCAACAAAATGAAGGTAGGTATAATGCAACCATACTTTTTACCATACATAGGGTATTGGCAATTAATGAACGCAGTAGATAAATACGTCATATATGATGATGTTAACTTTATAAAAGGTGGATGGATAAACAGAAACAAAATTTTGATGAATGGTGAGGGTAAAATGATAAACCTTCAGATGAATGGCGCAAGCCCTAATAAGCGCATTAATGAAGTTGAGGTATTAGGAAACCCAATTCAAAACAAAAAGCTGCTTAAAACTATTGAAAGTTGTTATAAAAAAGCACCATATTATTCAGATGCCTTTTCGGTTATTGAGAATATTATTAATCAAGACGAGAGTAATTTAGCAAAGTATTTGGAATTTTCCATAAGACAAATTTGTGAATATTTATCTATAGATACTGAGATTATTGTTTCATCAACAATAAATAAAAATAATGATTTAAAAGGTCAGGACAAAGTTATAGAAATATGCAAGGTGATTGGTGCAGATGAGTATTACAATGCGGTAGGAGGACAAGATCTATATTCTTATGATGACTTTGCAGATAGAGAGATAAAACTTAGTTTTCTGAAGACCGGGACGGTTGAATATCAGCAGTTTAATAATGAATTTGTGTCAAACTTATCAATAATAGATGTGATGATGTTTAATTCAAGATATCAGATTAAAGATATGCTTGAAACATACGAATTAATATAAGAAGGCGGTGTGGAAGCTGAAAAAAAAAGTAATTATTTTTGGCGCAACAGGTAACACTGGAGCATATTTAATAGAATATTGTATTGAAAACCTAAATTCCCAAGAATTTGAGATAATAGCTGTTGGTCGTAAACAAACAAAATTTTTTCAAAAGAGGGGAATAGAGTATTACAGTGTTGATATCACAGACTCTAGTCAGTTTAACAAGTTACCACAGAATGGTATTCATGCTGTCATCAATCTTGCTGCAGCTCTACCAGCATATATGGAAGGCTATAAGCCAGAACAGTATATGGAAACTAATATAGTTGGAGCTTTTAACGTATTAGAGTACTGCAGAAGGACTCAAGCTGATAGGATTTTATATCCACAGTCGGAAGGTGATCTTTCTGGTTACTGGGGGAAGGAAATTTTAATTAAACCGGATTTCCCGAGAAGTTTTAGTTACAAAGGCGATCATGCATTATATGTTATATCAAAAAATACCGCCGTAGATATGATAGAACATTATCATCAGACGTATAACATTAAGAGCTTCATATTCAGGTGCCCGACTATCTATGCATATACACCTAATCAATATTTCTATGTTGATGGTGAAAAAAGAGTGCTTGCTTATCGCCATTTGATGAATCAAGCAATGGCAGGTAAACAAATTGAAATGTGGGGAGAACCGACTAAAGCAAAAGATGTAGTTTATGTTAGAGATTTTTGCCAAATGCTGTGTAAAGCGATTACGGTTGATAGAGAATGTGGGTTTTATAATGTAGGTACTGGTAGGGCTGTAACTTTAAAAGAACAAATTGAAGGCGTAATTGAAGTATTTTCACCTAAGGGTAGTAAGTCCGTAATTATTCCTTGCCCAGATAAACCTAATAGTAGAGAATTTATTATGGACATAACAAATGCCAGAGAAGAGTTAGGATACATACCTCAGTATTACTATTTAGATTATCTAAAGGATTTTAAAAAGGAAATGGAACTAAATAGATTTGAGGAACTTAGGGGTTAAAAATTAACAGATTTATAAATAATATAAAGAGGTGAGTATATTGAACTCAATTCAAGTAACTCGATCCTCAATGCCAGAATTTGAGGAGTACACAGAAGAAATTAAAGACCTATGGGACAGCCACTGGCTGACTAATATGGGTACAAAACATAAACAATTAGAAGCAAAATTACTGCATTATTTAAATACTCCAAATATTACTCTTTTCACTAATGGACATCTTGCATTGGAGTGCGCAATAGCAGCATTCAATCTTAAAGGAGAAGTTATAACAACGCCTTTCACATTTGCATCTACAACTCATGCAATAGTAAGGAATGGTTTAAAGCCAGTATTTTGTGATGTGAATCCTGACGATTACACTATAGATGTGGACAAGTTGGAGAGTTTGATAACGGATAAGACATCCGCTATTATCCCAGTACATGTTTATGGGAATATTTGTAATGTAAAGGAGATTGAAAGGATAGCAAATAAGCATAACCTAAAAGTTATTTACGATGCTGCTCACGCCTTTGGTGTAACGGCAGAGGGTGTAAGTGTCGCTAACTTTGGTGATGCTTCAATGTTTAGTTTTCACGCTACAAAGGTATTCAATACTATTGAGGGTGGAGCAATAACCTTTAAGAATGATAAGTTAACTAGAATATTAAATGACTTGAAAAATTTCGGTATTACTGGACCAGAGTCTGTTGAGTATGTAGGTGGAAATGCTAAAATGAATGAATTCCAAGCCTCAATGGGTATTTGCAACCTTCGTCATGTTGATGGCGAGATAAAAAATCGAAAAGCTGTGGTAGAAAGATATATTGAAAGATTAGGGAGTATTGATGGAATTAAGGTATGTAAACCTCAAATAGGGGTGAAGAGCAACTATGCTTACTTCCCTGTGGTATTTGATGAGTATAAGCTAAGTCGTGATGAAGTGATTGAGAAGCTGAAAGCAGAGAATATCTTTGCTCGTAAATATTTCTATCCCCTCACGAATAGTTTTGAATGCTACAAAGGTAGATTTGATGTTGAAAAGACACCAGTTGCAAACTACATAGCAGATAGGGTGCTTACATTGCCACTTTATGCTGATTTAAGTTTAGATGATGTCGATAGGATTTGTGACATTATTCTTAATAGATAATTTGATTTTATGTTATAAACGCAGTTAAAATGATACTCTTAGGGATTGAACTCTGAGAGTTTTATTTTAAGCTCAGATCGCAAGAGATAATGGAATTATTGTTTTAATTATGAAAAAATAACTAGATATAAAGGAGAATGAATTATGAAGATATTAATTACAGGAGCTAATGGTCAGCTCGGTCGCGAACTCGCTAACCAATATAAAGGGAAAAAAGGCATTGATTTAATACTTACGGATGTATCAGATTTAGATATAGCAAACGTGGATCAAGTATATAGTGTTGTAAATAAAAATAAACCAGATGTGATTATTAACTGTGCTGCACTTACGGCTGTTGATAAATGTGAGACTGAAATAGATATGGCATATAGGATAAATACAATAGGACCTAAAAACTTAGCAGCGGCTGCAAATGAAATTGGAGCCGAAATTGTTCAAGTATCAACAGACTATGTTTTTGCTGGCGATGTAAATCAATCACTAACAGAGTTTGATCCCGTAAATCCACAAACTATCTATGGAAAGACAAAGCTTGAGGGAGAAATATTAGTTAAGAATCACAATCCTAAGCATTATATAATTAGAACTGCATGGCTTTACGGAGATGGAAATAATTTTGTAAAGACTATGATAAATTTAAGCAAAACTAATAAGACATTAAAAGTAGTTAATGACCAAAGAGGAACTCCTACAAGTACAGTTGATTTAGCTAGAGTTATAATAAAACTCGTAGAAGATAAGAATTATGGACTTTTTCATGGCACATGTAAAGGTGAATGTACCTGGTATGAATTCACTAAAGAAATATTTAGACTTAAAGGAATTGATACAGAAGTTTTGCCTTGTACAACTGATGAATTTAAAAGACCAGCAAAAAGGCCTGAATATTCAGTGCTTAGAAATTATATGTTGGAATTGACTACTGGGGATATAACTAGGACTTGGCAGGAAGCGATTAGTGAGTATTTAAAATAATTAAAAGCAGGAGTAGATAATACACCTGCTTTTTCATTGTGCGCCCGGCATGGGCGCAATCTAATGGGTGAAAGTCCCTAGCACGGGTTAATAGTGCCAAGTGCATAGCTTAAGACAAGGGTGTCCATCGTGAGATGGAATCTGAAGGAAGTTGGCGGCCAAACTCCGGTCTGACGAACAGAAACTACATATAAGGCATATGCTTGTGGGTAAGTTTGCAATACAAAACGAAGCCCAAAACTATTCGAAACAAGTGGTGTAAATGTAGCAGATAGATGGAGTGAAAGATTGCGTTCTTACCCGGGGAGATCTGATAGGTAAGTTGTGGATATGAATTTAGAAATAACAACCCATACAGTGATGTATGGCTGAACTATCAGAAGTCAGCAGACGTCATAGTACCATGCAAAACGCGTTAGCGTGGGAAGGACTGAACAATAGGAGGTTTGGAATTTTGAAGGATACGAGAAAATATGATAAAAGCAGACAACTTCATAAAGAAGGCTCTCTACGAGAGAATAGAGTGGAACTCGAAGGTAATGTAGAAGTGCATAGTATTTCCTCTATGTCAGAAGAAGGAAGAAACGATGTGAATGAATATGATAATGGTTTACTCGAGCAGATATTATCGAGAGATAATATGAATAAAGCATATAAAAGAGTAAAAGCCAATAAAGGAAGTCATGGGATTGATGGTTTGACAGTAGATGAACTTCTACATTATCTAAAAGAGCATGGACAAGAATTAAGGCAATCATTATTAGAAAGTAGATATAGACCTCTAGCCGTAAGAAGGGTAGAAATACCAAAACCTGACGGTGGAATTAGGCTACTTGGAATACCTACTGTATTAGATAGAGTTATTCAACAAGCGATATCACAAACTCTAATACCAATATATGAAAAGAAATTTTCTGATAATAGTTACGGTTTTAGACCTTTAAGAAGTGGAAAACAAGCTGTTGAAAAATGTAGGGGATATATTAATGCTGGACATACATGGACGGTGAATATAGACCTTTCTAAATACTTTGATACGATAAATCATGATAAATTAATAAGGATACTATCGGAAGATATTAAAGATAGTAGAGTAATTTCTCTGATACGAAAGTATCTACAAAGTGGAGTGATGATAAATGGGGTATTTATGAATACAGAAGAAGGAGCACCTCAAGGCGGGCCTTTGTCCCCATTATTAAGTAACGTAATGTTACATGAACTCGATGTAGAACTAACAAAACGAGGACTAAACTTTTGTAGATATGCTGATGATGCGAATATATACGTCAAAAGTGAGAAATCAGCAAATAGAGTAATGAAGAGTATTACGAGATTTATTGAGGAAAAGTTAAAGCTTAGAGTGAATAAAGAAAAGAGTACAGTAGATAGACCTTGGAAACTTAAATTTTTAGGATTTTCATTTTACCGAGCAAAAGGTGAATACAGAATGAGAGTTCCTCAAAAACCTATAATCAAATTCAAAGCAAAGCTAAAAGAATTAACTTCAAGAAGTAATGCGATGAGCATGAAATATAGGTTTATGAAACTTAAGCAAGTGATAGTTGGATGGATAAATTATTTTGCTATTGCAGACATTAAAAGTATTCTTAAAACACTTGATGAATGGTTAAGGCGAAGAATTAGAATGTGTTTTTGGAAACAATGGAAAAAGATTAAAACAAAATATGGGAACCTTGTTAAATTAGGAATACCAAACAATAAAGCTTTGCAATATGCAAATACAAGGAAAGGCTATTGGAGAACATCCAATAGCCCTATATTAAACAAAACATTGACCAATAAATACCTTAAAAATATAGGATTAGTTTCTATATCTGAGACATATTTATTAAAACATTAATTTCTATTGAACCGCCGTGTACCGAACGGTATGCACGGTGGTGTGAGAGGTCGCTAAATAAATTAATTATTTAGCTCCTACTCGATTTATGGTATATATTAGGTTGCAAATGGCTTAGGAAAAGAGCATGAAAAACTTGGAAATATTAAAAAAAAATATTAACTTTTCATAAATATTATGGTATACTCGAATACGGAGTGGGAATAAATATAAATTGTATTAAAATGCATTAAATTGTATTAAAAGGGAATTAATGGCATGGCGTAAATTAATTAAAATAGTAACATATTGCTCCATTTAGATATGGAATACATAGATAAAAGAAGTTTTTTGATGGATATAAAAATTACTTTAAAAACAGTTTTTGTAGTATTTAAAAAGAAGGGGCAATATAAAGTTTTATTGTCTCATTAAAATATCAAAAGATAAATGAGGGACAGCGTATGGATTTGTCAATAGTTATAGTAAGTTATAATACGGTAGATTTATTAAGGGATTGTTTAAGTTCCGTAATTCAGAATACTGAAAACATAGAATATGAAATATGGGTAGTAGACAACCAATCAAAAGATGGTAGTGCTACGATGGTAGAAAGTGAATTTCCACAAGTAAAGCTCATACGTAACAGCATTAATGGTGGCTTTTCACAGGCTAATAATTTAGCCATAAGACAATGCAGGTCGAGCAAGTATGTTCTAATTTTAAATCCTGATACTATTGTACCAAAAGGTACATTAGTGGAATGCGTTGATTTTATGGAAAAGGATAAAGAGATTGGATGCCTTGGATGTAAAGTGGTAAAAGTTAATGGCACTTTAGATAAGGCATGCAAAAGAGGATTCCCGTCTCCATGGAACTCTTTATGCTATCTTATGAAGCTAGACAAGCTATTTCCAAATAATAAAAAATTTGGAGGATATAATGCTACATTTATACATGAGGATGAAGAAAGCGAAATTGATTCTTTAGTTGGAGCGTTTATGATGCTACGCAAGGAAGCCATTGAGCAGGTTGGGCTTCTTGATGAAACCTTTTTTATGTATGGAGAGGACATTGATTGGTGTTATAGAATAAAACAAGCAGGGTGGAAAAACTATTATCATCCTAAGGTAAGAATAGTTCATTATAAAGGTGAAAGCAGTAAGAAGCAAAGCACAAGAATGATAGGCGAATTTCACAAATCAATGTTTATATTCTATAATAAACATTATAAAAATAAATACAATACAATTGTAAATTTACTAACATATTTGGGTATCTACTCAAAATGGGGATTAAGTTTAACAATGAATGCTACTAAAAAGGAAAAAAAGGTTTTCTAGGATTATAATTAAAATTTAGGAGGAACAAAGATGAAAGGAATAATATTAGCTGGAGGTTCTGGAACTAGGCTTTACCCTATAACTAAAGCTGTGTCTAAACAGATATTACCTATATATGACAAACCAATGATATATTACCCATTATCAGTGTTAATGCTAACAGGAATTAAGGATATATTAATTATATCAACACCAAGAGATACAAGTACTTTTGAAATTTTACTTGGGGATGGAAGTCAATTAGGACTTAATATACAATATGCAGTGCAAGAAGAACCAAAAGGACTTGCTGATGCGTTTATAATTGGAGAAGAATTTATAGGTGATGATAGAGTTGCATTAGTACTTGGCGATAATATTTTTCATGGATATGGATTTAGTGAAAGATTAGAAAAAGCTGCCTCAAGAGAAGTAGGTGCAACTATATTCGGATACCATGTTAGTAATCCAATAGAATTTGGTGTAGTAGAATTCGATAAAGATAACAATGTAGTATCTATAGAAGAGAAACCTAAAAATCCAAAATCAAATTATGCAGTTCCAGGACTGTATTTTTATGATAATGATGTAGTGGAAATAGCGAAAAATGTTAAACCATCTGCTAGAGGTGAAATAGAAATTACTGCGGTAAATAATGAATATCTAAGACGTGGCAAACTAAAGGTTGAGCTATTTGGACGTGGAATGGCATGGCTTGATACTGGAACTCATAGAGGACTACTTGAAGCTTCTAATTTTGTTGAGGCTATTCAAACAAGGCAAGGGCTGTATGTTGCTTGTTTAGAAGAAATTGCTTATAGAAAAGGATTTATAGATAGGCAACAATTGATAAAGCTTGCAGAACCGTTATTCAAAGTGGAATATGGTAGATATTTATTAAATATAGCTGATGAATATAAGGACGTGTATAAAGAAGCAGCAGCTTCAATAGAATAAAAGATTAATAAGAAAGTATAGGTGATATTTATGGGACAATTTACATTTACTAAAACAGGAATAGAAGGTTTATATGTTATACAGCCAAAGGTGTTCGGTGATAACAGAGGATACTTTATGGAAACTTATAATTATGAGGAGTTTAAAGCAGCAGGACTTGACATGGTGTTTGTACAAGACAATCAATCTATGTCTACAAAAGGAGTGCTCAGAGGGTTACACTTCCAAACTAAGCATACTCAAGGAAAACTTGTTAGAGTAATAAAAGGTGAAGTTTTTGATGTAGCTGTGGATTTAAGAAAAGGATCAGAGACTTTTGGTAAATGGTATGGTGTATTATTAACTGAAGAAAATAAAAAACAATTTTACGTGCCAGAAGGTTTTGCACATGGATTTTTAGTTACATCTGATGAAGCAGAATTTGTATATAAATGTACTGATTTTTATCATCCGGAATTTGATTGTGGCATGTTATGGAACGATCCAGATATTAATATAGAATGGCCATTAGATGGAATAGATGAAGTACTTTTATCAGAAAAAGATAAGGTTCAAAAACAATTAAGAGAGTTAGATATACAATTCGTTTATAAAATTAAAGAATAGCTTGATACTAAATTTATTAGATATTAGATTACGTTGAGGAAGAGGATTAGTTGTATGAAGGATACCGTAAGTGTAGTTGTGATAAACTGGAACAATAAATCATACATAAAAAGATGTATAGATTCAATAATCCGGCAAACATTCAAAAATATTGAGTTGATTTTTATAGATAATAATTCAAGTGATGATTCATATGAATATTTTTGCAAAGAATACCCAAATGAAAATTTTATTAAGGTTAATAATGATAAGAATTTGGGATATTCGGGAGCTGCAAATCAAGGGATTAATATGGCACATGGAGAATATGTTATGATAATTAATCCTGATATTGTGATGGAGTCAGATTTCGTTGAGAAGCTTTATATATTCACAGTAAGAGATGAAGAAATTGCTGCAGTGTCAGGAAAATTATTAAAGTATGATTTTAAGAAAGATAAAAAATTGAATTACATAGATAGCGCTGGGATAGAAATGTTTCGTAGTAGGAGATGCATTGATAGAGGGCAAAATCAAGAGGATATTGGTCAATATGACACCACAGAACAGATTTTTGGAGTTTGTGGTGCAGCTCCCTTTTATAGGAAATCAGCTTTAGAAAAAGTTAGGATAGAAAATGAATATTTTGATGAAGACTTTTTTGCATATAAAGAAGATATAGATTTATCATGGAGATTTAACTTAGCGGGACTCAAGTGTATGTATTATCCAAAAGCAATAGCATACCATGGAAGAGGTTTCGGAAAAGGTGAAAATGGAATTAAAAATTATATTAATGCTAGAAAAAAACAATCTAAATTTATTAGAGGATTATCTTTCAGAAATCAATATCTAATGATTTTAAAAAATGAAACAAAACAAACATTTAAAAGAGATAAGTGGCAAATAATCAAGAATTTTATAAAATTTTTAATGTTCTCTTTAATATTTGAACCTTTCAATTTGAAATCAATTAAAGAGATATTGAGTTTGAAAAATAAGATGAAATTAAAGCATAAGGCTTTTGAAGATAAAGTTACTATGCAATGTGATTTTATCGATTTAATAAAAAGTTGACGATAGGATATGGTATATATGAGAACTAATACAAATGTATGTGCAGTAGTTATAACTTATAACATTGGCAAGGATATATATAAATGCGTAGATGCTATAAAAGGACAGGTTGACAAAGTAGTAATAATTGATAATGGATCTAATAGAGATACTATAAATGAATTGGCTAAATTAGATGAAAATGATTATATTAAAATCATTTATAATAACGAAAACTACGGTATTGCAAAAGCTTTGAATTATGGAGTTAGATTTGCATTATCAGAAGGGTATGAGTGGATTTTCACTTTAGATCACGATAGTGTGGCTACTGAAAATATGATTGAAAATATGATTTGTGTATATGAAAACTTATCAGAAAATGAAAGAGATAAGGTGGCTATAATTGCTCCAACTTATGTTGATAAGAGTGAAACTGAAACTGTAAATTTAAAGTGTGAAAAGTATAGTTTTGATATAGATAACTTAAAAAATGTTATTGTTGAAATGACTTCAGGAAATTTGGTTAAAGCTTCAATATTTAATAAAATAGGATTTTTTAATGAAAAATTATTTATAGATTTTGTAGATCATGAATTTTGTCTAAGGATTAAGAGAAAAAATTATAATATAGTAAAGGTATCTAATATCATTTTATTACATAGCTTAGGCGATTCTGTTAATAAGAGTTTTCTTGGCAAAAAAATAATTGTTACAAATCATTCTGTTATACGAAGATATTATATAACACGTAATAGATTTTATTGTTGGAAAGAATTTAAAAGTGATTTCCCAACGTGGGTAAGAGAGGACAAACTTCGTTTTATTAATGAGATAATAAAAATACAATTGCATGAGAAAAATAAATTATCAAAATATAAGATGATTATAAAAGGAGTATTGGATAGTAAAAGATTTATTTTCGGCAAATACAAATAATTCTAAGAGGGTGAGAAAGTGGCGAATCCGTTTTTAATATACATTATAAGCTTTTTAACAGTAATATTATTTTATGCATTTGGCTGGTCAGATGCATATCCAGGATTAACCTGGACGACAATAATGTTTTTTATACTAACTTTTGTAATATGTGGGTTTGCTTGGGCGTATACGAGGAAAAAAAAGATTATCAATTATGTAGATGCAGAATATAGCAATAATCTAATATATGTAACAATATTAATTATACTAGGTAATATTGCAGAATTTATATACTTTGGATCCATACCTATATTTTCTAAAAAGATAAATTATCTAGAATTTAGAGGGATACCTACCTTTCATGTTATTTTATATACGTTTACTATTTTTTTTGCTGTATATTTATATCATGTTTATATTTCTACAAGAAAGAAAATTGTAATTTTACTTTATTTGATATGCCTCATACCTTCTGTATTGCTTATATCTAGGGGAATGTTCATGAATATTTTTTTAGGGTGTTTTTTTGTAACGCTTCTAAAAGTTGATTTGAATTTGAATTTTTATAAAAAAAATATAACCAAATTTATTATTTTATTTTTGGCGATGTTTTATTTTTTTGGTGTTTTTGGAAATTATAGAAACAATACGTTAAATAAAAGTGTAGAAAAATTTAGTAGTAATTACATATTAGAAGTAGGGGAAGCTTCTCAACGCTTTAAAAAATCAATTATACCGAAACCTTTTTTTTGGGCATACATATATATATCTTCCCCTCTGGCGAATCTTCAATTAAATATAGATAAGACCAGTCCTCAAATAAATACTAATAACTTGATGAAATTTGTTGGTAACGAGATAGTTCCGGACTTTTTATCTAAAAGATTTTTTTCTAAGACTGATGTAAGGGAAGAAAACGCAGTTCTACTAATAAAACCTGAGCTTACGGTAGGAAGTTTCTATTTGGGCGCATTTCATTATTTAGGATGGGCGGGAGTTGCAATTTTATTCTTGTATTTGATAGGTATATGTTATTTTTATATTACATTGTTATCTAAGTCAAATATGTTTGCAATTACAGGAGTAGCAATGTTGTGTAACATAGTGGCTTTAAGTACATTTTCTAATATATTAAGTTTTTCAGGTATGAGCTTTCAATTATGTTATCCATTAATATTTGAAGGGATCCTTGTATTTAAAAGGAAGTATAAAAGGAAATATAAGAGAACATAGAACAGTAAATTGTGGCGAAGGAATAAAAAATATATATAAAATATTGTGGGGGAGTATTAAGTGAAATGAAAAAAGAAATGAATAAAGAAATGACTATACTTAAAGCGGTTGGTATTATAGCAGTTGTAATTGGACATAAATATGATCCATTTACATGGTACCCTACATATTCATATCATATTGTCTTATTTATTTTTGCATCGGGATATTTTTACAATCAGAATAATGAGGACAATATAATAATATTTTTTATAAAAAAGATAAAAACACTATTGATACCATATTTTATATATAATCTTTTTTATGCAGTAGTTACATATGTTTTATATAAAAAAAATAACATTTTATTAGGTGAACTACCTACATTGTATAACTTTTTTCTTAGCCCATTTCTGCATGGACATCAATACCATTTGTTTTTAGCGGGGTGGTTTGTAGTTGAATTGTTTATTATTCAAATAAGTTTTATATTACTATTTAAAATGATTAAAAAAATTAATAAGTCTTATTTATTTAGTTTTAGTGTTTTTATGTGCTTGGCATTAATAGGGCTTAGGTTTGCGAAAAGTGGTATTCATTCAGAATATGAACTAGTTGCAGATAGAACGTTATTTGGTCTGTTTTTCTATTATTTAGGATTTTGGTATAAAAATAAATTGGATGATGTCCAGTTAATTAAATCCAAATATATCATAGGCTCAGTTATACTGCAAATTATATTAATAATAAAATATAAGGATGTATCTTATGCTCTGAGTTGGTGTGATTTTGGAGGACGCTTATTTTTGCCAATAATAGCTAGTATTAATGGCATATATTTATGCATTGTGATTTCAAAGTTAATAACAAGATACATTGAAGAAAATGATATATTATTATCTATTGGTGAAAATTCATTTCATATAATGGCTAATCATTTGTTTGTATTTCTTATAATGAATTTTATTATAGTAAAGGTAAAAGCAATTGATCATAATGTGCTTAATAGTGTTTGGTATGCATATAGACTTGAAAAGTATTGGTTAGTTTACGTTATGGCAGGAATTTTAATTCCAACTTATATAGCAGTCTTTGCGAAGAAGGGTAGAATCAGATTATATGAAACATTTAAAGTTAAAAAAAGTAGGATTAAAAATTTAAATAGTTAAAAGGCTATTAACTTAAGTGAAAGGAAGTGGCAACATATATGAAGAAAAGTACTAGGCTTGCTATAGTAATTAATATGTTAGTAATTTTTATTTTACCTTTATTTAATGTCCAAGCATTAGCATTAGCACAAGAACAACCAAGTACAGCAACAGAGAATAATATTGAAGCAATAGATTCCGAAAAAAGATTAGAAAATAAAATTTATCTAGATTATCCCAGTTCACCTAAAGTTTATGGAGATAAAGGGTTAAAGGTTGCAGGGTTCGCACTAAGTCCTAAAGGTGTAAAAGAAGTGAAAATATACGTGGATGATAAAGCTATAGGAACTGCAACTTATGGATTGGAAAGACCAGATGTGGATAGCGCATTCCAAGGATACCCTGATGGCAGTAAATCTGGATTTAACTATGATATTGAAAATACAAATTTAGATTATGGTGTACATAAGATATTAGTTGAAGCTATAGGACTTGATGGATCAAAATTTAAAGAAATTAGGAATATTGAAAAAGTACATCAATTGCCTAAAATGATTGTAGACAAGCCTCTAGATCAAAAAGTGGTAAACAGCGATGAGGAAATTATAAGTGGATGGGCAATTAATCAAAATGGTATGAAAGAAGTACAAATATATTTAAATAATCAATTTTTAAGTAAAGCTAATTATAATTTAGATAGATCGGATGTAGCAGATGCTTATCCTAATTATCCAGATGGAAATAAAGTTGGGTTTTCGTATAAGCTAGATACTAGTCTTATAAAGACTTCTACAGCGACAGTTACCATAAAAGCTGTAGGGAACAATGGAGATATACAGGAAAGCAATATTATTTTAAAGAAAGAATCTATGAGTTATATTGATGATCCAACCTTAAGCAGGTATGTAAATGGAAGAGACTTGAAGATTGCTGGCTGGGCATTAAACCCCTCAGGCGTTAATCAGGTAAAAATTTATGTGAATGATGTCGAGTGTGGAAATGCTGATTATGGATTAATTAGAGAAGATGTAAAGGATGCTTACCCCTACTATAATAATGCTTCAAAATCAGGATTTGATTATACTATTAATGCTAATAAATTAGCTGTAGGTAGAAATGTTTTAAAGGTAGTTACTGTAGGAAATGATAAAAGTAGTATTGAGAGTCAAATGGTAGTGGAAGTTTATAAAGGTGACAATACATTATTTATTGACACTCCTTTAAATAACCAAAAATTTGAAAAAGAAATTCTAATTGATGGATGGGCACTTAACACTTCAAAGATAAAAGAAGTTAATATGTATTTGGATAACAAATTTATAGGTAGTGCTGTCTATGGAATTGATAGATCAGATGTAAATAAGGCATTTCCAGGATATCCTAGTGGTGACTTTAGTGGATTTACATATAAAATCCCTCTAAATAACACGCCTCCAGGAAATTATGATTTAAGGGTAGAGGCAGTAGGCGCAGATGGAACAAAAAAAACTATAGATAATAAGATAATAGTGGAGAAGAAAAAACCTATAGGCTATATTGATTCTCCATCCTATAGTAATATAGCAAAGATAAACACCATTGATGTTAAAGGCTGGGCTTTAAATGCAGAGGGAGTAAGAGATGTTAAGGTTTATGTGGATGGCCAATTAAAAGGTATGGCACAGTGTGGATTAACAAGAGATGATGTTAATGGAGCATTCCCAGGGTATATAAACGGGGGTAAATCTGGATTTCAATATGCATTAAACACAAATGAAATTTTGTTAGGGCAGCATTTATTGCGGATAGAGATTATTGGGAATGATAGTAGTTCACAGGTTATATCTAAGCAATTAAATATTGTTGGTTCAGAACCTAGAGTTTTTTTAAATGAAATTGGTAGTCTTACAAAAGATAAACAATTAGTTATAGGTGGTTGGGCTTTAAATAAGTCTAGTATGAAGGAAGTTGATGTTTACATTGATGGAGTTTATAAAGGAAAGGCAGATTATGGCCTAAATAGACCGGATGTGAACTCAGCATATAATGGATATCCTAATGGAGAAAAAAGTGGATTTAACTTTGTTAGTTCATTATCTGATTTATCAATTGGCAAGCATTCAGTTAAAGTTACTTCAGTTGGGAATGATTTAAGTGAGGCATCTGTTGAAAGAAGCTTTGACCTCCAAAAATTAAACCCAAATGTAAATATAGATACTGATTTTTCGGATTATGATAATTTAACTGAAAGAAAAGAGCTAAACATACGGGGATGGGCATTGAATGATTCCAAAGTAAAACAAGTTGACATTTATTTAGATGGCCAATTAAAAGGAAGTGTTCAAGCTGATGTATTAAGATCGGATGTTCAAGCTGCCTATCCCAAATATCCATATTCGATTAACTCAGGGTTTGCATATAAACTAGGCATAGATGATATAGGATTTGGAACTCATACAATCGGGGTATACGCTAAGGGTTATGACAATACTATTGCTTATAAAAGTATACACTTTAAGATACAAGCAACTATTGTTATAGATCCAGGGCATAATTTTGGTGGAGATGATGGATCCTACTCAACTTTTGGTGGGGTTACCTATGTGGAAAGAAATTTAAATATGCAATTAGCACTTAAATTAAAAAATAAGTTAGTACAGTATGGGTTTAATGTAATAATGACAAGAAATGAAAATGATAAATTTTATGATAATGAAACTTCTAGTCTGAAAAAAAGAGTTGATATTGCAAATAATGCTAAGGCAGATTTATTTCTTAGTATTCACCATGATTTCGCATATACCCCAGAGTCCAGTGGTATAACTACACATTATAGTACCTATAGACCCAATCTAGACAAAAGTGGTATAGTAACGAAAAACGGTATAAATTATGATACAACTCCAACTTTAGCAGCATTGAAAAGTGCTGATCTAGCTCAGCGATTAATAGATGCCTTAGCTAATTTAGGTTATAATAACAGAGGAAAAAGTGACCATAATTTGTATGTTACTCAAAATACAAATATGCCTTCTATTTTGGTTGAATGTGGATTTATAAGTAACTTACAAGAGGCAGCTAAAACTGCGAATAATGCAGAGCAAGATGCTTTTGCGAGTAAAATGGCTGAAGTAGTTTATAATTATTTCAAGTAGGTTATAAAAGGTGTTTTATATTAATATTGGAGCATTGCAGGTGATGATTTAATAAAGAGCTTGGCGAAAGCCAGCAAAGGAAACTGCTGAAATATATTTCAGCAGTTTTTTCGTCGTTAATTTAATTTATGGATATTTTGTAAAATATTGATTTAAAAGTGATTTTAAAGTATAATTATGGTGGAATATATAATTTATTGTATTTACAATTATTAAAGGGGATAGATTATTGAATAAAATACGCGAACGTTTTAAATCAAAAGAAGTGAGATTAATTGCAATATTTTTAACTATTGTGATTGGGGTTATCTTTATTATTTCAATATATAATAAGCATCAAAGTGATAAAAAAGGGCAGATGGTTATTATTCAACAAAAAAAAGCTGATGGAAAAATTGTAAATAAAAAACAAGAAGAATTGAATAAGGAGGTTGAAGAAAAAAAAATAAAGGAACAGAAAGTTTCGAAAAATCAAAAAAAAATAGAAGAGCAGAAAGTTCCGGAAGAACAAAAAAAGTTGAAAGAACAGAGGCTTTTGGAAAATCAAAAAAAAATAGAGGAACAAAAAAAAGCTGACAAAGCAGAAGTTGGAAAAGAGGCTAATAATATTAACGAAAACATTAAAAAGAATGAATTTACAAAGGAAAAAGCGATTGAAATAGTAAGCAAAATCGTAATTAACAAAAACCAAAAGGTAAAGGTTGGATATGACCATACGCAAAAGAAAGGTGGAAAAGATTACTATGTTCTTCGAGTATACGATGATATGAGTGATCACATAAGTACATTGGGATGGTATTATGTTCAAGTTGACACCGGTAAAGCGTTTGAATGGGATCTGATAGAAGATACATTAACACCGATAAATTAAATGAAAATGAATGAAAAAAATTTTTAATATAATTATTTTGATAAGGGCGGGTGAAATATAAATTGAGAAAGCGAAATATTCAAAAAACGTTATTGTTTATGGCTATGACTTTGTTTGTATTGTATACAAATAAAAGTAATACGGTAATGGCTACTACCATTTTACCATCGAGAGTATATGTTGAGACACCTAGCGAGGCTCAATCAATTAGTGGGGAAAGTTTTAATATCAAAGGGTGGTCATTGAATGCTACTGGTATAAGAGAAATAAAAATATATATAGACAATGTATATACTGCTAATGCAACTTATGAATTAGACAGGAGTGACGTAAATGCTGCATTCCCAGGTTATCCTAATGGAGATAAAAGTGGATATAGCTATAACTTAGATACAAAGTCTATATCACCAGGAACGCATAATCTTTCCGTTGTATCAATTGGTAAGGACGGAAGTGAAGATAAAATTGATAGATCTATAATTATCAACAAAAAAGACCCTATGATGCATGTAGATACTCCAATTGACAACTTTTCAACTACTCAAAAAGATATACATATTGAAGGCTGGGCATTAAATGATTCCGGAATTAAAGAAATACAATATTACCTAAATGATAATTTAGTAGGCACTTCCTTTGAGGGTGTTGAAAGAAGCGATGTAAATGCTGCATATCCAGGATATTTAAATGGAGGCAATAGTGGATTTTCTTTTTCTTTTAATGCATTAAAATTGCTGGCAATAGGAACACAAAATGCGAATTTAAAAATTATTGCAATTGGCAAAGATGGTACAAGCTTAACCATAAACCAAAATTTAATTTTAAAAAAATTACCTGAAAGATTATGTGTTGATACACCTTCAAATAATGATATTATCAAAAATAATATTAATATAGTTGGGTGGGCTTTAAATGCCTCAGGAGTAAAAGCAGTAAATATATATTTAGATAATATTTTTAAGGGTAAAGCAGCATATGGAAGTTCAAGAGGAGATGTTAATGCAGCCTTCCCTGGATATACAGGAGGAGATAAATCAGGTTTAAACTTTAATCTAGATACTTCAAAAACTACACCCGGTAATCATACTATAAGAGTGGAGATGGTGGGGGATGATGGAAGGATAATCAATCAAAACATTGGTATTAATGTATATGGAATGATTGAATACCATAGCTATAATACATCTTTAGATAAAATGGTTAGTATCCAGCTTGCGTCTGGTGCGGTTTATAACAACACAACAACTTGGACATGGGATCCAGCAAATGCCAGTATGATAAAGGAATATGTTGATCCATCAAATATTATTGATGATGGATATAGAAAATATGAATTATTAAAATTAAGTTATAATGACGGTGCTTCAATTACCGACTTAAACAATGTTTTAAAGGGAAAAGGAGTATTAAGCGACAAAGGGCAAATGTTTTTAAACTCAGCAAAAACTAACAATATTAATCCGATTTACCTAATATCTCATGCTATATTGGAAACAGGAAATGGAACCTCAGCTTTAGCAACTGGTATATTAGTAACTTCTGTTGATGGGAAAGCTGTTACTCCAAGGGTATCCTATAACTTATTTGGAATTGGAGCTTATGACTCGAATGCGAATAAGTACGGGTCAGAATATGCTTATAAGCAAGGTTGGTTTACTCAAGAACAAGCTATAAATGGAGGTGCTTATTTTATATCGGAGGGTTATATAAATAATGCCAGTACAAATCAAAATACTTTATATAAAATGAGATGGAATCCTGCAAGTCCTGGAACTCACCAATATGCTACAGATGTTAAATGGGCATATAATCAAATATCTAATATAAAAAAATTAACAGAGCTTTGTCCTAATAGCCTAATATATTTTGATATTCCGGTTTATAAATAGCGGATTTATAGGGAAAGAACTTGAGCTGAAAAGTTTGATAAATTAATTTGTAATTAGTATAAAAATATCATGCGGATATGGGCAAAATATAGTAAAATAGTAAATATTATAGTATAATTACGTTGTGGATATTTTATAACTACAAATTAATTGCAGGATAAAATGATTATACATAGCATTTAGATAAATATTGCATACGACAAGAAAAGGGGATATAATAATCAGAGTACTATATGTGGAAAATTAGAGAATAGAAAAATATAAAAAATTAGTATTTTCAGAATGATTATGCAACATATGATGGAAGGGGAAAATATGAGTAAAAAGAGAAAATCAACAAAGATTATTTTAAGTTTATTTATTATTGGTGTGTTAATTTTTGGGGGAGCTTTTGGTTACACTTTTTATGAACTCGGTAAAATAAACACTGTAAAAATATCGAAAACCGATGAGGCTCTAGGTATTAAGACTGATGCATCGCCTCAAGCAGAAAAAGATAACGGAATAACAAACATTGCTTTCTTCGGTTTAGATAGAAGAACTGCGAAGGAACCAGCTCGTTCGGATTCTATAATGGTACTTTCAGTGGATACAAAAAACAAGAAAATAAAAATGTCCTCTATTATGAGGGATACATATGTAGCAGTAAAAGGGCATGATGAAACAAAGATTACCCATGCATATGCTTACGGTGGACCACAGCTTGCCATAAGAACGCTTAATGAGAATTTTGATTTAAATATTAGAAATTATGTTTCCGTTGATTTTTTTAATCTCGAAAAGATAATAGATAGTATTGATGGAGTAACTATAGATATTGCTCAAGATGAAATTGATTTAATAAATGGTTATATGAATGAAACAGCTGGAATTGAAGGAAAATCAATAACTAGAATTACAAGGTCAGGACCGCAGACTTTAAATGGACTTCAAGCTGTTGCATACTCACGAATACGTTATACTTCTGGAGGAGATTTTAAGAGAACTGAAAGACAAAGAACTGTATTAACAGGTATGCTCACAAAGATTGAGTCACTGGGGGCAACTGAATTCCCATCTGTTGTTTCTAAACTTCTACCTCTTACTGAGACAAGCATGAGTAGTATGGATGTAATGGCCCTTGGGACAAAAGTGATTGCGTCTAAGACAACTGCTTTAGAGCAGGAGAGATTTCCAGTGGATGGCTACTGTGAGGGAAAAACAATAGGCGGAGTTTGGTATTTGAAGGCTGACCTTAAGGCTACTGCAGATCAAATTCATAGATTTATTTACGAAAATGTAAAGCCTGTGTCTAAAGCACCACTCTTTTAGAGTAGTTAAATATTAGTTAGCAAAAGATAAGGAAAACTACTGAAATATATTTCGGTAGTTTTCTTCGTAATATAAGATAAAACAATAAAAGTAAAGGATTAGGAGGCTGGGTATGGTTGAAATGTTAAAAGTTATGGTTTCAATAGTTAATGAATTACATGATCTAATTGAAAATTTTTCTTCGGGTTTTAATACGCAACTTGATGATAAGCAGCTTCATTTTATCGTCATAGCCATAATTGGTATGCTTATTTATTTTGTAGTTAATATGGCATTTAAGGCTATGGCGAAATATAGCATTTCTATTTTATCTTTTATATATACATTTACTGTACTTTTGGTTATTGTTTTTGCTATCGAACTGGAGCAGAAGCTTACCAATCGCGGCCAAATGGAATTTGCTGATATAGTGGCAGGAGTGTGGGGATTCATAGCAGTTTTTGCTGTTTATATTATTATATATAATTTGATTTCTTTTATTAAAAAGAGTATAAAAAAAATACATACTGGGAAACATATAGAAAGATAATATATCCCCCTAAGATAATTATCTTTTTAACATAAAGATGCCACTCAAATAGTGAGTGGCATCTTTTGTCATATAAAAAATCTTAATTTATTAGATTGTGATTTCAGATATTACTAACTCAAGGATATCTAAAGCATCATCAAGTTCTGCTTTTGTTATATTAAGTGGAGGAAGTAATCTTATTACATTATCTCCAGCTGAAATAACAAGAAGGCCTTTGTCAAAACACAATTTACAAAACTCCTTTGTATCAGTTTTTAGTTTTATACCAATTAATAGACCCATACCGCGTATTTCATCTATTATCTCATATTTTGCTTTGATATTTAATAACCTGTCCAATAAATAAAAACTCTTCTCGTCGATTTCATCTATAATTCCACCAGCTACGAGTTCTTTTAAAACTGCGAGAGCAACTGCACATCCAAGAGGATTTCCACCGAAAGTGCTTCCATGGTCACCGGGTACAAAAGCAGTAGAAGCTTTTACATTGGTAATGGTCGCGCCTATTGGGAATCCGCCGCCAAGAGCTTTTGCGATGCAGATTACATCAGGGATAACAGAGAATTTCTTATAGGCAAATAGACTTCCGAGGCGTCCCACTCCACATTGAACTTCATCAAAAATTAGTAGAGCATTGTATTTGTCACAAAGAGTTCTTACTTCTTCTAAAAACTCTTTGTTTGCTGAAACAACTCCGCCTTCTCCTTGAATTGGTTCTATTATTATGCCACATACTTTTTCGTCAAAATTCTTTTTTAAATCGTAAGTATCATTAAAATTTACTTTACGTACACCGTCCATTAAAGGTCTAAAATCCTCTTGATATTTCTCCTGACCTGTGACAGAAAGAGCACCTATAGTTCTACCATGAAAAGAATTACCCATATATAAAAGTACATTTTTATCTTTTGTACCTGTTAATTTCCCGTATTTTCTTGATATCTTTAATGCAGTCTCCACAGCCTCAGTACCACTGTTACAAAAGAATACCTTGCTATGATCACAGTTATCTATTAACTTTGTTGCAAGGAGCGCGAGGGGAGTATTCCAAAAGTAATTTGATATATGAATAAGTTTACTGCTTTGCTCAGTTATAGCGTTTATTATAGCAGGATGGCTATGCCCAAGGCAATTTACTGCAACTCCTGAGAGAAAATCTATATATTCACGTCCATTTGTATCATAAATCTTGCATCCAAGCCCTTTTTCAAAAGTAACATCATATCTTCCGTAAGTGTCCATTATACAATTTTCTATCATTTATTTACTCCTTCGCTGTTATAATTTTAGTTCCACAATTCTTGATTACATTTAGTAATAAACTGTGTTTTTTTCTTCCATCTACCAGATGAACATTTTTAGTGCCTTTATTAATAGCAGTAACGCAGCATTCCAGTTTTGGAATCATACCGCCAAAGACAATACCCTTATCTATAAAATTTTTAGTTTCAGCTACTGTGATTGATGATAAAAGCGTTGATGGGTCTTTTATATCTGTATATACACCATCTATATCTGTCATTATTAATAACTTTTCAGCTTTTAGCACACCACTTATAAAGGCTGCAGCATAATCTGCATTTATATTGTAACTATGTCCGTCCTCTCCTATGCCTACAGGAGAAATAACTGGGATATAGTTATTTTTAATTAAAGTGTGTAATAACTGCGAATTAATATTAACAACTTCTCCAACGTAACCTATATCAAACTTTTGGTTACCTTTATAAACAAACTTCTTTTTAGCCTCTATTAGATTACTATCTTTACCGCTTATACCTATGGCATTTAGTCCTCTTGTACTTAATATAGAAGATAGTCTTTTGTTAATATTTCCTGATAGGACCATCTCTACAACTTCCATAGTAACGCTGTTTGTAACTCTTAATCCTTTTATAAATTTATGCTCTCCACCGGTTTTTTCAATCCATTTATTAATTTCAGCACCACCACCATGCACTATAATCACTTTAATACCGACCCTTGTCATAAGCACTACATCTTCTACAAAGGCTAACTTAGCGGCTTTGTTACTCATTATACTTCCGCCATATTTTATAACGAAGGTCTTTCCCTCATACTTATTAATTTGTAAAAATTCTTTTATATTTAAGTGATTATCGGTTATATCCATTCTGGCCTCCAACTTTAATATGTAATTTCCATTAAATTTTATGAACTTTGCAACTTTTGAATAATTATACACCAATTTGAATAAGTATTCAATAAAATATTGATTTTTTTATAAGGTTATTGTATAATCACTTTTAACATTAAATTTAATTAAGAGGTGGTTATTATGATAAAGGCTGGAATAATGGGGGCCACTGGCTATGCCGGTGAACAATTAACATGGCTTTTGTACAAGCATCCAGAGGTTAATGTAGAATTTTATTCTTCTCATAATTATGCAGAGGTGGGCTATAGTGACATCTATAATAACTTCTATAGTTATATAGATGACATTTGCGTTGATATGGAAACAGCTATAAGTAAATTATCAAATATAAATGTTCTCTTCATTGCGTTGCCACAGGGCAAGGCCTTTAAAATAGCTGAAAAAGCATTGTCGCTTGGGGTAAAAGTGATAGATTTAGGTGCTGATTTCAGACTGAAATCTAAGGAAGTATATGAGCAGTGGTATGGCGTTAAACATGAAAGTGAAGGCCTTTTAGCAAGTGCTGTTTATGGCTTAACTGAATCAAACAGAGAAGCTATAAAAGAGTGCAACCTGTTAGCTAATCCAGGGTGTTTTCCAACAGCTACTATATTAGCGCTAACTCCGCTTTTGAAAAACAATCTAATAGATCTAAAATCCATAATAGTTGATGCTAAATCTGGAGTATCTGGAGCGGGTAGATCTGCGAATATTAGCTCACTTTTTACAGAATGTAATGAGTCAATTAAAGCTTATGCAGTTGCTAGTCATAGACATACTCCAGAAATTGAACAAGAGCTAAGTAAGGCTGCATGCGATGATTTAATGATATGTTTTACTCCGCATTTAGTACCAATGAATCGTGGAATTTTATCAACCTGTTATGGGTCACTTTTGAAAGAAGTAACTACAGGTGAGCTTATAGATTTATATAGAGATTTCTACAAGGAAGATTATTTTGTAAAGATTATTGATGGATTACCTGAAACAAGATGGGTAAGAAACTCAAATTTATGTCATATTGGAATCAAAGTAGATAAGCGTACAAAAAGAGTAATTGTAATATCTGCTATAGATAATTTAATAAAAGGTGCCGCAGGTCAAGCTGTGCAAAATATGAATATAATGTTTGGAATAGATGAAACTAGGGGACTTGAAATCATTGCTATGGCACCTTAGAAAATGTATAATTATGCAATAAATGTTATTAAAATAATATGTATAAATTTATAGGAATAATACGATAAATGCATAAACTTATAAAAATAATACAATTATTATTTATTTGGAATGTTTCACCTTTTATTGAATAGAATAGTATTAAGTATACTATATATTTAAAAAGTGGGTGAAATATGAGAATGACGTTTAAAGGTGCCAAAATAGTAATAAATATATTTTCTGCAATAGTCTTGTTTCTATTTGTTTTTATTATATTAACGCCTACACATAATCCGGTTAGAATCAGTACAAGCCTAAGTAATATACCGAAAATCTCTCCATTTTCTTTAAAAGATAGTGATATAGTCTATAATGCCAAAGCCGATTCTGATATTCCTAAAGTTAAAGATGAAAGTAAGTCTGATGATTTAAAAATTGAGAGTCTTAACAAAGCAAAGGCAATGACTGAAGTAAAATGGATACCTAAGCGTAATATGGTTGATAAGAGTTGCTCTTATACTTTTATTAAAGGAAAAGTATATCAGGGGGTACCATATAGTATGGACCCATATCAAGTTTCATCACCGGGTGATTTTCTAAATAAAATTAATAAAAATAAAGGACTATATGGTAATGACTGCTCTGGTTTAGTTAGTGCAGCTTGGGGCATAAAAAGGCAGACTACCCTTACGCTTTATGATGAGGTAAAGAGAACTAGTAAAACAGGGAAAAAATTTGTCAGCCAAATATCCTGGGATGATTTGAAACCAGCAGATGCTTTGCTCTTAGATAATGGTAGTGGAAAAGGACATATTATGTTATATATAGATTCAGATAAGAAAAACAGTGATAATTTAAATGTGTATGAACAAAACATACCTACAGTTACACCCTACGAGCCAATTCCAGTAGCAAGAAAAGATGTAAGATCTAAAAGTAAATTAATGAAAAAAGGGTACATACCTATTAGGTTAATGGGACCCGTATAATATAATTTTGAAAATAAAATAAATAAGCCCTCTATTAAATTAGAGGGCTTATTTTTTTTTAACTATTATATAGAAAAGAGATGGACTGGTTAAGATTGTGTATTTATACAATAATATTTGGTATGTATACAAATTTAAGATTAATAATATATAAAAATAGTAGACGAGCTAAATTAGATTAATGGATTAATTCTAGTAAAAAATATAATATAGTTGTTTACAAATATTCTATATTACGGTATGATGATAATGGAAATCAAATGATTACGAGTATTACATAGAAATTAAATATATTTTTTTATATAGCAGTTGATAATGAATTTCAATATCGTCAATAAAGTTTAAGAGGAGTGATTTTATGACAAATCAAATATCATTAGTAGAAATAGAATTGAAAACTAGGGTTAAAGTAGTAGATATATCGTTAGCAAGTAAAGTTCGAAGAAGAATAATGGATATGGGAATAGTTAAAGGTACAGAAATTGTTGTAATAGGAAAAGCACCTATGGGTGATCCTATAGAGCTTCAGGTTAGAGGGTATTCTTTAAGCCTTAGAAAAAGCGAAGCAAGAGATATTATGGTGAAATTGATTTAACGACATTTAAGTGTGAAAAATAATATGGAGGTGGGAATGATGAATATGCCACTAAATTTTATTGGAATAGGAAAGTTTGCAGAGATTAATAGTGTACAAGGCGGCGAGAGTATGTGCAAGAAAATTATGGAGATGGGCATGAGCAAGGGTGCTATAGTAAAAATTATGAAAAATGATAATGGTCCTTTAATTGTGAAAGTCGGAGAAACTCGATTAGTTCTGGGGCGAGCTATGGCACAAAAGGTTATGGTCCGAGAAGTTTAAAATAATGCGAAATTATGGGGGAGCAATATGAGTAAAGATTTAGTAATAGCTTTAGCTGGTAATCCTAATTGTGGGAAAACTAGTTTGTTTAATTCATTAACTGGTTCAAAGCAACATGTCGGTAACTGGCCAGGAGTTACAGTTGAAAAAAAAGAAGGTAAATTTAAGTTTGAAGGCAGAAACATAGTTGTGGTGGATTTACCAGGAACTTATAGTCTTGGAGCATACTCAGATGATGAAATAGTAGCCCGCGACTTTATATTAAAAAGTAAGCCAGACGTAGTGATTAATGTAATTGACTCAAGTAATATTGAAAGAAATTTATATTTAACTATGCAAATTTTAGAAACTGGTGCAAAGATGGTTTTAGCACTTAATATGATGGATGAAGCAAGAAATAAAAACATAGAAATAAACGTTAATAAGGTATCAAAAGCATTAAATATACCTGTTGTTGCGACTATTGCGACTAAGAGCGAGGGTATAAAAGAACTTATACGCGAAGCAATAAAAATAGGCGATTCATTAGAACGCGATGCATTTAAAATTGATTATGGTAGTGACATAGATAAAGAAATTAAGTTGCTTACAGAAACTTTTTTAGAAACTTCAGCTACTTTAGAATACCCAGTACAATGGACATCACTTAAGCTTTTAGAAGGCGATGAATATATAAAGAAATATACAAATGAGAATGAAAATCTTGAAAAGATAAATGCTACATTGGAAAAAAGTGTAGAAAAATTAACCGGCAAAATAGGGTATGAACCAGATGCTTTTATAATAGATAAAAGATACGAATTTATAAGTAAAATAGTACAAAATAGTGTTAAAAAAGAAGTATCAAATGTAGAAAGTACTTCTGATAAAATAGACAAATGGACTACTCACAGGTGGTTTGGAATACCAATATTTGCATTAGTAATGTTTCTTATGTATCAGCTATCAATGACCTTTGGGAATGAATTTTTAGGAGGACTAGTAGATAGTGGATTTAGTGCTCTAGGAGATTTTGTAGGTGGCATTTTGACTGGTATGGGAACGCCTGCACTGTTACAATCATTTATAACTGATGGAATAATAGGAGGACTTGGGGCAGTATTTGTATTTACACCTATGATTTTCACTATGTATTTTCTTATAGCTATTCTTGAAGATAGTGGATACATGGCAAGGGCAGCTTATATAATGGATAAGTTTATGAATTCAATAGGGCTTCATGGTAAAACAGCGGTATCTCTTATAATTTCTAGTGGTTGTAATGTGGCGGGGATAATGTCTACAAGAACATTAGATAGTAGAAAAGATAGAATGGTGGCTATACTTATAAATCCGTTTGTATCTTGTAGTGCAAGACTTCCAGTTTATGCATTATTTGCTGGTGCTTTCTTTGCAGGTAGAAAAGTTTGGATTTTTGATGCAGGTGGAATTATTGTATTCGGTCTTTACTTGCTAGGGATCGCAGTTGCAATATTAATGGGTAAATTTTTAAGCGCGAAAGTATTTAAAGGAGAAGAATCTTATTTTGTAATGGAACTTCCACCTTATCGTATACCTACAGCTAAAAGTGTATTTATTCATATGTGGGAAAAATCCTCTCATTTTCTGAAAAAGATGAGTACAATTATATTAGGGCTAGTTATAATTGTTTGGGTACTCTCAAACTTACCAATGGGAATTGAGCCAGGAACTAGAGAGAGCTTAATTGGATCAGTAGGGGCGGTTATTGCACCAATATTTAAACTGGCAGGTTTTGGAACTTGGCAGGCTGGAGTGGCACTTATAACAGGTCTTGCTGCTAAAGAAGCAGTGGTTAGTACTTTGGGAACGGTTTATGCAGCATCAAATGATGCATCATTAACCGCGGCTATTCAACAGGCATTTACGCCTCTTACATCTCTAGCGTTTATGGTAATGACTTTATTGTATTGTCCTTGTGCAGCTACAATAGGTGCAATAAGAAGAGAAACAAACTCTAGAAAATGGGCTATTATGGCAGTAATATATACTTGCGTAATTGGTTGGATAGGAGCAGTTTTAGTATACCAAATAGGAGGTCTCTTAGGATTTAAGTAGTATTTTGAATAAAAAGAGCAGAGATTAACCTTTGCATGAGAATGAATATTAATATCAGAATGTAAAAGAAAATTTGAAATAAAAGGGAGGGTGTATTATGTTAATGAAAGTACTTGCAAGATTAGTTCAAGGCGGAAGGTATTCTAATAATATAATGGCCAAGGAATTAGGAATAGATGAGGGTATGGTTGAGCAAATGCTAGTACAACTTCAGAGGCTCGGGTATATTGAAAAGGAAGATATGGAGACTTGCTCAGGCGGATGTAATTGTGGGAGCAGTTCTAAAAAACCGAGCTGTTGTAGTAGCTCAAATGTGAATATAAATATGTGGAAAATTACAGACAAAGGTAGGAAAACTATATTGAAGGTAACATAATAGAAGTCCAAACCCTTGGCAAAGTAAGGGGAAAAAAACTGCTGAAATATATTTATTTCAGCAGTTTTTGTTTTGTTAACATATGGAAGACTACTACTTTTCTATATGTTGGTATAATTTCGTGTGCGTTATTGTTTTTCTTTTTACATATATAATTGAAGGTACGGATCTTTCGCCCAAGCTGTCGCAGGGAGTGTTTATGACTTCATCATTATAATATAAGGTAGAGGAAGAACCTCCATCTAAGTTAGCAGCATTATAAGCTCCAAATTTATACAGTTCATCTTGTACTTCTCTTAAAGTAGCTCCTAAGCTATTTAGCTGCCTACCATCAATAACTATTAATATTATTGCACCATCTTTTCTTTGTGCAATGGCTGTTCTAGGCGCAATGCCCCAGCCTCCATCACCACTATTTATAGTTTTCTTTCCGTTAACTATGATGGCGGGGCCAAAAGATACTGCTTCAGTTACTCCAATCTTTTTCATATCTTTAATAGAATGAGGACCAACTAATAACTTACCCGATTTAGTTAATCCTACAACATTTCCTTTCTCATTTTCATTTGTTATATCATTATAAACGATTTTTCCACCAGTCATTATAATACCCTCTGGATTTGCTCCAGTTCCCGTCCAAAGTGATCCAGGAACTCCATCAGAAAACCCACCACCATTAATCGCAGCAATGGCACTATTATTTTTTGCAATTTCACTGGTAACTTCGCCTTCATGTCCGAGCTTACGGCTGTAACCTACTTTTAGCCTAGTGGGGTCATTAATTACTAGTATAGACCCTTTAAATCTTTTTGCGCGTATAACATATCGTTCAATACTAGTATCATTTTTAGCCTCTATTTTTATGTGAGAATTTACGTTATCTTGAACTATATGGTCTACCTTTTGTTGACTCATAATTTGTTTTATTTTTTCATCAGATAAAAATGATGTTGCTAGCCATTGCAATGAAGTAGTAGTCATAGCTGCACCTACAACTGTAGTCTTTACCTTTTTGAACGGACCATAATAAATTAAAAATGGACCTGTAATTGCTGTGAAAATAATTTCAAATAATATAAATAATAAAACAAGTAATCCTATGCTTGTTTTATTATTTGAACATTTTTTTGTTTTTATCATAATTCCCATCCTTTTTATCAGTCACTATAATTATATTATTAAAGATGGGATTATATTTGCAGTATTATTTTTTATTTTCGAATATGGAGATTACGAATAAGCATCTGAAAGCTCAACTTGCACGGTTTCATTTCTACTTCTCATTTTGCTATTATATAGCGTATCTTCATTAAGTACCTTTTTAGACGGAAGTTTAACTGTAAACGTACTTCCACTGCCGAATTCACTTTCAACAGATATACTACCGCCATGTAATTCTACAATTGACTTAACTAAACTCAAACCAATACCTGTACCTTCTGCATTTCTTGATAGTGAGTTATCTACTTGATTAAATCTATCAAATATCATATCCAAGTACTTGTCTTCAATGCCAACCCCAGTATCCTTGACTGATATTTCAACAAATTCATTCTTATCATTAACGTTTATAAATATGTCATCGCCTTCATCTGAAAATTTTATCGCATTTGATATAAGATTTAATACTACTCTTTCTACCTTTTCTGGGTCACAAGCAATAATTTTTTCTTCTGTATTTGTATCAAAAATGATTTTTAATCCTTTGCTGTCAGTAAAGTTTGTTACAGACATAGCTATTTCCTCTACAAATTCGACTATATTATTATTTGATAGGTTTAATTTAAAGAACCCTGCTTCAATTTTCGATAAATCAACTATGTTATTAATCATTTTAGATAATTTATAGGAATTTTGCTTAATTGAGGCTATATATTTAATAATTGAATCCTTCTTTTGGTCCAGGGATCCATTAGTGCAATACATATTTAATAACTGAGTTGTTGCAAATATAACATTTAGTGGAGTTTTAAGTTCATGGGATATGTTAACAAGAAATTCTCCCTGCAATTTTAATGCTCTTTCCATCACTATATTGGACTTTATTTCAGGGGTAACATCAATTATTAAAACTAATATTTCCTCGATTTCTCCGTTTAATTTAAACACTGGTTCAAATATAAGATTCCAATATACCTCGTCCCCATTTATCAAATGTTTCTTTTTATTCAAATACTTAGTTTTCTTTTCTTTTAAGACTTCATCAATACATTTGTAATATTCAGTTGTTTTGAGTGGTCCTAGTAAAATTTCAGCATTATTATTTCGTATAAGGTTAATTGATTTAAAATCAGGCTTTAGCAATTTAATGTAATCAAATGCTTTTTTATTTATATCAATAATGTTTAAATCCGGACATGATAATCTAATAACAGGTAAATCAAAAGTGTCTATCACTCTGCTTAGCATTTCAAATCGGCATCGCACGGAGGCCAATTCAGTTCGATTCTCAATTAGCTTGGTTCTCCTCTTTACAATTTGATTTTTAATAGTATTTTGCGTAACCTGAGTAGCAGTCTGAAATAGGTACTTCATCTTATTGTTTTCAAATATAGGTGTTAGGGTAGAATCCCAATAAGTTATACCTCTAGTAAAGCTATCAAATTTGAAATCTTTTATATAGTTTGCCTTTTGTGACCATAGGACAGTATTATAAATAACTTCAACTTGGCTTCCCGAAAATCCAGGTATAATTTCTCTAATAGGACTACCTATACTATTTTCTCCTTTATTAAAAGGAGAATCCGTAAAATTAAGGTATTTTTGATTCGCTTTAAGTAATATTAAATCGGGTACACTGTAAATAGCTACACCCGATATGTTATCTATAAATGATTGCTCAACAAACATGAGCTTGTCATTAAGTCTGGAATTTGGGGTCTCAACAAAAGTATATATTCTTTCATTCGTCCCTTTAACATGGGAAAGTGATATATTAACTTCTATTGATTGACTGGATTTTGTGAATATATAGTATGTATAGTTACTATCTATAGTATCAAGAAGTATTTGTGAGTTGATTTTTAGCATTTCTCCTATTTCTATGAGCGATCTATTTAACAATTCATCTAACGCATACTCTGTTAAATCAAGAAAATCTTTATTAACCTTTGTTATAATATTATCGCACGAATATAAAAGTGGTTTTATTATTATGCTACTAAAGGTGGTTTCCATCATAATTCCCCCAATTTTTTTAACACGCCCAATATAGATTTTATAATCATAAATTAAGTAAATTACCAAAATTAATATACTTATTATTACATATTAGCATATAATAAAATATATTGCCATATATAATCATGTAATTATGCAATTTTTACTCGGAATTTATGTAATTTTATACACTAATACAATATATTACTTTTTAAAATAAACGTTGGAATAATATTACAAATGTGGTATAATTATAAATGTCTAACATACTAAAATATTACAGGGGATGTTATTTTATGATTGTAATAATGTAAATAGCTCCGAAGGAGATAAATAGCCCGAAGGAGATAAATAGGTATAGAGAAAATAAGTAATATGAAATCGTATTCATAAAAACTGAAAAACGTAATAGCTTCAGGCTAGCTATAAAAAGCCTGTAAATATAAGGGGGTAAAATCGTATGAAACAGAATAAAGTAAGTGACAAATTTCATGCCATAAGCGGCAAAATCTTTCCCTTACATGGTAGATGGCTTGTGGTAAGTAGCATTGCATTGGTACTTGCAATAATAGGGGCAGGAAGTTACTATATTACACAACATAAATTAACTGAAACGGAAAGTCCAAAAACGGTACAGGCAGTCCAGTTAAATAAGGAGTTAGCTAATAAGGCGGTTGAAATAAAAGCAAATGATACCGTAGAAAAAATAAGTGATGATGAGTTATCACTTTATAGTACTATGCATAAAATGATAAACACTAAAATTGTAGCACAAGACGGGAAAATATGGGGAGAGATACAAATAACCCCCGACAAGTGCAACCAACTAATTGCGAAAGTTACAAAAAGTAAATATCCTGATAAGGCGACTTTGTTACAATTTCTTGAAAGGTGGAAAGATAATAATTTTAAAAGTGGAGTGGACGAACATAATTACCTATGGGATGGACTTGGGGGCACAATAGGAAAAGCAAAAGATATGAGATAAGGTAAAAAGTATATATTACGCGTATTGCATTCGCTTCGCTAAGAACTACTAAAGCTTGCTTCAATGCATTATACGTAATATATACCTTTTTTGCGCATAAAAATCAGAAGAATAAATAAAAAAAACGTGATATATTATTAAAATATATCACGTTTTTTTATTTTATAGGAAACAGATTGCATAATAGTATGAAGTTTCTCCGGGAGTGACTCCAAATAAGAAGGGCCGAAACATTGAATTTCACGTTTCAAGCTCTTATTTGGTGCCACGCAGGAGAAACTTCATAGGTCTTGCACTCTTATTTTTTTATTCTATCAATTTTTTGGATCTTAAAAAGTCTTCTGCAACTTTTCTAGGTTGTTCTTCATTATCTACTCTATAATTAAGAGTTCGCATATCTTCATCTGTAATTTTACCTTCGAGAAGGAGTAATACATCCTTTAATCCAGGATGCTTTTTAAGTGTTTCTGCTCTTATTACTGGAACTGCATAGTAAGGTGGGAAAAAACTCTTATCATCTTTTAAAAGTTTAAGATGAAATTTTTCAAGTAATCCATCTGTAGCAAAGGCATCTAGAACCTGTGTTTCGCCTTTTTCAAGTGCGGTATAGCGAAGTCCACCATCTATACTTTTTAAACTTTTGAAATTTAGATTATATAAATTTTTAACTCCAAGGTAACCATCTTGTCTAGCTGCAAATTCCATAGTAAAACCAGCATTATATTTAGAACTTATCTTTGATAAATCAGAAATAGTAGTTAAATTATTTTTTTTAGCAAAATCATTTTTTACTGCGATTACATAGGTGTTATTAAATCCTAAAGGTTCCATTACATCTATATCATAATTTTTCGAGAAATCATTTTTCATCACATCATAAACTTTATTTGGATCACTCATGGTAGGTTTTTTTAGAATATTTACAAGACCTGTTCCAGTATATTCTACATATACATCTACATCTTTTGATTTCATAGCACTAAATACTACATTAGTTCCACCTAAGTTTAATTTTCGTGTAACTTTAATGTCTGTCTTATCCTCTATTAAAGAAGCTACCATATTTCCAAGTATTAATTGTTCACTAAAGTTTTTAGAGCCTACAACTATTGTGTCTTTACTTTTAACAAAACTTGAAGCGACTGTTGATACAATGATTATAACAACTAAGACAGAAGCCCAAAGTTGAGTTTTTTTGTTTTTAAAGAATCTAGTAGTTCGAGTTGGGGGTTTATGAGTATCTTTTATTCCTTCTGGAATTACTATGTTTTCTACCTTGCCTATAATGAAGTCTAGAAAAAGGGCAAGAAAACAAGCAGGAATAGCTCCGGCAAGGATCATATTATTGTTAACAGTTGAAACGCCTGTGAAGACTAAGGATCCTAAACCGCCAGCGCCTATAAAAGCGGCTATGGTCATAAGTCCTACAGCTGTAACTGAAGATATTCTAATACCTGACATAATAACCGGCATAGCTAGTGGGAAACGAACTTTGAGTAGTACCTGAGTATTGGTAAGTCCCATACCATCAGCTGCTTCAATAAGTGCAGGGTTTATGTTAGTGAGCCCCGTAAATGTGTTCTTTACAATTGGTAGAAGCGAATACATAACCGCCATAATAATAGCTGGTTTGCTTCCAATACCAAGTATAGGTATCAAAAATCCAAGAAGTGCCAGACTGGGAATAGATTGAATTACGTTTGTAACCCCAATGATAGGACCTGTTAGTTTTCTATACCTAACTATAAGTATTCCAAGAGGCACTGCTATTAAAACTGCCACCAAAATTGAAAATATAGTTAATTGTATATGTTGAATAAATAAGTCTATTATTTCAGATTTTCTATCTATTACGAAATTCATAAAAGAATTAATACTATTCATCTACATCTACCTCCATGTCTATAAATTGATTACTTAATATAGATAAAAGGCTGCTTTTGGTAAGAAGTCCCGATAGTTTATTGTTATCATCTACTACAGGAACAAAATTTATATCTTCTTTTTTTATAACTTCTAATATATCTATTATAGAATCTTCTTGATTTACTGTTATAAGTTCCTTTTGCATTATTTCTTTAATCTTTATAGTTTTATCTGGGTTCGCTCTTAGAGTTGATCTAATATGCTTTAAGGTAACAAGTCCACATAAAATGTTGGATTTATCTACAATAAGTAAACTATCTACATTAGCAGACTTCATTATTTCAATTGCTTGGAGTATTGTTCGCTCTGCAACTGATTTTATAGGTTTTTCTATCATAATATCTTTTGCCTTAATTAATTCAGGTTGATTCCATATTCTTTTTTTACCTACAAAGTCGCGTACAAAGTCATTGATAGGATTTTTTAATATTTCTTCTGGAGTATCAAATTGAACAACGCTGCCAGCATCCATAATACAAATTTTATCTCCGAGTTTTAATGCTTCATCCATATCATGAGTTACAAATATTATGGTTTTCTTGAAATTTTGTTGTATATTAAATACCTCATCTTGAAGTTGCGTTTTTGTTATAGGGTCTAGTGCACTAAAAGGTTCATCCATTAAGATTACCTCAGGATTCATTACAAATGCCCTTGCAACGCCAACTCTTTGTTGCTGACCTCCACTTAACTGATTAGGGTATTTATCCATAAATTCATCAGGATCTAGCCCTACTAAATTTAAAAGCTCAATTACTTTTTCCTTTATTTCATCCTTTGGAATTTTTTCTATGGATGGTATTAAACCAATATTGTCACCTATAGTTAAGTGAGGAAGAAGACCCGCTTGCTGTATAACGTAACCCATATTACGCCTAAGTTTTATAGTGTTTTTATCTTGTATTTTATCTCCATCTAAAAAAATTTCACCTGTTGATGGGATTAGTAATTTATTAATCATTTTAAGTGTGGTAGTTTTTCCACAACCACTAGGTCCAATAAAAACAACTAATTCTTCGTTTTGTATAGTAATATTTACATCCTTTAAAATATGTTTTCCATTTATAATTTTATTTACGTTTTTAAATTCAATCAAAATATAGCCTCCTATTTAATTTAATCCATTAATTTTTTAGATTTTAAAAAGTCTTCTGCAACTGTTCTAGGGTCCTCACCGTTGTCTACTCTATAATTTAGTTTTTGCATATCTTTAGCGGTAACTTTACCCTCTAAGGATAGTAGTACAGGTCTTATTTCAGGATATTTTTTTAGTATTTCTTCCCGTACTATAGGAACTGCATAATAAGGTGGAAATAATTTTTTATCGTCTTTTAAAAGTTTTAGATCGAATCTTTGAAGCAAACCATCAGTAGTAAATGCATCTGTAACTTGAGTTTCATTATTTTGAAGTGCTGAATAGCGAAGTCCGCCATCTATACCTTTTACATTTTTAAACTCTAAATTGTATAGTTTTTGTAATCCAAGATAACCATCCATTCTGCTTGCAAATTCCATGGTGCATCCTAAATCAAAATCTTTGCTAACTTTTGCTAAATCTGAAATAGTATTTAAATTATATTTTTTAGCAAGATCTTGCTTTAGCGCTAACTCATATGTATTATTGAAACCTAATGGTTTTAACCATTCTACATTGTAATCCTTTTTAAAACCATCTTTAACTATGTTGTAAACTTTGTCAGGATCGCTTATAGAATCTTTTTTCATTATATTTACGAGGGCCACACCTGTGTATTCTACATAGATGTCTATAGCACCTGATTTTATAGCATTAAGCGTTACAATGGACCCACCTAAATTCATTTTTCTTTCAACTTTATAGTCTGTATTACTTTCTATTAAAGAGGCTACCATATTTCCAAGTATTAATTGTTCGCTATAGTTTTTAGAACCTACAACTATTGTATCCTTACTTGTAAAGAAACTTGTAAATACTGAGGATAAAATGATTATAAGAACTAATGCCGAAGTTCCGATTTTAAATCTTTTGCTGTCAAAGATAGTATTAGTTTTTAGTGTTTTTGTGCCTTGAGAAATCTTTATTCCTTCCGGAATTGCTATAGTTTCTACCTTGCCTATAATAAAGTCTAGAAAAATAGCAAGAAAACAAGCAGGAAGGGCCCCCGCTAGGATCATATTATTGTTAACAGTTGAAACGCCTGTAAAGACTAAGGAGCCTAAACCGCCAGCTCCTACAAAAGCGGCTATTGTCATAAGTCCTACTGCTGTAACTGAAGATATTCTAATACCCGACATAATAATCGGCATAGCTAGTGGAAAACGAACCTTGAGTAGTACCTGAGTATTGGTAAGTCCCATGCCGTCAGCTGCTTCGATAAGTGAAGGATTTATGTTAGTTAGTCCTGTAAATGTATTTTTTAGAATTGGTAGAAGAGAATACATAACTACCATAATAATTGCTGGTTTGCTGCCGATACCAATTATAGGTATTAAAAACCCGAGCAATGCGAGACTTGGTATTGATTGAACTAAATTTGTAAAACCAATGACAGGACCCGAGAGGTTTCTATACCTAACTATAAGTATTCCAAGAGGCACTGCTATTAACACAGCCATCAATATTGCAAATATAGTCAGTTGAATATGTTGTATAAATAAATTGAATATTTCAGCTTGTCTACTTATTACGAAATTTATAAAGGAATTTATACTATTCATTAACAGTTACCTCCATATCTATGAATTGATCTCTTAATGTATATAAAATTACATAATATCCCTTAATCAAATTAAAACCCCCCAATTTATTGCAAAAGCAACAACTTTATCATATCATTGGGTTGTTACTTTGTAAAGAATGGGCTAATCTATAAAATTTGCTAGTATGTTGAAATTACTAGTATATTATTAAAGATTATTTATTTAATTTAGTGAAAATTCAACCAAAAATCAATCCCTTACATCTGCGATGTAAGGGATTTTTGAGTTTTATTTTTTATAAAGAAAGAGCTTAATTCTATAATAGCTAGTTTCATCACAGATTACCACAAATATGTCATTATATTCAAATATAGTTTGTGGCCCGGGGGAAAGTATTAATTTTTCATCTCGTCTTATACCAATTATTGTTGCTCCTGTATTTTGCCAAAATTCAGCTTCAGATATAGTTTTACCTACGACACTCATTTCAGAATGTATTTCAAACTCAAAGGGTATGAAAGGGTTACTATTTTTAAATCTGCTAGAATAATCTATTAGTTCATCGATAGAAGACTCTATATTTTTATCTAATTCTTTTTTCTTTTCAAGTAAATCAACAACTTCTTTTTTTAGAGAAGTTATAGAATCTATATCTTTGAAATTATGGATGAATTCCAAACAATTATCTACTGAGTTTATGACTATTCCGCTACCTTTTGTTACTTTAACTATATCCATGTCGCTAAGAAGAGTTATTGATCTTCTTATAGTCTCTGGCGATACGTTATATTGGCTTGCAAGTGAAGAGCGACCGTATAGCTTATCGCCTATAGGAAGATCTCCAGATAGAATTCTATTAGCAATATCAATAGCTATTTTTTTATAAACAGGTTTTAAAACAGAGCCATTTGGCATTTTGGTTTTATCAAAAGTAATATTCAACTTTTGATAAATTCCCCCCTTCCAAGGTATAATATTTTGTTAAATCAAGTATGTAATATTATTGCTTTTCTTAATCAAGTATAAATTAATACCTTTATAATGTAAATAGAGGATTACTTCTTATTAGGGAGGGGTGCTTCTTCTTAGGGGAAATTGCTTCTTCTTAGGGAAGATTACTTCTTCTTAGGGAAAGTTAATGCTTAAATTATAAAAATAAAAAATATAGGATAGAGAGTAAATATTTTTTACTCTCTATCCTATACGTATCATGCTATATTTAATAATACACTTTGGTAGTTTTTATTTATTATATTAAGTAAGGTAAAAATAACGTTGCAAGCCCAAGAAAGAAGAGGAAACCTAAAATGTCAGTTACTGTAGTAACAAATACAGCAGAAGCAAGTGCTGGGTCAATATTGATTTTTTTTAGTATAACTGGTACTGCAAAACCGGCTATGGTTGCTGCCATCATGTTTAACAACATAGATAAACCAATAACTATCCCAAAAACAATATTCTTTTCCCAAAAGCAGCCTAATAGAGCTACTGCAATACCCACTGCAACACCTGTACATAGACCTACACCGAATTCCTTTAATAATATTTTCTTGGAATTTTTAGCGTCTATTTCTCCGAGGGCTATGCTTCGAATAATAATAGTTAGCGTTTGTGTACCTACATTACCGCCCATACCTGCAACTATTGGCATGAAGACGGCCAAGGCTACAACCTTTTGAATGGTGCCTTCAAAAAAACTAACGGTTGAAGCGGCAAGGATTGCAGTTATTAGATTTACAAATAGCCAGGGCAATCTACTGCAGATGGAAGATTTAAGAGAACCGGTAACCTTTTCATCTCCTTTTAAACCCGCGAGACGATATAGATCCTCAGTATGTTCATCACTAAGAATTCCCATTATATCATCTGAAGTTATTATTCCTAAAATATGCATATCTTCATCGACTACGGGCATAGTTAAAAACCCGTATTTTTCGAAAATGTGCCCAACTTCTTCTTGATCCATATCAACAGGGACGCTCATGGCATTACTATTCATGATATCTGAAATTTTCACATCAAAGTTGCTTAGTACTATGTCTTTTAAGGATATAACTCCTTTTAAAAGATCGTTTTCGCCTATTACATATATATAATAAGAAGTTTCCGCTTCTGTAGCTTCCTTTTGAAGATAATTTAAGGTCTCACCTATAGTCATATTTTCTTTTACACTGATAAACTCAGTGGCCATAATACCACCCGCACTGTCTGGAGAGTAAGTTAACAATGCGTTGACTTCGTCAACATCTTCTTTATTCATTTTTTTCATGATGCTTTTAGCTTCATCTTCCGAAACAGCTTCTAATAAATCTACTAATTCATCTGATGACATTTCATGTATGATTTTTTTTTGAATGATGGTGGAATGAATGGATAAGAGGTCATATTTCTCCTCATCTTCTGCATCATCAATAATGTTTGCAATCACATTTGGAGATAGCTTTTGAAATAAATTTATTTTATCTCCATCATATTGCCTAATAACTACTAGAATATCAGCAGGATGAATGAACTGAATAAGTTTATTTATTTCATCTATAGTTTCGGTTAACAAAAATTCAGTTAGTTCTTTTTGGTTTAATCTATGAGACATAATCTCCCTCCTAACTTTTATTTAGAGGAAGAAGGTTTGCTAATAAAATAAGGTTTGCAAGAAAAGTGCATAATTAGGTCAAAGCGCTAGTATAAATGAATTCTTCCTCTATAATAATATTAAATTTTATATAGTAATTCCTCGGTATGGGGCCAGAATCCATTGATAGTACCTCCAATAAAAATAGCTTTTTAGTATAATACGGAAAAGCTTATATATTTGTTCAAATTATTATATGATGGTAGCACTGCATTGTCAACCGTATAGAAATGATTTGATTAACAATAAAGTTACAACTAATAGAAGTTGTTGTGTTAAAATAATATATAAGATTGTATTATTTAATAATAAGTTTTTATGAGAGGAGAATTTAGTTAATGGCTATTTTAGTATGTGGTGGAGCGGGGTACATTGGAAGTCATATGGTCGCTGAGCTCTTAGAAAAAGGTGAAGAGGTAGTTGTTTTAGACAATTTCCAAAAGGGACATCATGATGCGCTACTTGGTGGAAAGCTTTACTGTGGAGATTTAAGAGACGATGAAATACTTAATAAGGTTTTTACAGAGAATACTATAGATGCAGTTATAGATTTTGCAGCAGATTCATTGGTAGGGGAAAGTGTTACAGAACCTCTAAAGTATTTTGAAAATAACATAGGATCTACTATAAATTTACTTAAGGCTATGAGAGATCATAAGGTTAAATATATAGTTTTCTCATCAACTGCAGCAACCTACGGGGAGCCAGATAATATTCCTATACTTGAAGAAGATAAGACTTTTCCTACTAATCCTTATGGAGAATCAAAGCTTTGTGTGGAGAAGATCTTAAAATGGTGTGATAATGCTTATGGTATAAAATATACTGCGTTAAGATATTTTAATGCAGCAGGTGCACATATAAGCTCAAATATAGGAGAAGACCATAGACCAGAATCTCATTTAATTCCTATTATTCTTCAGGTAGCACTCGGACAAAGAGAAAAGATTATGGTATTTGGAGATGATTACGACACTGAGGATGGTACTTGTGTTAGAGATTATGTCCATGTAACTGATCTTGCTAGTGCTCATTTACTAGCAGTGAAGAGGCTACGATGCGGGGAGGACAGTATAACTTGCAATCTTGGAAATGGGCAAGGATTTTCTGTTCAACAGGTAATCGACGTAACAAGAAAAGTTACTGGAAAAGAAATAAAGGCTGAAATGGCTCTTAGACGTGCAGGAGACCCTGCAGTTCTTATAGCTTCTAGTGAAAAGGCTAAGAAAATTCTCGGATGGGAACCTAAATATGCTTCTCTTGAAACTATTATAGAAACTGCGTGGAAATGGCATGAAAGTCATCCCGAGGGATATAAAAGATAAGAGGTAATAAAAAAGTTGTACAAGCTCTATTGGATATTTTATCCTTTAGTTAGCTTATACAACTTTTTTAAATTTGATGTATTTTATTGTGTCATTCAGCGAAGACTAGATAAACACCATATTTATCTTCATAGTCTTTACTTTTGCTAGCAAAATCGGCGAAAAAAGAACCTTTCAAAAAAGTGAATATAGAAACTAGTATAATAAATTTTTTTAAATTTAAATTGATTTTCATAAGATTTCTCCTTTCACGATATTACTATAATATTATTTTGCTCTAAATTAATATTAAAAACCTATTGAAACATAGGGAAATTGCCAAAACATATACATGGTTAAATTACTAATTATATTGACCATAAGAAAAGACTGCATTATTTAATATATATGATGGAATAATTGACCTTATGATTAACCGAATTATTAAATGATGTTACGCTTTTTTATGCGCAAAAAAGTATATATTACGTATAATGCATTGTAATATATACTTTTTTTATTTTTTATTTTGGGAGTTCAATGTCAGGTGGAATATCAAGGCCTGCCATTTTCATTAAGTATAATGCATTTCTAGTGGTAGATACTCCATGTCTGAGTTTATAGTCAAAGTATAATTTATCATCTTTATAATATTCTTTAAGATGGTAATTTTTAACTCTTTTATTAGTGGTTTCTATGTCACCTAGCTCTAAGTCGTGGGTAGACACAAAGCCTAGTGCATTCTCAGTACTTAGCTTGGCGACTAGTATTTTAGCGCCGGTATGTCTATCTATAGAGTTAGTTCCTTTAAAGATTTCATCTAATAAGAAGAAAATTGGAGTTTTGTTTTTCGTAGCATTTACAAGTTTTTTTATTCTTAAAAGTTCTGCATAGAAGGATGAAATGTTTTTTTCTAAGTTATCACTTGTTCTCATGCAGGTATAAATGTCCATTATAGAGCAGTTAAAACTTTGCGCACATACAGGAGCACCAGCATAGGCTAAAACCAAGTTAATACCTGTAGTTCTAAGAAGTGTGCTTTTACCGGACATATTGGAACCTGTTATTAAAAGAACATTTTGTGATCTTTCTATGCGGATATCATTATATACCCGGTTACTTCCGAGTAGTGGATGGCCCAGATTTTTAGCGTCAAATATAGGGGATCCGTCCTTAAATTTTGGCATTGCCCAGTCAGGGTGTTCATAGGATATAATTGATAAACTATTTAAGGATTCAATTTCACCTATAACATCTATCCAAGTTGCTAGAGAAGAACCACTCTTTTTCTTAAATTTCTGAAGATTAATTAAACATTGATAATCCCACAGGAGGAGGATATTTATAGGTAAATAATACATATTTCTTCTGTCGGATATTACTGTTACTAGATTTACTAGTTTTTTAATTTGAAAAGAAGCGTTCATTCCGTCCTTATTAACAAGTTTTTCTTTCAATTTGATTAAGTACTCTGAGGTAAAAGTCTTCTTTTCTATATGCATAAGGAGTTTATTATATATAAAAATTGAATCCTTATATTTATATACAGTGTCCAAATTTCTACTTACTTCTTTATATCCAACTAAAAGAAGTATTATCTGAATGACAATTGCTAAAAGGGGTATTCTGTAAGATACTTTAGAGAAAACAAATGATAATACCATAAGAGATAGAGTTATTATTGGTAATATCCTTATTACGGTTATTACTAGAGGTTTTAGGAAAAACTCATTTTTATCCTTTACCCATTCAAGCAATTCCCCAGGGTTATGGTTTTTATTCTCGCTAAGTATTGCTTCCGCTGCAAATCTCTGTGTCCATCCAATATTCCCAGCGAGCTCTTTTATGGCTTCCTGCCTTTTATGTATTTCATCAGTATTATAAATAGGGGCGGAAAGAGAATCTTTCAATTTTTGTCTACCAAGATAAGTTATGCAGGTGTTTATCCATTGGAAAAGGGAGTTATTGCCAAATATATCTAGGTCTTTCGAGTAACTGTGATTTTCATCGCTGAAATCATCACCATTATCAGAAAAATCTTTCCAATTGTTGTTTATGCGTTTTAGACAATTTTCATTTATTTTACATAAAATCGAACATCTGATTTTGTTGCGTTTTATCTTGCTATGTTTAATTGCCAAAGTTATAAATGTGATGATGGTGGTAACTAATATTAAAAGGCTTAAATAGTAAGTAGTTCGTAAATAAAAGAAAATTGTAAAGCTCAATCCGGATACGAAAACTATTAATCTTAATAAGCTTATAAAACCTATGGTTTGTTTTTGCTTTTTTAATAGAGTATCGTAATGGTTTTTTCGATTAACATAAGGCGTTTTTTGTGTTCCCATAATATCCTCCTAATATGTTTTGTTTATTAGATACATAATATCATACAAAAGGCTTGTACCGCAATTTTTCTAGATAAGTATAATATGACCAATTTTATTTGCAGTTAGAGAAAAATTTTTTGTGAACTATGTGAATTAGAGTTAAAAATTATGTTAAATGTGTTAACATATAAATATTAATGAAAAAAGGGGGAGAATATGTCGGAAAACATGCAATTAAAGAGGAAAATAATTATAGGGACATTAACTATTTTATTAGGATCAACAGTAGTTTGTGCATACCTAATATTATACAATAGTGGATTAGTATTTAAAAAAACAGCTTCCTCAGAGATTATAGATAAACTTAAAAAAATACAGGGAAAAGGCGGGAAATTTGAATTAACTCAAAATGACATAGATGAGTTAAGTAAATTATTAAGGCCTGAAACTAAGGGGGATATAACTCTTAAGGGAGTTAATATAGAGATTGTAAAGGATGAACTTGTAATTAAGGCTCCTATCAGCTATAAGAAGGTAAATTTATTATTTTCGTCCAAGGGAAAGATAGATTTTACTAAAGACAATTTTACATATACTGCTGAAAATTTTAAAATTGGCAAGCTCACAATACCTAAAAAAATAGTGTTGTCACAAATTTCAAAGTCTGATAATAAGAATGTTTATGCTGAGGACAATTCAATAAAAATTAATCCAAGCGTAGTTCCTTTTAAGATAAATAGTTTAAAAGTTGAAAATAATAGAATATCAGGAACAGCTGCGAAGCAAAGCTCCAGAATTCCATTTAAAAATATTGATGCAAAGAATGTAGAAGAGACAGATAAGCAATTAGCTACAGCGAAACAAAGAAAGCCTCTAAATACCATAGATGGAGCGCATGGTAAACCTATAGAAGAAAAGAAAAAAGTAATAAATGATAATAACAATACTGTGAATGAATTTAAAAATAAATCTTCAAGTAGTGAGAAAGAGAAAAAAGGATCTGGGAAGCAAAAGGAAATTAAGCGCGATTCATTAACAAAAGAGAAAAAGGTAATACCTAAGATTCAATCTAAGGATAGAGTTAAGCATGCATCATTTAGGAATATAAATCGGGGCGATGCTGAACAATTAAGAAAAGCTTCTGGACTATGAGGAATAAATAAATAGAAAACTATCAAAATATATTAGAGATATTTTGGTAGTTTTATTTTTTTAGAGTATGCTTTTTCATAAAGATATTTAAGAAAAGGGTTAAGAATTAAATAGAGAATATTTGTTAATTATTTAATTTAAAGTGCCGAATTATAGAAATTGTGGTAACATATATAAGTAAAAGGGGATTAAGGAGGGGAATATGGCTAGAAATAATAAATCAAAGAGAAGCAAACTAATATGGGTGCCAATTATTTTACTCGTGGCTCTGGCAATTTTTGCATGCTCGATATTATATAATGGTGAAGTAGTAGTTGAAAAAACGGCTTCTACAAATGTTATACAGGAACTTGAAAAAGACATACTGTTAAAAAGTGGGCAATTTGCAATAAATCAAGAGAATATGAATGCGTTGATTAATCTATATTTTAAAAAGCCTATAAGTAAGGGAGACATAACTATTAAGGAAATTAACACAAAAATAGGAAATGATAAAATTTTGATTGAGGCTCCATTCAGTTATAAGAATATTAATTTATTATTATCGTCCACGGGAAAGCTAGATGTTTCTAATGGTGAAATTACATACGTTGCTGATAATTTTAAAGTTGGAAAGCTAACATTACCTAAAGAACTTATAATGTCTCAAATTGCCAAGCAGAGTAATGATGTCTTTTATGTTGAGGATAATCTAATAAAAATTAAAACAGATATACTTCCAATTAAGATAAAGAGCTTTGCAATTAGAAATCATAAAATAATAGGAACGGTTGGATTTAAGGAAACAAAAACTCAATCCGAAGGTCTTGACACGACAAGCGACGAAGATATAGATAAGCAATTAGTAGCGGCAAAACAAAGAATACAAAGTGCCACTAAATATATGAATGAAACGAAAAAAGAACAAGCAAAAAACATTTTGAGTACAATAGAAGAAGTAAAAGGTAAATCTATAGAACAAAAGAAAGAAGTACTAAATTATATTAATAGTATAATTGATGAAGTTACTAATTAAATAATCTTCTGGGAGGCTGCAACATATTCGCAGCTAGAGACTTAACTACCAAAATACATTAGAGGTATTTTGGTAGTTTTATTTTTTTTGTTTGTGATAGAATGATACGTAGACATAAAGAAAGGGATGTGAACAAATGAAAAAGATAGATGGAATAATATATACAGTAGTATCTTCAGCGGCTTTTGGAGTTATGCCAATTCTCGCAAAAATAGCTTATACTGGGGGAGCGAATGCAACAACAGTGTTATTTCTTAGGTTCTTTATAGCTACTTTAATAATATTACTTTACATAGTTGTTACAAAAAAAGATTTTAAATTAAACAAGTCACAGCTAATGCACATTATTTTTTTGTCGATTATAGGATATACAGGCACATCTTATGCGCTGTTTTTATCATATAATTATATATCTGTGGGACTCGCTACTATTCTACATTTCGTTTACCCTGTGATAGTAACAGCTTTTTCAGTTATTTTGTACAAAGAAAAATTGCATTTAAGTAAAATTTTAGCGTTAATTTTATCAGTGCTCGGAATATATCTTTTAGTGGACAGTGGGAGCGCTTCATTAAATTTTAAAGGAGTTTGGCTTGCTCTTATTTCAGGTTTTTTCTATGCGTATTATATTGTTGGAGTTGCACATAGTGAAGTTAACAAAATCGATACGTTTGTACTAACTTTCTATTTAGCGTTTATAGCTGCGCTGTCAATTTTCATAATGGGCATGATTAATGGACAATTAGATTTTAATATAAAGCCATATAGTTTTTTAGCTTCCGGTAGCATCGCTCTAGTATCTACAGTTTTAGCTCTTACGATGTTTTTAAAGGGCATAAAAATAATAGGCCCTTCGAGTGCTGCGATATTAAGCACTTTAGAGCCTATAGTAAGCATTATACTTGGAGTTATAATTCTAAGTGAAAAGCTGTCCTTTACTATTGTAATTGGATGCATATTAATTTTATTCTCAGTAATAATCCTTACATTGGGACAAAGGGCGCGGGATAGCATGTAAATGTTATTTTTTGTTTAAGGTAAATAGATAATTGTATTTTACACTATGCTTTATTTCATCAGTTATAATGTTGAAAAGTATATCTCTATACATTGTACATGGAAGTCCTCTTCTGATTTCTCGATATCTTTCCACAGCACCCAGTTCACCAAATAATGCTTTTTTAATACCATCAAGGTAAGAAATAGGTTTCACAAATTCCTCATCGTCTTTAAGTAGTACATCTATTCCAGTGATGTTATTATATATTTGTCTAAACATTTTATTATGTCCACGTTCATCATCTCTTATAGATGCAATAATTTTTTTTTCATCGTCTGTAGGAGCAACGCTTATTAAGTAGTCATAGAACAATTCATCTTCTTTTTCACCTTGAACTGCCGCTCTAATACCTTCTAAGGAGTTTGATAATAAATTTGGATCATACGTAATATATGGATTTCCGTACATTTTAACCCTCCTTGTAGTGAGTTAGTTGTAGGTAACAACTATTAATTGTTAAACCACTATTATGCATAATATGAAGAACGTATGATATTTGTTACTAGGTGGTAGTAGAATCAAAATGTATGAATACAATATATTTAAATAATTAATTGGTGTAAGTGGAAAAATAGAGAAGTAACACAATTACACTTGTGTTACTTTCAGATGATATACTTTAAAAGTAAAAACAGTTTTTATTGTTTACATTCATTTTAAAAGCATAATTTATTGATATTTAGAGTATTGCTAATCCTTGTGCACCAATTTGTGGTAATTTTGTATCTTGATAAATCTGTAATAGAACTAAATGTCCATTATTATCAATTTTAAACACACTGATTGAGCCTTCGCCACCATTTAAAACATAAAAGTTTTTGCCATACATGTCTATTCCACTATCAATCGGACTTCCTGTTCTATTAGGTGTACTTGGTATACTTTCTACAACAGTAAGAGTTCCTCCATTCATAATACGATATCGAGTTATTGTGCCACTACCAGGGTTAGAGGTATAAGCATAATGCTCATTGGGATCAACTGAAACCCAACAAGTGGCTGTTTGATTATTTAAGACAGAACCGCTAATAACATCAAGAACTCCATTATTCATAACCCTATAAGAGGATAATGCATTTGTACCTACCTCACTAACTACCAAAAGATTATTATTAAGATAAGCTGAGCCAAAAGGACCTACACCATTAGATGGGGTTACAGTTGGACCATTTAGCCTTCCATTGCAATCTACATTGTAAACACTGAGATTATTGGTTACAGCTTCACTTACAACAAGTTTATTATTGTAAGGTCTTGAAACAATACATTTTGGTTGAGCATCACTGGAACTCAATGGTCTTTGAGAACCGTTTATAATGCTAAGGTGTCCATCTGAATCAATATGAAATCCAGTAACATTAGCAGTGGATTGAGGTGGGTTACCGGCATTTGTTACATAAATATTGTAGTTATTTATAGTTAGGCTGTTAGGAAAAATACCACCTGATGGCACTACTTCAATAAGAGATAGGCCCCCTTGACATACGCGAAAACTACTTATATTATTACTGCCAGCGTTAACCACAAAGAGAAATTTACGGTCAGAGGATAAAGCAATTGACCCTTGAGAACCAAGAGGATCTACTTGTTGCAAGCCTGTCCCATTTCCACCTGTTCTAAAAGCTTTTGGACATGATAAAGTTCCCATGTTATCGCGAATAAAAGCAACAACACTGTTATTTATTTCATTTGTCATAGAAAATACCATACTAATACAATTATTTTCATTACAAGACATTTTATCAGTCTCCTTTAAATTATAGCTGAATGTAAAATCCAACTACAATTCATATTATGTATCATCGGTAAAATAGTGCTCTAAAATAAAAGTTTTATAATGTTTTTAAAATAATCGTATTTGGGTTACCGGATACAGTATATGAAATGGATGGAGGAAAAATCAAATCGAAAAGATGATATGACCTAGTTTACATTGCTGGCATTCTTGTAAGTTAAGCAACATTCTAGCTCTTCCTCACTGTATCAAATAAATAATTCCAAGCATTTCTGATATTGTAAATTTGTTGCTCGTCACTGACTTTATGATCACCTATAGTAATCCCAGCATTTTCATTAGTTCCTCCTTTACGCTACATTTTTTTATTATATAGGAACAACTTGCGGAAAACAATGTGGATAACTTTTTTCTAATTCACTCAGCGGTGTATAAATTACTCTTAGAGTCCAAATTTATTGATACAACTTTATTTTTACCAAGAGCCTTTGCTCGGTACATGGCTTTATCCGCTGCTATGCATAAATAATTCAAATCTTGAACAGTAGGAGTAAGTGTAGCAACTCCAAGGCTTGAGGTGATAGGTATTGAATCTGATGTTCTAATAATTAAAGGATTATTTTCTATAGCACTGCGCAGATTTTCTCCGATTATTTCAGCACCTTCAAAGGAGGTGTTAGGTAATAATATAATAAATTCTTCACCCCCAAAACGACCTAAAACATGATTTTCACTTAGATTTTCTAAGCAAATTTTCGATAGACGTTTTAAAACTAAGTCTCCAGTATGGTGGCCTAGGCTATCGTTAATTTTTTTGAAATCGTCAATGTCAATCATAATGAATGAAATAGGTTGTAGCAATAATTTAGCCTTATCAAAGCTTATATTTGCAAGTTCAAAAAAACTTCGTCTGTTGTACAAATTAGTTAGAGAGTCAATGCAAGCTAGCTTTTTAGCTTTGCCATGCAAGGTAGCATTTTCTATAGCCATTCCTGCATGGTGGGAAAAGGATAAGGCTATATCACAGTGATTCTTAGTATAAATGTTTTTTTGAACTGAATCTAATGTTAAGATTCCAATGATTTTATTTTTAAAGATTATAGGGATGCCCATCCAACTTTCAATATTGGGTAGACCTATATAATGCGTAAAACGTGGATCTTGTTTAACGTTCGAAACTAATAAAGTAGTATTAGTTTCATATATTTCTTTAAATAGCTTATCATCTTTTTTACTTATGTGAATTTTGTATACCTCATTTATGTTTTTGAAACCAGTTCCCGCCATAATATTGAAATGGTTGTTTTCTTCCATGAAAAATGATGCGCTGTCATAAGGCACTAATTGTTTTAAATTTTTTAATAATTTATCTAGAACTTCTTCTAAATTCAAGGTTGAATTTAGAAGAAAGGTAGATTCTCTAAGCTTCTCTCTTAAAAGACACTCTTCATTTTCCTTAGATAAAGTTTCGATTTTTTTATATGCTTTAGAATGATTCATTGCCAATATAAAAGTATTTAAAAGTACGATAATGAAGAATCCTAATAAAGAATAGTCATTTAAATTATTGAATATTTGAAATATCCTAAGGAGTTTTGAAGCAATTAGTGGGGAAATAAAAACAGTAGTAACTATAAAGAATAGGGAAAAAAAGTTATAGATTATTATAATTTTTTTTGAGTAATTTAGTTTAAAAACTACGCATGTGTAAATAAGTATAAAATAAACTGCTGCATAGAAAGTTAAGTAGTCCAGTTTAAGAGCTAGGCTATAGCTTACGTTATCATATAAGGTTAAAAAATAATTGTTACCAACAGTTAAGGCCCTTAAAGATGCAATTATGCAAAAAATACCAAAATAAAGATTAGAAGTATCATCTATTCTAAAAGCATATAACCATAAGTGATATAAGCCCATTATAAGCAGTATACCAAAGTAAAAAAATCCAAGTGCAATTGATGCGTCTCTTTTATTCGACATTTGGGACTGCAATCCTAGATAAATATTGCCACGGGTACCTCCTTCTCTAAAGTTATGATTTGAAATTTGAAGTACTAAATGTATTTTGTCATTATTATTCATAAAATAGCTGGTAATTGGAAGAGATTTAGGAAGCTCGGAAGAACTACTTTTGCCAACAATACCATTAGATGAAAAGAGCTGTCCATTAATCCATAATTTATATGAAGATAACATGGGAGGAAGACTTATGCCTAAAAGTGTATCTTTATATTTTGAATTTAAATTTATTGTTAAACTATATGTAGCATAACCATTAGAATCATAATTTTTATTATATTTATTCCAAGGCATTGGCATTTCTATATAAGAGGGAAGGGGAGAATTATTAGTAAAATCTTTTGGCGATAGTAATTGCTGACAGTAAAATTGCCATTGCCCGTCAAGGGAAGTATATCCATCTTTATGAAAATCCCAATTTGAAAGTTCAAGTACTCCTTTTTGTGAAGGAATATTTGAAGATGCATTGGGCGTAGCCAATTTATTTAAGGAGAAAACGACATATAATAATGCTGCTAAAATAAGGATAGATAGAGTAATAATCAGTGGTTTTTCTTTTTTTAGCATCATATATATAACCTCCTTGTAAGTGTAAGTGTGCTATTTTACATATTATAGTCAGTATATTACCTAAGTATAGTAAAAATGACATTATTTTATGTGGAACTTAACGGTATGATATGCTTTAATTCATAATAAATATATGAATTTAGTTATTTTGAATGTAAAATTACCGGAGAATTTATAGAGAATGAAATCCATTACTTATAAAATTATATGTTATACTTAAACTGGTCTAAGAAATGTTTTTAACACGGAGGTAATTGAATGTATAAATTAATAGCACTAGATATGGATGGAACATTATTAAATGATAAAAAACAAATTTCACAAGTGAATTTTGACGCAATACAACAAGCAAAAAAAAATGGAATAAAAGTTGTACTAGCATCAGGAAGACCTTTAGTTGGGTTTAAAAGATATTTAGAAGAACTTAACTTAATTTCAGAAGATAATTATGCAGTAGCATTTAATGGAGCTTTAGTTCAAAATACTGAAGGTAACAGAACGATAGCTAAAACAACATTAACTATTGAAGATTATAAATATTTGTATGAATTAAGCAAAGAGCTAAAGGTGAATATACATGCATTAACAGAGAATACGGTAATTTCGCCTAAGGATACTAAATACACTAGAAATGAAGCAGAAATGAATCATATTTCTAATGAGGTAATAGCTGTTGAGGATGTAGAAGAAGGTACTACTATAGTTAAGGTTATGTTTGTGGACGAGCCAGACATTATAGATGAAGTAATGCAAAGAATTCCTGAAGAAGTAAGTGATAAGTACACAATAGTTAGAAGTGCACCTTTCTATTTAGAGTTTCTTCATAAATCAGTTAATAAAGGTACAGGGGTAGCGGCTCTAGCGAAGGAGCTAAATATTAAACAAGAAGAGGTTATATGCATAGGAGATGCAGGTAATGATATTCATATGATTAAATATGCCGGCTTAGGAGTTGCTATGGGGAATGCATTCCCAGAAGTTAAAAGAGCTGCAAATTTTATAACTAAAACTAACGAGCAAGATGGGGTTGCACATATTATTAATAAGTTCATTTTAAATGGCGAAGAAGAATTCGCGATATAAAAGATATTAAATAATAATAATTATTGACAAATAGGAAAAATTAATATACAATAACACTATAGAAACTTCTAATACATATAGTACTAATAATCTTTATCCCCCCAAGGAAGAGACTAAGTTAATGCTAGAACCCAATCCCTTTATTTAAACAAATATAAAAAAGCTAGCAAAATTTAATTTTGCTAGCTTTTTATTTTTTTGTATAGATATTTTAGGTTTTTCTCTTGATTTACTGACCTATTCTAATGATGCAATATTATAGTGCTAGTTAAGGCATCGCTAGGTTCTAGTAGGACTTTTTCTAAGTTCTGGAGATCCTCTATTTTATTAGCTTTTTCTATTTTATCACGGTCTTCATCGTAATATATATCGTCTTTGTGTGGCATTAAAATTCCTCCTTTTTAAAATTTGATTACTAATGTTATTATCTTAGGCTTTTTAGCTCGTCGTAATACTATGAAATTTTTGGAATATAATGTACAAAACATAACAGTGAACATATGCTTTTTTATTTTAGCTGCTAATCTGATATAATTATGGTTATGTTAATAAATAAATGGGGAAATAAGCAATAATATTTTTTGTTGTATGCAGAGAAAGGCTGGGGGATTTAAAATGTTAAAAAAGAAAAAAATAATATTAGCGTTCATGTGTTTAGCTATTTTGGGTGGTGCATTATATAGTACAAACTATGCCGTAAAAAAACATGAAAGATCTGTACAAACTATGAAGATTAAAGAAGAAGCATTAACTAAAGCTAAAGAAGAAAAATTAGCGAAAGAAGAAGAAGAAGCAAAAGCAAAAGAAGAAGCAAAAGCAAAAGCTTTGATAGAGAAAAAATCACAGATTAAAACTGATGAAGATAAGAAAAGCTCAATTGGAAGTTCTCAAAAAGTTGTTGTTATAGATCCAGGACATGGCAGTGTTACTAGTAGCAAAAAAGAGCAACAAGATCCAGGTTCAAGTACAATGAAAGTAATTGAACCGGGTGGTGCTCAGGGTGTTAATACAAGAACTCCTGAATACGTGGTTAATATGGCGGTAGCAGTTAAACTCAAAAGTGTACTACAGGAAAAAGGATATACTGTAAAAATGACTAAAACGCAAAATAACATAGTTATGGGAAGTAAAGCAAGGGCCGAGTTCGGCAACGATAATCAGGCGGATTTAGTTATAAGAATCCATGCGGATGGAGATGATAATTCATCTGTTAAAGGAGCATCAATGCTTGTACCTGCAGATACTAAAAATACAAATGCCATATATAAGACAAGTAAAAAATATGGAGAGATAGTTTTTAGTAGTTTAATTAATAAGGTTGGTATGAAGGATAGAGGCGTTGTGGAAAGAAATGATATGACAGGATTTAATTGGTCTAAGGTACCTGTTATTTTAGTGGAAATGGGTTTTCAATCTAATGCTTCTGAGGATAAATTGCTTGCAAGTGACTCTTACCAAGATAAGATAGCGAGGGCATTGGCAGAGGGTATTGATCAGGCACTAAAGTAAAAGTATAATTAATAAAATAAAAAAGGCACATAAGACCGTAAAGTCATATGTGCCTTTTTGTCTTATTAGATCAAAGATTCCTTCATTACTTCTTCAAGTGATTTTGACTCCTCAATGTCACTTATTAGTTTGGCGGAGGATTTGTTGTCTCCAATTATAATTCCACCGGTTATGATGTCTTTATTGAAGAACAATTTTTTGTATAGGTTGTTTTCACTATCTTTCGAGCTAATAGCTTTAAATTGATTCTTTGAAATCTCACCTACAGATAATAGTTCTAGGCCCATGGCGTTAAAGGATATAACACCAAGTGCGTGCACATAGGATTTATTATCTCCTACTGCGTTTATACCTGCAATCTTACCCATGTCTACAGCGGCAGGCCAATTTCCATATACGGTGCCTTCAAATTCTGCAATGTCACCGCAGGCATATATGCCACTAATATTAGTTTCCATATTTTCATTGACTAGTATGCCTCTGTTAGTTTTTATATTAGTGTTATCAGCTATGTTTTTGTTTGGTGCAATACCTGTTGAAAATAGTACTAAGTCTGCATCTATTGTTTTTCCACTTTTGAGTGTAACTGATGTAACACCGTTTTCACCGTTTATAAGATTTACTGAATCTCCCAATATAATTTCAATATTTTCGTTTTCAACTGCAGTTTTAAGTATAAGGCTACCTTCACTATCTAATTGCTTAACAAGTAGGGAATCACTAAATTCAACTACTGAAACTTTGAGGCCAGCCTTTTTTATTTCATATGCAGCTTCAAGACCTAAAAGTCCACCACCTACAATAACTACGCTTTTGGAGGTCTTCATCTTATTCTTAATGGATTCTAAATCCTTTAGACTTCGCAGTGTGAATACTCCTTGTTTATCTACTCCTTCTACAGGAATCATATGGTTTTTACTCCCATTTGCTAATATTAGTTTATCGTAACTTATAGCGCTACCACCCTCAAGTAATATTTGCTTTTCTTCAGGGTTTAAGCTTTGAACTTGCACTCCTAAGGTAAGCTTTATATTGTTATCCACATACCACTCTTTTGGAGAGAGGTAGAAAGTATCATCTTTAAGGTCTTCACTTATGCCATCGGAAATTGAAGGTCTGTAATAGGTTAATTGTGATTCATTAGATATCATTTCTATAACGCATTGTTTGTTTCTTTTTCTTATGGCATCAGCAGCATAATATCCAGCAGCGCCGTTACCAATAATTAAGAATTTTTCTTTTTTATCAGAACTAAAGGTAATTACATCTTCTGATACTTGAATAAATTGATCAGCACTTGCACCACAAGCAGGGCATATTTCAGGTGGTTTCTCTCCATCAAATTCTTCGCCGCAAACGATGCATTTCCATCGTTTCTCCGTAGAAGGTTTAGCGGGACTGTTTTTTATTTTAATTTTTTCAGCTATTTTCTCCGCAAAACTTTCTCCAAATTTAAAGGCAAAGTTTAAATCTTTTTCAGAAGGTTTAAATTTAAATTTCATAGAAGGATATAAATCTAGATTAATTTGTTTTAATCTATCCTCTATATTTGGAACAGCTTCACCACTCCAACCATAAGAACCAAATGCGGAGGCTACTTTTCCACCATGAACTATAGGATTTAAATTTACTAGAATATCCCATATTGGTTTTAGGGCATCTCCATTTATGGTAGGAGAACCAAAAATTATTCCTTCAGACTTATCTATGCTTTTTAAAATATCATTCATATCATGATAGATAACATCATACATGTTAACTTTGAAATTACTATTGGATTTTATACCTTCTTCTATTTTTTTAGCTACAGTTTCAGTATAGCCATAAGCTGAAACGTAGCATAAGGTAACCTGTGTTTCGTCTTGGGGTGATTTTTCGGGAAGGCTCCACTGTTTGTATTGATTTACGACACTTAAGGGATCTTCTCTTAAAATAGGACCATGACCTGGGCATATTATATCTATTGGCAGGTCCTTTATTTTATCTATAGCTTTTAACACATAAGGTTTAAAGGGTCCCATAATAGAGTCAAAGTAATATTTTAAGGCTTCACAATAATCTTCTTGGTTTCGGTTTAAATCATTATACATCGCATCACTTGCGTAGTGACTTCCAAAGGAATCACAAGTGATAAGTAGCTTGTCTTGTGCAACATAGGTATAAATTGAATCTGGCCAGTGAAGAAAAGGTGCTGAAATAAAAGATAAGGTTTTATTTCCAAGACTTAGACTATCGCCGTCTCCTACAGTTATATATTCAAAATCTCTATTTATGATTTCTTTAAGAAATCCAATTGCTGCAGGTGATCCTACTACTTTAGCATTTTTAGCAATTTCTAAAAGTTTTCCTACTGAGCCTGCATGGTCTGGCTCAGTATGATCTACTACTATATAATCAATGTTTTCTATATTAATGTCTAAAGATTTTAATCTTTCTAGATATTCATCAAAAAATTTCTCTTTTACTGTTTCAAATACTGCAGTTTTTTCACTACCTTTTACTACATAAGAGTTATAAGTAGTACCAAAAGGGGTATACATAATTATATCAAAAATTCTAAGATTAGGGTCTAGTGCACCTACCCAGTAAATATCCTTTGTCACTTCTAATGCATTCATTTATATCGCTCCTTTAATAACTATTCGAAAATAATAGTTATTGCTATAAAGTATAGTATAGGAATATTTAGAAAGCAATAACAATTTACCAATTTAGAGCAATTTTATTTTACAGTAAACGCTTTTTATGCTATAGTTTTTAAATGATTGTGTAACAAATTTGAAGAATTATAAAGAAAAATGGCAAAACATTTTTTTATGTGAAAAAGATGTATTTTCCTTCTTAAAGGTTGCCACAATATGATTAATATAAAACGTAGGAGGAATGCAAATGAGAGATTTTGTTATTATGACAGATTCTTGCTGTGATTTGCCCAAGGAATACATTTACGGTAATAATATCCCTTTTGCTATGTTGCCATTTAGTTACAATGGTAGAGAGTACTTAGATGATTTAGGACAAAGCCTAAGTCACAAACAATTTTTTGATGACCTTCGGGAGGGAGCATTACCTAATACCTCTCAAGCAAATTCTGAAAGCTTCTATAAAATTTTCAAATCAGCTGTAGAAAATGGTAAGGATGTAATTTATATTGGAGTGTCTTCAGGCCTTAGTGGCACCTATAACAGTGCTAATATTGGTAAAACTGCTATATTAGAAGAGTTCCCTAATTCGTGTATATATATTGTTGACGTGTTAACAGCATCACTGGGTCAAGGTCTTATGGTTAAAAAAGCCGTGGAAATGAAAAATGAAGGCTACACTTTGGAGAAGATTGTATGCCAAATAGAAGAAAACATACAAAATTTAAATACTTACATCACTGTGCAGGATTTAAATTTTTTAAAAAGAGGTGGAAGGATATCTAATGTAGCGGCTACTCTAGGGCTAGTACTACATATAAAGCCTATACTTACTATTAACCAGGTCGGACGTGTAATGCCAGTACTCAAGGTTCGAGGGCGTAAAAAATCTCTAACTAAGCTTGCAGAAATAGTGAAGGAGAAGATTAAAAATCCTGAAACTCAAACTATAGCTATCTGTCATGCAGATTGTTATGATGAAGCTGTAAGACTTAAAGAGGAAATACTCGCAAAGGTTGTGGTTAAAGAAGTAATTATTCATTATATCGGACCAGTAGTTGGAAGATTTAGTGGCCCAGGGGCTCTGGCAGTGTTTTTCATCGGTGAGAGCAGACAACATCACGTAATAGATATTTAAAATTTTGAAAAATAATTACGAAGATAATTTATAAATAAGGAGAATTTATATGAATTGGTTAAATGTATTATTGTTATCCGCAGTGCCTCTTATGGAGCAGAAAGGTGCTATACCTCTTGGAATAAATTTGTACAATATGAATCCAATAGTAGTATTCCTATTAAGTTTTGTTGGAAGTTTGCTTCCGGTTCCCTTTGTATTGATATGTTTTAATAAAATATTTGAATTGTTAGGTAAATATAAGTTAACTAGTGGTATATATAATCTAATTGATAAAAAAATAAGCAAGAACAAATCTAAATTTGAAAAGTTTGAAGAAATAGCGCTTATAACTTTTATAGCGATACCTCTTCCTACCACAGGCGTTTGGACAGGGACTGCGATAGCTGCTTTTTTAAAGTTGGATTTTAAAAGATCTGTCATGTGTGCTGTTGTAGGATCTTTCCTATGTGGACTTATTATTACAGGATTATCTGTAGCATTCCCAGCGTTTTTAAAGATGCTATAAATTATGATCCCTTACCAATAGGTAGCTTACCTATTGGTAAGGGGTTATTTATTTTTATTGAGGATTATAGTAAAGATGAGTGTACTGTAGTTATTACAGCATTATCAATATTGGAATATTTATGAAAATTAATTGGGGCTTATAGATATAAAATGGTTAAGAGAATAAAGGAAAAAAATACAATTACGTAATGAAATTAAAGAATAGAGAAAATAGTGAATAGAATACCAGATTATCATGACAAATGTTTACATTATAATCATAATTTTCATAATAATGAAGGTGATTATAAAGAATAGTTCTAATTTGCTAAAAAATATTCGATTTTATATTAAAAACTTTTAGTTATATTTATTATAATTTCGACAAAATAATCTAGCTCATATATATGTGGATGGTTTACTATTCTTTATTAATCGTGGCATTATGGGTGGAAAAGGTTTAAGTTGTCATTTTAAAGAGATAATATATGTGAAACGCATTTCATAAAGTGACAGATTATTTTGAAAAGTAATGTTAATGTATTCTCATAACATAAGTATAGGGGGAAAACATATATGGTAGTTATAGAGAATTTATTAAGAAAAGTAACAGATGGTGATGTAAACCATAATTATTTTTATAGGTTAGTAAAAAGTCAAATTTCCGTTTCAATGTATGGTGAACTTACTGAAATACAAGCTTATGGTATTGAAATAGAAAGACAGGACATAGTTGATGGATCAGTGGTAGGTATACAAAGAGATTGCGTAGAAAACATAAGCCCACAAAGACATAAAGTTAAGAATCTTTTAAAAATGTTATATGACAATACGGTATCACCTATTCACATGATTGACATATTGGGTGATTATATTGATGAATATACTAGTGACTTTGATGAGATTTTAAAAAATATAGCTACTTGCTAATATTTAATTAGTCTAACATATGAGGAAACTGAACCTCTTCCTGAGGAGAATGCTCCTCTTTTTGGTTTACAATGGAAAGTTATGAGACTGTTATAAAATTACTCCAAAAGAACAATGCAGCTGAAAACTATATATTCTTAGTATAACAATTTTTTAATGATGACAATATTATAATTATTGTAAAAATAAAATAATAGATCAATTTGTACAATAAATAATCAAAATTGTATTATATTATTGTTGTAGTAGGAGTATTATATATAGATATCTAATGATAAAATTAACAGCTGTATTTTACGAAATACAAAAACTAAACTTATAAATATAGATCAATGAGTGGGAGTGATGGTTATGATTCTTGGTGTCGGTACTGATATTGTTGAAATACGACGGATAAAAAAGGCTATGGAGAGCAATGAGAAGTTTTTAGAGAAGATCTTCACAACAGTTGAATTAGAATATCTTAAAAGCAGAAATTTAAGGGCAGAATATGTGGCCGGAAGGTTTGCTGCTAAAGAAGCAGTAGCAAAAGCTTTAGGGACAGGATTTAGAGGATTTGATTTTAAAGATATTGAAATTGACAGGACAACCCTTGGAAAGCCTGTAGTGAGCTTAAAGGGGAAGGCAAAGTTAATAGCCAAAAAAGAAGGGGAATACAATATTCACCTTAGTATATCTCATGGAGAAGACAGTGCTGTGGCTTATGCTATAGTGGAAGCTACAAAAAAGATTGAAGAAGTTTGTAAGTAGAGACGGGCATTATTCATTGGAATTAGTTATTTTAGTAATAGTATGCAACTATTAGTAATAGATTAGTAGTAGAATATTTCGTTAGATATCTAACAATTGAAAATTCTTTTGCATCTTTAGAGAAACGCTAGGAGGATAACAATGAAAAGAAATTCACTATTAATTTTAAGCTTTTTGCTGATTTTAAGCTCGCTATTATTAACTTCATGCTATAAGAAACCAAAGGATACTAATGATATTACAACATTTTTAAAAAACATGGAAAGTTATACTGCACAAATGAATATGGATGTAAAGAATGATAAACAGACAATTAATTATAAGGCAAAACAAACCTATTTAAGGGGAGGCGGATACAAGCTAGAGCTAAACAAAAACAGAGTATTTATTTTTAAAGCTGATGATAAAATTTATATTAGTGACAAAAACAATGGAACAAAGTATGTACAGAGCAAAGATTTTGATGAAGTCCTTAAATTAAGTTTTATTGGCGAATACATAGGATTATTATATACTAATGAGAAAATAGAATATGATATCAAAACCATTAATGGTATTGAATACACAGTAATTAACTTATTTATTCCTGGTAATAATAAAAATATTAATAAGGCGTTGCTTTATGTTAATACTAAAAGTATGTTGCCAGCTAGAATGGTTATTTATGATATCAATGATAAAGAAAAAATTGAGATAAAATATACGGATTTTCTTCCTAACGTAAAAATTGAACAATCAGAGCTTTCAGTTCGGTAGTGTTAGCTATAAATAACAAATGAGGTGAAGGCATGTTTAAACACTTAAGACCCGTGTGGGCAGAGATTGATTTAGATAAGTTAGCTCATAATATGAGAGAAATTAGGCGGGTAGCTAGAAGTGAGAATATTATAGCGGTTGTAAAAGCGGATGCCTATGGGCATGGAGCTGTAGACGTAGCACCGGTACTCATTAAAAATGGTGCCAATAGATTAGCTGTAGCAGAGCAAAGTGAAGCGGTGGAACTTAGGCGATCAGGTATAGAATGCCCAATAATGATTTTGGGGTTTACACCACCAAATTTAATCGATAATTTATTGAAATATGATATTGAACAAACAGTATTCTCTTATAAATTTGCAAGCAAGCTTTCGAGGATGGCTCAAAAGAAAAATAAGGTAGCTAGAATTCACATAGCGGTAGACACCGGTATGGGGAGGATAGGATATCTACCAAATGAGGAAAGCGCTGAAGAGGTATATAATATCAGCAAGCTACCTAACATAATCATAGAAGGGTTATTTTGTCATTTTTCTACAGCGGATGAAAAAGATAAGACCTATACTTATGATCAAGTAAAAAAATACGACGCTTTTTATGAAAAGTTAAAAGAGAAAAAAGTGTACATAAAAATGAGGCATATTGCTAATAGTGCTGCTATTATAGATTTGCCAGAAACTCATTATGAGGCAGTGCGGCCAGGGATAATAGTATATGGCTATTATCCGTCAGGCGAGGTAAATAAGGAAAACATAAGTTTAAAACCTGTAATGACATTAAAAACAAATGTAGTGCACATAAAAACACTACCTGCTGGAGAATATGTGAGTTACGGAAGAAAGTATAAAACAGAGAAGGAAAGCATTATAGCTACACTTCCAATTGGATATGCTGATGGGTATACAAGGCTCTTATTTCAAAAGGGAAAGGTTATATTGAGGGGGAAATTCGCTCCAGTAATAGGTAAAATTTGTATGGATCAGTGCATGATTGATGTTACTGAAATTGATGGAGCCAAAATTGGCGATGAGGTAATATTAATAGGTGAGGATGAAAATAATAAATTTACAGCAGACACAGTAGCAGAATTAATAGGGACGATAAACTATGAAGTAATCTGCATGATTGGAAAAAGAGTTCCAAGAGTTTATGTTAGTGAAGGTAGAGTTGTAAAGATAAAAACATATGTATAATATTCATGCATTATATGTAGAATGAACCATTTAAACATAAAATTACTTGTCGAAAAAAAACGAAAACGCGAATAATTTCTTTGACAGATTGACGTAGGTTGAATTATAATATATTCATACATATTGTTGCTTTACTTATTAGGAGGTATTAAATTTTCTATGTCAACTTCAAAGAAATTAGTAATAAACCTCTCAAAAAAACTTTACAGTGAATTTAATAAGATACTTTCGAAAGATTGTAAAAAAAGAAGTGAATTTATTCGGGAAGCTATAATACTATATATCGAGGGAAAGAAAAATCTTAAATATATAGATGAAATGAAACAAGGATATTTAGAAATGGCTGAGTTAAATTTAGAAATGGCTAATATGGGTTTTGAAATTGATATTAAAGATTTTAAAGAATACGAAGTTAAGCTTTCGGAGAGTGATTTGTCAAATGACAACAATAGTAAAAAGAGGAGATATATTTTATGCTGATTTGAGCCCGGTTGTAGGCTCGGAACAAGGCGGGATTAGACCTGTAATTATACTTCAAAATGATATTGGTAACAAGTACAGTCCCACTATTATTATTGCAGCTATTACTTCCCAGATAAATAAGGCGAAACTCCCTACTCATGTTGAAATTTCTTCAGAAGAGTATGGATTAAATAAAGATTCTGTAGTTTTGCTAGAACAAATAAGAACATTAGATAAAAAAAGATTAAAAGAAAAAATTGGTCATATGACTGATGGAGATATGAAAAAAGTAGATACTGCGCTTTTAATTAGTGTAGGGTTATAAAATAAATAATAAATAGTTTTATACGCAAAAAAAAGTATATATTACGTATAATGCATTGAAGCGAGATTTAGAACTTCTTATTTTATTTTTAATTAAGATGCGTTAAGAAAAACATATGGTTGAGCGAGATAGCGAGGCTATGTTTTTTAGCAGATTAATTTAAAATAAAATTAGTAGTTCTTAGGGAAGCGAATGCATTAATAGTAATATATACTTTTTCTTTTTTATTGTATTTTATAAAAGGTTTAAAAATTATGTTATAATAATTAAATAAGATAAATAGGAATGCAGGTAGATAACAATTATTGGTTCTTATCTACACCAAAGCAATATTAGGGGGAGACATATGGAGAAAACATTAGAACAATTAAAAGCAATTACTAAAGAAGTTAGGAAAGATATCGTAACTATGGTTACAAAGTCAGCGTCTGGGCACCCAGGTGGATCGTTATCTGCTGTGGAAATCATAACTACTTTATATTTTAATGAGATGAATGCGGGTCCAGAAAATAAGAATGATCCAGACAGAGATAGATTTGTACTTTCAAAGGGGCATGCGGCACCAGCATTATATAGCGTGCTTGCTAGAAAGGGATACTTTGATAAAAGTGAATTAATGGGACTAAGAAAACTTGGATCAATGCTTCAAGGACATCCTAATATGAATACTATTCCAGGGGTAGATATGTCTACAGGTTCTTTAGGCCAAGGGATTTCTGCTGCAGTAGGAATGGCATTAGCTGGAAAACTAGATAAAAAAGGATACAGAGTGTATTCACTGCTTGGAGATGGTGAACTTGCAGAAGGTCAAGTTTGGGAAGCAACTATGTCAGCTGCACACTATAAGCTTGATAATCTAACCGCTTTTGTAGATCATAATAGACTACAAATAGATGGTAAGGTTTCGGAAGTTATGGGTTCTGATCCAGTAGATGCTAAATTTGCAGCTTTTGGATGGAACGTTATTTCTATAGATGGACATGATCTTGTACAAATTAAAAGTGCTATAGAAGAAGCTAAAAAAACAAAAGGAAAACCAACAGTTATAATTTGCGAAACTGTAAAGGGTAAAGGTGTATCCTTCATGGAAAATGAAGCTAGTTGGCACGGAAGCGCTCCAAATAAAGAACAATGCCAAGAAGCAATAGACGAAATTGGAGGTACTGTATAATGGGTAAAGTTGCAACAAGAGAAGCTTATGGTAAAGCCTTAGCCAAATTAGGATTAGAAAATGAAAATATAGTTGTTTTAGATGCGGATTTATCTAAATCCACTAAAACTGCAGACTTTAAAAAAGTGGCTCCAGAAAGATTTATTAATATGGGTATCGCCGAAGGAAATATGATGTCCGTAGCTGCAGGACTTGCTTCTTGTGGCAAAATTCCTTTTGCAAGTACTTTTGCTATATTTGCAGCAGGAAGAGCTTTTGAACAAATAAGAAACTCTATTTGTTATCCAAAATTAAATGTTAAAATTTGCGCAACGCATGCTGGACTCACAGTAGGAGAAGATGGAGCATCTCATCAAGCAATAGAAGATATAGCTTTAATGAGAAGTATACCAAATATGGTAGTTATAAGCCCTAGTGATGATGTTGAAACGGAAGCTGCTATAAAGGCTATTATAAAGTACCACGGACCTTGCTATGTAAGGCTTGGAAGATCAGGTGTTTGCACAGTAAATGATGATCCTGAGTACAAATTCGAATTGGGGAAAGCTGTAACGCTTAGAAAAGGACATGATGCAACTATAATAGCTACAGGTATTATGGTAGATGCTGCTTTGGAAGCTTATAACATATTGGCTGAGGAAGGAATAAAGGTTAGGGTGCTTAATATACACACTATTAAACCTATTGATGAAGAGGCAATTATTGTTGCAGCTCGCGAAACTGGATTAATTGTTACCGCTGAAGAACATAGCATTATAGGCGGACTTGGATCGGCAGTAGCTGAGGTTGTTACGACTAATCATCCAGTACCAGTTATGAGAGTTGGAGTTAAAGATACCTTTGGTGAGAGTGGTAAGCCAGAAGAACTTTTAAAAGCATATGGATTAACTACAGATGAAATAGTTAAAGCTCTCAAAAAGGGTCTTTCCTTAAAATAATTTTAGAGACTTTTATGCACGTATGTATAAAAGTCTCTAAATAATTTATAGGATAATATTGTTTAACTATAATAAACTTTGTTTTTTAGGAAATCATAACGAGCGATTTATTTATAATATTTATAATATTCACGGAAATTTTATATTATAAATTATTACAGGCTTAATCAGTATGTTATAATGTTAGTGATGAATTTAATGAAACAAATTACATAAGTATGGTAAGGAGAGTTTAATATGATACAATTTAAAAAAGTAACTAAGATTTATGATAATAATGTAACGGCTTTGTCGAATATTGACATAACTATTAAAAAAGGGGAATTTATATTCATTGTAGGTCCTAGTGGAGCAGGAAAATCTACTTTTGTTAAGATACTTTTAAAAGAGGTAGAACCAACTACGGGAAGTGTTATTATAAATGATACGGATATAACAAAATTACCTAGAAAAAAGGTACCTTATCATAGAAGAAAAATTGGAGTGGTTTTCCAAGATTTTAGATTAATTGAGTCTTTAAATATTTATGAAAATGTTGCGTTTGCACTAAGGGCTACAGAATGTTCTGCAAAGGATATTAAGAAAAAAGTACCTTATGTTTTAGATTTAGTTGGATTATCAAAAAAATATATGGCTTTTCCTCATGAGATTTCAGGTGGAGAGAGACAAAGAGTTTCTCTTGCGAGAGCTATAGTAAATAATCCTACTTTGCTAATAGCAGATGAACCAACAGGAAACTTAGATCCTGAAACTGCATTAGGTATTATGGATATTTTAAAAGATATTAACAAGTCTGGTACCACAGTAGTTATGGCAACACATGCAAAAAATATAGTAGACTCTATGAAGAAGAGGGTAATAGCTATAGAAAAGGGTGTTATAGTTAGAGATGAGCAAAGGGGAAGATACGGTTATGAAGATTAGTACAATTAAAAATTTTGTTATGGATGCTTTAAAAAGCTTAAAAAGAAATAAAACCGTTAGTATAGCGTCAGTGGCTACGGTGGCTGCTACTCTATTTATTCTAGGGGTGTTTTTATTAATTGTTTTTAATGTTAACGCAGGAATTCAAGAACTAGGAGCTAAATTAGAGGTGGGAATTTATCTTAAGGATGATATAACAGTAGCAGATAAATCAGCTGTTGAAAATGCTTTAAGCAAAACACCGGGAGTAACAGATGTTAGATTTGAGGATAAGAACGATGCACTAGCAAAAGTAAAGAAACAATTTGGCAAAGATAGCCAAGCTTTAGTAAAAGGATTTGAAGGTAAAGGGGGAAATCCTTTTCCGACTGCATACGTTGTAAGTGTTACCAAACCTGAAGTAATAAATGATGTGGTTAAGAATGCTACAGGATTAAAAGGCATAGAGGAAATTAAAGATGTCAGACAATATGTTGATAAAATTGTAAAGATAACAAATACTCTTAAAATAATAGGAATTGCATTATTTGCAGTTTTAATAACTGTTTCTTTATTCTTAATAGGAAACACAATTAAACTTACAGTTTACTCTAGAAAAAAAGAAATAGGTATTATGAAATTTGTTGGTGCTACGGATTGGTTTATAAGATGGCCATTTATTATCGAAGGCATGATTTTAGGTTTAGCAGGAGCACTTATTTCTACTGGATTACTATATTATGCTTATAAAATGGCTTTCTTAAAGATTACTAATGGATTATTAGGAGCTACCCTTATAAACCCTCATATGATATTAAGTACTACTTTATGGCAATTTATGTTGGGTGGCTTAGTTATTGGAGCCATAGGAAGTTCTATATCGATAAGAAAATTCTTGGTTGTATAGTATAAAAGCATCTTCTGCGAATCTGCACAGCTTCGCAGAAGATGCTTTTACGACTTCAAAAGGAGATCTATGCTTTCGCTGAATTTCTGTATTTGTTGTAGTATGTAACATATACTTATAGAAAGGGAGAACTATCCTTCTGAAATGTCGTTAAATTTATTTATTTTCTTATTAGTGTTATAAATTTATTATATTTACATAAATAATATATAGAGAATATATAGATAATATATAGAGAATAATATATAGAGAATAATAAAGAGGTGTATAAAATGGGCGATGAAAATAAGCCTGAAAAATTTAGAGTTTTAGAAAATGATAGTGGAAAACCCAAAGCAAAGAAAATGAAGTGTATTATATGGATTATAGTTTTAGTACTTATTACTAATACCATAACTTTATTTGTCTCAACTCAAATTTCATTAGGTATTCCAAATGGAAAAGTGGCTATTGGAAGAGAAGCTTATGACCAGGTATTAAAGTTTCAAAAACTATTTTTAGTCAGAAATAAATTGTATGAGTACTATGATGGCAAAATTAGTGATGATGTTTTAGTTGAAGGAGCTATAAAGGGCATGACTGATTCCCTAAAGGATCCTTATACAACTTTTATGAACAAGAAAGAGTTTTCAGACTTTAATTCTCAAACGCAAGGAGCTTATACTGGCCTTGGATTACAAGTGGGAGTTAAAGACGATAAGATAGTTGTAATTGCACCCTTTGATGGATCACCAGCTAAAAAAGCAGGATTAATTTCTGGAGATGTTATAGAAAAGGTTAATTCAACAGAAGTCTCTGGAAAAGAACTAGAAAAAGCTGTTACAATGATGAAGGGCAAGGCAAATGAGTCAGTTACTTTAACTATTAATCGAAAAGAAAAAGGTAGTTTTGACATTAGTATGAAACGTGCTAAGATCGATTTGATAACAGTTAAAGGCGAAATGCTAGAGGGCACGGTTGGATATATTCAGCTTACAATGTTTGATGAGAATACTGCTAAGAATTTTGAAAACAAATTATCAGAATTACAAGATAAGGGTATGAAGAGTCTAATAGTAGATGTAAGAGGAAATCCTGGCGGACTTTTAGATCAGGTTGTAGATTTAACATCTAACTTTGTACCTAAAGGAAAGGTTATTGTATCTACAATAGATAAGAATAAGAGAAAAACTGAAGATAAATCTAAGGGAGGCCTCGCAATAGGCATGCCATTAACAGTATTAACAGATGAAGGTTCAGCAAGTGCCTCAGAAATTTTTGCAGGTGCTATAAGGGACTACAAAGTTGGTACTTTAGTGGGAGAAAAAACCTTTGGTAAAGGCATAGTTCAAAGGATGTTTTACAGAAGCGTTGATGGTTTTGATGATGGTACAGCATTAAAAATTACTATATCAAAATATTATACGCCAAGTGGTGAGAATATACATCATATTGGAATAAAACCAGAAGTGCCGGTTGTGTATCCACAAGCACTTAAAGAGAAACCATATGATAGAACTTTGGATCCGCAGTTTAAAAAAGCTTTAGAGATAGCTAAAGATAAAATCAAATAATAAAATAAAAGTATAATTTAAGTATCTACCAATGAATTTGGTAGATACTTGGTTTTTAACGACATTTCAGAAGGGAAGTCTCCTACTTCTATAATCGTAAGTTATATAATATAACAAATAGAAGTTCAGTGGGAATATAAATCACCTTCTGGAGTCGTTAATATTAAGCACCGCAGGTGATGATTTGACGACATTTTAATAGCTTATAATATTACGTGTTTCATAGTGATATGAAAGGAGAATTTTAATCAATGGAAATTGCAATACATACTTTAAGAGCAGTTGCGTTTGCAATTGTTGACCCTTCAAATTCGTTTATTTTAATAATAATTGCAATAATTTTTTATAATAAAAATAAGAAGACTGCAGCTATGCAGAAAATGATAATGGGAGAAAGTTTAGATTCACCTTTTGAACTAACTATATCTCAAATTGTAATAGGAATTTTTGCCGGTGCTGTGGCAAGTCTATTATTTACATTTTCAGGGTTAGTTTTTGATGAAAATTCAAATATTTATTTATTGTTTATGGTGTCGTTATTTTTTATGGCAGTTAAGCCTAGATATATTAGTTTTTCTTATTCTGGTGCAGTTCTGGGAATGATGAGCCTGGTGTTTAAATATGCATCCAGTACATTACATATGCCACAATTGAATATTATAAACATAGATATTCTGACCTTAATGACACTGGTTGGAATATTACATATTATAGAGGGGATCTTAGTAATGATAGATGGCTCAAGAGGAGCTATTCCTGTGTTTACTAATAGAGATCAAAAAATTATAGGCGGGTTCGCCTTAAAAAGATATTGGGCACTACCAATTGCTTTACTTATACTTTTAAGTGCGTCTTCATCAGAATTAGCGGTTGGGCAGAACTTCATGATGACTGAGTGGAAGGGTTTAATAAAAGGAGACATAGTCAATCGGATTGTAAAAAATTCGGTTATAGCATCTATGGCACTGTATGGAGTTATTGGATATAGCAGCATTACATTTACAAAGCTTAAGAAAAGGAAGGCGCTTACTTCGGGAGCATTAGTAATTACTTATGGTATAGCGCTAACAGCTGTATCACAATTACCAGTATTAGGGTCAGTTTTTCAATTATTTATTTTGATATTTGCAGCTATATTGCATGAGGCAATGCTACGACTAGAAAAGTACATGGAGCTCACTTTAAAACCAAAATTTATGAGTAGTGAAGAGGGAATTATGGTACTGGAAGTAGCGCCTAAGTCTCCTGCTTTTGAAATGGGGATTCAAAGTGGAGATTTAATAGTGCAGATGAACAAGAGTAAAATAGAGAATGAAGAAGAACTTATTAACATAGTTAAAGGGAAATTTAATTCAATAAATCTTAAAATTAAAAAACCTTCCGGAGAACTAAAAGATACTAGTTATAGCAGTATGGCTGGAGACAAAAGACTAGGAGTAGTTATTGTACCAAGGGAGTTACCAAAAGATACTGCTATAGTAAAGGTGGATAATGAAACCTTTAAAGATGTGATGAACAAAATAAAAAATAAAGAAAAGGATAAGAAATAGAAAAAGTATGAAGTTTCTCCTACGTGCCTTGCAAACGAACTAAAAACTAGAAATTACATTAAGAAATTCTAATCTTTTGCTTATATAAAATTCTTTAACGCTCATATTCGGCGTCTTGCCTCAAGTTCGCTAGCTTGCACTTCCTGTGCAAGCTTACAAGAATTTTATGTTCGCAAAAGAAGAATTTCTAAATTGAATTTCAATAGTTTTGTCGTTTCTTATTGCAAGTCATTCCGGAGAAACTTCATACTTATTATTTTATCTCTTAGTAAAGCCTGAATGATAAAAATGATCTCAAAAGAGTGATATTGAATAAATACTTTAAATATGTTAAAATTAGTTAAAATTGAATTAAATTAGGCGTATATAATCGTTAACAGATACTGATTTTAGTGAGGTGACTATGAAAAAAAAATATTATTTTGAAAAAATCAGCACAATAGTATGTTTATTGTTAATTTTATTTTCCACCTGGCAACAATTTCAATATAACCATACTTCTTTAATTGTTGTATTCGTAGTTGTGTATTCGTTACTAAAAAATAAATTTTTTAAAAATGCAGAATATGAAAATAAAAAAGATTATATTTTTAATATAATAAATATAATTTTACTTTTACCAACTTTATCTTTGATTATCTATATGGTGATTTATAGATAAAATGAATATTATATTTTGTTGGTGGTACTAAGTTAAGCTTTATTTTAAAGGAGAATTTTTTGAAAGGCCTTTAAAATAGGCTTTTTTTAATTTGGAAGTCATAGCAGTACTTCCGTTACAATTAAAGAGACTTAAATAAAATAAATTCTATATTATTAGAACTGTTTTCCATACCTCCAAACACTTTTAAAAAAAGAATTTCTAATATTTAAAAATTCTCAATTCCACTGCAATCAATGACACATATGCAGGATTAGAATATATTATAGCAGTGGGAGACTTTCCTTATGTAATGTCGTTAAAGGTAATAAATGTAAAAAAAGCATTGACATTTATCTAAATATTGTTACAATAAAATGTAAAGATGTATTAACATTTAGGAGGGATTTAGAAATGATTTTAAGAGAAGATGAGCGTGTACAAAACTCTAAACGCATTGCAGTTCGCTATACTTATTTATTTGAAATACTGGGTATATCGGTTTTATGTATTCTATCAATTATGTATAAGAATTTAATATTGATGCCACCTTTATATTTATTTAACTCTTCTATTTATGTTTCAATTTCACTTGATCCACTTATAGCCTTTATAGTGAATACACAAATTTTGTTTATGTTTGCTGCTCAAGCAATATTCAATAAGCGTTTTGGAGGAAAGAGGGAATCATTAATTAGTGGAACTGCTGGATTCAGATTTATGGATGAAAGGGAGCGGAAAGTATCAGATAAAGCTATCAGTGTAACTTTTCTTTATATTAATATATTTCTTATCATATGGGCTGTTATTGACATTTTCATTAGTGGAAAATTAGGATTACCTCTTATAATAATTGGAGTGGTATTCATTATTTATAACATAGCTAAAGGGATAATACTTCACAACTTCAAAGAGAAATATCATGAAAAATAGCATCAAAGAACATCGTAAAAGTTATAAATTAACGCAAGAGGAATTGGCTAATAATTTAGGGGTTACTCGCCAAACAATTATAGCTATAGAAAATGATAAGTATAATCCAACATTAGAATTAGCTATGAGGTTAGCAAAGTATTTAGATGTTAGAGTTGAAGAGCTGTTTATATTGAAAGATAAGGAATAGAGATAAAGACAAACAGTCGCTTTTAGGTTGCTATAGTAATTGCAACCGTAAGTTGACAAGAAAGCAAATGGAAATTGCTAGTATGATAGCTGATGTTAGGGTATTATTTAGGTGGGGTGATGAAGTTGAGTTTTTCAGAAAAATTGCAAACGTTAAGAAAAGAAAAAGGTTTGTCACAAGAACAACTAGCAGGGTTATTAAAGGTATCTCGTCAGTCAATTTCGAAATGGGAATCTGGGCAAACATATCCAGAGATAAATAAACTGATAATATTGAGTGATTTATTTGAAATAACGTTAGATGATCTAGTAAAGGATAAAAATATAGGGTGCACTGATAGTGTAGATGATGAAGATGAAGGTGAAGAATATGATAGGCTAATGATTGGTTGTATGATGTTAGGAACAGCCATTGGATGTGTTACAGGGAATTTTATGTGGGCAACAGCAGGTGGGTTTCTGGGGCTTGGAGTTTCTCATATCCTTAAAGAATTCAAAAGAAAAATTTAAGATAATAAGAAACTGCACTAATTTTTTTGATGCTTATTAAAAAAGACAATAATTTTTTTTATCCTCTTGGAGCATACATAATGATAATAACCCCAATTAGTGCAATGCCTCCGCCAATTAAATCAAATCTGTCTGGGAGTACGTTATCAACTTTCCATCCCCACAAGATTGAAAGGACAATAAATATTCCCCCATAAGTTGCATATACCCTGCCAAAGTTAGCATTTTGAGGCTGTAGTGTAGGAATAATGCCATATAATATCAATAATATCGAGCCTACAATTCCATACCAAAGACTTTTACCCTCGCGTAAAAATAACCAAACAAGATATCCTCCGCCTATTTCAAATATACCTGCTAGCACAAAATAGAAAACTGACTTTATAATTTCCAAATGTATATCTCCTTACCCATTTATGATTTTAAGACACATTTAGATATTATATCATATACATGTTTAATGATAATGATATTGGAAATGTTTATTGAAATTCGATATAATGAAACAAAGGCGTAATAGTATATTAAGAAAAATTAAGGAAGACGGAGGAGAGTATATGTCTAAACAAGTAATAATTGTTTTAATTCTTACGGTTGTCATTTCCATAATTTCAACACTGGCCTATTCTGTAAGAATTGTTGGTGTAAGAACGGGAAGAATAGCGGTATCTTTTGCGGTATTTAATATTTTTTCGTTAATTTCTAGAACTGCAAATACAGTACAAGCACCATTACTAGCTAAAAGGATTGAAGAGACTATAAAAGCCGGGGACCCTCAAAGTTTATTATCTACATTTAGATGGATTCTATTTTCTACAACAATAGCAACAATTATTGGCGCAGCACTCATGCCAACATTTATAAAAATTTTTGGAAAACTTGTTGAATCATTTAGTTATAATCGTTCTATAGCTAAATTGTTATTACACTCGTTTTCAAAATCAGGAATAGAGCAGTTTAAAAGTAGTGTTACAAAACCTAGAAAAGAAAATTTGGGACAATTTAAAACTTTTAAAATGATACCTAAAAAAATAGTTTTAATTAACACCATAGCCTTTTCAATATTAACTGTTGGTGTTTTAGCATCATTGTATGCAGGATGTTTAAATCCAGAACTAAGAAGTACATGTAGTACATTATCAGGTGTGATAACGGGCATGGCAGCAATACTTATGGTTATATTCGTAGATCCATATATATCGATTCTGACAGACGATGTACTAAAAGGAGAATGTAGTCAATTGCAATTTGATAGATGTATAATTTTTATTGTTGGAGGATTAATAGTGGGTACTATTTTAGCCCAGCTTTTATTAGTTCCAGCAGCACATATAATATCTTTTATAGCCAAAGCAATTTAAAATAAAATTTAAAAACACGAATCAACAATTTTTATTTATAAAAAATGACAAGTGTGTTGTTTTGATGAGGGAAGAGTATGTATGATATAAAGGCATACTTTATGTTATAATTAAAACTCAATTGTAACTTAATATATCATAATATTAAAAAAAATTTTTTGTTTAGATTCTAAAATATAAAATATAATTTGTATGAAAGGTGAAATTTTAATGAAGAAAAAGCATCTATTAATAATAGCTTTAATAATTAGTTTGATATTTGGGGCTTATAATTTTCTTAGTTTAAAGCAGCAAGAAAAAACTGCGACTGAATCATTTATATTCAGTTTATCTGACGCCCAATATTGTTTTGCACAGGACTATAATAAAATGAAGGATGATGAAAAAAATTATTATTATATAATGGCATCATCTAACCTACATACAGCTTTGAATTTATTAAATTCGACTTCGTATGCTAATGTTGAGAATAGTAATGAATTATTTAACGCGATAAATGAACTTAATTCCTGTATATCAGAAAATAATACAACTAATAGTAGGTGGAAAGCTGTTACTGAAAAGCGAGAACTTATATATAATTATTTACATTATATAGTTATAAATCCTAATGACAAAAGTAATTGCAAAGCACTTTCTAGACTTGCAAGTAATTTACGTTTAGACATTGAAGATGTTTTAATTAAGTATGAAGGTAAGAGTCCAAATTGGGCTGTAGGGTATAAAATCGATGGTAATGAAAACTCACATGACACATATTATACATTTAAGTACACTGGGATAGATGGTAATTTGGTAAAAGATGTTAAGTACTCTATAGATACGTATAATGAAGGAGAAAGTGGCGAATTTAAAAATCATAATAGTAAGGTGCATGCTGGCAAATTGAAACTGACGGCAGGACTTCCAAAAGCTACTGATAGGGATATGTTAGTTAAGATTGAGTGGAATGGGAAAAAAGAGTCGTTAATATTAAAAAAGTCTAAATAAGGGTTGAGCTATATAATAAAAAAGAAATATAGAAAGGAAGTGAATATTTAGTGGGCTTGGATACTTAATGGATACTTTCTCACTAATGATAAATTATGTCAAATGAAATGGATATACAATATATTAAAATGGCAGAGAAAATTATTAAAAAAGGATATTATGACCAAAATCGTACTGGGGTTGCAACTTTAAAACTTCCTCACCAAATTATGCAATTTGATTTAGAAGAAGAATTTCCAATATTAACGACTAAATTTGTTGCGTTTAAAACTGCAGTAAAAGAATTGCTTTGGATTTTCAAAGACCAATCTAATGATGTTAAAAAACTTCAAGAACAAAATGTACATATATGGGATGAATGGGCTTTGGAAGATGGCACAATAGGGAAGGCGTATGGTTTTCAAATAGCTAAGTATCACCAAATTGATACACTTATTGAGGCTTTAAAAAAGAATCCTCAAGACCGAAGAATGATGATGAACTTATGGAATATAGAAGATCTTCCTGAAATGGCGCTTCAACCTTGCTGTTTTTTAACTATGTGGGATGTAACTGATGGAAGGCTGAATTGTATGTTAATACAAAGGTCTGGAGATACGGCCCTCGGAATTCCATTTAACACAAGTCAATATGCATTATTAGTTCATATGATAGCACATGTTACAGGACTCAAAGCGGGATTATTTACTCATGTTATAAATAATGCACATGTATATGAAAATCATATTGAAGGTTTAAAATTACAGATTTCAAGAAAAGAAGAAGCTTTAGAAGCACCTAAGATTTGGATTAATCCAGAAATTAAAAGCTTTTATGACTTTACGCCTGAAGATGTTAAACTAATAGATTATAAACACCTTGGGAAAATAAATATGGGGAGTGTGGCTGTATAATGCTTACGTGTATTGTTGCTATTGGAGAAAATTTTGCTATAGGGAAAAATAATAAATTACTTTGGCATTTTTCAAAAGATTTAAAAAGATTCAAACAGATTACAAGTGGAAATACTATTATAATGGGAAGAAAGACATTTGAATCTCTTCCGGGTATTCTTCCTCAAAGACACCATATAGTTATTACTCAAAATAAGGATTTTGTAGTAAACGATGAACGAGTTACTGTTTTAAATTCTAAGGAAGAATTATTAGAAACTTTAGAAGACAGTAAAGAATATTTTGTTATAGGGGGAGGAGAGATTTATAAGTTATTATTGCCCCATTGTAACAAAATACATTTAACAAAAGTGCATAAGGAATATGATGCTGAGGTATTCTTCCCAGAGCTGAATTATTTGGAGTGGAATATTAGAGAAGAAGAAACTGGTTATATTGATGATGATAAAACAACACCATACAGTTTTTTAACACTGGAACGTATTACTTTAGTAAAATAATAGTTTATAAAATAACAAAATGACTTAAAGAAATCTAAGGTATTTTGTTATAATGTTTTCAATTACATTATATATTAGATATATAGCTATTAACAGGTAATCACATAAATGAGTATAAAAGGAAGAAAGTGAATATATGGAGATAAAAGAAGTAAAGGGAAATACATTTTGTATTGATACTGGAATGACATACATACCTTTTTATAAAATTAATCATGAAGAAATCATTATGTTGGATTCAGGATGGGCACAAGGAGAAAGAAAAGGAATAGATGAGCTTCTTTTAAAAAACAACTTTAAGGTAGTCGCCATAATTTGCAGTCATGCTCATATAGACCATGTAGGAAATAATGCATATTTGAAGGAAAAATATAACTGTATTATTGCTATGCCATCCTATGAAGCTCTTATTTGCAGTTCAACGGTTAATCTAAAGCTCTATTACAGTAGCCAAACATTATCCGATGTTCTAGAGCATTTTGGAGATATGGTTTGTGAAACAGATATTATGATTTTGGACAACCAAGATAGCGTAACTGTGTGTGGTGTTAAATTTAAAATTATTCATACACCAGGGCACAGTCCTGCACATATATGCATTACTACTCCTGATGATGTTGCATATTTGGGAGATTCACTCATAAGCTATGAAGTCATGAGGGGGGCTAAAATGCCTTACGCTTATATACTGAGTGTGGATTTGTTAAGTAAATTAAAACTTTATGATCTAAAATATAGCAAATATGTAGTGGCACACAAAGGTATATTTGATGATATTACAGGACTTATAGCTGACAATATAAGTTTTTATAAGGATAGAGCATTAAGAATATATAATGTCATAGATGGTACTATGACAATGGAGGATATCCTAAAGGCTGTTATTATAAGCTTTAATATTAATGTAAAAAGCAAATATAGATATACAACAATAGTAAGAATGCTTAGGTCATATGTTGAATATTTGAATGAAACAGGAATGATAGTTTTAAATATGGATGAGGGGTTTCTTAAATATTCAAAAGCGGTGATTTTAGATAAATAAATTTTAAAAATTTTTATTAAATGAATCCCTGTAACATAACCACAATTCATTATGGGAACATTAATAAATGGGTGATGTTTATGATTAAAAAAATACTGTCAGTTATGTTCTTATTTATTATGTTGTTTAATTCAACAGTGATTCATGCTGAAGGATTAAAATATGTTGAAATTTTTGATCCAAAGCAAGAAAAGGTGGTGAAAGTAGTCCAGTTAAATCCAGAAATTCATAATATGGTTGCAAGCTCTATAAAGAATGTTGATAATATCTATGCTAAAAGTGATCCTCTTACAGATGATGGTTATGCAATTAAAATCCCGCTTGATCCACCTGTAAAGGTACAGAGAGAATGTTTAAACGCACTTATAAATGAAGTTTATATAATTATACCCGAAAGTGAAGCACCATTTCTTATGGTTTTTGAAAATGAAAACAAACTACTTTGTTTCCCATTTAAAGGAGACATAAATTCGCTGTCAAAAGTTTTAGATTTTAAACTAAAAGACAGATAAAGTATATACCTTACATTTGTAATATGAAAACCCCTATAAAGTATTATATATACTTTACAGGGGTTTTGGTATTTTATCAGTGTTAAAAAAGTTTTTCCAGAAATTAAATATGATATACAGACAGCAGATAGTATAAAATCCTTTTATTTATAAAAGCCCAATAATTAATACCGCATATGGAAATGTACCAATTAATTATGGGAAAGAAGCATAAGTTGAAAGAATTTTTTTTAATACTAGTTGAAACCTTTATAGTAAATTAGTCCATATTTTTTAATGCTTATATATCCCTAGTTAAAAAGTATATAAAATTACCATGAAATTGTATTTTTTACGCAATATATAATCTATGCTATACTATAATTAATAGAAAGTATGTAAATATTTCAATGTTTACATAAGTAAGGGAGTGCATAAATGGGAATACAGATTATTTCTACTGGTAGTTACTTACCTGAATTATTAGTAACAAATGATAACTTGTCAGAAATTCTAGATACTAATGATGAATGGATATCAACTCGTACGGGAATTAAAGAGAGACATATATCTACAACTGAAACTACCACAAGTTTAGGTGTAAATGCAGCTGAAATAGCATTAAAAAATAGTGGATTATCAAAAGAGGATATAGATTTAGTTATATGCTCTACGGGAACACCAGATGTATGTGTACCAACAGTAGCAGCAAATATAAAAAAAGAATTAGGAATAGAAAGTGCTGTTGCATTTGATATGAATACTAGTTGTTCAGGTTTCATATATGCTATTACTGTGGCAGAAAGTTTAATGAAAAATTGTAATTATAAGAACGCAATTGTTATTGGTGCTGATACAAACAGTCAAATTGTAAATTGGCAAGACAGGTCAACCGCTGTACTTTTTGGCGATGGTGCTGGTGCTGTTATATTATCAAATACTGAAGAAACAGGGATTATAGCTACTCATTTAGATTGTCTTATAGACCATGATAATGTTCTCACATGCTATAATAAAATAGAATCCACACCATTTTTCACAGATAAAAATGAAAAAAATCAAAAAGTAGTTATGGATGGCAAAGGAGTATTGCGATTTGCTACAAAAGCGTTTATAGAAGCAACACAAGCAGTTGTAGATAAAGCTAATATTTCAATAAGCGATATTAAATTGATCATTCCACATCAAGCTAATTTAAGAATTTTAAAGTCAGTAGCTAAAAAGATGAATATTGATGAGAGTAAATTTTATATAAATATAGATAGAACCGCTAATACTACTGCAGCTACTATTCCAATTGCATTAGATGAAGCTTTAATTAGTGGTATGATAAATAAAGGTGATATTATCCTTTTTGTAGCATTTGGTGCTGGGCTTTCTTCTGGAGCAGTCCTACTTGAATGGTAAAATTCAAAAATATTTTTATCTTTACTTATAAACTTATTTTTATTAAATTTTTAAATTACGAGAATAGTAATATGTATTTAATATTTTTAGTGAAAGATTAAATGGTGGTGGGAATTATAAATTTTTTTATATATTTTATACTCTTTGCACTTGGATGGTTTAATCTTTGTTTGGAAAGATCGTGAAATGTTACTTAAATTTAACTATATTTAACTGGATTTAATTAAACTTAACTAGATTTAATTAAATTTAATTAAGCAATTATGTTTTTGTATGTATTGTTCTATGTGGTATAGACGATGCGGATTTAGCCTAACTGGGAGGGCTTAAATTTCAATTTTTTATAGAAGTTATAGTTAAAATTATATTGAATTTAAATGATAATAAAATAAAGTTATTTAAAGAAATATACATTTATAGTAGGGGGAAAAGGGATGGAATTAGATGAATTAAGAATTGATATTTCGAAAATGGGTAAAAAAGGGCTACATTTTATTATAGCATCTGTGATTATTTGGTGCGCTGTGCTAGTTGTATGGTTGCTACCAATAAAAAATATTGCAACTAAAAATTTACTGACATTCTGTTTTACAGCACCACTACCACCACTTGCATATATGATTTCAAGGATAATAAAAGCAGAGTTCTCAACAAGTGATAATCCTTTAAATAAAAATAAATCTTTAAATATAAAATCAGGAGCATGCTAGGAATACCCTTGGCAAGCCCCTTTTCTATTATATAGGAAACAGTTTGTGGTAAATAATGTGGATAACTTTTTTTTCTGCCCTTAGATTTCATCCAACCTGTGGATATAGATATGCATAATAATATGGACTTTCTCCGGAAGTGATTCCAAATAAGAGAAGCAGAAACATTGAAATTTCATTTAGAAATTCTTCTTTTCCAATGTAAAATTCTCGTGAGTCTGACAGGAAGTCAGGCTAGCGAACCTGAAGCAGGATGCCGAATGTGAGCGCCAGGGAATTTTATATTCGAAAAGATTAGAATTCCTTAATGGAATTTCACGTTTCAACCTCTTATTTGGAGTCACGCAGGAGAAAGTTCATATTGAGTGGATTTTTAAAGTAAACTATGTAACACCCTAGTGTGGTATAGATGTAATTGCTTCAGTACAATTTTATCGGCTTGATCCTGAGTTATAGTTCCGTTGCTTACAAGGGATGTTAAAGGATTTATATGAGTTATCTTGTTACTATCCATATATAGTTTATTTTCTTGAGTAGTAATAGTTTTAGTTTTTTCTGAACATTCAGATCTATTTAGTACAGCTTTAATTTTATTCGCATCAGTTTGAGTTATAGTATTAGCAGTTACAAGGTTTTCAACATTTGCGCCTAAACCCTGTTTTATTTTAGTGTCTATTTTTTTACATTCATTTGTGAAAGGCGCTTTTTTACCAATATTTAATGGGTTAGAAGTTGCTGCGAAAGTTGTACTCGCAGATGATAAAAGTATTCCAACTGTTAGTGAGCCAGATAGAATTTTGGTTTTTATAGATATAATTTTCATTTTAATATCTCCCTCATTAATTTATTTTTATCGATTCTATCTTTTAATCATAGCAATTGCGAGTGTCAACGAGGTGTCAATATAATGTCTATTTTGTTTGTTTTGTGTATTTTCTATAAATTTTGTATTAACTCATCTCCTGCGGAGCTGAAATGTCGTTAAATTCCTTCACAAGCTAACCCCAACTTACCAGGATTGCTAACAAATATTTTTATGCGTAAAAAAAGTATATAATACTTATAATAAATTAATAAGTAATATATACTTTTTTCTTTTTATTATATAGGAATAGCTTGCGAAAAGTAATGTGGATAACTTTCACGTTTCAAGCTCTTATTTCAAACCACGCAGGAGAAAGTTCATAATTAACCTTTTGATAATTCATCATTTCCTTTTTCATTAAAAGTTTCCTTCCACTCTTTATCGGCGTAAGGTGTGAAAGCATTTGCAACCTTGTCAATATTTTCATGGAATTCTTTATCATTAAGCATAACATCTCCAGCAGCATCAGTTGGTTTAGCGCCAACCTTTTGACATACATCTCTTATTACATTGGTATTATCTATCATCATACATGGCCTTAACATATTTTTGTTATAGGGCTGTCTATGTCTTAATTCTTTAAAGAAAGGATCCCTAAAAGCGTCGATTAATGGTCTTCCCTTTAAATTAACTGTTGAGAAATGTGCAAATATACATGGTTCTGCGTCTTCTTTCGAATTGATATGAAAGAAGTATTTACCGGCTATACATCCCCCTACTAATGGAGCATCATTAAAGAAATCAATTGTAAAATATGGTTTTGTTGTTCTTATTTCATTAGTTCTTCTTCCAAGTCTTATTCTCTGCTCTGGTGTAAGCATCATATCAAACTGTGGATGTGAACTTACCGGCATAAACAAGAAATACCAACTTAATTTAGAACCTTTTTCAATTAGCATATCAGTAAACTTATCAGATAATACATCATCTATGTTAGTTCTTGTAACACATGTTGAAACTCCGAATAAAACTCCTCTTTCTTTAAGCATATCCATAGCATGTATAACTTTTGCGAATGTACCCTTTCCTCTTCTTGATTCTGTATCTTCTTCAAAGCCTTCAATCGAGAGCATTGGGAATACATTTGAACATTTTTGTATCCTATTGGCAATTTCGTCAGTTATAAGAATGCCACTAGTAAACGGGGAGAACATCATGTCATCAAATTTTTCATATATATCGAGCAGATAGTCATTATAGAAAGGTTCACCCCCAAGTATTATTATCCAGTATATTCCCAAATCTCTTGCTTCTTTAATTAATCTCTCTACTTCTATAGGTGGAATATCAGTATCTTTACTATAATTAGATGCATAGCATCCAACGCAGTGCAAAGGACATCTCATAGATGGACTGATTAGCAAAACAAATGGTATTTTTGTATCTTCGTCAGTTAAGAATTTGTTGCGTTTTGCACCAGCATACCAATTTGCATTTGCAAAGAAATTAGTAACCAATTTCTTAAGACACTTTGTGTCTGTATTAGTTAATATATTTTGTATATATTCATGTGTTGGTGGGTTACTCTTGTAATAACTATAGACAAAATCTATTTGTTTTAGTTGAGACTCATCTTTTATTAGTTTTTTTATAGTATCAAAAATTTTGTCAACATTTCTTTCTGGGTTCTTTTCTAGATAATTAATTAAAGTCTCCATGATTTTAGATTTTACACCTTTTTCTACAGAATTCATAATACTCACAACAATTCCTCCATTTAAAATATTTTTTTTATGCAGTATATTATTATTTAATGAGAATAACTAATATTAATCGTTAATTTTGGCTAGATGCAAATAGGTGATTATATATATATAGTATCTATATTTATAATTTAGAATAAAATGCAACTAATGAAAATTTTTAACGGTAAATTAGCAAGAAGTATTGTTGAAAGAACTATGAAGGGTGTTAATTATAATCTTTAGATTTTTTTAATTTATAGTAGGTGAATAGTTTTTGTGAATTAGTATAGGATATATTGACATATTAAAAATTTATAGTTAAAATAGAAGTAACGAACAAATGTTCAGAAGAAGGAATACAAGGCGGTGATTTTATGCATGAGTTTAAGTTACATTCAAAGTTTAAACCTACTGGAGATCAACCACGGGCAATTGATAGTCTTGTGCGCGGAATTGAAGAAGGTAAAAAGTTTCAAACTCTTAAAGGAGTAACGGGGTCAGGTAAGACTTTTACCATGGCTAATATTGTTGAGAGAGTTCAAAAACCTACATTGGTGCTTGCTCATAATAAGATCTTAGCAGCACAGCTTTGCTCAGAGTTTAGAGAGTTTTTTCCTGATAATTGTGTTGAGTATTTTGTTTCATATTATGATTATTATCAGCCAGAGGCTTATATTGCACAGACGGATACATTTATAGAAAAAGATTCATCTGTTAACGATGATATTGATAAATTAAGACATTCAGCTACATCGGCATTACTAGAGCGTAACGATGTTATTGTGGTGGCTTCGGTTTCATGTATATATGGACTTGGTAACCCCGAGGAGTATAAAAAACTTACAGTGTCATTAAGGGTTGGCATGGAAAAGGATAGAAATGAAGTAATAAGACAGTTAGTAGATATACAGTATGAAAGAAATGATATTAATTTTATTCGCGGAACCTTTAGAGTGAGAGGTGACACTATAGATATATTCCCTGCTTCATCGTCAAGTGAAGGAATTAGGGTAGAGTTTTTTGGAGATGAGATAGAAAGGATTAGATCATTTGATTCTCTTACAGGAGAAATTATTGGAACCCTAAAACATGTATCTATTTTTCCGGCTTCCCATTTTGCTACATCCAAGGATAAATTGGAACTTGGCATAGCTCAAATAGAGCAGGAGCTTGAGGAGAGGTTAAAGGAGCTTACTTCAGAGGATAAAGCTTTAGAGGCACAAAGACTTAAGCAAAGAACAAACTATGATATTGAAATGATGAGAGAGGTTGGTTACTGTACTGGTATAGAGAACTATTCTAGAATTTTAGATGGCAGGGCTGCTGGAACAGCACCTCAAACATTGATGCATTATTTCCCTAAGGATTTCTTAATGTTTATAGATGAGAGCCATGTAACTCTTCCGCAGGTTAGAGCTATGTTTGGTGGGGATAAATCAAGAAAGACTAATTTAATTGATTATGGATTTAGACTTAAGTCAGCCTATGATAATAGACCGCTAACTTTTCAGGAGTTTGAGGGTACTATGAATGAAACGATTTTTGTAAGTGCAACTCCAAACGTTTATGAAGCAGAACATAGTGAGAATGTGGCAGAACAAGTAATAAGACCTACGGGATTATTGGATCCTGAAATAGTTATAAGGCCTGTTAAGGGGCAAATAGATGATTTATATGCGATCATTCAGGAAACAATAAAAAGAGGCTTTAGAGTTTTAGTTACGACCCTTACAAAAAAAATGTCAGAAGATTTGACTAAATACTTTAAAGAAATGGATATGAAAATTACATATTTACATTCGGATATTGATACCATAGAAAGAATGAAAATTATCCAAGATCTTAGGCTAGGTACTTTTGATGTGCTAGTAGGTATAAATCTTTTGAGAGAAGGATTAGATATTCCAGAAGTAGCTCTTGTTGCAATACTCGATGCAGATAAAGAAGGGTTTTTACGTTCTGAAACCTCATTAATTCAAACAATAGGAAGAGCTGCAAGAAATTCAGAGAGCAAGGTAATAATGTATGCAGACAAAATTACAAAATCTATGAAAAAGGCTATGGACGAAACTACAAGGCGTAGAGGAATTCAGATGGAATATAATGAAGAACATGATATAGTGCCAACCACTATTGTAAAAGATATTAGGGAAGTAATCGGATCTATAACAGTTGCGGAAGATAAAGAGGTATATGAAACCCTTGAAGCTGCAATGGATGCGAATTACGATGAAACTAAAAAGTTAATGGATAAGTATGAAAATGAGATGAAGCAAGTAGCTAAGGATTTACATTTTGAAAGAGCGGCGCAGCTTCGCGATATAATTTATAAACTCAAAAAGCAGATTAAAAATATATAATTGTGTTGTAACAGAGGAGGAAAACATGAGGGATAAAATTTTTATAAAGGGTGCTAAGGTTCACAATTTAAAAAATGTTGATTTGGAGATACCGAGAGATAAATTTGTAGTGTTTACTGGACTGTCAGGGTCTGGTAAATCTTCACTTGCTTTTGATACATTATATGCAGAGGGGCAAAGAAGGTATGTGGAGTCATTATCTGCATATGCAAGGCAATTTTTAGGTAATATGGATAAGCCAGATGTTGAGTACATAGAGGGGTTATCTCCTGCTATTTCTATAGATCAGAAAACTACTAACAGAAATCCACGTTCCACAGTGGGTACTGTAACTGAAATTTATGATTATTTGAGACTTCTTTATGCTAAAGTAGGGACGCCTCATTGTCCTAAATGTGGTAAGGAGATTTCCCAGCAAACTGTAGACCAGATGGTGGATAGAATAATGGATATGCCAGAGAAAACTAAGATTTCAATTTTATCTCCTGTGATAAGGGGAAAAAAAGGTGAACATGTCAAGATAATAGAAAATATTAAAAAAAATGGTTTCGTTCGCGCTAGGATAGATGGTACTACTGTAGAGCTTCTGGAAGAGGAAATAAAACTCGCAAAGACTAAGAAACATAATATAGAGATAGTAATAGACAGAATTTCTGTAAAAGAAGAAGTTCGAGGGAGGCTTTCTGAATCTTTAGAGAGTGCATTAAAATTAGCAGAGGGGACTGCAATTGCTAGCATTTCTGGTGGTGAAGATATTCTTTTTAGTGAGCATTTTGCCTGCATTGATTGCGGCATTAGCCTTGGAGAATTGGCTCCGAGGATGTTTTCGTTTAATTCCCCATATGGTAAATGTGATACTTGCGACGGCCTTGGTACCCTTATGGAAATTGAAGAGGATTTAATAATACCAGATAAAAGTAAGAGTATTAAAGGTGGCGCCATTATGTCTTTTGGGGAAGGTAGTCTTAAGGAGGATTCCTGGACTTTTTCGGTGCTTCGGGCAATAAGTGAAAAATATAAGTTTAGCTTAGATACGCCTATAGAAGACTATGAACCAGAAATTCTTAAAATATTACTGTACGGAACTAATGGAGAAAAAGTTAAGGTGGAGTATGTTAAGGAGTTTAGATCAGGTACTTTTAATCATTCTTATGAAGGAATTATAAACAATTTAAAAAGACGATATTTTGAAACCTCGTCAGATTATATAAAAAGAGAAATTGAACAATATATGGGTGATAATGCATGCCCTAAGTGCAAGGGGGCAAGGTTGAGCTCAGAGGCACTAGCCGTAACTGTTGGGGATAAGAATATAAGCGAGTTTTGTCAAATGTCTATTGTAGATGAAGTTATATTTTTAAAAGATATCAAATTATCAGAGAAAAATAAGATTATATCTAATCAAATTTTTAAGGAAATAAATGATAGACTTAATTTTTTAAGGGATGTAGGACTTGATTATTTGAATTTAGCTAGAGCGGCAGGTACATTGTCTGGTGGAGAAGCGCAGAGAATAAGGCTAGCTACTCAGATAGGATCAAGCCTTATGGGAGTTTTATATATTTTAGATGAGCCTAGTATTGGTCTTCATCAAAGGGATAATGATAAACTTATAAAGACGTTAAAGCATTTAAGAGATATAGGTAATACATTAATTGTGGTGGAACATGATGAAGATACCATGAAGGCAGCAGATTTTATTGTAGATGTTGGGCCAGCAGCTGGCGAACATGGTGGAGAAATTGTGGCTACCGGAACAATTGAGGATATAAAAAACTGTGAGAGGTCAATTACAGGTCAATATTTAAGTGGTAAAAAGAAGATAGATGTTCCGAAGGTGACGAGAGTATCTAATGGAAATAGTATAAAAATACTTAATGCAAGGCAAAATAATCTTAAAAATGTTAGCGCGGACTTTCCGCTAGGTGTATTCACTGCAGTCACTGGTGTTTCAGGTTCTGGAAAGAGTACTTTAGTTAATGAAATTCTATACAAAGGTCTTAATAAAAAGGTGAATAAATCTAAGAAGAATCCTGGACTTCATAAAGATATTTTAGGATATGAGAATATAGATAAAATTATAAATATTGACCAAGGTCCTATAGGGCGTACTCCAAGATCTAATCCAGCTACATATACAGGAGTATTTGATATCATTCGAGATGTTTTCTCAATGAGTCCAGAAGCTAAGATGCGGGGTTATAAGCCAGGTAGATTTAGCTTTAACGTAAAGGGCGGAAGATGTGAGGCTTGCAAGGGTGATGGAATAATTAAAATAGAAATGCAATTTTTATCTGATGTGTATGTGCCTTGTGAGGTTTGCAAAGGGAAAAGGTATAATAGAGAAACTTTAGAGGTTAAGTATAAAGGGAAAAATATTGATGAAATCTTAAATATGACTGTTGAGGAAGCTGTAAAGTTCTTTGAAAATATTCCTAGAATTTCTAGCAAATTTAAAACACTGATGGATGTTGGACTCGGATATGTAAGGCTAGGTCAACCATCAACACAATTGTCTGGTGGCGAGGCTCAAAGAATTAAACTTGCTTCTGAATTATCTAAGAGAAGCACTGGCAAGACCTTTTATATTTTAGATGAGCCTACTACAGGACTTCATATTGATGATGTTAGTAAACTTATCAAAATACTTCAAAGACTTGTAGATTCAGGGAATACAGTAGTCGTAATTGAGCATAATTTAGATGTTATAAAGTGCGCGGACTATGTTATAGACTTAGGTCCGGAGGGTGGAGATAAGGGAGGTAGCATTTTGTGCAGTGGTACTCCAAAAGAAATATCCTTAAATGTGAATTCATATACAGGACAATATCTTAAAAAAATGTTATAATTCATAATAAGCTAGCATACTAATTTAACGATATGTCAGAAGGAACTCCCCAATTTTTATAAGTGAGGGGATAACGATTAATAATTGGTATCCCCTTTAGAGGTCTACAAAGGGGTAAATCTCCTTCTGAAGTCGCCAATTTATCTACTGCTAAAATGTGCAGTTCCGCAGGAGATGATTTAATGCTAGTCTTTGATTATGATTTAAAGAGGAGAAAGTGAGTTATGGCTAATATAAGCTTGTTTTTGAGATATGCAATTATAGCGATTATTTACATTATAATAATATTTGCTTTGAGAATAATGTATAAGGACATAAAAGGTGGTGCAAAGAAGAAACCAGTTATTAAGAAAACTATGGGGCTTGAGGTTATAGAAAGAGGAGAAAATTTTAATTTAAGAATCGGTGCGGTTATTCCTCTAAACGATGTGCTTACCATAGGCAGAAAGGGAGATAATCTTTTAATTTTGGGGGACAAATACGTGTCATCTCAGCATGCAAGAATATATCTTAAAAACACAGATTTTATTTTGCAAGACCTGAGAAGTACTAATGGAACCCTTAAAAACAACAAAAAAGTAACGGACAAGGTAATCATAAAAAAGGGCGATGAAATTAAAATAGGAACTTCAATTTTTAAAGTTATAGGGTAAATTATGAGTGCGAGAGAGGTGATAGTATGGAAAAGATAAAAGAGGAGCGGAAGCTTCTAAGGTATACTTATCTTCTATGCATAGTTTTATTTATTAATATGTTTCTTATTGGTAAAAATGAGTTTGACAAAGGCGCAATAATAATGTGCGCAATAATATGCTTAATGTTTGCGTATTCTCATTTTATAATAAGAAGATTTTTCCCGGATGGTGACAAATATATTTTGCTGTTTTCAAATGTTTTAGCGGTTATAGGTATGGCCATGTTATATAGGTTAGACTCATCTCTTGCACTTAAACAACTTATTTTTTATGCAGTTGGAATTGCCATATTCATCTTAGTTGTAGTGCTTTTTCCTAGCTTATCTAAGTTTGGAAAGTACAAATATTTTTATTTGGTATGCACTATTATACTTATGTCATTGGGAAGTATATTTGGGAAGTCGCTTTATGGAGCTAAAAACTGGATATCTATTGGTGGATTTACTTTTCAACCATCAGAATTTGCTAAATTATCTTTGGTAGCATATTTAGCAGCATCATTACAGAATTATGGAGAAAATCTTAAGGGAAAGTCAGAGCTTATGAAAATTAAGGGCTTAATTGAGCCTGGAATTGTAGTTATGATATCCCTTGGTTTCATGGTAAAGCAAACGGATTTAGGATCAGCACTTTTATTTTTTGCTATTTCAGTAACCATGTTATATATTGCTACTTCAAATTCTAAATATGTTCTAGTATGTTTAGGACTTTTTATTATAGGCGGATTTATAAGCTATAAACTTTTTGGACATGTTCGTGTAAGGGTCATGATCTGGAATGACCCATGGAAATATGGTAGCAATGAAGGCCATCAGGTGGTACAATCTTTAATTTCTATAGCTTCCGGTGGTCTTTTTGGAACGGGTTTTGGGCTTGGGCACCCTGGAATGGTTCCTGTAGTCACTACAGATTTTATTTTTTCCGCTATTGCTGAGGAGATGGGCCTTCTTACTGGCTTTGCTATCCTTATTTTATATTTTTTACTGTTTTATAGATGCATGAGGGTACCTGTTTATAGCAAAGATAAATTTACAAGACTACTTGCGGTGGGTTATAGCACAATGATAGCTGCCCAAGTATTGGTTATAGTAGGAGGGGTAGTTGGAGCTATTCCACTAACAGGTATAACACTACCATTAGTTAGTTCCGGTGGTAGTTCTATGTTAATAACTTTCTTTGCACTAGGTATACTTCAAAAAATTTCGGAGGACGGTCAAAGTTATGAATGATTTTGTGGATAATATAAAAAAAGTCATGTTGGTGTTTTTAATATTTTTTATTGCTTTAATTTCCTACATAACTTATTCATATATGTTTAGGAGCGAAAAGACTTTAGATAGTGCATATAATAGGAGAACTTCGGCTGAGAGAAATAAGGTATTAAGGGGAACAATTTACGATAAAGATATGAAAGCTTTAACAAAAAGTACGAAAACAAGTGAAACTACTCAAAAGCTGGAATATTTAAAGGGTCCAGTGTTTGCACATGCTATAGGGTATATGGATACCGTATATAATCTTGCTGGTCTTGAAAAAAAATACGATAAAGAACTTATGGGGGCTGGAGAGACAGCAATTCCAAAGTTTGTTTTCTTCAGTAAAGATACTGAAGAGAAAGTTGGAAATGGATTAAGAACTACTCTTGATTCAAAGCTTCAAAACAAAGCTTATGAGCTTTTAAAGGATACAGGATGTAAAGGTGCGATAGTGGCGATGAATCCTAAAACTGGAGAAGTTTTAGCTATGGTATCTAATCCGTCTTATGACCCAAATAATTTAGAAAGAGATATGAAAGATTTAAATGCAGATAAAGAAGGTACACCACTACTTAATAGGGCGACATCTGGATTATATCCACCAGGGTCTGTATTTAAAACTATTCCGGCGATAAGCGCTTTAGAAAATATCACTAATGTTTATAATAAGGGATACCAGGATAATGGTAAATTAGTTGTCAATGGAATACAACTGTTGAAAAACTTTGATGACGAGGTTTTAGGAAGTTTAAATTTTAAATCTGCTTATGAACATTCTAGTAATGCGTTTTTTGGGTCTTTAGGTATTGATTTAGGAAATAAAGCACTAAAGGAAACCGCAGAAAAGTTTTATTTTAACAAGAATATCCCATCTGAAGGGTTAACTATAGAGAATAGTAGATTCCCAAGCTATAAAAGCTATGAGAAAGGTAATATCGCTCAAAGTGCTATAGGCCAGGCGGAGGTTTTAGCTACTCCTATGCAAATGGCATTAGTTGTAAGCGCTGTTGCTAATGATGGTATTATGATGCAACCAATGCTTGTTAAAGAAATATTGGATAGCAAAGGTAAATCTTTAAAAAAAATAGAACCGAAGCAACTAGGAGAAGTGATATCAAAGGAAAATGCTAGTACTATGAAGGATTTAATGAGAGGCGTTGTAACTGAAGGTACAGGAACTAATGCAGCTGTGTCAGGCATCGAGGTTAGTGGAAAAACGGGTACTGCAGATCATAAAGCTGATGTTAGTGCACAAAGAGGTGCTCATTCCTGGTTTACTGGATTTGCACCCTATGATAATCCTGAAATTGCCATATCGGTAATTGTAGAAGAGGGTGGAGTTGGTGGTAAAAAAGCTGCCCAAGTAACTAGAGATCTTATTGAAAGTTATTTAAAATAAAGCATAAAAATATATGCATATAATAGTAAAGAAAGTCAGATATTGAAATAATATCTGGCTTTCTTATTAGAAATAAGATAGCTACATGATATATGGAGCAATTTGTAGTATATTGCCCAGGAAATTTAACGACATTTTTAAAGGGGTGCTAATGTGTTTGATTTTGAATATCAACTAAAGATTCTTCCAGATGCACCAGGAGTGTATCTTATGAGTAATCATCTTGGTGAAATAATATATGTGGGTAAGGCTAAAATATTAAAAAATAGAGTAAGGCAATATTTTAAGGGTTCAAAAAATCATTCTGTAAAAGTAAAGGCTATGGTGAAAAATATATCTGAGTTTGAATATATAGTAACGGATTCGGAAATGGAGGCACTTATTTTAGAGTGTAATCTTATTAAAAGATATAGCCCAAGATATAATATTTTGCTTAAGGATGATAAACACTATCCCTTTATAAAGATAACTATAAATGAGGAATTTCCACGGGTTTTTGTAACTAGAAACATTGCAAATGATGGCGGAAAATATTTTGGGCCGTATACAGATTCAGCAGCTGTATATAGCATTATTGAACTTATAAAACAAATATACCCACTTAGGACGTGTAGACGAACTATTAAAGAGGGACTGCCCCCTACTAGGACTTGCTTGAACTATCATATTGGGCTGTGCAAAGGCCCTTGTGCAGGGCTTATTAGTAAAGAAGATTATGGGGAAATCATAAAAGGTACAATGCAGTTACTTGCAGGAAAAGACAGGAATATAAAAGATGAGCTAAAGCGAAAAATGGAAAATGCATCGGAAGATTTAGAATTTGAAAAAGCGGTGGTGTTTCGCGATAAAATCATGGCCATAGATAAAATAAATGAGAAGCAAAAGATTATAATAGGAAATTGCGAGAATGAAGACTTTATTAATCTATATGTTGATGAAAAAGATGTTTGCCTTCAGGTATTTTTTCTTCGAGATGGTAAGATAGTAGGACGTGAACATTTTATTTTAAATGATGAAGCGGACCAGGTAGCACATGAGCTTATAGAAGAATTTATAAAGCGATTTTATGGAGGGGCAGCCTTTATTCCTAAAACAATATATGTGCCGTTCATAAATGAGGGTAAGATTCTAGAGCAGTGGCTCAGCTCCAAAAAAGAATCAAAAGTTATGATTAAGGTTCCTCAAAAGGGAGAAAAGAAAAAGACATTAGAGATGGTAGAAAATAATGCTAAGATAACCCTTGAACAATTTAAATTAAAGGATATGCAGGATAAGGAAATTCACAAAATTGCACTGGAGGAGCTTACAGGCTTATTGGAACTGGATGAAATACCTGAAAGAATTGAATCCTATGATATCTCAAATATAATGGGCGTGGATTCTGTAGGTAGTATGGTGGTTTTTGAAGATGGAAAGCCTAAAAGTAGTGATTATAGAAGGTTTAAAATAAAATCAGTTATAGGAGCTAACGATTATGATAGTATGCGAGAAATACTAGAGAGAAGGTTTAATCGTGGACTAGATGAAGTGGAAAAAATAAAAGAAAGAAATTTAGAATTAAGTAAAGGAAAGTTCTGTATATTTCCTGATTTAATTCTTATGGATGGTGGAAAAGGGCAGGTCAATGTGGCCCTTGAGGTTTTGAATAGTCTTAATATTAATATACCTGTATGTGGAATGGTTAAGGATGACAAGCACAAAACTAGAGGGTTAATATATAATAATGTAGAGCGAGTTATGAGAGGCAATTCTCAAAGCATGCACTTGATTACTAGAATACAAGATGAAGTCCATAGATTCGCTATTACTTATCACAGAACTTTAAGAGATAAAAGAACTCTGTATTCTATATTAGATAATATACCTAATATAGGGGAAAAGAGAAGACGCGAGCTACTAAAGAAATTTGGTAGCATCGATAAGATAAAAAGTGCAAGTGTTAAGGAACTAATGGAGACTCCATCTATGGACAGTAAGGCCTCGGAATGTGTTTTAGAATATTTTAAAAAGAGTAAATAGAGAATAGTAAAATAATAATCAAATATGTCAGAAAAGTTAATAATTAATAATGATTAGTTAAATTGTTGAAATATCTTAGTAAAAAGGGTAAAATAAAAGCACTATATAATTCCAGAGCATAAAGCATATATTATATGCTTTATGCTCTGGAATTATGTAAATATATTAATATTTTCAAGGAGTAGAATATGAAAAAATATGAGGAACTAATTAAACAAATAGATAAAGTTACTAGGGGATCAAACATAAAGATAGATGAGCCTATGAAAAATCATACTTCTTTTAAAGTAGGGGGACCAGCTGATATTTTAGTGACTCCGGAAGATGTAATGGAAGCTCAGTCAATAATAAAAATTTGTAAAGATAATAATGTGAATTATTATTTAATAGGAAATGGTTCTAATTTACTTGTACGTGATGGTGGAATTCGTGGAGTAGTTATAAAGCTATGTAAGTTTAATAAAATTGAGGTAAAAGGAAATAAAGTAATCGCTCAAAGTGGAGCAAGTTTATATGATGTTACCATGGTGGCACTGGGTGAAGGACTTAAAGGTATGGAATTTGCAAATGGAATTCCAGGTAGCATTGGTGGTGCGGCAGCTATGAATGCAGGAGCATATAATGGTGAAATGTCTATGGTTATGGAGAGTATATTAGCCCTTGATAATAATGGAGAATTATTAACTTTAACAAAAGGCGAAATGGAGCTTTCTTATAGGAGTAGCGCTATTCTAAAACACGGATATACGGTAATAAGTGTTACCCTTAGTCTCCAAGAAGGAGATAAGGAGATTATAAAAGCAAGGATGGACGACCTTGCGAAAAAAAGAAGTGATAAACAACCTTTAGAATACCCATCAGCGGGGAGTACATTTAAAAGACCAGAGGGTCATTATGCAAGTGTTCTTATACAAGATTGCGATTTAAAGGGTACTTGCGTTGGGGATGCTCAAGTGTCTGAGAAACATTCTGGTTTTATTATTAATAAAAAAGATGCTAGTGCTAAGGATATTTTGGATTTGATAAAGCTTGTGCAGCATGTAGTTTATGAGAAATTTGAGGTAAAGCTTACTACTGAAGTAAAGATATGGGGAGAAGACGAACGAGCTTCCAAGGAGGAGTAAGTACAATCATATAGGGGGAAATTATGGAATACATGGTACGTAAAGAAATTTTGGGTTTAAGGAGTTATAAGGCAGGCAAGCCTATAAGTGAAGTTAAGAGAGAATTGGGGCTTGAGGAGGTTGTAAAGCTTGCGTCCAATGAGAATGCATTAGGATGTTCGCCAAAGGTAAAAAAAGCATTAAGAGAATTAGTAGAGGAAACTCATATGTACCCAGATGCATCAAATCACGAATTGAAGGATGTAATAAGCGCAAAACTAGGGGTAAATCCCCAACAGATTGTGTGCAGTACAGGCTCCGATTCATTGATCAGAGTAATTGCAAACACTTTTTTAGAGCCAGGAGATGAATCTATAACGGCGGCGGTTACATTCTCTAGGTATGAGGATTCGACAAAACTTATGGGAGCTACTAGTATCGTAATACCTATGGATAATAATGCAATACATATAGAAAAAATGGTAGATGCAATAACTGAGAAAGCAAGAATCATATGGTTTTGCAACCCTAATAATCCTACAGGAACTATATTTACTAAAGCACAATTTGCGAGAGTAATAAACAAAATACCAGACCATGTATTAATAATTATGGATGAGGCCTACAATGAATATGTAACTTCAGAAGAATTCCCGAATTCTTTAGAATATTTAAATGATTACCCTAATATGATTATTCTAAGAACCTTTTCTAAATATTACGGATTGGCATCTCTAAGATGTGGATATGGAATAGCTAGCGAGGAATTATGCTCATATCTTAATAGAGTTATTGGGCCTTTTGATGTTAATTTATATGCACAAAAAGCAGCAGTGGCAGCACTTAGGGATGAAGAGTTTTTAAAACTAGTATCTGAAACCAATATAGCTGGAAAAAAGTATTTATATAAGCAATTTGAGTTAATGAATCTGCAGTACATAGAAACGAACACTAATTTTCTTATGGTGGATACAAAAATTGATGATAAGGAAGTTTTTGATAAGTTACTTTTAAAAGGTATTATTGTAAGACCAGGACATTTATTAGGTATGCCCCGATGGCTTAGGGTTACAATTGGTACACTAAAACAAAATGAGTTATTTATAAAAGCTTTAAAAGAAATTTTATAAATAGATAACAAATATTTTTATGCGCAAAAAAAAGTATATATTACGTATAATGCATTGAAGTGAATGCACTAATAGTAATATATACTTTTTTTCTTTTTTATGTTTACCTTTCTATAAACGCTCCATGTGTTATAATAAAAAGTGAAACTATGCTAGTACAATGCAGTAAATGAGCCTTTAAAGCGAATTTATTATTAATATTAAAATATTAACAATTGTAGTAGTTATTACTTTTTTTATATAGGGGGGTTTTTAAATGAGATTTGTTATATTGACAGGGTTATCAGGCGCTGGAAAAACACAAACAATACGAAATCTTGAGGATTTAGGATTTTTTTGTGTGGATAATTTGCCACCTATATTGATTCCGAAATTTGCGGAGGCGTGTTATCAATCTAACGGGAATATAGATAGAATTGCTTTAGTTATAGATATTCGAGGTGGAAAGTTTTTTGATGATTTATTTGAAAGCTTAACCTTTTTAAAAGAACAAGATTATAAATATGAAATTTTGTTTTTAGAAGCAACAGATGAAGTACTTGTTAAAAGATATAAAGAGACAAGGAGAAAGCATCCGCTAGCACCAGAGGGAAGGGTTTTAAATGGAATTGCTTCTGAGCGGAAAACACTTAAGGATATACGTGAGCGTGCTGACCATATAATCAATACTACGAAAATTTCAGCAAGAGAGCTTACAGAAGAAATAAATAATATTTATGCAGAGGAAGGTCAGATAGAAACTAAAATTATTATAACTGTGCTTTCTTTTGGATTTAAATATGGAATACCTGTGGATTCAGATTTAGTATTTGATGTTAGGTTTTTGCCAAATCCATATTATATTCCAGAACTTAAGCAGTATTCAGGGAATGACCAACCTGTTAGAGATTATGTATTACAGTGCGAGGGGACTAAAGTATTTATAGAGAAGCTTCAAGATATGCTACAATTTCTTATTCCAAATTATAAAAAAGAGGGAAAAAGACAACTCATAGTGTCTATAGGATGCACTGGGGGAAGACACAGATCGGTAGCTATAGCGAATAAAATCCATGAAATGTTAGAACAAGATGGTTATAACGCTAATATAGATCACAGGGATATAAATGAAGACGTGAGTAGAGGCGGCAACAAGCTATGATGTTGAGTGATTTTCTGAAGCCTGGAATCAACTTAAAAAGATGGATTTTTCTAGGGATTATGGGTGTCTTGTTATTAGTTTTTGGTGTTGTTGAACTTATAAATGAGGGACATTCTTCTGTGGGAAGTATAAGTTTTCCGATGCTTTTCATAGTGATTGGGTCGTTGATGATATATGTAGCTATAATACAAATTGTTAAATATTTTATTATACTAGTAAATACAGGAAAGCTAGATGTAGCTATAAGTTCAAAAGGCTTAGGGGATTTAATATTTGAAAAGAGGGTACTTATAAAAGGACCTAAAATTGTAGTAATCGGAGGAGGTACTGGTTTATCAACTATGCTCCGAGGATTAAAGAAATATACCAATAATATAACTGCAATAGTTACAGTAGCAGATGATGGTGGGGGATCAGGGGTTTTAAGAGAAGATTTAGGTATTCTTCCCCCGGGGGATATTAGGAATTGTATATTAGCTTTAGCAGATACGGAACCACTAATGGACGAATTATTGCGCTATAGATTTAAAGATGGAAGATTAAAGGACCAAAACTTTGGTAATTTATTTTTAGCAGCGATGGATGGAATTTCAAATAATTTCGAAGAAGCTGTGCAGAAAATGAGTTCAGTCCTGGCTGTAACTGGAAGGGTTATCCCAGTTACTTTAGACAATATGATTTTAAAAGCAAAACTTAAGAACGGAAAGATAATTGATGGAGAATCAAATATACCAAAAGGCGTTCTTGAAAATAATAGTGCTATTGAAGAGGTTTTTATAGAACCTAAAGATGCGAAAGCAATTAAAGAAGCATTAGTTGCTATAAATGAGGCGGATGCTGTAATACTCGGACCGGGAAGTCTATATACTAGCATTATTCCCAATCTGTTAGTAGGGGAAATAAGAAATGCATTAGATAAAACGAGAGCCTTAAGAATTTATGTGGCAAATATCATGACCCAGCCAGGGGAAAGTGATAACTTTGGTGTGAAAGACCATATAAATGCTATACATCAACATGCTAAATGCAAGGTTATTGATTGCGTTTTAGTAAATATAGGGAAAATAGGTAGTGATTTAGAACAAAAATATCTTAACGATAATTCCAATATGGTTAAGATAAATGAAGATGAAATTACAAAGCAAGGCATAGAGGTAATTAAGAGTGATTTTGTTAAAATTGGAAAAGGGTATATAAGGCATGATGAAGATAAGCTTGCAACCATTTTGGTAGAAACAATTATGGAGAAAAAGCTATTTAATGATAAAAAGAAAATAGTAGAGTATGTTTATTTATCACAAAGGCTTAAAGAAAATAAACGCAGTAAGGGGTAGTATAATGTCATTTTCGTCTAAGGTTAAAAATGAAATTTGTAGATTTACAGAAATGAGTAAGAAAGAAGCGGTGTCTGAGCTGGCTGCTATAATGAAGGTTAGTGGAACTATTGGACTTGGTTCAAATAAACAAGTTAATTTCCAAATAACTACTGAGAATCCTGCAATAGCAAGACTTATATTTAAATTATTAAAGGAACATTTTAATATTCATCCTAGATTACTAGTTAAGAGAAGTAATTCACTTAAGAAAAAGAATGTTTATGTGGTTATAATTACTGAAGAAATGGGTGTTAAAGATTTATTAAAGCAAGTGGCAGTCCTCGAGGATGAGAACTTTTTTTCAATAGATTATACTATACCTGAAAGACTAATTGATGCTGAAGAGTGCAAGCGTAAATATATAAGAGGAGCTTTTCTAGGTGGTGGAAGTATTAGTAATCCAGAGAAAAACTACCATGTAGAGTTTGTTACGCATGATAATGACTATGCGGAGGAACTATGCACTCTTATTAATAGCTATGGACTATTATCAAAAATAATACAAAGAAAAAGCAGTTACGTAATTTATATTAAAGAGGGTGAGCAGATTGTAGACCTCCTCAATATAATTGGTGCACATAACTCATTATTATTTCTAGAAAATGTAAGAATAATGAAGGAAATGAGAAATAATGTAAATAGGCTTGTGAACTGCGAAACGGCAAATCTTAGTAAAACAGTAAATGCGTCAGTAAGACAAGTGGAAAGTATTAAATTAATACAAATGGAAATAGGGCTTCAAAGATTACCTAAAAATTTAAGGGAAATTGCTGAGTTAAGACTAGAATACCCAGATGAATCACTAAAGGAACTTGGCGCAATACTTGAGCCTCCAGTAGGTAAATCTGGGATTAATCATAGATTAAGAAGAATAGAGAAAATTGCTGAAGAACTAAGGAAAGAAGGAAGGTAAATTATATAATGTCAAAGCATGAAGAAGTTATTAACTATATTCTTTCCCTTTCGATTGGAACTAAAATCTCAGTAAGGGGTCTCGGTTGTATATTAGGGCTTAGCGAGGGTACAGCTTATAGAGCTATAAAAGAAGCTGAAAACTTAGGCATTGTTAATACCGTGCCAAGGGTTGGAACCGTAAGAGTTGAAAAGGTAAATAAAAAAAATATTGAGACGTTGACTTATGCTGAAGTTATAAGCATCCTTGATGCAACGATTTTAGGCGGAAAAGAAGGAATAAATAGAAGCTTAAATAAATTTATAATAGGGGCAATGGATGTTGAATCAATAAGCAAATATATAAGACCAGGTTACTTACTTATTGTTGGAAACCGCGAAGAAGCACAACAGCTTGCCCTTGAAAATGAGGCAGCGGTGCTAATTACTGGAGGGTTTGATTGTAGTGAAAAAGTAAAGGCCTTGGCAAATAAAAAAGGTATTCCTGTATTATCTTCAACATATGATACCTTTACAGTAGCAAGTATGATAAATAAAGCTATTTATGAGAGTATGATTAAGAAGGAAATTATCTTAGTTGAAGATGTAATGGAAGTTAATGTTAAGTATTTAAAAGGGACCGATACTATTGCTACTTGGAGAAAATTAATGTTTGAAACTAATCATGAGAGATATCCCGTGGTGGACGAGAATATGAAGCTTATTGGCATAGTTACTTTAAGAGATTTGCAAGGGCATGATGATGAAAATGAACTAATACATAAGGTTATGAATAAAAATACTATAAGTGTAACACCGAAAACAACTGTAGCTTATGCTGCTCATATTATGGGATGGGATGGTATAAAGATTTGTCCTGTACTTAATAAGAAAAAACTAGTAGGAGTTCTAAGTATAGAAGATGTTATAAAGGCGATGGAGTTTGCATTAAGGCAGCCACAAGTTGCGGAAACTATAGAAGATCTTATTTTAAGAAATTTCATATGTTTACATGAGGGCGATGATTTACACTTTAATGGCCAGATTATTCCTCAAATGCTAGACCATTTTGGTACTGCTTCTTGGAGTTCACTTAATATGCTATTATCAACAATGGGTATAATGGCATTAAGACAGAATAATAATATTAATATTTCAGTAGATAGTATTATGGCATACTTTATGAAGCCTGTACAAATGGGTAGTGATATTGATATATATGCACAAATTGTGGATAAAGGAAGACACTTTTCTAAGGTTGAAATTAGTATGTACAATGCATTTAAGGAACCTGTGGCAAAGGCTATGATTTCTGCAAGGGTATTTTGTAAATAATTCTAAAGTTGAAGGGAAGTGAAAATGTGAACCAAGAACTAGCTATAAAAGAAAAAGAGGACTTAGGAAGTTTCGTGCATCTTCATGTGCATACAGAGTATAGCCTGCTGGATGGTTCGGGAAAGATTAAAGATCTTATTTCTAAAACCAAGAAGCTTGGCATGAAGAGTATCGCTATAACAGACCATGGAGTAATGTATGGATGTGTGGAATTTTATAAGCAGGCAAAAGAGCAGGGAATTAAGCCTATTATTGGTTGCGAAATATATGTAGCGGCTAAATCTATGAATATAAAAGAAGCTGATAGGGATAATAGTACTCATCATTTAGTGCTTTTAGTCAAGAATTTATTGGGGTATGAGAATTTGATGCAGATAGTATCGGCTGCATCAATTAAGGGTTTTTATTATAAACCAAGAGTTGATTTTGAATTTTTATCAAAGCATAGTGAAGGGTTAATTGCAAGTAGCGCTTGTCTTGGTGGTGAGATTCAGAGCCTTCTTCTAAAAGATAATTATGAAAAAGCAAAGGTTATAGCGTTAAAATATAGTGAAATATTCAAAGATGGTTTCTACTTAGAATTACAATATCATGGTATGCAGGAACAGTTTAAGGTAAATGAGCTTTTAGTTAAGTTGTCAAAAGACACAGGGATTCCATTAATTTGTACTAATGATACTCACTATATTGAGCAAGAGGATTCTAAGGCTCATGATGTGCTACTCTGCATCCAAACAGCGAAAACTGTTGATGAAGAAAACAGAATGAGATACCCTTCAGATCAATTTTATTTAAAAGCTCCAGGGGAAATGAAAAAGAACTTTGCATATGTCCCAGAAGCGCTTAGCAATACAGTCAAAATTGCAGAGCAGTGTAACTTTGATTATGAATTTCATGTGTCAAAGCTTCCAAAATTTCCATTACCTCCTGGGGTAGAACCATACGAATACCTAAGAGAAAACTGCTACAAAGGTATGGTAACGCGGTATGATGTATTTAGTGACGTAATGATTAATGGTTTTTCTATAGAATATATAAATGAAATAGCGGATGGAAATGTGTTCGCTAAGTTGTACGTAGATAGACTTGAATATGAACTCAATATAATAAAACAAATGGGGTACGTAGATTATTTTCTTATAGTATGGGATTTTATAAAGTTTGCAGTAGAGCATGATATTCCGACAGGTCCTGGCAGGGGCTCTGCGGCAGGTTCAATAGTTGCTTTTACCTTGGACATAACCAAGATAGACCCTATTAAATATAGTCTTATTTTTGAAAGATTTTTAAATCCTGAAAGAGTTTCAATGCCAGATATAGATTCTGATTTCTGTTATGAGGGACGCCAAGCAGTAATTGACTATGTAGTGCAAAAATATGGATCAGATAACGTATCGCAAATTATAACATTTGGAACAATGGCTCCTAGAGCATGCATAAGAGATGTAGGAAGGGCTATGAGCTATTCCTATGCAGAGGTAGATAGAATTGCTAAGATGATACCAACTGTAATTGGTATAACTATAAATAAGGCTATTGAAATGAATGCAGAGCTCAGAGTATTATATGAAGATGATAATCGAGTTGAAGCGCTTATAGATGTAGCAAAAGCATTAGAGGGACTTCCAAGACATAGTTCCACTCACGCAGCAGGAGTAGTTATTGCGTCAAAACCTCTAGTAAGTTATGTTCCTCTTCAGAAAAATGATGAAATGATAGTAACACAATTTCCTATGGGAACCCTTGAGGAACTTGGTCTTTTAAAAATGGATTTTCTGGGACTTCGTACACTTACAGTTATGAGGGATTGTGTAGACTTCGTTAAAGAAAATAGGAATGTATCTATAGATATAGACAACTTAGACATTGAGGACCACAAGGTCTACAAGATGATCGGAGAAGGAAAGACTGTAGGGATATTTCAACTTGAATCTGCAGGAATGACTAGCTTTATGAAGGAACTAAAGCCAGATAATTTAGAAGATATTATTGCAGGTATAAGTTTGTACAGGCCGGGCCCAATGGCTGAGATTCCACGTTATATAAGAAATAAAAATAGCATGGATAAGGTTGAATATGAAACTCCACAACTCGAAGAAATTTTAGGCGTTACATATGGCGTAATGGTATATCAAGAACAAGTTATGGAAATTGTTAGAAAGCTTGCTGGGTATTCAATGGGAAGATCTGATCTTGTCCGTCGTGCAATGTCTAAAAAGAAGCATAAAGTTATGGAAGAGGAAAGATATAATTTCATCCATGGGATAGTGGACGAGGCTGGCAATATAGAAGTTGAAGGTTGTCTTCGAAATGGTATTACAGAGTTGGCAGCAAACCGCATATTTGATCAAATGATGGATTTTGCGTCATACGCTTTTAATAAATCTCATGCGGCAGCCTATGCAGTTGTGGGATATGAAACAGCATATTTAATGTGTTATTATCCAACAGAATTTATAGCTGCTATGCTGAATAGTGTAAAGGGTAGTAGTGAGAAAATAGCCTTCTATACTAGATATGCAGTGCAAATTAACATTGGAGTGCTGCCTCCTAGTATAAATGAAAGCTTTGCGGGGTTTACTGTAAAAGGTGATACTATAAGATTTGGTCTTACAGCTTTAAAAAATGTAGGGGTAAATGTGATAGATAGCATTGTACGAAACAGAGAAGAAAAAGGTGATTTCACCGGTTTTATGGATTTTTGTAATAAAATAGATACTTCCTGTGTAAGTAAGAGAGCAGTAGAAAGTCTTATAAAGGCAGGAGCATTTGATGATTTCAAAATTCACAGGTCACAACTACTAGCAATCTATGAAAAAGTATTAGATGGAGTAAATAATGATAGGAAGAGAAATATTGAGGGGCAAATAAATTTATTTTTAGATTTTGAAAATACTTATAATAATTTTGAAATAGAGTATCCTAATATTAAAGAATTTAAAAAGAAACACCTTTTAGCTATGGAAAAAGAAATGACGGGGATATATTTATCTGGTCATCCACTGGATGAATATGAAGAGACACTTAAAATACAAACTAATACAAGAATTTCTGATATTGTAGCAGAAGAAAGCCTTGAAGAAGGCGATGACATGTTAGGTGAAAGCTTTAAACTTAAAGATGGTGATAAAGTTATTATTGGTGGTATAATATCATTTGTTAATAAGAAAGTTACAAAGAATAATGATATGATGGCTTTTATTAATTTGGAGGATTTATACGCAAGTGTGGAAGTAATAGTTTTTCCGAGGACATTTGAAAAGTATAAATCATTAATGGAAGAGGATGAAATAGTAATACTAAAAGGTAGAGTTAGCATTAGGGAAGAAGAGCAACCAAAGATATTATGTGAAGATATTAAACCACTCCTAAAGATTAACAGTGAAAAAATTTATATCCTAATAGAAAATGAACTTATGATGAAGGATGCACTAAAAAAATTAAAACAGAATTTAGCTATTTACAGAGGGAATACTCCTGTATATCTTTGTACAAAAGAGCCAAGAAAAATGTACGCTGTAGATAAAGGGTTGTGGTTAAGTGAAGAAACAGATACTATGGTACTTCTAAGAAGTATATTTGGAGAAAACAACATAAAAGTTCAATAAATAACACCATATAATGGTAAAATAATGGGAGCAATGTTTCTTTTCTCCCGTTTTTATTCAATAAAAGGTTTACAAAGTGTTAATACTATACCATTTAATAAAAAAATATTTTTTTTCATATAAAATGTTGAATATTTCGAGAAATTTGTATAATATTAGACTATAAAGGTATTTTAAAATTAGTAGTAATGTTTTGTTTGGAAACATAAATATATTATAATTACAGTGGGACTATACTTGTCCCTCTGGTACAATAAGGTAACAATCAATAGTTGATATCTTAGACAGAGAACAACAAGGAGGTTATTTTTATGAAAACAATTGCGGTATTAACAAGTGGAGGCGACGCACCGGGAATGAATGCAGCCATTAGAGCAGTAGTTAGAATGGGTATATTTAAAGGCATAAGAGTTATGGGCGTAAAAAGAGGATATAGTGGCCTTATAAACGGTGAAATTTTTGATATGGATAGACATTCTGTTTCGGATATAATACATAGAGGTGGAACTATTCTTAGAACTGCCCGTTGTGAAGAATTTAAAACAGAAGCTGGAAGAGCAAAGGCAGTTAATGTATTAAGAGTATTTGGGATTGATGGATTAGTAGTAATTGGAGGAGATGGTTCTTTCAAAGGAGCACAACTTTTATCAGATTTAGGTATTGCAACGGTTGGTATACCTGGAACTATTGATAATGATCTGCCTTATAGTGAATATTCTATAGGATTTGATACAGCACTAAATACAGTACTGGATGCTATAAATAAAATAAGAGATACATCAAGTTCTCATGAAAGAGTTAGTGTAGTTGAAGTAATGGGAAGAAATTGTGGAGATATAGCCTTATACGCTGGTATTGGCGGAGGGGCTGAAGAAGTTATTATTCCTGAAAAAGGGTATGAAATAGATGGTTTATGCAAAACTATATTTGAGGGTAAACTAAGAGGCAAAATGCACAATCTGATAATTCTTGCTGAAGGTGTAGGCGGAGCAAATGAACTTGCAAAGCAAGTAGAAGAAACAACAGGAATTGAATCAAGAGCTACAATACTCGGCCATATTCAAAGAGGTGGAAGCCCAAGTGCCTTTGATAGAATGCTTGCTTCAAGAATGGGAGTAGCAGCTGTAGAAGTTCTTATAGAAGGTAAATCAGGAAGAGTAATTGGTATGAAAGATGGCAAAATAATGGATGAAGACATCAATGAAGCATTAGAAATACCAAGAAAATTTAATGAAAGACTTTATCATATTTCAAAAATTCTTTCTTACTAATAATCTCTTTTTCAGAGCTGTTAATCATCTCTTTCAGAGTTGCGCATCTGCTAAGGGATTTAAATATAAGACAACGTAATAATGTATTAAATAAAAAAAACTAACAATAAGAGGAGTAATTTATGAAAAAAACTAAAATTATCTGTACAGTAGGGCCAGCAAGTGACAATAGTGAAACTATAAAAAGCTTAATTGATGCGGGAATGGATGCTTCAAGGCATAATTTTTCTCACGGAGATCATGCAGAACATAAGATAAGAATGGACTTAGTAAAAGAGCTACGATCAGAGCTTAATAAACATATTGCTATAATACTAGACACTAAGGGACCAGAAATCAGAACAGGAAATTTTGCAGCTGGTAAAGTTGAATTAAAGGAAGGCGCAAAATTTACTGTTGTTTGTGGTGAAGAAGTTGTTGGAGATGAAACTATTTGTTCAGTAACATACAATAAATTATATGAAGATGTTAAACCGAATGATACTATACTAATAGATGATGGTTTAGTGGGACTTATTGTAGAACAAGTAAAAGGTAAAAGAATACATTGCAAGGTTGCAAATACTGGTATGATAGGTAACCATAAAGGAGTTAATGTGCCTGGTGTTTCAATAAACTTACCTGCACTTACAGAGCAAGATATCAGTGATTTAAAATTTGGAGCTGAGCAAGGTGTTGATTTTGTTGCAGCATCTTTTATAAGAAAAGCATCAGATGTACTTGATATAAGATGTGTACTTAACGAAAATGGTGGCGGAGATATACAAATTTTCTCTAAGATCGAAAATAGAGAAGGGGTTAATAATATTGATGATATTATTAAATTCTCTGATGGTATTATGGTTGCAAGAGGAGATTTAGGAGTTGAAATCCCTACTGAAGAAGTTCCAATAGTTCAAAAAATGATTATCCAAAAGTGTAATGCTGCTGGAAAGGCAGTTATAACAGCTACTCAAATGTTAGATTCTATGATGAGAAATCCAAGACCAACTAGAGCCGAGTCATCAGATGTTGCAAATGCAATATTCGATGGTACAGATGCTATAATGCTCAGTGGTGAAACTGCTAATGGTAAATACCCTGTAGAGGCAGTAACTATAATGTCTAAAATAGCAAAAGCTGCTGAAAATGCTCTTAATTATGAAGAGAATTTAAAGAATAAGGGCAAATATCACATTCCTAATGTACCAAATGCCATTAGTTTAGCTACTTGCAATACAGCTATGGAACTTAAGGCTTCAGCTATTATTACTGCAACTCAAAGTGGTAGTACAGCTAAAAAAGTTTCAGCTTACAGACCAGAATGCCCTGTTATAGCTGTTACTCCTTATGAAAAGATAGCTAGAAGTCTTGCATTAAACTGGGGTGTAGTTGCAATATGTGAAGAGAAGGTAGAATCTACAGATGAACTTATAGATAAATCTGTAAATATTGCTTTAAAAGAAGGCTATGTAGAAAAGGGAGATTTAGTAGTTATTGCTGCTGGAATTCCAGCAAATTATGTAGGTAGTACAAATATGATGAAAGTTCATATTGTTGGTGATATATTACTTCAAGGTAAGGGAAATATAAGTGCTTCAGCTTGTGGTACAGCTTATTATGTAAAAAGTGCAAAAGAAGCTAAAGACACTATGAGAGATGGAGACATTTTAGTAATGAAAACATTAAATAGAGAATATATTGACATATTAGATAGAGTTTCAGGAATTATTGTAGAAGAAGATGAATTAAGTTCAAGTGTTGTTATTGAATGTACATCAAGAGAAATTCCAATAATATATAGTGCAATAGGAGCAGAAGAAGTTATTAAAACTGGTTCATTTATAACAATGGATGCAGCTAGAGGCATTGTGTATAGTGGTAGGGCTAATGTAAAAAACTAAAAAAAATGAGTTTATAGCTCAAGAGATTGTCAGTTAACTGGCAATCTTTTTTTAAAATTTCAATAGACATGTATATTGAAAACAAATATGGATATAGTTATAAGTGTAAACAAAACAACATGGCAACTGATTTTTTTTTTAGCACCTACATGGTGCTTTTTTTTATTATATAAGGAACAGCTTTCGCAAAATAATAATTATTATACTTATTTTTCGTTTTTATAGTATAATAAAAGCTAAAGCTACAGATTATAATAAGAAATAAGTAGTGGGAGTGATAAACATGAGCGGAACGCTAAGTTGCAGCGCAACAAATTGCGTCAATAATATGTCAGGAATTTGCTCAGCTAGTACTATCGATGTCTCGGGGTCAAATGCTCATAGTAGTGAGGCAACGAAGTGTGAAACATTTGCTGAAAAAGGATTAAAGAATTCATTAACTAATGTACTTAATATGAATGTAGTTGGTGAATTTAAACAAGTATTTAATAGTGGCTCTATAGAGATGAGTCCAAATATTAGATGCATTGCTAAAAATTGTATACACAATAGAGAAAATTTATGTGCTGCAGATAATATTATGGTTAATGGTACAGGTGCTTTAACTACTGAAAAAACACAATGTGAGACTTTTAAAGAATAATAGAATTTTTTTAAATTGTGATGTAGGCATTTTTTAGGTATTATAAAATCAAAATTAATAAGCACATGGGAGTAAATATACGAGCATAGCTTGCTTGCTATTTATTTTCATGTGCTTTAGTAAAGAGGATAAGGTAGAATTAGGGAGGAAAAACAATGAAAAGTAAGAGAAAGTTTGATGATTATATTATTCCTGTTAAAAAAAATGAAGATTATATAATGACAATAGATAATATGGGATATGAGGGCGAAGGTGTAGGCAAAATAGATAATTTTACCGTTTTTGTAGCTGGTGCAATTATAGGTGAAGTGGTAAAAATAAAAATTGTTAAGGTTTCTAAAAACTTTGCTTTTGGTAAACTATTAGAGATAATTGAGGAATCAGCAAGTAGAATAGATCCAGTTTGCAGTATATACAAGAACTGTGGCGGTTGTAACGTGCAACATATAGACTATAAGGCCCAATTGGATTTTAAAACTAATAGAGTAGTACAGGTTATAAATAGGATAGGGAAATTAGAAGAGGTCATAGTACATTCTACAATAGGCATGGAGCGTCCTTATAATTATAGAAATAAGGTTCAACTACCTGTTAGCAATATAAATTCTATAGTGAATATTGGGTTTTATGCGCAAAGAAGTCATGACATAATAAATATGGAAAATTGCCATATTCAAGATACAGTTGCAGATCTTGTGGTAAAGCTAACAAGACAATGGATAAAAGAGTTTAATATCGAGTGTTATAATGAGGAAAATCACCAAGGCAATCTTCGACATATTATGATTAGAAAAGGGATTGAGACTGGAGAAGTAATGGTGGTATTAGTTACTAATGGTAAAACACTTCTTTACAAAGAAGAATTTATAGCCTTAATGACTAAAAAAATCAAAGGATTAGTGAGTGTAATCCAAAATATTAATAGTGAAAAAACAAATGTAATATTAGGAGCGAAATGCGTAACTCTATGGGGAAAAGATACTATAACAGATTACATAGGCGAATTTAAATTTGAAGTTTCTCCACTATCCTTTTTTCAAGTTAATTCAATACAAACAAAAGTGCTGTACAGTAAAGCGCTAGAGTATGCAAATTTAAGTGGTGGAGAAGTGGTGCTTGATGCTTATTGTGGTACAGGCACTATATCCTTATTTTTATCTCAGAAGGCTAAAAAAGTATATGGAGTAGAGATAATACCCGAGGCCATTGAAAATGCTAAAATAAATGCAAAAGAAAACAATATATCTAATACAGAATTTATACTAGGCGAGGCAGAAAAAATTATTCCAGAGCTTCTTCATCAGGGAGTAAAAGCTGATGTTGTGGTAGTTGACCCGCCAAGAAAGGGTTGTGACAAAACTCTTTTAGAAGCAATTAGTAGCATGAAGCCTAAAACTATAGTATATGTCTCTTGTGATCCAGGCACTTTAGCTCGAGATCTTGGGATTTTAGATGAACTTGGATATAAAACTTTAGAAATTCAACCTGTGGATATGTTCCCACAGACGGCTCATGTAGAGTGCGTTGCGAGGATAGAGAGAAAATAGGCTGGTAGCAAAGGGTTAGAGGATTTGAGTAATTTAATATAGTGTGTTTTATGTTCCCTCAGACGAGAGTCCCAATATTGATATCAATATTATGCAAGGTGATTATGAAGATGTTCTTTTCTGGGCAAAAACGGGTGTTGTAGGTATTGGCCTTTCTACTTTGCCTGTTAAGGAAGATTTGGTAGAAACGCCGCTGTATATCGATAGACTTTTATGCATTACACCGAAAAATTTCAAACCTGTTCATTCTAAATATGTTACCATTGAAGATATCAGGGATCAGCCCTTTATTTTGCAACGAGAAGGTTATAATGTAGACACCATTTCTTTTATTAAAAAATACAATTTATCCATCCGCCCGCAATTTTTTATAGATGATGATCAATCCATTATCGCAATTGTTGAGAGTGGTATCGTATATAGTTTAGAAATAGCAAAAAATAAGTAGACTATTAGCTAAAGAAAAGTGATAAGGGTAAAATATGTAGCTATCACATTTTAATATGAAGGAGGAATTTTAATGAAAAAGTTTGTCATTGAAGATGATTTTTGGAGCCTATTTCCCAGTGCACGGATCGGAGTTGTTGTTTGTTATGGAATAGATAACACTATAAAAGATAAAGAAACATATAAGGAAATGATTTTAAATTCAGAAAAGGAAGCCTTAAAATATTTGCAGAATGCAGAATTTAGCAGTAACGAAGTTATAAAAGTATGGAGAGAGGCATTTCAAAAGTTTAAAACAAAGAAGGGTGCAAGGGCATCAATAGAAGCGTTACTAAAGAGAGTGAATAATGGAAATCATTTAGGGACTATTAATCCACTAGTTGATATTTACAACTGTATTTCATTAAGATATGCATTGCCCTGCGGTGGTGAGGATATCGATACATTTGCTTCTGATATAAGATTGACTAAGGCAGTTGGAAATGAAAATTTTATTACATTAGGAACGGATAAAAGTGAACCACCATATGAAGGTGAGATAATATATAAAGATAATGAGGGAGCAATTTGCAGGTGCTGGAATTGGCGTGAAGCAGTAAGAACAATGCTTACTGAAAATACAACTAATGCTTTTTTATGTATTGAATTAACTGATGAAAGTAGATTAATAGAGTTTCAGGACGCATTAAAAGAACTAGCAAAAGCAGTACAAGACAATTTAGGTGGAACAAGCAAAATTTCAATTTTAGATATCAATAATAAGGAAGTAGTAATAGAGTAATTTTAGGAGGATATAGCAATGGGTGGGTTTAGTTATAAAGAGATTTATATTGAAGATGGTAAAAGGGTACTGGAAGTAAATATACTGCCTGAAAAGCATTGTAATTTTGACTGCATATTTTGTCCTATTGGAAGGTCGCCAAATAAAGTAGATACCCAAAAATCATTTGATAAAACAGATAGTTCATTGATTGAACTAGAAGGTATGATAGAAAGTACAAAAGCAGAAGTAATCTTTATTAACTCAAAAGGTGAAGCTTTAGTGAATGAAAAAATTATTGATGTGATTAATATTATTAAAGGTAAAGGGTTGCAAGTTAAGCTGCTATCAAACGGTTATATTCTAAATTGGCTAGAATTTAAAGAGATTGCTAACATGTGTGAGGAAGTTATTGGCGAAATAAAGGTTATTTCAAATGAAGATTTTCAAAAAATCCAGCGGCCAATTGGAGGGTATACTTTTGAGAATCATATTTCAAATATGAAAGCTTTTAGAGAGCAATATAAAGGCAAATTTATATTAGAAGTAACTATTCTAAAGGGCTATACCGATGATGAAGAATCAATTCAGAAGATAAAAAATATTATTAAGGAGATATCTCCTAACAAGATAATTACTGTAAGAATGGAAGATGAAATATTTAAGAAAAAACTTGGTATAACTGATGAAAGATTTGAAGAAATTTCAAATGAAATACTAAATGTTTAGTTTTGTTAATATATAATATTCTTATTTAACGAATTAAAATCAAAATGCGAACAATAGCCCGGAAGACCGCATTTGGTTTATCAAGAGACACAAAAATAGCAAGAGGTTACTATTACTAGAGTATAAAAATAAAATGAGATAGCTTAGTATTTAAGTTATCTCATTTTATTTTATAGTTTTTTTGCTTATACTTTAAGCACACCAACCTTAGGAAGCTTAGCTAGTTTGCTTGATACTCCATGGCAGCTTTCAAACTGAGAGCTTAAATCTTTACCAGCAGTTAAGCCATAGTGTGTAGCACCGCTTCATTTTGAATTAGCGCTTAAATCATATACAATTCCGTTAACTGCTACATAAGCAGGGTTTCCCATAGTACCATCATACTGAGCAAGTTCACTTAAGGTAAATTCCTTGTTTTGCCTAAGAGCTCTTTGTCCATTTTGATATAAGTGGTCGTGGTTCTCTTCAGCAGCTTCTGCATCTGCTTTAGTTTCATGAACTGTACCATGTGGATGTTGAGGTGGTGCATAAATAGAGTACAATTTAAGTGGTATGTCACCTGTATTGATTAAATTGTGCCATTTACCAGCAGGTATGATGAATGCAAAATCATCATAGACGTTTTTTTGAAAATCCAAGTTATATTTACTATCACCCATTTTAACAAGCCCTTGCCCTTCTTCAACACGTATAAATTGATCAAGATCTGGATGAACCTCTAAACCTATATCTTCCCCAACCTTGATGCTCATCAAGGTAAGTTGCAAATGGCTTCCTGTCCATAAAGCGGTACGATAAGTATTGTTTTGCTTAGTAGCCTCATTAATATTAACTACAAACGGTTCTGGTCCATAATCCTTTAACTGAATTGAATCATACTCTATTTCATCAGTTGAGGTATGCATTAATGGGTTAATGTAATAAGGACATTGATAGGTTCTATAAAGATTATACATATTGTATGGGTTATACATAGGTGTATTAACACCATAAGGATATGGGTCATAAACATTATACATATTGCTAATCCTTTCATAGTATTACAAAATCATTATATGACCTCTGTTTAGAAAATGTGCTTCGATTAACAGGAAGCCGAAGTCCCTGAGGTCATAACACTTAAATTGAAAATCCATGAATTTCACGACTCCCTTTATTTTTGCAAGAAAAAAAGCAATATATAATAAATAATGTCTAATTAAAATATAATTTGGACAAAGAAAAATGTAGTATTTAGTCTGAAATGCTATTTGTGATTTTATGGGTTAGTTATGGTATAATATACAATACAGAAAGACTTTACCATAAGGTTTTCATAAAAGGGAGTGATTAAATGCCGAACGTCAAAGAGATTAAAGTCGGAATAGGTTTTGCGACGGGAAGAAAGAGTTTTCAAAAGGTGCTGAGAACTAACATAAGCAATTGGAAGGAATCTGGTTTGGTAGCAGATAAAAGGTTAAGTTTAAACCTTTTTGTTGCCTATGATCTTCATTATAATAAAACTGAAATAACTGATTACACAAATGTACATCCCGATTTGGTAAAGCAAATTGATAGTAGTAAATTTATTGGAAGCGTTGCTATAAAAGAAGAAATTGATTATTTAATTAGAGAAAACGTCATTAGTTTTGAGGAGACTCAAATGATTTTTGGCAAAGGATATGCAGCCAAGCGTAACGCTGTGCTATATAATGCTATAAAAAACAAAATGGATTATCTTGTTTTTTTGGATGATGACGAATACCCAATGGCAGTAACTAATACGCTTGATACTGCAATTTGGGGAGGTCAGTTTGTTTTGGCAGAACATCTTAATAATATCACTGAAGCAGACATCACTCACGGACATCACTGTGGTTATATATCTCCAATTCCATATATGGAATTCAATGACACTATGACCGAAGGTGATTTTAGGTCTTTTATTGAGGCTATTAGTAATGATATTATTAAGTGGGATAAATTAAAATCTGTTATGAAAAATGGTGGGATAACATATGCAGATACAAAGACATTGACTAGCCATGAGGCCAGAGAGGTAGAAGAAATAAATCATTCTAAATTCATCTCAGGTGCTAATCTGTGTATTAACCTAACTGAGCCTAAGCGTATTTTCCCTTTTTACAATCCACCAGGAGCTAGAGGGGAGGATACTTTTTTAAGCACATGTCTAAGTGAGAGAAAAGTTTTGAGGGTGCCATGTTACACATTCCATGACGGATTTTCTACATATAATCACCTTTTAGAAGGCGTTCTCCCAATTCGATTGAAGTTTATCAAAGCTGATACGGACAAGGTTAAAACTCGCTTTTATAATGCATGTATAGGTTGGATCCGTTATAAGCCATTACTGCTCTATATAACTCAGCCAGATCACTACACGGATAAGATTAGAGAGATAAAAGAGCAGCTGAGAGTAACATTGCCTAAAATCAGTGCTTATTTTGGAAAGCCTGAGTTTATTAATGTCTTGGCAGAACTCGAGAAATACAATAGAAATGTGGAAAAACATTATGCTGAATTCATCGAAACACAACGTATTTGGGCAAAAATCATGGAACATTTTGCGCATCGCATGGAATAGTACATACAGTAATTTTATATATTTCCGTCAAATTTGGAGAAGTGACTTTTAATAGGTCGGCTTCTCTTTTCACCTTTATATACCAAATTATATTGCAGCTCCGCAATAGATGATTTAACAAGAAAATAAATTTTAATTACTGATATATTGTAAATATTGTGATAAGATATTAATGTGTTAGATTTCGGAGGAGATAATTATGGACTTTATTAAAAAAATATTTCAAGATTGGATAGTACCTATAGTAGTGGCCGTTATAATAGCATTTGTAATACGCAAGGTTGTTTTCTTTAATGTAACTGTTCCGACTGGATCTATGCTACCAACAATACATCTGAATGATAAGATTTTAGTAACAATAGTTCATAACAAAAATAACCTTAAACATGGAGATATAGTAGTATTTCATTCTGATGAATTGGGTGAAGATTTAATAAAGAGGCTTATTGGACTTCCAAATGATATAGTAGAAGTTAAAGAAGATGGATCTGTATATATAAATAATAAAAAAATAAATGAAAGTTATGTTGTATATCCAGGTGGTAAAACAGGGAAATATAAAGTGCCAGCAGATAGTTACTTCTTTATGGGTGACAATAGAGTAGATTCTCTAGATGCAAGATATTGGGATAAACCTTTTATACCTAAAAAAGATATAATGGGTAAGGCAGGAATTATAATTAGTCCGTTTAGTAGATTTGGAAAATTAAAATAATAAAATAGCAGGATATAAATGCAAGTTTATATATCTGCTATTTTCATTTTTTGAAAATTAATTAGTTAGGAATTTATATTATAGTCTAATAATTGAATTTAGTATCCCTCTAGCTAAAAGGTTTTGCAATAAAAAAACCATGGTAAAGCTTTACATTTACTGGCAATTTATTTGATGAAAAAACACCAATATTCTTTTGTACTTTAAGATGTAATTTAAATCAACATTAACTAAATATTTGAAAATGAATAAAAAAAATTGTACGGTTTCAAAAGCCATATTAAGAATAAAATTATAGTGATATATTAAGCTAAAACGAGCATTTTGTAGGGATTTAACTGAAAAATTATTAAAATGAGAAAATTTGGTTAAATACGATAAATTTTCATATTAGTTATTATTACAACATATGGTATTATGAATTATATTAATAGATGATTAACATATATAATCAAGAGGGGGATATATAATGGCGGAATCAAAAAAACTGTCTCATACAGCTTACGGTGGTATTAAAGGTGAGGATTACTTACCGTTTATACCAGCGAGTCAGGCAATGCCAGAACTTACGGCAATATCCATAATAATGGGTATGGTATTTGCAATGATATTTGCGGCTGCAAACACTTATTTAGGACTTAAAGTAGGTATGACAATTTCAGCAGGTATTCCAGGAGCAATTTTGGCTACAGGAATACTTAAAGGTTTATTTAAAAGAAATAACATATTAGAGGCTAATATGGTATCTTCAATTGCTGCTATGGGAGAATCATTAGCAGGTGGAATTATATTTATACTTCCAGCAATTATACTTTGGGGTATGGAATTAAAACTCTCTACTATAATTGTTGTAACATTACTTGGAGGACTTTTAGGAGTGCTATTTGTTACACCTCTACGACGCTTCTTAATAGTAGAAGAACATGGTACCCTTATATATCCAGAAAGTATGGCAGCTGCTGAAGTTCTTGTAACTGGTAGTGAAGGGGGTTCAGGATTTAAGGCAGTATTGACAGGACTTATAGGAGGAGCAGTTTTCAAATTATTCTCTGGTGGATTTAAATTCTGGGTCGAAGAAGCTGAATGGACTATCAAACCAGTGCAATCAACATTATTTGGTGTTGATACGTTAGCATCTCTTATGGGTGTCGGTTATATAGTTGGAGTCCAAGCATCACTTTATATGTTTGGAGGTTCTTTAATAGCATGGTTTGGACTTATGCCATTAATAATGTATGTTGGGCATGGTTTGCAAGCACCATTATTCCCATCAGTAAAACTTATTAGTGAAATGGGAGCATGGGATATTTGGAAAAATTATATAAGATATATAGGCGCTGGTGCGGTTGCAGCAGGTGGATTTATAAGTCTTGGAAAATCAGCTCCAACAATCATCAAATCTTTTAAATCAGCTATGTCTGGTATTGGAGCAGGTGGGGCAAATACCCAAAAAAGATCAGATATTGAGGCACCAATAACTTGGGTTGTAGGCGCAGCAGTATTAGTATTCTTACTTTCATGGTTGTTACCAATAATTAATGTGGGTATAGTTGGTGGAATACTTGCAGTTGTATTCTCATTCTTCTTTGCAGTTGTATCAGCTAGAATGGTTGGTTTAATTGGATGTTCAAATAATCCAGCTTCAGGAATGACTATAGCTACATTGTTATTTGTAACATCAATATTAAAGATTACAGGTAACGTTGGTGATAAAGGAATGATTGCAGCTGTTATTGTAGGTGGTATAGTTTGTGTTGCTATCTGTGTTTCTGGTGGTACTGCACAAAGCTTAAAAACAACTTACGTTATTGGTGGAACACCAAAGAGTGTTCAGATTGGTATGTATTTAGGAATAGTTGCAGCAGCAGCAGTTGCTGGCGGAGTATTATTAATGCTTAATAGCACATACGGTATAGGTAGTAAGGACGTTGCTGCACCTCAAGCAACATTAATGTCAATGGTTATCAAAGGTGTAATGACTGGTGAACTTCCATGGGCTCTAGTATTTGTTGGAGTTACAATTGCGATATTCTGTGAAATGGCAGGAATTCCAATACTTCCAGTTGCACTTGGAATATATTTACCAATACATTTAAACTCAGCTATTCTTTGTGGTGGTATTATTAGAATATTAGTTGAAAAGAAATTCAAGAAAGACGAAGAAAAACAAAAGGTACAAGTGGAAAAAGGTATACTTCTTGCATCAGGACTTGTTGCAGGAGATGCTTTAATGGGTATAGTTGTAGCAGGAGTTGCAACAGCGAAGCTTGACATAGGATTTGGAGCGAAGTTATTCCCAGCTTTATCCGCAAGCCCCGAATTCGCTGCAATAATGTTCTTGGGATTAGGATTATGGATCTACATGTTTGCTACAAAAGTGGACAAAACTACTGTTTAATGTTAAAATTAGACATGGTAAACAAAATTTAACTTAAAGAAAAATAAAGAAAAAATATAGTTAAGAGCCACTATGGCTCTTAACTTCTTTGTAGGAGAAATATATGTTTAATAAAAAAAACAAAGAAAAATCACAAGAAAATTTTATGATTTACAGGCCATTAAGAAAGATTGAACAATGGTCTGTAAGTGATAAAAAAGTAAAACTATTTTTTAACCATAATAAGCCAGTGGAAAAATTTGTGAGATGGCTCATAAAAAAATCAAAAGTTAATGATATAGAGCTCGATGAAATGGGTTCTATGGTTTGGCAACTTTGTGATGGCACTAAAACAGTTTATGATATAGCTTTAGCTCTGGCTCAAAAATTTGATGATACTGAGCAGAATGCTATTAATAGGTTAATTATGTTTCTGAGGTATTTATCTCAAAAAGGATGGATTACCTTTGAAAAATAATAATAAATAATATGATATCTTAACTAAGCTACGAATGTAGATAAAGCTACGAATGTAGATAAAGCTACGAATGTAGACAAAGCTACGAATGTAGATAAAGCTACGTACGTAGACTATAAGTGGGGGGGAACGAATATGGAATTAAATAAATTAATTGACGTTATGAAAGAGGATATTGTTAAGTCTACTCAAGAAATAATAAGAATTAAGAGTGTAGAAGGTGAAGCTAAGCCAGGAATGCCTTTTGGCGATGGAGTAGCTAAATCACTAGAATGTGCTTTAAACACTGCAAAGAATTTAGGCTTTAATACAGTTAACTTAGATGGTTATGTTGGATATGCAGAATATGGACAAGGTGAAGATTATGTTGTAGCATTAGGTCACTTAGATGTAGTTCCTGAAGGTGAAGGATGGATTCATCCACCCTATGCTGCAGAAATTCATGATGGAAAAATGTACGGACGTGGAACTACAGATGATAAAGGACCAATAATGGCAACACTTTATGGATTAAAAGCTATTAAAGATGCGAAATTGCCTATATCTAAAAGAATTAGAGTTCTATTTGGAACTAATGAAGAAACCGGAAGCAAGGAACTTGAATATTACTTAGAAAAAGAAAAAGCACCAGTTGCTGGATTTACTCCAGATGCAGAGTATCCAATAATCAATGGAGAAAAAGGTATAACTATTTTTAACATTGTAAAAGATTTTAAGATCAAGAATAAGGGTGAAAACTTTATAAAATATATTAAGGGTGGTCAAGTATCTAACATAGTACCTGATTATTGTGAGGCAGGAATCGTGGCTACTAACGCACAAAGCATTGTTAAAGCGTTGGAGATTTTTATAAAAGATAATAATTACAAGCTTTCTGCAGTAGTTAATAAAGATATGGTAATAATTAAATCTATAGGCGAAGCAGCTCATGGAAGTTTACCGGAACTTGGTAAAAATGCTATAATGCAATTATTTGCTTTCGTTGGAACATTAGACCTTGGATCGAATGATGCGTCAGAATTTGTAGGGTTTTTAAATGAAAACATAGGTATGGAAACACACGGAGAGTCTTTTGGTGTTTGCCTTGAAGATGAGAATTCAGGTAAGTTATCATTTAATGTTGGAGTTGTAGATATGAATGAAAATTCAGCTACAATGACTTTAAATTTAAGATATCCTGTAACAAAGAAATTAGAGGATATGATGACTCCATTTAATAGTAAAATTGATGGAACTGGAATAAGGGTAGAAAAGTTTGAACATCAAGAACCATTATATTTTTCACCAAATAGTCCAATTATTAAGGCACTTCAAAAGGTTTATGCTGAGCAGACTGGAAAAGAAGCTAAATTGCTATCCATAGGTGGAGGCACTTATGCTAAAGAAATGCCTAATACTGTAGCCTTTGGACCAATGTTCCCAGGGGAACCAGATACTATTCATAAAAAAAATGAATATATCACAATAGACAATTTAATTACGAATGCTAAGATATATGCTCATGCACTATATGAACTTGCAAAGTAAACAATTTTAGACATACATCCTAGAAGCAAGATGCATGTCTAAATAGAAGTAAAAAATAAGATTCATGTCTGTAAGGGGTTAATAACTGTCAAATTGACTAGTTATTAACCCTTTAGTTATCCACAATATATATAATAAATTCAAAATATACTCCCATCATTGTAAAAAATAATATAAACTCATTTTTAATACAAACTATTTTTACTTTCGTAGCTTATATGATTTCATGTTCTATCCACAGCGAGATATATCAGTGGAACAATTCAATGATTATTTATAACACACCTGGCTTTCCTGACTATGGGCTTTTCTACGAAAATTACAATCCTTACTATGCTGAATGTATAATTAGAGTTGTATTTATGATTTTATATCTTGTATTTGGTATGTTATTAACAAAAGAGAAGTCTAAAATTAAAAATTTTTTATCTGTTTTTATATGTTATTTAGTACTTATTATAATAAATCAAGTAGAATCTCCACAATATTTTGAAAATTTATATGTTTGGATACCATATATATTTATTAGTTCTTCTGCTCATGATGCACTTAAAACAGCAACACCACTAATATCTCATACTGTTTTTTACGTTATTTTATTTATGCCTACTTTATTTATATTGTTAGGTCCTAAAGTAAAAAGTTTATATTATAAGAAATTTATTAAAAAAACATAAAATATTATTAATAAATCTAAAGTTTTGTATTAATAGTACAAAACTTTATTAGATCAAGTTCTTAAAAAGTCAACGATTATAGTTTTGTACAAATTTGATTAGGCAAAACATAATTTTATTTTTTTAGTGGATTACTACCTAATTCATGATTATTATATTTGTCCTTGTTTTTAATTATTAAATAAAACTTATGAAATCCTGAGCATGGGAGTATTAGTAAATAAGCCATTACTAATTGAGAAATTGCAAAACCGATATTGTTAAATTCTATTTGTTTTGATAAAATTATTCCAAGTGAAATACAGAAGGAAGAAAATATTCCTACAAATGCCTTATTAATATGTTTTTTGCTATAACCATTTTTTAACTTATTTTTTATATTAAATATTATAGCAGTAATAATAAGTATATATATTAATAAACTTATTATTACAATTAAATAAGATATAGGGCTATTTAATTCATGTAGGAAGACCAAGGAAGAAATAAAGAAATTAAAAATTGAAGTTCCTGTAAAAGCGATAGCTGTATATAACCAAATTATTTTGTTAAATCGCTTGGGAAAAATATAAAAAATTAATGAACCTAAATCGAAAATAGAAATAATGGCAATTAATAAAGTTAATATAGAATTTGGTATAGGCATATTTAATACAGAATCTTGATAATAGGATAATCCACCATAATTAAAAACATTTACAAGGATAACAAGAGTCCAAATAAATTTTCTTATAGCCTGTTTATCTGGTATTTGCGTATAGTTTTCAAGAAATTCATTATTATTTTTCACTAAACATACATTCCTTTCATAATCATGTGAATTATAGGTTACTTAAGAGATCTTCTCCTTTCTTCAGAAAATGCTATTTTTAAGGTATGTTATATTACTAAAGTTTTATTGAGGTAATTAATTTATTTTTATGTACACCTAATTTCCTATAAATTACTTATATTTTAATTATTATAACATACTCTTCATCAAAATAATTCTAACCCGTAGAACTATTGGTTTGGTTTGTGATGCCAATATAAAGAGTTAGACCAATGGGTAAGAAGAAGTATACGCCTCTGTGTTTATGCATATTTAATATAAAGATAAACCCCTAGAAAATCTAGGGCTAATCAGTATAACCAAATATTATATTGGTACTTATATTACTTATAGAACCGCTGTGTACCGTTGAGTTAAAACATCTCCTGGGGAGCCGCTATAAAATAAGGAATGAAAGTATAATAATGCATAAATTGTATAATAATATTGACTTTGAAAATTTTTCTGTTACACTAAGCTTGTAGAATACAAGTGTAGACAATTATGATTTTTAGTTCTTACAGTTGGTGTTAACAATGAAAGATTTACCTAAAATATCAGATTCAGAATGGCTGGTAATGAAGGTTGCTACTCTTATTAAAATTGCTTATTCCTTATAATATACAAGCAGATTTAAGTTTGTATATTATAAGGAATATTGCCATGCCAAATATTACGCTAAGAATTTTACCAGAATATACTATAATCAATGCTAAAGTTATTGACAATACATCATTTAGTAATGTTTCAGAAACTTTTAAAACACAAAAACCTATTATTAAATCAAATAATAATATTTATTTAACACCTATATCAATATTATTAATTGTTTGGGATGTTGGATCAATAGCTATATTATTTTATGTTTTAATAATAAATCTACAATTAAAAGGAGAATAGATATGATTGAATTATTTAAAAAAAAATTAGTTAGAGGGTCTATAATAGTTATTGTATTCATTATTTTAGTCGGAACTTTTTATATAACAGGTAAAAAACAACCAAATAAAAATAATACTACCACAAATAAAAACACCACGGGCACAAAGATTGCTAGTAATACTGCACCTAGTACAAAGTCATCATCTAGTGAAAAAGCTGCAAATACAAAACCATCAGTTACTTCACAGGATGCATCACCGCAGCAACCACAGCAATCTGAAGAAGTACAAGATTCAAAGTCACAGCCTTCTTCTGAAGAAACTGTTTCTCCAGAAAAAACAACGCCTTCTGAAAAAACAGTTTGTTCAAATCAAATGGCACCTTCTGAAAAAGCAGTTTCCTCAAAACAAACAGTACCTTCTGAAAAGACTGTTTCTTCAAAACAAACGGTTCCTTCAACCAAAACAGTGCCTTCTGAAAAAGCAGTTTCCTCAAAACAAACAGCACCTCCTGAAGAAACAGTGCCTTCACCAAAAAAAAATATCTCAGCATCACCACAAGAATATGTCAGTAATAATTTGGGCTTTTCTGTTACTTTCCCAGCATCTTGGAAAAATAAGTATACGGTTGAAGAAGATAATAATGGGTTGGTCGTAAAATTTAAGCCGGTTAATCCTATAGCCGGAGGTATGCTCTTTGAAATTGTAAAAAAATCACCCGATTTTGATGAAAGTATGTCGGATGGTATAGGTAAAAGATATATTACTGCAAGGGGAGTTACTTATATTATAGGTGGTCCTATGGATGTAGGGTTCCCACCTGATCACCCTGAGTACGTTAATTATAAAAAACTTTCTAAAGAGCTTTCATCGGTTGTAAGCACTATTAAAAATATAGACTAATTTTTATTATACCAATTTGTTGTAGTTCGTTTTCGGAAGGTAAATTATATTTTCTGGGGAACCAAAGATAGAGAAGAAATATTAAATGCGACTATCGGAAACTATCCAAAGAAGAATATCTCCATTATAAAATGAGATGTTTTCTATTACCGAAAATACAAATGTATTTAGATCTGTATACATAAAAGATGAATGGAAATTTATTGATACGACTGGTAAAGTGATTGTTAAATAATCTCCTGCGGAGCTGAATTATTGAATTAAATCAAGAAGGTGAATTATATTAAGAAGAATATTTCAAAAGTTTTAAAACAGATTATTATAACTCAAATAATAAGTATTATTTTTGCTATTGCTGGAGGAGTATATTTACAATGTGATTGGACGTTTAAGAATGGTACAATACTAGTTTTGGGGATTGGTTTATTAACATTATTTTATATAATTATAATGGCATTTTTTATAAAGGCAAATTGGGTAAATATACTATTAGTTACTGTTCCTTATTATTTAGTTTATTCTCCTATAATCACATTTGAAGTGCCAAATTTTTTCAACACTCAGTCCGATCCAAATGATTTTGGTGCTGGACTTTTGGGGCTAGGGATGATAGCGTGCGTGTATATAAGTGTAGTAATGGCAAGTATAATTGGCACTGCACTCCGAGTAGCTTATGATGTCCGAATGAAAGATGATTATAAGCAATAAAAAAATAGTTCACAGTCTCATACAGGTCGTCGTAAGAAAAACCCATATCAATCATAGATATGGGTTTTTGCTATATTACTATTTTGAATATAACATAAAAGTAATTGAGGAGTTATATGATAGCCTATATACATGGCTATCACATTATTTATGGTAGTTTCTTTATGCCAGAAAAATATATGCATAGAGGCTCAATGTCAATGACAAATCATAAACGTTATTAATTAATGATTTTGAATATTTTATATTAGAAGCATAAATTGAATGTTACATAATACTAATATAACTTTTGTATTTATTGTTCCTCACTTGTGTAAATTTCCCCTGTATAAACGTCAATTTTAATATGACATACCACTTCATTCCAAAGAATAATATCCCATGTTTCTTTACCGGTGTTGCACTGCTTTTCACCTGAAATATAAGCGAGTTCAAAGTTACCTTTGCTCTTAAACCTTTCTTTTGCTATGTTAATTGCCTCATTACTATCTATAGACCATTTTTCAATATTTAGGTCATCACCAGTTGCAATTTTTGAGTCTCTGGGTTGGGTAGCTATTTTAAGAATTTTCTTGCTTTTAGTATTTATTTCTACTGTTATTATATTAGGCACACCATTTTTATTTTCACTATCATCCTCGTACCATATTTCAACGTTACCCCGCTGAGCTTTATCCAATTCCATATTTATTTTACTAATATGATAGTTTTTTTTACTCCAGAACTTATCTACATGTATTTTTGATATTTTTACAAGTTCCTTTGCCGAAAATTTATTATCAGGAATACTTTCGTTAATAATTTTAGGACCACTTTTCACATAATAAATCGTGCCAAAAATTAACGAAACCGAAACTATTATAGTAATAATCGATATTACCTTTAACCTCAATATACTTTCCTCCTTACTTTAACATTGTATTTAATGAGTCTAGATAACCAAAAACATTATTTAAAAATTTTTTTGAACGTTAGGATTATCATAATTAGCGTTGTATCTTCCAACCACAAATCTCTAATGACAGAATCTATTAGCGCGACTTCAGCAGGAATAGATTGTGTAATTTGTTCTTTAACAATTATACCAGCTATTAATACCGGAGGAACACCATATTTTTTAGCAGCTTTATTTATTTCATCCTTATAGTCTTTTAGAACATCTTCAATTTTATTTTTTTGATTGAATCTTATGCGTGCTGCTGGGTACGGTTGATAAACTACATCCCATAGCTTAACTTTTGCTTTATCATATTCAGCATTACTCGTTATGTCTGGCATAGGTGCGAGTTTTATAGTAGCAGTTGGGCCTCCATTATCCCCAAATCCGTCTACATATGAATTGTTTAAATAAGAACGCTCTGCTTTGCGAACAGCTTGTGCTTCATTTCCTTCTATTGTAGTTATCATATTTTAAAATAAGTTATTTTCGGTTCAACAAGCAAAGCAGCCACAGATTTAAGAAAATCTATGGCTACTTTGTTTAAATTAATACAATTAAAACTATATTTTATGTCATATTTTTGTTTTTAATTTATATACATATAAAAATTAAGGAAAGTAACATAACAATTAATATTATTTTTATTAGATTTGTCGTATTCCTTTAACCTAGTATAGACATTTCCTAAATAACAATATGTAGTTTGATCAAATATTATATTTCTTTTTAATTCGATTGCTGTATTTAGCTTTTCAATAGCCTTATCATATTTTTTGGTGTGAATATATAAATGACGACCCATACAAGAGTATATTAAGCTAGATTTAGGTTTTAATTTTAGGGCTGCATTAAAATATTTTAATGCCCTATTATATTGTTTAACTCCTACGTATGTCTAAATAGAAGTAAATAAAAATAGAATAAATTTAAGGGTTAAATTGTATAAAAATAATTAGTAAAGAATTTTATAAAAGTAATAGAATTAAAGTAGATATAGAGGTATAATGAAATATTGTACTGTTAAGAATTTACTTCTTATTGTATAAATAGGTTAAGTAAGTTAAATACTATTAAAATATTAAACGTTTAGTGGGGGATAATTATGAAAATACAAGATATTAGGATAGGTAAAATTAATACTCCTTTGAGACAACCATATAAAGTAGGGAAGAGACTTCTTAATTTTTCTGATGAAATAGTTATAAAAATGGTTACAGATACAGGAGAAATAGGATATGGTAGTGCAGCCCCAACACCTTTAATAACTGGGGAAACCCAGAGTTCAATTATTGGAGCAATAGAGCATATTAAACCTGGAATTATAGGTTTAGATATTGATAATATTGAAGAAATTATGAAAGTAATTCATGGTTCTATGCACGGAAATAATAGTGCTAAGGCAGCTATTGATGTTGCTATATATGATTTACTTTGCAAAAAATATGGAGTGCCACTTTACAAATTTTTAGGTGGATATAAAACTTCATTATCTACAGATATTACAATAGCAAATGATACAGTGGAACAAATGGTGACAAAATCAGTAGAAGCTGTAATGAATGGTTATACATATTTAAAAGTGAAAATTGGAAATGATATGGCTCGTGATATAGAGAGAGTAAAAGCAGTAAGAAAAGCGGTAAGGCGTGGAATAAAAATAAGAGTAGATGCTAACCAAGGGTGGAGCCCAAAGGAAGCTGTAAGTACTATTAGAAAGTTCGAAGACATGGGGTTAGATATTGAGTTTGTTGAGCAACCAGTTAATGCTTGGGATATAGATGGACTAAAATATGTAACAGATAATGTGGAAACAAAAATTCTTGCAGATGAAGCAGTTTTTGGTCCATCAGATGCCTTTAAGATCATTGAAAAAAGAGCGGCAGACCTCATAAGCATAAAGCTTATGAAATGCGGTGGTATAAATAATGCAATAAAGATGTATAATATGGCAGAAAATATGGGTATAAGATGTATGATGGGATGTATGCTAGAAAGTAGAATAGGCATTACAGCAGCAACGAGTTTTGCAGCGTCAAAATCCAATATGATTAAAGCTGATCTAGATACTATGTTGCTATTTGAACATGATTCAATAGTTGGTGGTGCATGTATTACAGGGAATACGATAACTATTAATGATTCTCCAGGTCTCGGCATTATAGATATAATTGGATGGAATGAAATTTTTTAAATATACGAGTGCGAATTATACGAAAAAATAAAATCGTTAAATGGGGTGGTAGTTTTGAATAATAATAAATATGATATGGATGCTAGTTTAATAGAAGTTGAATTAAAGAAACAATTAGAATTTAATGTAGAAGAAGAAAAATTAAATGGCATTATTAAAATCATTAGTGAAGAAATTCTAAAATATATTCAAAAGAGAAAAGAAATTACAAAATATATTTTAGAATATAGGAAAAAAGTGATTGAAGATTATAGAGATGATGAAGATATGGTAATAGAATATTTTGATCATGAGGTATATGTAAAGGAGGAAGCATTTAAAACTATTGATAGAAGAGTAATGGAGTTAACTGAGCTTAAGAGCTCTCCTTATTTTGGAAGAGTTGATTTTTCTGAAGAAGACTATGGTATTAATAAAATGTATGTAGGAAGGTTTGGAGTTACTCCAGAAAATACTTATGAACCTTTAGTAGTAGACTGGAGAGCCCCCGTTGCATCTTTATTTTACACCGGGGCTTTAGGGGAAGCTTTTTATGATGCTCCTAAGGAAAAGATACTAGTAAACATTTTAGCTAAGAGGCAATTTATTATTAAAAAAGAAAAGCTTAAAGGCATGTTCGACTCAGCGCTAGATGTAAAAGATGAGATACTTCAAATGGTGCTTAGTAGCAATGCGTCAGAAAAGCTCAAAGATATAATAATGACAATACAAAAGGAACAGGATGATTTAATAAGGCAACCAAGAACCAAAACTATTGTAGTGGATGGCGTTGCTGGTAGTGGAAAAACTACTATTGCTCTTCATAGGGTAGCATATTTGCTTTATAATTATAGAAAAATACTCCAAGACAAGGTTCTAATATTAGGGCCAAATAATGTATTTATGGAATATATATCTTTAGTGCTACCAAGCCTTGGAGAATCGGGAGTTAAGCAAACAACATTTAGAGACTTTGCCTTTGACATTTTAGGGCCTATGGAAGTAATGAGCCTAAAAGAGTATATGGAGAAAGTGCTTAGTGGAGAAAAAGAATTTGCTAGAGATATTATGTATAAAAATTCTACAGAGTATAAAAACTTTCTTGACACCTCAGTAGAAAAATTAGATAACGAATACTTTAAAATAGAAGATTTATTATTTATGAATGAGATAGTATTATCTAAAAAGGAAATAATGGAAATGTTTTATAATCACTATAAAACTATGCCTTTATTCAGAAGAAGTAAGAAAATTAAAAGAATTATTTATTCTAAGATTAGAGACGCTAGAGATGAAAAAGTTAGATTTATACAAAAAGAATATGAAAAAAGTGTGGTAGAGTTACCTGAGGAAGAAAAGGATTTTAAAATAAATGATTTAGATTTTAATAGAAGACTCAAAATTAGAGAAGTAATTAAAGAGATATTAGCAGTGAAAAGAAACCTTACTTGGATTGAAAATGGAAACTGTGTTGATTTATACAACAAAATAAATGGACATAAAGCATTAACAGAAAATGATTTAGGTGGTATCTTATATTTTAAAATTAAGCTAGAAGGGATCAAGATTTCTGAGGAAATAAAGCATGTAGTAATAGATGAAGCTCAGGATTATAATGAACTTCAATTCATGGTAATAAAGGAATTAACAAAGTGTTCTTCTTTAACGATAGTTGGAGATAGCAATCAGAGACTGATTCCATATGACGGGAAGCTACCTATGCATGATATAAAGAATATACTTCCAGGGTGTAATACTCAGGAGTTTAGACTAAGTACCAGCTATAGATCTACAGTGGAAATTATGGAGTACGCTAATAAATATTTGCATGCAGATCCTATTGTTCCTGTAGTACGAAATGGTGAAGTGGTAAAAGAGAAATTAATTTCTGATAAGGATGAACTTAAAAGTTTTATGACCCAAAAAATTTCTGAGTTCAAAAGTAAGACTTATGAAAATATTGCGATTATCTGTAAAGATATAAGTGAAACAGAAAAAATCTTTGATTTAATTAACAAGGATGCTAATGTTAAGATTATAAATAAAGAAAACGCAGTGTATCATAGCGGGATTGTTGTAATCCCATCATATTTTGCTAAGGGACTTGAGTTTGATGCAGTTATCATGATATTAGATGAGCCTTGTGGACTTAAAACAGAAGGTTTGCAGGGGGAATATAAGCAAGAGGATAAACTTAGGTATGTAATGGCAACTAGAGCATTACACGAACTTCATGTGGTTTTGAAAAGTTCATTCTAAATTTCAAAAAGAAAAAATAATAAACTAACAAAAATAATACCTAGGTCACTAGGTATTATTTTGTTAGTTCATCCCAATTTTCAATAATTTGATTTAATTCAATCAAGGTACTAGCTTTATCCTCACTGGCTATTGAACCGCGAAGACTGGCGATGTTTAAACTTATATTATATAGTTCATCTCGTTCAACGCTAAATTGAATGCGAGGTATGATTTTTTTCCAGGCAGTATCAATTCTGACGATATCTTGCTCAAGCATATCCCACTTTTCAGATTTTGCATGTTCTATAGATAGCTCTACAAAAGAAACTACGTCTTCTGAAGGAGTGCGAGGCTTTTTCAAATAATTACCTCCTAACATTATTAGTACGAAAATTGTTAAAGTAACTATTGGTATAGCATATGATATAAATTTTTTCATAGTTTAAGCCCCTTTATCTGCTATTTATTATTTTCTTCTATATCATCTTTATAAAGATCTATATGTAAACCAGTTGTTGCGTTATAGATAGCTAAAAATACTTCGGAAGCATCATTAATACCTTTCTTTTTTAGTTTAGTCATTAGCCATTTTTCATTTCTATTAATTTTATCTAAGTTATCTTGCAAAATAGATCCATCGTAAATTATTTCAAAATCAATACTAGCAGGGGTAGTTTTAACTTTTAAATCATTTGCTGTAACAGTATCACATTGAGTTTTTTTTAAGATAGACAATTGTCCATCTTTTTCGAGTATTGCATAAGCTACGTCGCTTAAGTCAAAAACACCTTTATCTCTTAACTGTGATAAAAGGTCACCTATGGTGTAGCGAAATTTTTTCATGGATTTCTCAAGTACTTTTCCGTTTATAATAACAATGGTAGGTTCACCATCTAAGTATTTTTCAGCAGTCTTTGAGCTAACAGTTATTAATTGAAGAATAAAGCATAAAACAGCCCAAGTAAGCAAGCCTACCCAATGAGGCCATGCCCTACTAGTTAAATCTGTAGTTAGAGTGGAGGCAGTGGAGCCTATAGTTATGCCTACAACATAATCAAAAAAAGTTAGTTGACTAATCTGCTGCTTTCCAAGAACACGAGTAAATATTAATAAGGTGAAAAATCCGATGATTCCTCTCGCTAGTACTATTAGACCTTCATTCATTAATACCATCTCCTTTCAATGATAGTATATCCATATTTTATATTTATATTTATATGTATTTTATTGAAATTTATATTTAGATTAGAGGAGGTTTGTGGTATTTTGCATTCTATGTAGAAAATTGACATAATTTAAAACATGAAAATTGATGCTAAAATGATTGGAGAAAGATATAATAATATTAGAAATAAAGTGAATTTAGGCGATATATGTATTAAAATGTAAAAGCTGAAGAATCAAAATGCTTTAGGGGAAAATAAGAACTTAAAAAGGTTATAAGGATCAGTGATGATCCTTATATTGCTGTTAAATATAAATGCTTTAATTGGATGTGAAAAAACATGAGTAATATTGACGGAGGCAGAAAAAAAGAAATAAATGATATTATATCTATTGTTAAATTAATTTCCTTATTATTTTGTGGAATTGTAATATACAATGAACTTCTTATATCAAATAATGAGATTCTTCAAAACTCAAGTGGGTATATTAATATAATTCCAACGGCACTACTATCAGTAAGTAGTATATGTATTTATTGGTTATGGTCATTTTTTTCTATAAGAAGATTTAAATGTAAATATGTAAAGTTAATACAAATTATTGAGAACTTAGTTTTTATTATGATTTTTTCAATTACAATTATTTTATCGAATAATTGTACTAGTCAATATAAATTATTGTTCCTATTTATAATTGTTACTTCCACATTAGAATTAGGTATGAAAAATGGTGTTACTACGGCTGTTATTTCATCAGGGATAATACTAGTTATAGATTTGATTTATGCACCGTATACTAGTGTTAATTTATATTTTCAAAATGATTTAATTATGGCAGCAGTATTTATTTTAACTGCATGGCCATTAGGTCATTACGTAGAAATTGAAAAAGAAAATTCATACAGAAAAAATTTACAACTTCAAGCACTTAATGATGAATTAAAGGACACGGATAATCAACGTATATATATAGAAAAAATATTATTGAAAAATGAAGATTGCCATAGCTTACTTATTGAAAATTCAAGAGAAGCTATATTTGTTCATAGAAATGATAAAGTGATTTTTGTGAATGAAAGTGCTATAAAATTAGTGGGCTTAAATACCCAAGATGAATTAATTGGGAGACTTATCTTAGACTTTATGGATATAGATGAGAGTGAAAATATTAAAGAGAAGTTTGATGAAATATACAATAAGCAAAGCACACTTGTAAATTTTGAAGGAAAAATATTTAAGCAGGATGGTAAAGTTGCTAATGTGCAAAATACCTCTACTTATTTTACATATGCAGGACAACCCGTGATATTAAGTATAATACGTGATATTACTCCTGAAAAGCAGGTTGAAAAACTGCAATTGGACATAGAAAAAAATCTTCAATTATTAAATGAAACTATTAAATTGAATAAATTGATTACAGAGGTATTTACAAATATCTCTCATGAATTAAAGACTCCCTTAAATGTTATATATTCGGCTATTCAGGTATTGAGTATATATAACAATACAGAAGAATTTTGGGAGAAAAAAGATGAATATCTAGTTGTAATGAAACAAAATTGTTTCAGGCTTATGAGGTTAATTAATAATTTTTTAGACATTACGAAAGTAGATTCAGGGTTACTTAAACCAAACATGGTAGAGGTTAACATCGTAAGCGTGATTGAAAATATAGCTTTATCTGCTGCGTCCTACGTGGAAAGTAAGCAAATTCAACTTACTTTTGATACAGATGTAGAAGAAAAGATAATGACCTTTGATCCGGATAAAATAGAGAAGATTATGCTTAATGTACTATCTAACTCCATTAAATATACTGATTGTGGTGGTAAAATTTTAGTGGCATTGACTGATAAGGAAGATAGTATTCTCATTTCTGTAAAGGATACAGGTATAGGTATACCAGAGGACAAGTTAAAATTTGTATTTGAGAGATTTGCACAAATAGATAAAACATTAAAACGTCCTTGTGAAGGGGCAGGTATAGGATTGTCCCTTGTAAGATCTTTTGTAAAAATGCATGAAGGAAGCATTGAAATAAAAAGTGAGATTAACATAGGAAGTGAGGCTATAATTAAACTTCCAACAAAAACATTAACAAAGCATTATGTAGATGATGAATTTCAGTATAAAACTAGTACAGAAAGAATTAATATAGAATTTTCTGATATATATTCAGATGTTTAACGACATTTCAGCGACCCAGGAGATGATTTAACTATGGTATAATAAATTCAGATTTATGTAAAAAAATTAAAAGGATGATAAGTATGGATTTGATAAAAATAGTTTCAAATGTTCAGAAGATTTCTGAGGCGATATCAAGTGTCATAGGAGTAGATGTGACGGTTGTAGATAATAATTATAATAGAATAGCAGGGACGGGAAGGTATAGAAATTGTATCGGAGAAAAAGTAAATGAAAAATCTGTTTTTGGATTTGCGCTGACGCAGGGAGAAAGCTTCGTTATTGAAAATCCTAGAAAACATTTTGCATGCTTAAAGTGTGATAATGCTTACAGTTGCAAGGAGTTTGCCGAGGTTTGTTGCCCAATTCATGTTGGTAATGATACTATTGGAGTTATTGGGCTTATTGCTTTTGAAGAAGAACAAAGGGATGCTATTATAAATAATCAAGTAAACCTAATGAACTTTTTAAATAGAATGGCGGATTTAATATCCTCAAAGCTATTAGAACAGGAAAATACAGAGAAAATAAAGCTTTTGGCAGGGGAACTTGAGATAGTTCTTGACGCTGTAGATAAAGGAATTATAGCAGCGGACCACGCAGGAAATATTCTTCATTATAACACCAAAGCATTAGAGCTATTTAGACTTCATGGAAACCAAATTTTAAATACAAATATAAAAAATCTTATTGGTGACTTAGATTTCAATAAACTTATCGAAAAACATAAGAATTTAAAGAATAAAGACTTTACTTATAATGGTAGTAGTCATCATTTCAGAGGAGTACTTGATGCGAAGCCTATTAGTATCGGTGATAAAAACTTTGGTATAGTATGCTCTTTTAGTAATATATCCGATTTATTAAAAACAGTAAATAATATTACCACAGGGACTATGGTTACGTCTTTTGACAGCATTATAGGTAGTAGTTACTGCTTAGAACAAGTTAAATTAGAGGCGGAAAAAGCAGCGAAATCTACTTCTACAGTACTTATTCAGGGAGAAAGTGGAACTGGAAAAGAGCTATTTGCACGGGCTGTTCATTTTTATAGTAATAGAGCGAAAGGGCCGTTTATTACAATAAATTGCGCGGCTATTCCAGAACAACTGCTAGAAAGTGAGTTTTTTGGGTATGAAGATGGGGCTTTTACAGGAGCGCGAAGGGGTGGCAAGGCAGGGAAATTTGAATTAGCAAATAAGGGAACAATATTTTTGGATGAAATTGGAGACATGGCTATTCATCTTCAAACTAAACTTTTAAGGGTAGTACAGGAATACGTTATCGAAAAAATTGGTGGAAAAGAATCCATTCCTATAGATGTAAGAATAATTGCGGCTACCAATAAAGATTTAGAAAAAAAAGTATTAGAAGGAGAGTTCAGGCAAGATTTATTTTATAGATTAAATGTAATTCCACTTAATATACCTCCTTTAAGAGATAGAAAAGATGATATAATAGTTCTTGTGGATTATCTTTTAGACAAATGTAATTCTAAGCTAGAAAAGCATATAAATAAAATAGATGATGATTCTTTAGAAATTTTTATGAATTATAAGTGGCCTGGCAATGTACGTGAACTTGAAAATACCATAGAATATGCTGTAAATATGTGCAGTGGTAGTGTTATAAAATGTATGGATCTGCCGAAGAGGTTGAAAGGTTGCGAGAGCACTTTAAAGTCGAATAAGAATGTAGAGATTATACCTATTAAGGAATTAGAAAAAAAAGAAATTGAAAAAGCTCTAGAGTATTTTGGACATAGTAAACAGTCAATTACAAAGGCTGCTGAGGCTTTAGAATTAAGTAGAGCAACTTTATATAGAAAAATAAAAGAATATGGGATCAAATCATCTTTTTCAAAGCTGTAAATCATTAATCAGTATCAAAATGAGAATTAATTCTCATTTTGATACTGATTTTTTTATCATTTTGAGAAAAAACACCACTGAAACGTTTATTCTCAGTATAATTTTGTTGGCATGAGTATTGCTATTATATGTATAAGGCATATTTAAAAAAATGTTAATAAAAGCTACATAAGTTTTTAATGTATTTAATTTTATAGGTATGTCTTAGAATAATTCGTTGAGGGAGTGTTTTCATGAAATTAAGAAATCTTATAGTTCAAACACTTAAGGAAGAAGTTGTCCCTGCCATGGGATGTACTGAGCCAGTAGCTGTTGCTCTTGCATGTGCAAAGGCTAAAGAACTAATAACTTTTAATAATATAGTAAGTGCAGAAGTTTTTGTTAGTCCTAACATATATAAAAATGGATTGTCAGTTGGTATACCAAATACGCAGGAGGTTGGGCTTTCGATTGCAGCTTCACTGGGTTTTATTGGTGGAGAAAGTAAAAAGGATTTAAGGGTACTTGAAGGAATTAACAAAATGCAAGTTCAACTTGCAAAAGAGTTTTTATATAGTGGGAAATTAAGACTAGATATTAAAGATACTGGAGATAAAGTCTATGTAGAAGTAAATCTTGTAACAGATAAAGGTAATTGTAGTGTAATTATAAGCGGAAAACATAATAGATTTATTTATATTGAAAGATTAGGCGAAGTTCTAATAGATCTAACAAATGAGGATGAGAGTAGCAATAAGGGAAAGAATATTTTATATAATTTGAGAATAAGAGACATTATAAAAGAAATTGAGAAAATCCCTCATGAGGATATCGCATCTATGTTAGAAGGAATAGTGATGAATGAAAATATAGCCAAGGTAGGACTTAAAAAGAAAATGGGCATGGGAGTTGGGTTTAGTCTTAAGGAAAGCATAGAGAAAGGGATTCTGTCAGAAGACTTAATGACCTCTTCAATGATGCTCACAGCAGCAGCTAGTGATGCGAGAATGTCAGGGATGAATTTATCTGTTATGAGTAGTAGTGGAAGCGGAAACAATGGGCTTACGGCAATTTTGCCATTGGTTGCATATAAAAATAAATTTAATGTAAGTGATGATAGATTGGCTAAGGCAGTGGCAATAAGTCATATTACGAACAGCTATATAAAACATTATATAGGGAGATTATCAGCACTGTGTGCTTGTGGTGTTGCAGCTGGAACCGGGGCTGGCGTTGCTATAGCATGGTTAATGGGTGCTGGTTATGACCAAATAGATGGGGTTATAAAAAATACCATTGCAAACACCAGTGGGATGATATGTGATGGGGCAAAGGAAGGCTGTGCATTAAAGCTTTCAACTTCTGCATCAGTCGCTGTACAATCAGCAATTTTGGCTATAAATAATTCTATTATACCTGCAAGAAATGGGATTGTTGCAGAAACCGCAGAAGACACAATTAAAAATTTGGCAGTTTTATCCATAGACGGTATGAGTACAGCAGATGCTGTTATATTAAAGACCATGAAAAAAATGCAAAGAGAATATACTTCTGCAGAAGCAGATAAAAACTCAAAAGTGTATTTAAAAAAACAAGGCATTATTGCATAAAAAAAATTTTTAAAGAAATTATAAATTACTATTGAATTTTATTTATAATCTGATATAATAAATTTAATAAGAAATACTTAAACGTATTCATTGATTTTATAAGTTTGTATTTCTGAGGTATTCGTGAAGCTCTTATTTTCAACCTACAGTATTAATACGGGAGTTCGAGATCTAGGTGTGGATTTGGCCTATAAGACCAATATTTTAAGTGGCAAGGACTATTAAACATCTCTGAGGACACCCACCTATCGAAAAGATAGGTGTAAAAATTGGGGCAACGGTATTTTGGAATATAAAATATAAAATTTTAGATCGTTTATGAAAGAGATAGAAATATCTCTTTTTTTTATTTCCAAGAAATAATAAATTCATTTTTCATGTTATAATTAATTTAAATTAATAAGTATCGAGGTGCAATTTTATGATAGAAAATAAAGTCGTTGCGATGATAGAGAGTAATCCAATTGTTATAAGAAATATTGAAAATCCTAGTGATCAAATGAAGATAATGGCTATAAAGAAAGATGGGGTAATGCTACGTTATATAAGAAACCCTACAAAAGAAATGAAGGAGCTAGCAATAAGAAGTAATCCACGGTCAATTGAGTTTGTAGAAAATCCAAGTTATGATATGAAAAAATATGTTGTGTCAAAGCTATGGAATACTTTGGAATTTATTGAAAATCCCTGCGAAGAATTGATAAAAATAGGCATTGATCAAAAAGGCTATGCAATAAAATATGCAAAAGAACCAAGCAATTTATTGCAAAAACTAGCTATAGAAAAAGATTATGACTCTATAAAATATATAGACAACCCAAATGAAGAAATACAAATTTTGGCTATAAAAATAAATTATAATGCGTTAAGGTATATAAAAAATGCAACCTTAAATGCAGAAATTTTGGCTGTTTGCGAAAATGAAGCTGCAATAAAGTTCATTTCAAACATAGATGAAAATAAAAAAATGTCATTTTTAAAGCACAATGCCTTGGTAATGAAATATTTCATTAATGACCTACCAATGGATGCTACGGAGCTGGCTTTCAAAGATGTATTATCTAAAGAAACTATATCAGAAAAATACGTGAGAGATTTTATAAACTGCGATAGTATAAATGAAAAATATGGAAATATATCTATGGATAAAATAATTTTTATTTATAAATATGGTAGTAAAGTCTGCAAAAAAATAGCAGTTGATGAAAAACTGAATATGATGTAAGAAGGGTGAATGATGAATTTTAAAGATACAATGCAAAGTGTAGATCTTGTTATACAAACGGATGAAGTACCTTTAGTTATAGGTGAGAGTGGTATAGGAAAAACTGCCTTAGCGAAGACACTTTCAAAAATTAAAGGCTGGAGCCTAGTTATTATAGATGGAAACCTTTTGAAAGAAGGAGAAATAGGTGGTCTTCCAACAGTTGAGGATTATAGATTTAAAGATGATAGAGGAAAGACTGTTAGTAAGAAAAATACTGTTTACGCGGTTCACACAAAGCTACAAGAAATAGATAATTTGATATCTAGCGGTAAAGAGGTATTTTTATTTATTGATGAAATAAATCGTTGTGAACATACGGTGCAGCAGGAGCTTATGAATCTTATACTAAATAGGGAGATAAATGGGTACAAGCTAAATGAAAAAGTTAAAATATTAGCTGCAATGAATCCTTCTAGTAAATACGGGGAAGATTTTGATTATCAAGTAGTTGATATGGATGCAGCGCAAGAAAATAGATTTGTTTTGCTACAAATGGAATGTGATTCATTAGCTTGGATTTCATGGGCTATTGAGAATAAAATAGAGCAAAAGGTTATAGAATTTATATCTACTTTCCCAGAATATTTACTTAATAACCAAAAGGATGAGCAAATAAGAGCAACCCCTAGAAGTTATGAACGGGTTTCTAAAAGCTATAGGATTTACAAGGAAAATAAAGAGACAATCCATAAAAGAATATTTTTAAATATATTAAAAGGGAATTTAGGCAATAGAATAGCTCATGAGTTTATGGCATTTTCACAGGAAGATAATAAACCTCTAATTTCTTATGAGGAGGTATTTAATGGCACGCAATTACAACAAGATGTAATTGCAAAGGTGAAAGAGGAAAGTCATACTAGATTATATTTGATTGCAAATAATATCTTATGTATCTTAGATAAGAAAGAAAATTTAAATAGTGATATACAAAGACTTGTAGAATTCCTAGAGATTTACCCTGTGGACCTAGGGGTAGGAATTATGCAGGATATTAAAGAAAGTCATAATAGTGTTTATAAATTATGTTTGGAAAATGAGGATTTCGTTGAAATGTATTTTAAGGCCTACAATGAAATAAAAGGCTAGGTGAAATTATGGTGAAAAACTTTGAAAGTCTTAAAAATGAGCTTTATGATGAAATTTCTAATGTGAAAAGCATTGAAGAAATGCCAAAGGATTTTGTGGAAAACTTTTTGAAGCTTGTGCAAAAGGTTAATTTTATGCTCATAGAAGATAACGAAAACTTTTATGGGTATTTTCTGCTTCAAATGTCTAGGGAGATAAAATATGACATAACCTCGCCCACGGCTGTAAACTTTAAATTATCTAGGTACGTTATTTATTTTAATCCCTATATCTTTTTAAATCTTACACCGAGGCAGATGATGGGCTCTATTAAACACGAGATTTATCACATATTATCCTCCCATTTGAATCGTGCAAGGAGTCTTAAAACAAAATATAGTACCCTTTCTATTAATATGGCAATGGATATAGTAGTGAACCAGTATATAGATTATTTGCCGCCCTATGCCACGACAATAGACAGTATAAATTTTAAGTATAGTTTAAAGATGCAACATTATATGACTATGGAGTATTATGCGCATACAATTCAAGAAGCCTTAAATCTATTAGAACAAGAAGATGAGAGAGAAAAAGATGACTCTAAGGATAAGCACATAGAAAAAGAATTTAATGCATCTAAAACTCATGATTTATGGGAAGAATCTATAGAGACAGATGAGGAGACCCTTAAAGATTTTACGCGAAAATTTGCGAAACTTGCAGAAAAGGGCAAGGTTCCTCTTTATTTAGAGGGAATTCTCAAAGGATTAAAAGCGAGTAAAGGTGAAATTCCTTGGAATTTATATCTGAAAAAAATAATGGGAACCTTAGAAAGTGATAAAAAAAAGACTGTGTCAAGAAGGAGCAGACGTCAACCTAATAGATTAGATTTAAGGGGAGAACTAAGAGGGCATACAGCTAAAATTACCTTGGCTATAGATATAAGCGGTAGCATAAGTGATGAGGAGTTTCATGGAGCAATAAAGGAAGTTTTTAATATTGTAAAAACTTATAAGCATGAAATAACCTTGATTGAATGTGATTCGCAAATAAGGCAGGTATATAAGGCTAAGTCTATTAATAGTATAAGAAAGCGTTGTAGTTCGCGCGGTGGTACAAAATTTACACCGGTAGTTAAGTATGTAAATAATACGGATACCAATATACTAATATATTTTACAGATGGAAAGGGTGAAGAAAAACTGGATGTAATGCCAAAAGGGTATAAAATTTTGTGGGTTATATCAGGACGCACCGATAAACTTTCATTAAAGGAGCCTCTTGGAATTGTGAAAAAACTAAAACCTGTAGAGATAAAAGAGGATACTTCGGAGAGGTTAGATGTAATGGTTGATGGTTTTTCTATGAATCATCATGAACCAATATATTAGGATCTTTTTTCTTATATTATGCTATAACGAAAAGTATATATTAAAAAAGGGGCACGCCTTTTATCAATGACTGCCCCGCTTTCTTATTTCCTATAATTTTAATATTTTGAATTCCATAGGGTCTAATATTAATCCATTGTTTAATTTTGTTTCCTGTGATGTGAAAATATCTATAGCGGTGTTATCTAAAGATAGCTTAACATTATACTCTTCATCACTATTGTTAATAGCAATTAATAGAGAGTCACCTTCATAACTTCTTTCAAAAACTAATACATTGTCCTTGCAATAGAGTTTTTTGTAGCCACCATAAATTAAAGCACTATTATTTTTCCGAAGAGATATCATAGTCTTATAGTGGTTAAATAATTCTATATTTTGTTTTTCTACATCCCAAATCATACATTTTCTGCACTGAGGATCCTCACCACCATTAAGACCTATTTCATCTCCATAATAAATATATGGAACTCCTTGGTAGCAAAATTGGAAGGCGATTGCAAGCTTCATTCTGTCTACATTATCCTCACATTCAGTTAAAAATCTCTTAGTATCATGACTACCCATTAGATTCCAGAGTTGCCTTGTGATGCTACTCATATAAAGAGTTCTATTAGAAGATAATATATTGTCAAATTCTTCTGCAGCTATGCTTCTATTAGCGAAAAAATCAACTAAAGCAGATTTAAAAGGATAGTTCATTATACTGTCCAGTTGATCTCCTTTTAAGAAGGAGTTTGCTTCATGCATTATTTCACCAACAATAACCGCATCTTTATTAGCTGCTTTAACTACTTTACTAAAAGCTCTCCAAAAATCATGGTCAACTTCATCGCAAACATCCAGTCTCCAACCATCAATTCCTATTTCTTTTACCCAATATTCTCCCACCTTTAATAAATACTCTCTTACTTCACTATTATGAGTATTTAATTTCGGCATTGTGCTTACGTCATCAGCAAAAGTATAGTAGTTCACAGTATCAGTACTAACTGGGTAACTGTCGATAAAATACCAGTCCTTATACTTTGAAGCTTCTTGTTTGTCTAGTAAATCCTCAAAGGCAAAGAAGTCACTTCCTGAATGATTGAATACAGCATCAAAAATAATTTTCATTCCTTTTTCATGACATTTTTTTATTAACTCTTTTGCTGTGTCTAAGGTCCCAAACTGAGGGTCTATGCCATAATAATCTGCTGTATTATATTTGTGGTTTGAAGTGGATTTAAATATTGGAGTTAAGTAAACTAAATTAACGCCTAATTCCTCTAGATAGTCTAACTTATCAATAACTCCCTTAATAGTTCCACCAAACATAGATTCAGTGTTTACTACACTGCCCCATTTCGAAGTATTCTCTTGGTCGTTACGTTTATCTCCATTATAAAAACGATCGGGAAAAATTTGATATACAACTGATTCTTGTAACCAAGGAGCTTCTTCATATAAATCGCCCTCTGCCAAATAGGCAAATTGAAAAGCTGTGATTTCTTTTAGATCTGGTGTCTTATCTCTAAAGCCTCTTTCATCAAAACATATTATATTATTATCCCAATCAATTAGCTCAAAGTAATATCTATATCTGTTTCTCTCAACGGATACTTCTGTTTCAAAATAATCAAATAAATCAGCTTGAGCTGTAATTTTCATTTCTTTAACATCATATGGATCATCCCAGTTATATCTATCTTTATAATATAAATTGCACTTTTTAACATCATCTTTTGCTGTTCTTAAACGCAGCACTAGAGTGTTTAAATCTCTGCCATAGGCATAGGGTGTTTCAGTAATATGATATATTGCATGCTTATTCATTTTAATCTACCTCACTTTTATGTTTATTCTAGGCATATGAAAAAAGTAAATAGTGGAAGTTGTCATGGATATTTCCTGTATGCCCTAGTATATTTATGGGTGCAATTATATCATAAGCATTTAGTGATGATTGTATATACTTAATAAAATATGTATATACACTATGTTAATTTATTTGTATTTATTGAATTGTAATATAAAATTGTGCATTTGCTTATACGTTTGTACAAAATTTCCTTAGAATATTGTTGTAATAAAGTAAAGCAGTATTGTTATTGAGAGAATCTAAACTAGAGATTATAAGGGCTCAAAGTGATTTTGAAATTGATTTCATAATAATATTACATAGTATTTTACTATAGTTAATTAAACAAAATTTGGTAAAAAGATTATTTGACAGTTCTGAAAATTCGGTTTACAATAAAAATATGCAAACGCTTGCAGAGATGTTATAAAAATACTATTTTGGGGGGATTAAATATGAAAAGGAAAGTATTAAGTCTATTATTAGCTTTATCATGCACTGTATCGTTAGCAGCATGTGGTACTAAAAAAGTAGCAGTAGAAGCAACAGCAGCTAAAGAAGGAGTTGCAACTGAAGTGAAACCTGAATCAGGAGCTAAACTAGTAGTTTGGACGGCTAAAGGCGTTGAAACAGATTATATGAAACTTATTGGTACTGAGTTTGAAAAGAAATACGGAGTAAAAGTTACATATGAAGAAGTTGGATCTGTTGATACTAAAGCCAAAATGGCTACAGATGGACCAGCTGGAGTAGGGGCGGATGTATTTGATGCACCACATGATCACACTGGAGAACTTGTATCATCAGGTTTAGTTTTAGAAAATAACCTATTTGCAGAAAGAGTTAAGAAGGACTATTTAAAATCAGCCTTAGATGCAGTATCATATGAGGGTAAAGTTTACGGATATCCAACAGCAGTAGATACTTACGGATTATTTTACAATAAAGATGTATTCAAAACAGCACCAAAAACTTATGAAGAGATAATCGCAAAAGCCAAAACATTTAACAATGCAAAAACAAACAAATATGCATTTATGTGGGATATTGGAAATGCTTACTTCTCTCATAGTTTTATAGCAGGAAGCGGCGGTTATATTTTTAAAAATGGAACTGATAAAACAGACGTAGGTATTGATTCAGCTGGAGCAATTGACGGAGCAAAATGTCTAATGGATTTGAAAAAAGTTTTACCAATTAATGCAGCAGATTCAACTAATACAATTGCGGAAGGTTTATTTGATGAAGGAAAAATAGGAGCTATGATAGATGGACCATGGGCAGTATCAGGTAGAGAAAAGGCTGGTGTTAATTTTGGTGTAGCACCATTACCTAAATTAACTAATGGAAAGCAACAATCAAGTTTATCAGGAATAAGAACATTATTTGTTAGTTCTTATTCAAAATATCCAATAGCAGCTCAAATGTTCGCTAGTTTAGCAACATCTGATGAAATGTTATTAAAAAGATATGAATTGACTAAACAAATACCACCAGTAACAAAACTAATGGGAAACGCTAAAATTAAAGATGATCCAATGGTTGCACCATTTTTAGATCAAATAAAATATTCTGTACCAATGCCATCAATTCCTCAAATAGGACTTGTTTGGACTCCATACGGAGCAGCATTTTCATCAATGTGGAACGATGGAGTTGCTCCTGAAAAAGCACTTAAAACTGCAGCTAAAACTGTGAGAGACGCAATAGCTGCTCAAAAATAATTAGTTGTAAATAGAAGTTAGTCATTTGCTATATAGCAAATGACTAATTTAAAATAAAATTCTATCTGATTTAGGAGGTATGAAATGAAAAAATCAAAAAAAGCAACTCTTTTCTCTGTGCTCTTTATGGGTCTAGGACAAATATATAACAAAGAAATATTCAAAGGAATTATGCTTGCAATTATAGAAATAGTAGCATTATTTAATATAAGATATTTTTCAACATCAATAAAGGGACTAATTTCACTAGGAGATTCTGGTGTGAAATTTGTGAATGGGAAAGCAACAGGAGATCATTCTATTTTCTTAATGATTGAAGGTCTTATAGCTGTTATAATTTTATTTCTTGTAATTTCAGTATACATACTTAATATCTATGATGCAAAACGAGGACGCGAAAGTATAGAAAAAGGTAATAAACCACTAAATACAAAAGAATTCTTAAGTTATGTGTGGAAAAAATATTTTCCTCATATCATGATAACACCTGGATTCTTGTTTACTGCATTTTTTATTGTGCTTCCTATTATGTTCACTGTAGCAGTTGCCTTTACTAACTATTCAAGTCCTAATCATTTGCCACCAAGGAACTTAGTTGACTGGGTTGGACTTGATAACTTTAAACAATTAGTAAATTTAAAAATGTGGAATAATACTTTTCTAAAAGTAGGAATTTGGACACTTATATTTGCTGTAGTAAGCACTACTTGTAACTTTTTTGTTGGATTATTATTAGCACTAATAACTAATGCTAAGGGAATAAGATTCAAAAAGTTTTTTAGAACAATTTTTCTTTTGCCTTATGCTATACCAGCATTTATATCCTTACTTATAATGAGATTAGCATTTAGTGGACCAGGTCCAGTAAATAATATGTTAGCTTCCTTTGGAATGGGAAAAATACCTTTTTTTACAGATCCGACTATTGCGAAAATAATGATTTTAATAATAACGGTTTGGTTAGGATCACCTTATTTTATGGCACTTATGTCAGGAATACTTACTAATATAGACAAGTCTTTATATGAAGCTTCTGAGATTGATGGCGCAACTAAGTGGCAACAGTTTTATAAAATAACATTGCCACTAGTGCTTTTTCAAACCATGCCACTATTAACAATGAGTTTTGCTTTTAATTTTAATAACTTTGGGATGATTTATTTGTTAACAGACGGTAATCCAGTTAATGGAAGTTTGCAATATGCAGGAGATACTGATATCTTAATTTCATGGATCTATAAGATGACAAAGGATCAGAATCAATACCATATGGCATCTGTAATTACCATTATATTATTTATTTTTGTTGCAAGTATTTCAGCATATAGCTTTAGTAAAACCAAAGCCTTCAAAGAGGAGGACATGATGTAATGAATAAAAAAATAGTAAAAAATAAAAAGGTAAATTTATCCGATGTAATTCAAAAAATAATTATATATGCTATATTGGTGCTATTATGTATAGTAATATTGACACCGGTAATTTGGATTGTTTTATCCTCATTCAATAGTGGTACAAGCTTATTTAGTTCATCTATAATTCCTAAAAATCCAACATTAATCCACTATAAAGAGTTGTTTACACAAACTGATTTTCCGAAATGGTATATGAATACATTTAAAATTGCTATAATTAATATGGTTTTGTCAGTTATACTAACAACACTTTCTGCTTATGCATTTTCTAGATTTAAATTTAAGGGTAGAAAACAAGGGCTTATGGCAATGATGATTTTACAAATGTTCCCCGGTTTCTTAGCTATGACTGCTGTATTTATTCTAATAAGTAAGTTAGGATTATTAAACAGTCATTGGGGTTTAATTCTTGTGTATGCAGGTGGGCAAATACCATATAATACATGGTTATGTAAAGGCTTTTTCGATGGTATTCCAAGAAGCTTAGATGAAGCTGCAAAAATAGATGGGGCTTCAAATATGACTATTTTCGTAAAGGTAATATTACCTTTGGCAAGGCCTATAATTACATTAGTTGCACTTACAAACTTTATGGGACCTTGGTTTGATTTTATATTTCCTCAAATAATATTAAAAAGCAGTGAGAAGAAAACACTTGCGATGGGATTATTTGAATGGGTTCAAAAACAACAAAACACCCAATTTACAATGTTCGCTGCAGGTGCAATTTTAGTTGCTATTCCAATTACATTGCTGTTTGTATATTTACAAAAGCACATTGTAGAAGGACTAGCATCTGGTGCTACTAAAGGTTAGTTTTATAATTAGACATCATCTAGAATAACATACTAATTAGTTATTTTAGATGATGTCTAAAACTTTAACGACATTTCAGAAATCAAGTTTTATTATAATATAACTCGTATAAATATTTTTAGAAAGTAGGAAGTGAAGTTTTCATGTCGATAACTATAAGGGAAGTAGCAAAGCTAGCAAATGTATCACCCTCAACAGTTTCAAGAGTTATTGCGGATAATTCTACAATTAGTGATGCAACAAAGAAAAAAGTTTATAAAGTAATGAAAGAAATCAATTATCACCCTAATGCAATAGCTAGGAGCTTAGTTAGTAAAACAACCAAAACTATAGGACTTATTTTACCTAGCACTGATGAAGATTTATTTTCTAATCCATTTTTCATTCAAATTATGAGGGGAATAAGCCATTATGCTCAAAAAAAGGGATATTATATTATGTATGCTTACAGTAGTAATGAGGATCAAGAAGTAAAGTATATAACAAGTTTAATAAATAGTGGAAGAGTTGACGGAATTATTTTGCCATTTGTAAAAAAGGATGACAAATGCATCACTTATTTAAAAAAGGTAGATTATCCTTTCGTAGTAATAGGAAAACCAGAAGATACAGAAGGACTTTTATGGGTTGATAATGATAACTTTCACGCCATGTATAGTGTTGTTAATTATCTTATACAAAAGGGTGAGAGAAAAATTGCATTTATAGGAGGACCGGCTACACTTAATGTAACTATAAATAGGTTAGAAGGTTACAAGAAATCCATGGAAAACATTGGGATGAAAATAGATGAAAATATGGTACAAGTAGCAGAGTTTACAGAAAGTAGTGGTTATGATGCTATGAAAAGAATTTTAGAAAAATCCAGCCCTACAGCTGTTGTCACCACTGACGATTTAATTGCCTTTGGTGCATCAAAAGCAATAAGCGAAATGTCCAAAACCCATATTTCAATAGTTGGGTTTAATAACACACCATTAACTGCATACAGAGAGCCTACACTTTCTTCAGTTGATATTAATTCTGAAGAATTAGGTTATTTTGCAGTTAAGCTATTAATAAATAAATTGGAAGATGAGAAAGAATATATAACCAATTATATTATTGATACAAAATTAGTTGAGAGAGAGTCAACTAAATAACTCAAGGTGGTAAATCTCCTTCGGAAGTCTTTAATATTGCAGCACCGCAGGTGATTATTAAAATAAAGAGGTGAAAATATGCTGGAGACCTTTGAATCAGATATTTATATTTTTAATAATGATATATCATTTTTCATCGAATCAAAAAATATACCAAAAGTATTAAGCACCCTAAAAGAAAAACATCTACAGGAAAAAGAAAATGGACAGTCCGCTCGCAATAAAAAAAATGATTTAATTATTTGGAATGCTATATACACAAAGGAAATTATAAAAAATGGCGTATCAAAAAGTGCGCTGCATCCTCTATATAATAATTTCTATGATAAAGTCCAAGGTATTACTGATTTAATTGAGTTACAAGCTTTAGAAATAAGCATGGTCACAGCATATTTTAATATTTTAATAAATGATATTGAAGTCACTGATAATTTTATGATTAATAAAATGCTTCAATACATACATATTAATATTGAAAATCACTCTTCGCTTGATAAGTTAGCTAGAGATTTAAACATTTCAGTGGGTTATGCAAGCGATTGCTTTAAAAAGAAGATGGGTATTTCAGTAATGAAATATGTGCAAGAAATAAAAATAGACAGGGCAAAAAATCTACTGCTCAGTACAGATGAAAGCATTTTATATATTGGGATTTTATTGGGGTTTTATGACCAAAGCCATTTCAGTAGAACTTTCAAAGTTATAGTGGGGGTTTCTCCAACCGTGTATAGAAATAGCAATTACGCATAAGTCTTAAAACTAAAAAATTGAAGAGGGGGATAACCATGGATAAAAAATGGTGGAAGGAAGCAGTGGCATATCAGGCATATGTTAGAAGTTTTAAGGATTCAGATGGTGATGGAATAGGTGACTTAAAAGGGATAATAGAAAAACTAGATTATTTGAAAGACTTAGGAGTAGGCATATTGTATTTAAATCCTATAAATAAATCACCTAATGACGATAATGGATATGATATCAGTGACTTTAGAGACATAATGGATGAATTTGGGACGCTTGCAGATTTTCATGAGTTAGTTAAAGAACTTCATTCTAGAAAAATGAAGTTAGTGATGGATTTGGTAATAAATCACACTTCTGATGAGCATCCTTGGTTTCAAATGAGTAGAAAGAGCAAAGATAATGCTTATAGAGATTATTACATTTGGAATAAAGGTACAAAGGGTAACCCTCCAAATAATTGGGGGTCTTTTTTTGGAGGCAGCGCTTGGGAATATGACGAGATATCAGAAGAATATTATCTTCATATTTTCTCTAAGAAACAACCAGATTTAAATTGGGAAAATGAAAAATTAAGAGAAGAAATAAAGAACATGATAAAGTACTGGATGGAAAAAGGGGTAGATGGATTTAGAATGGATGCTATTAATCATCTCGGAAAAGATCATTCCTTTCCAGATGGAATAATAGAAGAAGGTCATGTATATGGTGATTTTATAAAATATGTACAAAATCTACCTGAAGTTCATGATTATTTAAAAGAATTAAGAAAAGAGGTATTTAACACTGGGTATCATGTAGTAATTGGTGAGACGGGTGGAGTAAACTATAAAAATGCCTATGTTTATACAGGAAAAGATAAAGGTGAATTAGACTTTACCTTCCATTTTGATATGCATAGTGTGGGTAGAGGGGAAACTGATTGGGAAAGGAAACCTATAAACTTAATAAAAGATATAAAGGAAAATATGAGTGGATGGCAAGGAAGGCCTGAAGAAGAAGGTTGGTGCCCCTTGTTTTACTCGAACCATGACACTACGAGAACTATATCAAGACTAGGAGAAGAGAAGAATTATTTAAAAGAATCTGCAAAAATGTTAGCTTGTCTTCAATTAACTCAAAAGGGAACTCCTTTTATTTATTATGGAGATGAAATAGGAATGACCAATGCTTGGGACTTTAAATTACAAGATTATAGAGATGTGGCTGTTTTTAATAAACACAAAGATTTAGTTAAGGGCGGGTTAGTGAGTGAAGAAAACTATCTAAAGGGACTACGCTATATGTCGCGGGATAACTCAAGAACACCAATGCAGTGGAATAATAGTGAAAATGCAGGGTTTACTACTGGCACACCCTGGATAAAAGTTAATTCAAATTATAGAAAAATTAATGTGGATGAACAAATAGAAGACTCAAATTCAATACTAAATTATTATAAAAAATTGATAGCTTTAAGAAAAAACAAGGCTGTATTGGTATATGGAAGCTTTGAGGAAATTAATAGAGAAGATGAGGAAATATATGCATATCTAAGACAATTAGAGGGGGAGATGATCTTAATCATAGTTAATTTCTTTGGAAATGAACCAATATTTGAGTTTCCAAAGCATATCCATTATGAAAAGGCTAAACTATTGCTATCAAATTATGTGGTGGAAGGTTATGCCGCTAGTGTGAATATAAAATTAAGACCTTATGAAACTAGGGTATATGAAATTAAATAATGATAAATATATTAGCTTTATTTTAATAGAAAAGCTATAATTAAAATGTTCATTGGGTAAAATTAAAACATGAATAATCAAAAAAGTTAAAGGCGGATATATATGAGAAATTTAAAAATGATATTAGAATATGATGGAAGTAGATATAAAGGATGGCAAAAACAATCAGATAACGATTTAACGGTTCAAGGTAAACTAGAAGGTGCATTATCTAAAATGGCAGGAGAACCTATAGAGGTTACAGGCTGCGTGCGAACTGATGTAGGTGTACATGCTGAAAATTATATGGCAAACTTTCATACTAATTGTGAGTTAAGCATAGATGAGATGAGAGAATGTTTATATGAATTTTTACCAGAGGACATAGTAGTGAAATCCATGGTGGATGCAAGTGAAAAATTTCATGCAGGGTATAATATAAAATCAATTACTTATGTGTATAAAATAAATAATAATGAACTAAGAAATGTATTTAATAGAAAATATGTTTATCACTCTGAGATGAATCTTAATTTAGAAGAAATGAGAATTACGGCAGAGTCTTTAGTTGGATCTCATGATTTTAAGTATTTAGCGACAGTATCTACAAATACTAAATCAACTACTAAGACTATCAATTATATAAATATAACAGAAAAAGAAGGCATTATTGAAATAGAAATTAATGCAGATGAATTCTTATGGAATATGGTAAGAATTATTATAGGAAGCCTTTTAGAAGTGGGTAAAGGAAAAATTAAGGCAATGGATATAGAAAAATTACTAAATGAAGAAACAGCATCAGAGTATATACCGATGGCAAAAGCAAAAGGATTATCTCTAAGAAATGTTGAATATTAAATAAAAGTATGCGAGTTTTCCTTCCAGGAAGTCTCACGAGAATTTTATATTAGCAAAACAAGAATTTCTAAATGGAAATTCAATGTTTTTTCGTTTCTTGTTGCAAAGCACTCAGTGCAAGGTTACTTCGGAGAAATATTATGTTATTTAACAGAACCAACTCCTATGAAGATATAGGTTCAGCGTTAGAAGTATTAATGAACTGCCCCCTGTCTACTTGACAGGGGGCAGTTCACTTTTTTTTAATGTCTACTCTATAGGATACATTATATTATTTCAGAGGGGTCTTTATTTTGGCTCAATACAAGACTTATTTGCAGAAATAAAGAAGCAAGGTGTAGATATAACAAATCGAAATGGTGTAGATTGCAATATAAAATGTCCGAAATTTTCAAGAAAAATATAATGTTAAGTTGTAATGGTTTTCTGTTCCATCATATTGGCAGATAAACCGTTGAAAATCCTTCTTGGATAATTGTTGATCCAGTGCTGTATTCGCATAATTTGTTTTTTAGAGAATGCTGAAATATCCACACCTTTTGGGATAAATCGTCGTATCATTTTATTGATATTTTCGTTTGTGCCTCGCTCCCATGAACTATATGGGTGAGCATAATACACTTTAGTTCTCTTTCGTTTATTTCTTACTGAGTTCTCAATACCCTCGAAATCAAGGTTCTCACAGCCGTTATCACAGGTGATTGTTTTAAATGTTTTCGAGAATAACATTCCCATTTTACGCTCCAATTTGTCCAATTCTTTCACGACAGCCGCCTGTGATTTAGATGGTATTTTAAAGACTAACTCCTTACGAGTTACTCTTTCACTTAACACCATCAAGACAGTTTTTGTACCCTGTTTGCCAACTACAGTGTCCATTTCCCAGTGGCCTATCTCATCACGTGCAGCTACCGCTGCAGGTCTCTCCGATATGCTAGTTCCTTTGGTATTGTTATACGCTGATCTTATTTTTTTATAGTTTCTCTTTTTAGCATTCTTTTTAACAGGCAGATCTTTGTTACTTATATTTAAAAACAAATTATTATCCAAATAGTTATACACAGTTTTGAAGCAAATAGTTGTTTCAAATTGTAGATCTTTATTTGTGATATTTTGAATAGCTGCATACGGAGATTCGCCATCTATACCAATAGCTTTTTCTAAGTACTTCACCAATTTATGATCTTTTCCTATTTTTAATGCAGGACCTTTAGCGGTACCTTGTTTGTCATGCTCTGACTGCCCAATTTCTGCGCTATATTCCATGCGAGTGGTTAAGTCACTATTCAATAGTTCTACAATTCCTTTAGCAATTTCACGCCTTATTGTACGTTCTGAACGCCCACCTATTTGCTCCGCAATACGAGTTGAATTAAGTCCCATTTTGTGTAAAGCTTCTAACTTTATGCGTTCCTCGTATGTTATGTGTTTACCTTTTCTGCTCTGTGTGATAAAATCTAATTGACTCATTTGAAATCCTCCCGTATATGTTGGTTTAGTCACTTAACATTATACAAGAGTATTTCTCTTGAGTCTTTATTTTTTGTTACTCTTCGGTCATTTCATTATACAACTTACCAACAAATCGAAATGGTTCTGAATAATGGAGTTGTATAAAAAGTAGCCTAAGGCGGGCTGTATCAAAGCGCTGAAACATCAGCGTATGATACAGCCCCCTTTATTATTGACAAGGAAACAATAAAGTGATAGAATATTTATGTTTCCGAGGAAACATAAATATTATTTTGCGAGAGGTGAATTTTAAATGTGTAAATTTAAAATCAATACACAATATACAGAACAAACCGTTGATAAGAAATAAAAAATTTACACTACCGAGAATTTAAGGAGGATCATTATATGGAAAATACAGAAAATTATTATTTTGAACAAGCAACTATACCAAAAGCGATTGCACACATGGCAGTGCCTATGATGTTGGGGATGTCCGTTATTATGATTTATAATGTTATTAACGCTTTTTTTATTGGAATGCTAAATAACACATCGATGATGACAGCTGTCACCTTAGCGTTACCTTTTACAATCATATTATCGGGAATTGGAAATGTTTTTGGTGTAGGTGGTGGAACCTATATATCTAGGTTACTTGGGGAAACAAAATTAGAAGATGCAAAAAAAGTTTCATCAGTTACTTTTTTCTTAAGTATATTAGCTGGATTTATTTTTATGTTATTCGCGATACCTTTAATTCATCCTATTCTAAAAGTATTAGGGGCAAAAGGTGATACGGTTTTGTTCACCAAAGATTTTATTATGGTTCTTATCTTAGGAAGTCCATTTGTAATTTCTAACTTTGCATTAGGACAAGTAGTACGAGCGGAGGGATCATCAAAAGTCTCGATGAATGGTATGTTTATAAGTGTTATCATAAATATTGTTTTGGACCCCATATTAATTTTTACATGTCATTTAAATATTGTAGGAGCAGCAATTGGAACAGTTGTTGCGAATACATGTGCAGTATTGTACTATGTTTATTACCTTAAAAACAAAAGTTCTACTTTGACAGTTTCCATAAGTACATTCAAACCAACGCTTAGCATGTTGAAAGATATTTTTAAGATAGGAATATCCTCTTTCCTATTAGATGCATTTTTGATTGTTTCCGTTTTATTGTTAAATAATTTTTCAGCATACTATGGCGACTATGCTGTTGCTGCATTTGGAATATCTCTGCGAATTGCCCAACTTGCTCAATTTGCTGCTAAAGGGTTATATATTGGAGTTATTCCCTTAATTGCTTATGCGTATGCAGCTAACAATATAAAACGAATGAAGAGTATTATAAATATTACTGCAGCCTATATTGCAATCCTAACTATGGCCTTTTCATTGATAATATTTATCTTCAGAAAACCAATATTACATTTATTTAGCCATAATACTTACGTAATAAACACTGGGATATACATTTTGCTAGCTATGCTTATTTCAGCTTTGTTTGCTGGCATTACTGGTCTTTTTATAGCAATATTCCAAGGAGCTGGAAGAGGTAAAGATGCAACCATAATGTCTGTAGTGCAGGGAACATTATTAATTCCTATTATGATTTTAGGAAAATATACGTTTGGTTTACATGGGGTTATATGGTCGATGACTATAACAGAAATATTAACTTGCATAATAGGATTATATTTATGGATTCAACTTCAACGAGATATTTCTATGAAGGAGTAAAAATAGATATATTCAACTAAAAATATAACAATTATTATATGTGCATATGCGTATTTATAAGTTAGTTTGATTGATCGGTATATTTAAAATTAATGTACCTTAATAAATATCTTGACAATAAAAGCAGCAAAGTATAGCATGCAAGTAAGTCACCTTACTTACAATTAAGAATAAAGAAGACAATATATATTATATAGAGCAGGATGCGATTGTAATTCCAGAATTGAAGGTGATACATTGTACTTACAGGATATATTTTCGCCTTTAGAAGTTAATTTAGATAATATTATTAAGAACATCTCAAATAAAGAAATAAAGACAACAATGTATTAACTCAGATCCAAATAGATAACATAACATCTTATTATATTGAATGATGGGGGTAGCATCAAACTGATTTTCTTGAAAATAATTACAAAAAGCATTAAAATATAAATATAAATATAAATATAAAAATAAGATACTATCTTATTTTTTAATAAAGGAGAATGTTTATGAATCTATATAATGAAAATTCTTTATTTTATAAAAGTTCACGTAAAATAGTTTCTGTGGCCATATTTATATTGTTTTTTATTCATATATTTAATTCCTACAATGGTATAGACGATAAGTCTCTATTGAATTTAGTAATGGTTTGTGTTGGTATCGATACTTTACTTTATAGTATTTTGCAACTTAAAAAACAAAATATAATCGGTTTTATATTATTATTGTTAATTGGAGTTTGTACAACAGTATTAGGGATTACTTTCTTGTGTAAATAAGTATGTCTATTATTACTTTAGCCTTTTGTAAACATTATAAATACTTATAAAATAACGTGAAATTTTGGTTTCACGTTATTTGTTCTTTTTCCATCCATATTATATTGTATTCCCTAGGGGAATTAAAGTTTAGCTATTTATAATGTTATGATATTATTAGGTAAGGATTACATAGGAGGGGGGAGGATAACATTAATGTGGAATATTTCAATAAAAAAGAAACTATTAATAATTGAAGATTGCTCTATAGATATGAATAATATTCCTAAACATATTGGGAATTATGCTTACTCTTGGATAAGGCAATAGTGGTATAAGTGAATAAATATTTATGAGGAACTTGTAAAAATAGACGACACAATAATATTACTTATATTTTGTAAGGAAAGTGAGGCAAATAAAATGATACAATCTATTGTACACATTGCGTTAGTAGTCAAAGACTATGATGAAGCCATTGAATTTTACACAAAGAAACTTCATTTTACATTAATAGAAGACACATACCAAGAAGACCAAGATAAACGTTGGGTGGTAGTGTCTCCACCAAGTTCGTCAGGAACTACAATATTACTTGCAAGAGCTTCTAAACCTGAACAACTATCGTTTATTGGAAATCAGGCAGGAGGACGGGTTTTCCTATTCCTTGGAACAGATGATTTTTGGAGAGATTATAACGAAATGATAGCAAAAGGTATAGAATTTGTTAGAGAACCTAAAGAACAATCATATGGTACAGTTGCAGTATTCAAAGATTTATACGGAAACTTATGGGATTTAGTTCAATTTAAAGAGAACCATCCAATTGCTCAAAGAGTAAAATAAGCATACTCTATAGTAAATGTAATACAATGCCAATCGAGTTACATTCACATTGAGTCTATTACTCATTTCAAAAAAATATTATTTTAGAAGATGAGTTTAAAAAGAAAATACTATTATTAAAGCATTTGTATAAACAAATATAGACTGAGGGGTGTTTTTATGGCAGCTTTGATTTTGATCGTTATTTTACTTATTCCAATACTTTTAACTATAGTTATTTTAGATAAACATACAAAGAATAAGACTCCAATACAAATAATGTTAATAGGTATAGAAGTTACTATTGTTGGAGTAGCAATCATAGCAATCGGTGGGGGTGGATTTTCGTCTAATGAGATCTTTTACTCTAATCTAATAGGCTTCACTATTGTTGTAATTGGTCTTACCTCAAGTATATATGGGTTTAAGAAATGATTTTTTCAAATGATTATTTTTTCTAAAAAAGCTTAAAAAATGCATTAAAATAAAGTGAATCATTGCTTTACAATCTTCTTTATATTTCGTCGCAGGTAACTCCATATCTAATGATATGGGGTTACTTGCTTTAAGTGGATATTGGATCTAAAAGCAAAATAAAGATGTTACACTACTTTAACAAATATTTAATTTGTTAACATACTAATAACAAGATTTATAACTTCGTCTGTCATAATCATATAATCCATAGACTCGTGTTTATGGTACACCCTTTCATGGCAAAGGTTTTCAATTAGCCCAATAGAAATATGAACTTTCTCTCTAGGGTTTGTTGGTGTAATACCTTTTTGTTTCATTAACTCAATAAGGGTGTTTGTAGTATCAATTTCAAACTGGTAAAACAACTTAGCTACATCTTTATCAGAATGAGCCATAGCCATCATTTCTTCGTGAGCAGACTTTGAAATATAGTGTGACTGTATAAAAATATCAATAAATTGCTTTAATAGGTCTGTCAAATCAATAGGTTCTTTAAGTGTACTTATTTTTTCAAACATTGGTGCTGTTAGACTGTTAGCATAATCTTGAATAGCGCTAATAAAAATATCCTTTTTGTCTGTAAAGTAGTTATATATAATACCAGTTGATACTCCAGCAGCTTTACCAATCTCCACTGAGTTTGTATTGTGGTAGCCCTTTTCGCACATTAGTTTAAATCCAACTTCAATTATCTTTTTTTTCTTTTCAATAGAACGTTTTTGTTTAGGTTCTCTAATTGAGTTATTACTCATGGTGTCCTCCCTTAGACTAAGATTTTAATTTAATTATAACTAGTTTAAGTGAAGCAGTCAACAAACCTGAAATATATTTCAGGTTAATATTGACAACAAAGGGACGGGTTGGTATAATATAATCTGAAACATGTTTCAGATTATAGGGGGGGACTATGAAAAATACAATTGAATTTAAAAATGTTACAAAAGCTTATAATTTAGGCGAAAAGACGCTACTTGCTGCAGATAATATCAGTTTTACTATTAATGATAGTGAATTTGTTGTTATATTAGGTCCGAGTGGCGCCGGCAAATCTACAGTTCTTAATTTGCTTGGTGGTATGGACTTTGCTACAAATGGAGAAATCATTATTAATGGTAAAAATATAGCGAATTACAAAGATGATGCATTGACGGAATATCGAGCAGAAAATGTGGGCTTTGTATTTCAGTTCTACAACCTCATTCCAACATTAACTGCCCTTGAAAATGTGGCACTTACAAAGGATGTAGTGAAAGGGGCATTGGATGCTGCCGAAATACTGACCTCAGTTGGACTAGGTGATCACTTAAATAAATTTCCATCACAGCTATCAGGTGGGGAACAACAGCGAGTGTCTATAGCAAGGGCCATATGCAAAAATCCAACCATGCTTCTTTGCGATGAGCCAACAGGTGCACTAGATAGTGAAACAGGTATTGTTATTCTTTCCTTACTACAGAAAATGAGCAGAGAGAAAAATAAGTCAGTTATTATTGTTACACACAATTCAGCACTGGCTCAGGCTGCAGATAAGGTTATCCGAATTAAAAACGGCAAAGTGAGGGATATAAGTATTAATGCTGCACCCGTTGATGTAAAGGAGGTGAACTGGTAATGCTTTTTCTCAAAATGATTCGAGATATGAAGCTAAACAAAACTCAATTCATTTCAATTTTTATAATGTCTATTTTAGGCGTTTTTATATACGTAGGTATAAACAGTGAATGGTATGGATTGCAAACTGCATCAAATGAGTATTACCGGGATACTAATTTTGCTAATGTCTGGATTTATGGCAGTGGGTTTACGAAATCGGATGCTGATAAGGTTTTATCAGTTAATGGTGTTACCTCCGTACAAAGAAGGCTCACAATAGACAGTGTTGCGAGATTTGAAAACAAACCAAAGATAACACTACATTTTACAAATGAAAATAAGATTTCAAAGTGCCAGCTTATTGATGGGCAGAAATTTTCTGTTGATAAAGATGGTGTATGGCTGGACGACGCATTTGCTAAAGCAAAGGGACTCACCCTTGGAGATACTATATCCACAACATTCAATGGTATTACTATGAAAAAAGAAATACTAGGAACAGTTTTAAATCCTGAATATGTGTATGCAACAGGCGATAATGACATTGTTCCAAACCATGAAAACTTTGGATTTGCTTATCTCTCCGACAAGTCTTTACCAAAATCAATACCAATATTCTACACAGACCTTTTGGTTACTACCGATGGGACAGATTACTCAAAGTTAGAAAAAAAAATTGATACCGCTTTAGACGGTAAGTACAGTGTATTTTTAACAAGAAATAATTTTGGAAGTTATGCAATGTTTCAGGAAGAAATCGAGCAGCATAAAGCGATAGGGCAGGTCTTCCCAATTGTATTTCTTGCAATTGCCTTACTTACAATAATTACAACTATGACGCGTTTAGTCAATAATCAACGTACGCAAATCGGCACATTAAAAGCGATAGGTTTCAAGAAGAAACACATATTATTCCACTATGTTTCTTATGGCTTATGGATTTCCATTGCTGGTGCTGTTATTGGATTAGTAGCAGGCCCACTTATTCTGCCACATCTTTTCTACGATTCATTAAAAACAGCATACACCTTGCCTGTTTGGAAACCGGAAGTTTCAGTCTCTTCATTTATAATGGCTCTAGTTTCTGTAATTGCATGTACTTTGGCAACTTACCTTACTTGCCGTAAAGTTCTAAAAGATATACCATCTCAATTGCTTTTGCCTAAGGCTCCAAGGATTATGAAACAAGGCTTTTTTGAAAAAACAAAGTTATGGGCAAAGATTGGGTTCAATACACAGTGGAATTTACGGGATATGTTTCGAAGTAAAGTTCGTTCCATTATGGCTATAATCGGTGTAATGGGATGTACATCACTGCTTGTATGTGCTTTTGGTATGAAAGATAGCGTAAAGGATGTTATTAGTTGGCAGTATTCGGATATTAACCACTATGAAACAAAGTTGACACTTTCTGAAAAAGCATCCAAAAAAGAAATTTCATCAATTAAAAATAGCTATGCTGGAGAATCAATAATGGAAGGTACTATCGAAATTAAAGCAAAGGATAAAAAGAAAACTGCGCAGCTACTTGTAACTGAAAATGTAACACTTATTAACCCTCAAAATGCCAAGCGTGAGGCTATTCAATTACCACAAGACAAAGTATCAATAAGCTATAAAATGGCTAATCTTTTAGGAGTTAAAGTAGGCGATGAAATTTCCTTTCACATTTATGGTGATGAACGTTACGTTACATCAACAATCGGGGCCATTTACCGTACACCCATATCCCAAGGCATCACATTGACAAAAAATAATTTTGAAAGGCTGGGATACAACTTTAAAGCTACCTCTATCATAACTTCTAAAAAAATAAATTCTAATGTTACTGGTGTAACGCGCATCTGGTCAAGGGTAGATTTAACTAAAAGTTATGAAACCATGACAGAAGCCATGAACATTATGGTATATATACTTATTTTAGGAGCAGCTATTTTGGGCATAGTAGTGCTTTACAATCTCGGCATATTATCCTTTACAGAGCGACAAAGAGAACTTGCCACGCTAAAGGTATTAGGCTTTAAAACAAAGAGAATTAGGTGGCTACTTCTTACACAAACCATTTGGATTACAACCCTTGGAATTATAATTGGGATACCTTGCGGAAAATGGCTTATTAGCTATATGATTTCATTCATGGGTGATACATTTGATATGATGACCATAATATCTGTTCAATCTTTGTTTTACAGTATTTTCGGAACAATTTTGATATCTATTCTTGTTAACCTTATGTTTTCAAAGAAAGTTAAAGATATTGATATGGTTAGTTCTCTTAAAAGTGTAGAATAAGCCTCGTTGTAGACCTTTGGAGCAGATAATAATTCTCAATTGTTATCTGCTCCACTGAAGCTTTCATATTACTTTACAATTATAAAGTAATATGATATAGTCGAATTGAGACATGTCACGTCGTGACATACAACAGCTAGAATTAAGGTTAATATGGAGGAGCTATATGGATAAGGTATTTAAAAAATTCCTGCCTATGACTGAGACAGCTTATTATATTTTGCTATCTTTAGCGGAGCCTAGACATGGTTACGGAATAATAATACATGTGGAAGAGATAACGAAGGGTAGAATTAAGTTGGGTTCAGGAACGGTCTATGGAACCCTTACAAAGTTACAAGATAAGGGCATAATTTCTGTTTTTTCAGACGACAAAAGACGGACTGTTTATGAAATAACGGAAATAGGTAAGAAACTTATTCTTATGGAAATACAGAGAATAAAGGAAATTTATAAAAATGCAGTAAGATTTGAGGGGGACTTTTATGAGTAAAAGGGTATTTAGACCATTTTGGAGCCTTGATATTATAGAAACTGAAAATTGGTTGTGTAAAATGTCTGCCAAAGGTTATCACCTGAAAAAAATTAAAGCTGTAACTAAAGTATTTGTGTTTGAAAAAGGTGAAAGCAAAGAAATATACTATAGAATTGGATATAATAAATCGCGAATTAATGGTGCTTCGCAATCATTATTAAAAAATGGATGGTATAGTGCTTTTTCAAAAAAAAAATGGAACATATTAGCGAATGAAAATGATAAATCTCAAATAAAAATACATCCTTCAAGAGAAAGTCTATTAAATAGAAGTCGTATTATAAAATACTCTATAGGAACACTACTTTCAATGTGGATAATTATATCAATAGTGCCAATGATTTTTCTTACGGAGTTACTTTTTAATCTTAATGATGAGTCTTTAAATGCTACTTTTATGCCAGGAGCTAAATTATCAATGATGTTAATTGTATTAGTTTTGGTTTTTTTAGTCTACATTATGATAAAACTTAATAAATCAGATAAGAAGCTTCGAAATGAAAATAATACAGATTTAAATTTAAACTTTACAAGACCTAAAGACACAATTTTAGATAATAAAGAAGAGAGAAAATTACGTAAAGATGGAAAAGTTATTAAGAAAATTAAATTATGTTGGTTTTATTCTCCAGATATAACAGAGGAATGGCTTGAAAACATGGAACTAAAGGGTTATAACCTGTATAGAATGAGCAAATCAGGTAATACTTTTTACTTTATGAAGGGTGAACCAAGAAACGTTAAATATTCTCTGGATTTTCAGATTACTGTAAATGATAGTTATTTCGAATTTCATAAGTCTAGTGGGTGGAAAATGATATTTACAAGTTATTCAAATTTTACAAAACATACATTATGGGGAAAAGAATATTGGGATGAAAAGCCAGCGTTATATTCAGATACTAGTCATATACTTAAACATGCAAAAAAGCAGTGTATGGTGTATTGCTTTTTATTTATACCTTTAATTATAATGTATTTAGTTATAATCGGGTTTAACATAAAAATGTATTTAGAAGGTATTCCAGTAATGCGAACAGGATTAATAGCGTTAATAGTAATGTTGATATGCATGGTTGAATTTGGTTGTTTTGTTGTAAAATCTCTAGGCTACTATTTAAGAATTAGAAGGAAAGTTAGTTAATTACTTACTTTGGGATAGGTATTATCATAATATTTTTAGATTATAATTATTTAGTTTCATAAAAACTTTTTATTATATAGGAAACTGATGTTTTCCCGATCGACAATATCGTCCCATGGTAACGCAAGGGTCTCTCCTTTGAAGATAGATATGCATAATAGTATGAACTTTCTCCTGAAGTGACTCGCAATAAGAAGAGCAGGAACATTGAAATTTCATTTAGAAATTCTTCTTTTACCAATATAAAATTCTCGTGAGCCTGACTGGAGGGCAGGCTAGTGAACCGGCTGTAAGCCGAATGTGAGCGTCAGAGAATTTTATATTTGCAAAAGATTAGAATTCCTTAATGAAATTTCACGTTTCAATCTCTTATTTCAAGTCACGCAGGAGAAAGTTATACTGATGCACTTTTTTATTTAACTGTTACTAGTTCATATTCGTCAGTTCCAATTCCGATAGCTTTTGCATGGTCGAGTCCAACTTTCCAATTTGTATCAGGATGTATAGTAGAAAATTTATCGTCTCCATCATGATAGTGGTTATCTGAAAGTTCAGTTGCATTTAATGCAATTGCACTATTAACCATATCAACACAGGCTTGATCTAAGGCTACTGGATCAAAGGATGCAGCTATTCCTATATCTGGAACAATTGCAACGTCATTTTCCGGTGAACAGTCACAATTAGGGGAAACATTCATAATGAAACTAATATGAAAATGTGGCTTATCTTTAATAACTGCATAGGTGTATTCTGCAATTTTTTCATTAGCGCTATCAGCAGATTCATTCCACTTTACTGTTGCGCAGCCATAGCGACATACGGCAACACATTGACCACAGCCTACGCATTTATCATAATCTATAGTTGCCTTTTTATCTTCATTAAAGGTAATTGCTTCATGTAGGCAATTTTTAACGCACTGACCACAGCTTACACATTTACGATGTTTCATAAATGGCTTTGATGCAGAATGCATTTCAAGCTTGCCGCCAACAGAGCCTGAGCCCATACCTAAATTTTTCAATGATCCACCAAACCCAGTCATTTCATGGCCTTTAAAATGAGTCATAGAAATAACTATATCTGAATCAGCAATGGCTGAACCTATTTTAGCAGTTTTGCAATGTTTTTGGTTAATTGGGATTTCTCTATAATCCCCACCCTTTAATCCATCAGCTATAATTAAGTTACATCCAACTGAAATCGGATTAAAACCATTTTCCATAGCGGCTTCAATATGGTCTACAGCATTAGATCTTCTTCCTGTGTATAGTGTATTGCAATCAGTAAGGAAAGGTTTACCGCCTAGTCCTTTCACAAGCTTAACAATACTTGCAGCATAATTTGGCCTAATGTAAGAAAGATTTCCTGGCTCTCCAAAATGAATTTTTATAGCTACAAATTTATCTTTGAAATCAATATTTTTTATACCTGTTTCTACCACAAGTTTTTGAAGTTTATCTAATAGATTGCATCCTGGTTTTGTTCTTAAGTTTGTAAAGTATACTTTTGATTTATCCATTTATTTACCTCCTATGATTTCTATCATAATGTTATTGGGTTGGTTCATTTGATTATAATATTATATCATATTGCAGTATGCGTTTGTTTTTTTTATGTATAGATCGAAACATACTTTATTTTAAATAATTGCAATAAATTAGATATAATTAAATATTAATTTTCATATTATCAATAAAGAATACAATATTTGTGATATTATTGTAGTATGAAAAGTTTTTATTTAAGAGGAGGAATTTTAATGGATTCAGACCCTGACCCTGCGCCCAATAATATAATGGCGCAATTTATAACAATTGGTATTTTAACACTGATAAATGCATTCTTTGCATCGGCGGAAATGGCAATAGCGTCACTTAGCGAAAATAAAATTAAGCATCTTGCGCAAGAGGATAACAAAAAAGCACAGCTATTAGTAAAACTTATTGAGGAGCCAACAAAGTTTTTATCGGCTGTTCAAATTGGAATTATGCTCGCTGGTTTTTTTTCTATTGCAACTGCGGCTACTGGAATATCTAATCATTTTTCAGGATATTTAAACAATTTGAATGTACCTTATAGTAAGCAAATTGCTTTAGCTAGCATAACAATTGGTCTATGTTATATAACACTTGTGTTTGGTGAATTGTTTCCAAAGCGAGTAGCACTACAAAAATCAGAAGCTATTGCAATGTTTTGCGTAGTGCCTGTTTTCTATGTATCTAAGCTGCTGGTTCCTTTTGCAATGCTACTTTCAGCATCCACTGATGTTTTAGTTAAGATTACTGGTCTTAATAGTGAAAAATTAGAGGAGAAGTTATCAAAAGAGGAAATGAAATCACTTATAGAAGTTGGACGACAACGCGGCGCTATAAACGAAACTGCCAAAAAGATGATAAATAACATTATCGAATTCGATGATAAATCAGCTAGAGAAGTTATGACTCCAAGAACTGAAGTGTTTTTGATTGATATAAATGATCATGTTACACAGTTCTTAGGTGAGTTATTAGAGAAAAAGTATTCAAGAGTGCCAGTATATGACGGTGATGTTGATAATATCATAGGAATACTTCACATGAAAGATTTTATAATGGAGGCTCGCATTAAGGGCTTTGAAAATGTAAACATTAAGAATATATTACATTCTCCTTACCTTGTTTATCAAAGTAAAAATATAGATGAATTATTTAGAGAATTAAAAATATCTAAAAATCATATGGCAGTACTTATAGACGAATATGGAGGATTTTCAGGGGTAGTTACTATTAAAGACCTTATAGAAGAAGTTATGGGAAATATTGAAGATGAATATGATGATGACGAACCTGATATAAGAAAAGTTGATAATAATACTTATATAGTGAATGGATTACTTTCTTTAGACGAATTGAATGATCATCTTGATTTAAATTTAATGTCGAAGAATTACAATACTATAGGAGGTTTTTTAATTAGCCTTATAGGATGTATTCCAAAGAAAAATGAAACCCAAACTATTGAATATGGGAATGTAATATTTAAAATAGAGCAAGTTAAACAAAGAAGAATAGAAAAAATTAAAATATATATATAAAAGATGCTCTACTTTCAAAAAAAGTAGAGCATCTTTTTTCATATAGGGAAGTTATATAAAGGTGATTATTTTCATAAATATCCTTTTTACTTGTATTTATGAGGATTATGAATTTATAATATACGATTTAACTAAAAATCTGTATACGGATCATTTAAATAATCTTCTTCATACTCGTTTATCTTTTTAATGATCTTTGTGAATACTGCATCCACCTTAGAAAAATCCATATTTGGTATAAAGTAAGTTTCAAGTTCGTCATGTAGACATTTAGCTTCTTTTATTGTAGCTAAACCCTTGTCTAATAGCGTGTAAAACTCAGTTGCATCATATTCTATTTCATCTTTGTTATTTTCAAGTGTACTTAGATTTAAACAATCCTCCATATCAATTACAATACCTGGAAGATCTGAATTATTTATTTCATTAGAGGTCAAAATGGCAACATTTAAGTCAGGAATCAATATATGCTCAATTTTTTCAGGGATAAGTGGCGTATGAAAAATTTCTACATTGTATCCACGCCTTAAGGCTTCGGTGGATAGAAATTCTAGTACATCTGATTTTCCAGTACCAGGTCCGCCTTTTAATACATAAATATTTTTATAACCTGCGCTTAAGTTTTCAATATAAGTGACAATACCGTTAGGTGTAAAGGCTGTAGCAAATAAATGTCTATCATAGCCTATAGTAGATGGTGGCGTGGTGAATAAAGATTCTTTTAGATTTTCTTTCAGTATGTTTAATTTATTAATATTCAAGGCTTCATCATTATAGTTTTGCCAATCATCATAAACTAATTTAGCTGCTCCAAAGAATCGATAGGCCCTTTTAAAAGTTTTGCCAACTTTTTTATTTATGCCAATTATTTTATGCCTATATTTCTTAAAGCCTTCTTCATTCCAACAATCTCCCATGTTTAGAACTTCATCTACGGCTCCTGGATTTATAGGATCCACTATATGAGGTGCTGTTGCATCAAGTATTGCAACGTTAAGTTTTTTAATAACTACTCCGTCTAGTGAATTATTATCGGAAGAACAGTGATGTTGTTCTATATCGTAGCCTTTTTCATTGAAGTATTTAGAAACTTTCTTCATTAAGGATGATTTACCTGTTCCAGGGCCTCCTTTTATGCATATTATTCTTCTTGCTTCATCTTGACCTAGTATATACCTATAGTAGGAATAGAATCCTCTTGAAGTATTGCCACCGGGGAAAAAATTTTTAATAGTACCTTGCATAATATCACACTCCATTTCATCATATCAATACATACTATTCATAGATGTTGAAATTGATTATAATTATTTTATATTTTTGTTGAAAATATTTTGTATATATTCTGAATAATAGTAAATTATTATTTTTAAATTGAGGTTGACAAAAATAAAATATGGCATATAATAAAAATATAACCATTCCAATATGAATACTAGGAAATGCAATGAAAAAGGAAAGTAGTATATTGCATGGGTACAGAGAGGAAGCGATGCTGAGAAGCTTTTACCTAAATATATATGAAGTGCCCTTTGGAGCATGGACCTGAAATTATAGTAGGGTACTACGGGTTCGCCCGTTAAAGCGATAAAGCATTTTGTGCTTGGATTTAAGTGAGATTCTATATCTAATTAGAGTGGACCGCGGAGTGTAATAACACCGCCTCTATAAAATGAGACGGTGTTTTTTTGACACCAAAAATATTTGGATTTAAAAAAAAACTTGGCCTTAACACTATTTTTTAAGTATAAAATGTAAAATTTAGACTTAAAAAAAATAAATGGAGGTAATATTATGAGTTCATTAGATTATTTTAACGAAATAGCTAAAAGTTGGAACGTAATAAGAAGTGAGTATTTTGATGAAAGGTTAAAGTACAAGGTATTATCCAAAGTAAGTATAAAAGATAAGGTAGTGGCTGATCTTGGATGCGGCGCTGGATTTTTATCCTTAGCGCTGGCCTTAGATGCAAGCATTGTGTTTTCTATAGATCAATCAGTAAATATGCTTAAAGAATCCAAAAAATTAATGGAAACTAAAAAATTCGATAATGTATATCCAATAAAATCCTCCATAGACAACTTGGTTTTGTTTGATGAATCTGTAGATGTGGTCTTCATTAATATGGCTCTTCACCATGTGAGCGATGCTAAAAAGGCTATTGAAGAGATGCACAGAATAATTAAAAAAGGTGGGACTTTAATAATATCGGATGTAGAAGAGCATAATGGGCAGTGGGCAAGGACTGAAATGTTTGACGAATGGCTTGGGTTTTCAAATAATCAGATGGAAGAGTGGTTAACTGGCGCAGGGTTTAATATAGTAAACATTGAGAATACAGATTTAAGATGCAAAGGTTATTCTAGCAAAGGCGAATATACTGAAACTGGCATTTTCATTGCAGTAGCAAATAAGGAGGTAAGGGTAAATGATTAAGGTTGAAAGTTTTTCATTAGATCACACAAAGGTTGTGGCACCTTTTGTACGAAAATGTGAGGTAAAGATAGGCGAAAAGGGTGATAAAGTAACAAAGTTTGACTTAAGATTTATGCAACCAAACAAGGAGTTTATGAATATATCAGCTATCCATACTTTAGAGCATTTGCTTGCTGGATATATGAGAGAAGTAATGGACGGAATTATAGACATTTCACCTATGGGATGTAGAACAGGTTTTTACATGATCGTATGGAATGATGTCAGTGTAGATAGGGTTATAGAAGCCCTAAATTATGGATTGAAAAAGGTGATAGAAACAGAGGAAATCCCGGCAGCCAATGAAGTTCAATGTGGAAATTATAGAGATCATTCCTTAGATGGTGCAAAAGAATATGCAAAATTAGTTCTAAGTAGAGGTCTTAGCAGTGAGATATATAAATAGTATATTAAATATTATAGGAAATACACCACTTATTAAGCTAAATAATTTGGGTGTAAAAGAAGGTGTAAATATCTTCGCAAAACTGCAGCCATCAATTAAGGATACAATGTAAAGAGGGGCTATTTGTAGGCAGTTCTTTAGGGACTGCCATAGTATCTGCAATAAAACTTGGAGAATCCATTGAAGGTGGGAACGTTGTTGCAATACTGCCTGAGAGGGGAGATAGACATTTTAGTAAGAACATCTGTAATTAATGCTTGTACTTATAAACATACTGTGATAATATAATAACTAATTTAATAAGTAAACTACCTAGGGTAGAGGTGCTGTATCTAAGAGTACTTGTTCGGAGCTGACAGGCTAAGATGAATAAGAAAAGGAGCTATGGCCGAAGAAAATGTATTTGGTGAAATTATTTTCTGAGATTACATATAATATATGTAAAATTGTCACTGATTTTTCAGTGGTGAGCTACAAGGTACACGAAGTTTGTATAAAAACATGTATTTTATGCAGCAAAGGTGTTCCTTTGCTGTATTTATTTTTTTTGAAACAATATAAAAAAAGGTGTAAAAATAAGAAGTTAAAAGAACAACTTGAGATTGTCAGAGGGAACTATATGAAAAGATATAACTTGCAAAATTAAAAGTGTTAGGAGAAAAATGCTTTAGGTTAAATCAAGTTCAGTAATTAATTATTAATGTTTAATTGAAATATATATATACTTCGCAACTGTACTATACGACGAAGCAAATATTACTTATATTTTAAGCAAAAGGAGATTAGTGTAATGAATATTAAAATTAGAGGAGTATCTATAGAAGACTTAGATGCAGTAACAGAAGTGGAATCAAGATGTTTTCCAGAGGCAGAGGCTGCTACGAAGACATCATTCGAACAACGAATTAAGATATTTCCAGAATTTTTTTTTGTAGCAGAAATTGATGGAGATATAATTGGGTTCATCAATGGGTGTATAATCAATGAAACTGCTATCTATGATGAATTATATAATGATGCTACACAACATGTTCCAGATGGAGATTACCAGACTATTTTTGGCCTTGATGTGATACCAGATTATCGTAATCAAGGAATTGCTGTACAATTAATGAATCATATGATAGAAGTATCAAGATTAGAGGGTCGTAAAGGCGTTATTCTAACATGTAAAGAAAAACTTATTCATTATTATACAAAATTCGGGTTCATAAATATAGGGATATCTAAATCAGCACACGGTGGTTCTAAATGGTATAATATGATTTTAGAGTTTTAATTGAGCTATAATATGAGTGAATATTTGTAATTTATAGCTAATTAACAGTATTAAATTATCGGTAATAGAAATGCTGAATCGTATAGTTAGTTAACGTAAACTTTTTTGGTTAATTATAAAAATATGAACGAAAGGTTGTTTGGGCAAAATGAACGATACTGAAAATGTAATCCAAAGAAATACTAAATATTATGAATTAGATACAAAGGCAAATATTATTTATAAATTTGTTATGACTTATAGTGACTATATAAAGGCAGCTCGTGATTATGGGACTGGAGATATAATCAATATGGTTGAATTACATACTCTGACTGTTATTGATGAGAATCCAGGAATTATTGTTACTGAGGTGGCATTGGAGTGGAATCGTACTAAAGGTGCTGTATCACAGATTATTACCAAACTAGAAAAGCGTGGTTTAATTATACGAAAAAAAGAAGATGACAACGCAAAAAACGTCCATTTGTATGTCACTGACAAAGGAGAACTCCTAAGTAAAGCACATAAAGCATATGATATTAAGGAACTCACTTGGGCTGATAAAACATTGCATAATAGCTTTACTACCGAAGAGATTGACGCATTTTATAAAGTTATGCAAAAGTATACTGAATTGTTAAATATACCTCGTTAAGAATAAAAAAGAGTATTTTGATTTAATAGTGTATAAATAAAAACTCTCTTGACAAAATATTGTTTAGGTTATAAACTATAAATAGTATAGAGCCTAAACAATATTTGTTTTTTTGTAATACATTTAAACCTGGGAGGAGATATTATGACAAAATACAACTTTGATGAAATTATCGACAGAAGAGAAACAGACTCTATAAAATGGTCTAAAAAACATCTTAAAGAAAACTTTGGAGAGGAAAAAAGCATTCCAATGTGGATTGCGGACATGGATTTTAAAGTCGCTCAACCCATTATTGAGGCACTAACAGAGAGAGCACGACATGGAATTTTTGGTTATGGACAGAAGAGTGATGAGTTTTTGGAGGCTGTAGTTAACTGGCATAAAAAAAGGAACGGATGGGACATTGAAAAGGAATGGATACTTTTTACACCAGGAATAATACCTGCACTAAACTTTATTGTAGAGACATTTTGTAATCTAGGTGATAAAGTGATAATTCAAAGTCCTGTTTATTATCCATTTGCCAATATTATCACCAATAATGGTTGTCATATAGCTAATAATCCATTAATACTTAATAATGGCAAATATGAAATGAATTTTTGTGAATTAGAAAGAATTGCTCAAGATAGCAGAACTAAGCTCATGTTTTTATGTAGCCCCCATAATCCCGTTGGGCGTGTTTGGACAGCTGAAGAGTTGCAACGGTTGGGTGAAATTTGTGTAGAGAATAATGTGCTGGTAATTTCAGATGAAATTCACTCGGATTTAATATATCAGTCAAATCGCCATATTCCATTTGGTAAGATTTCTGAAGAATTTAGGATGAACTCAATTGTATGTACATCACCTTCAAAGACATTTAATCTTGCAGGTCTACAAATTTCTGATATTATAATACCCAATGAAAAGTTAAGGAAAGAATTAAACCATAAACTAGCAACAATTGATATCGATCCAGGCTCCTTTGCATCTGTGGCTCAGATAGCAGCTTACAATAAAGGGGAAGAATGGCTTGAGCAGCTTATTATATACCTACAAGATAATCTTGATTTCATTGATAAATTTCTAAAGGCGAGAATTCCAAGGGTAAAGATGATTAGACCAGAAGGAACTTATTTGGCGTGGCTTGATTTTAGTGATTTTGACTTCACGGATATAGAACTTCAGCAATTGATGCAGACAAAAGCTAAAATCGCACTGGATGATGGCTATATCTTTGGCGTTGGTGGAGAACATTTCCAAAGAATCAATTTTGCATGTCCTAGAACAATATTGGAAAAAGCTTTAAAGAGCATTGAAAAAAGCCTAGAAGGAATTAACTAAAAAGTATTTAGTCTATGCTACAAAAACGACCAGAGCCTAAACTTGCTAAGGTAATTTAAAAATTAAACATAGCAGACAGCGTAATGCTTTGGTAGAAAGATTAGAAGAACTTGAAGAACAACTAAATAGTTCAGAAATAAAACTGAACGAAAGATATGCAGGTAGAAAGGCTTATTCTAATAAAAATGTTATTGGAATAATATACAACTTATATCTTGATGGTAAAAGTCTACAAGGAATTTCTAACGAGTTAAATGTTGCAGAAATTAAAACTAATCGAAATAAGGAATGGTCTAAAAGTTCTATTAGATTTATATTGTTAAATTCTAAAAATGTATCTAATGGGTTTGTTGAAGATGATGTATTTAATCGTGCAGTTAAATTACTAAGCGATAATAAAAAGTAGATATTAACAGAAATAATATTAATACAGAGAATACATAGCGTATATGTATTCTCTGTAAAGAACAAGTAAAATCAATCAGTGTATCATATGCTACACGAGATATATAAAGGAGTGATTTGATTATGGCAGTAGTTGTTCAAAAATATGGAGGTTCATCTGTAGGCACTACAGAGAAAATTAAAGGAATTGCACAAAGTATAGTAAAGAGGAAAAATGAAGATACAGATTTAGTTATAGTAGTATCTGCTATGGGGGACACTACAGATGATTTATTATCTCTATCAAAAGGTATAGGAGAAAAACCAGATAAGAGAGAATTGGATGTTCTATTATCAACAGGTGAAATAATTTCAAGTGCACTACTCGCCATGGCAATTAAGGGACTTGGATATGATGCCATAAGTTATACTGCATACCAAATTGGGATTAAGACTAGTGGACAATATGGTAAAGCGTTAATTGAAGATATACACGGTGGCAGGATTAAAAAAAGCTTAAAAGAAGGCAAAATCGTAATAGTTGCTGGCTTCCAAGGAATAAATGGGGAAGGTGATATTACAACACTCGGCAGAGGTGGATCTGATACTACTGCAGTTGCTTTAGCTGTGAAGCTTAATGGCAGATGTGAAATATATACGGACGTTTCTGGAATATATAGTGTAGATCCTAGAGCATACAGCGCAGCTAAAAAATTAGATGAAATAGAATATGAGGAGATGCTCGAGCTAGCAAGTTTGGGAGCTCAAATAATGCATTCAAGGTCTATAGAACTTGCTCAAAAATATAGCATACCTATATATGTAGGGCTCAGTAATAGTGATATTAAAGGAACTGTAATTAAGGAGGTAAAAAATATGAATATGGAAAGTAAACCAGTAACAGGAATAGCAACTAGTGATGAGGATGTTGCAGTAACACTTCAGCGCATACCTAAAGATGTGAATATATTGTCTACTATATTTGAAGCTATAGGAAGTAAAAGAATTAATATAGATATGATAAGTCAAACATCACCTATAGATGGAAAGGTAAGTGTATCATTTACTATACCTAAAGAAGGCTTAAAGGATAGTTTAGAAATTATAGATAACTTAATAGCAGATAATAAAGTTATAGTTGATGAAGAGATAACTAAATTTTCAGTGGTGGGGCTTGGCATGAAGACAACCTCTGGAGTAGCAGCTAGAATGTTTAGGGTTTTTAACAAAAACAATATTGAAATTAAAATGATTACTACATCAGAAATAAGAATTACTTGTGCTATTAAAATTGGAGACAAATTAAAGGCTATAAAGGTTGTTGCAGAGGAATTTAATCTGTAAATATAACATGTTCCACAGTGACTTGCAACAGGAGTTCGAAACGTGAAATTTCATTAAGAAATTCTAAACTTTTCTGAAAATGTAATTCGCTAACGTTCACATTCGGCGTCATGCCTCAAGTTCTCTAGACTGCCTTCCTGGCAGTCTTACGAGAATTACATTTTCACAAAAGAAGAATTCCTAAATGAAATTTCAGTGCTTTTTCGCTTCTTGTTGCAGGTCGCTGCGGAGAAATTCATAATTGCTAATCAAATACTATTTTAATGTTTTTCCCACCATAAGATTATGTAAGTATAATATGTATCATTTTTTACTTTTTAACATTTTTAAAAAGTGATTATTTTTCTAAAGATAAAACTCATTATAGACGATAGTTAACTATCGTCTATAATTTACTTAAAGGTTATTTCTCAGTAGTAAGAAAATATATCTTATTTCTATAATTTTGAGTAGGAGGGGAAACATGAATATAGTAGCCATATATGGAACAGAACATAAAGGCAGTACCTATAACATTGTGCAACTTTTATTGAGAAAGTTACTTGGAGAGAAAGATGAACTAATATAGTTTTATTTGCCAAAAGACATGTCCCATTTTTGCCAAGGCTGTGCACTTTGTTTTAGTAAAGGCGAAAGTTTTTGTCCTCATGAAGATAAAATAACTCCGATAAAAACTGCAATGGAAAATGCAAATTTAATTATTTTGGAAAGTCCTGTTTATGTATTGCATGTAAGTGGTCAAATGAAAGCATTTCTTGACCATTTCGGCTTTCAATTCATGATACATCGTCCCAATAAAACAATGTTTTCAAAAACAGCTGTCGTTGTAAGTACTGCAGCAGGTGGCGGAATGAAATCAACGATAAAAGATATGACTATGAGCTTAACTCAGTGGGGTGTAGGAAAGATATTTACTTACGGTAAAGCAGTTGGTGCTTCTGACTGGCAAGGTGTCAGCGATAATAAAAAAAAGCAAATTGAAAAAGATGTTGATAAATTGTCTGTTAAAATATCAAATAAATCTAAACATATTATCCCTGGTTTTAAAGTAAAGGCTCTTTTCTATATCATGCGTTTCATACAGAAAAAACGCATTTAATCAAACTGATAAAACATATTGGGAAGAGAAGGGTTGGCTTGAGAAAGTACGACCTTGGTAATAATTTTTAAGAGAAGCCATTTTGGGATTCTCTTAAAAATCGTCATATTTTATGAATATTATCTAATTGAAAAGATTATTTATTCTTTTTTTAGAACCCCAAGTCTTACTCACTGTCCATATAGATATTAATGCATCTAGAATAACAGCTACATATACTGATTTATTCCCCATTATAATGCCTCCTTACCTGGTACTTAATGGTATTTAATGGTATAATATTTCAATTGGAGGTGGGCAATATGAAAAAAATCATGTCAATATTTATGAGTTCTATTTTAATTGTAGGAGTACTCGGTAGCTGTACCAGCACGGCTAATGCTACTACTGAAGGAATAGTCAAAAAATCTAATTTCAAATTCACTGTAAATCCTGAAACCTTTCAGTTATCTATTGAAAAAAATGGTGTAAAGGAAAATGCTTCAGATGGGTTACCAAAAAGAAAAGTATCAAATTTAAAAAGGTCAAATAATAGTGTATCATGGAAATATCCTAAAGAAAATGTAAATGTGGAAATTAAAAAGGAAAATACATACTTAAATGTAAAAATAAAATCTAATGTGAAAAATAATTCGGAATTTCAATGGCCTAATGTTAGTGCTGAAAGCTATGTCATTCCTCTTTCAGAAGGCAAATATATACCAAGCAACGATAAATATTGGAAAATATATTTAAGCAATAATAGTTATTTACCATTAGAATCATTTTCTATGCAATTTTTTGCTTTGAATAAGCAAAAATATTCTATTTTATACGTAATAGAAAATGTGTTCAATAATGAAATAACTTTTAATTCGAAAGATAAAATTAAATTTTCATTTAATCATGAGTTTCCTAAAATCAATAAAAATAAAGAATATTCATTTAGAATATATGTAACAGAAAAAGACCCTGTTAATATTGCAAAAACATATAAGAATTATATTGTTGAAAAAGGAAAATTCACCACTTTAAAAAGTAAAGAAAAAACAAATAAAAACATTGCTAAACTTTATGGTGCACCCCATATGTATTTTTGGGATAAATCTGTAATCTCAAAAGAAAATGTGAAATGGGGTGCATTTAGAAATAATACATCAAACGAAACTATTAGTTGGGTAAAAGAATTATTAAAAACAAAAATAGATGGTGGAAAAGAAATGCTAGATGTTTTTGAGCAAGTAAAAACTCAAGATTATGTTGACGATTATCAAAAGAAAACAATAGTGAGTGCATTAAATCAGGTATTATTATTAAAAGATTTTTACAATCTTAAAGTGTTTAAGAATCTTGATAAAGAAACTGAAAAATTAGTAAAGAAAGGCGTTAATAATTTAAATCAATTAGAACTTATAGATTTAAATAAAAAGTTACTAAAATCTCAAATGCCAAATGATTTTGATCCAATAGAGAATTGGGCAAATTCCAATACTGTAGATTTATTAAAAGATATAAATGCCGCTGGTATAAAAAATGCGTGGATAGGCGTCGATGATTGGATACAAGGTTCTATAAATCCTAAATTAGTTGAAAAAGCCAATAATATGGGCTATTTAATAGGTACCTATGATTCTTATCACTCTATTCATAAGCCTGGAGAAGAAAAATGGGTTACGGCTGCTTTTAAAGATAAATCTTTATATGAAAATGCTACTGTTACAAATAGAAAGGGTGAAAAATTAGAAGGTTTTAAGGGGGTAGGAAGAAAACTTAATCCTACTCTGTCCATGCCAGCAGTGAAAGAAAGAGTAGAAAGTATTTTAAATACAGGCGTAAAATATAATTCTTGGTTTATTGACTGCGATGCTTTTGGAGAGGTTTTTGATGATTACTCACCGAAGCACATAACAACACAACAAGAAGATATGAATGCAAGACTTAAAAGAATGGCATTTATAAGAGATAATAAAAATATGGTTATAGGTTCTGAAGGTGGTAATGATTTTGCAAGCCAAACTATAGCTTTTGCTCATGGTATTGAAACACCCTCATTTTCTTGGCTGGATCCTGATATGAATAAAAACAAAGATAGTAAATATTATTTTGGAACATATTACTCTCCAAATGGCGGAGTTCCTAATCGTTTTTCGAAGCAAGTTCCTCTAAAAGATTTATATAAACATATATTTATTGATCAAACTTACTCTCTTCCTCTTTTTAAATTAGTTTACAACGACTCAGTTATAACTACTTATCACTGGGACTGGTCAACGCTTAAAATAAAGGATGAAGTAGGAAATAGAATGTTAAACGAAATTCTATATAATACTCCACCGTTATACCATATAGATAAATATGAATGGAATAATTATAAAGATTTAATAGCATCACACAATAAAATTTGGGCTCCATTTCACAAAAAAGCTGTAACTAAGGAAATGACGGATTTTAAAATACTTTCACCAGACAAACTTGTACAAATGAGTAAATTTGGCAAGGACTTAAAAGTAGTTGCAAATTTCTCTAACAAAGATTTTAAATATAATACTGATGTTGTAAAAGCTAAATCTTTAATAATATATGATGGTAAAAATAAGATACCATATATGCCTAAGAAATAGTTTTAACGACATTTCAGAAGGAAAGTCTCCCACTTCTATAAGTAGGAGTTACTTGCCCTAATAAATAGAAAACTTCAGTGGTGGGATAACAATTGAGAATTTTTATCTACTCCAGAGGTCTACAAAGGGGTAAATCTCCTTCTGAAGTCGTCAATTCATCTTCTTCAAAGCTGTTCAGCTCCGCAGGAGATGATTTAACAAAAACATCTATAATTAATGATTGTACTTATAAATATACTGTGATAATATAAAAACTAATTAAAAAAATAAACTACCTAGGGTAGAGGTGCTGTATCTAAGAGTACTTGTTCGGAGCTTACAGGCTAAGATGAATAAGAAAAGGAGCTATGGCCGAAGAAAATGTATTTGGTGAAATTGTTTTCTGAGATTACATATAATATGTGTAAAATTGTCACTGATTTTTCAGTGGTGAGCTACAAGGTACACGAAGTTTGTATAAAAACATGTATTTTATGCAGCAAAGGTGTTCCTTTGCTGTATTTATTTTTTTTGGAACAATATATAAGAGTTCTAAATCTCACAAAAGGTGATAAATAGCACCGAAGGTGATAAACAGCACCGGAGGTGATAAACAGCACCGAAGGTGATAAACAGCACCAAAGGTGATAATTAATAGGAGTGATTTGATTATGGCAGTAGTTGTTCAAAAATATGGAGGTTCATCTGTAGGAACTACAGAGAAAATTAAAGGGATTGCACAAAGTATAGTAAAGAGGAAAAATGAAGATACAGATTTAGTTATAGTAGTATCTGCTATGGGGGACACTACAGATGATTTATTATCTCTATCAAAAGGCATAGGAGAAAAACCGGATAAGAGAGAACTGGATGCTTTATTATCAACAGGTGAAATAATTTCAAGCGCGCTTTTAGCTATGGCAATTAAGGAGGTAAAAAATATGAATATGGAAAATAAGCCAGTAACAGGAATAGCAACTAGTGATGAGGATGTTGCAGTAACACTTCAGCGTATACCTAAAGATGTGAATATATTGTCTACTATATTTGAAGCTATAGGAAGTAAAAGAATCAATATAGATATGATAAGTCAAACATCACCTATAGATGGAAAGGTAAGTGTATCATTTACTATACCTAAAGAAGGCTTAAAGGATAGTTTAGAAATTATAGATAACTTAATAGCAGATAATAAAGTTATAGTTGATGAAGAGATAACTAAATTTTCAGTGGTGGGGCTTGGCATGAAGACAACCTCTGGAGTAGCAGCTAGAATGTTTAGGGTTTTTAACAAAAACAATATTGAAATTAAAATGATTACTACATCAGAAATAAGAATTACTTGTGCTATTAAAACTGGAGATAAATTAAAGGCTATAAAGGTTGTTGCAGAGGAATTTAATCTATAAATATAACATGTTAGACGATAGTTAAGTATTAAACATAATTTACCTAAAGGCTCTTTAAAGTACGACCCTGATAATAATTTTTAAGAGAAGCCATTTTGGACTTCTCTTAAAAATTGTAATATTTTATAAATATTATCTGATTGGAAAGATTATTTATTCTTTTTTTAGAACCCTAAGTTTCACTCCATATTGATATTAATGCACCTAGAATGAGAGCTCTATCTACAATAATCATTAATTTGAGATTCGCATATATCAATCACCTTTTCATCCTTATATTTCCTATACCACTCTACAGTCTTTTCTATTGTCTCATCTATGCCCCACCTAGGCTTAAAATTTAAACAGAATCTAGCCTTGCTAATGTCAAGACTTAGTAAGCTTGCTTCATGGAATGAATCTCCCTTAAGGATTAAAGATTTCCAGCTTCCATTGCCCCACTCTTTGACAAGTCTTCTGACAACCTCCTGAACCGTAATGACATTTTGAGCTTCAGGTCCGAAGTTCCAAGCTCCAGAAAACTCCACATCTTTTTTTAATATTTTTGTTCCTAAAAGTAAATATCCGTATAATGGTTCAAGGACATGCTGCCAGGGTCTTACAGCACCTGGATTCCTAAGCAAAATCTCTTCATCATTTTCTAGTGCCCTGATGCAGTCTGGTATAATTCTATCGATGGCCCAATCTCCACCTCCAATTACATTACCTGCCCGTGCTGTTACAATTATTTTTTCATGATTTTTATACTCAGCTGTATTAAAAAAAGAATTTCTATATGAGGAAACCAAAAGTTCAACGCAACCCTTACTAGAACTGTACGGATCATAACCACCCATGGGATCTATTTCCCTGTAGCTGTACATCCATTCATTATTTTCGTAACATTTATCACTAGTGATAATAACTAAAGCTTTTGTTTCTTTACTGGCCCTCACCGCTTCCAATACATTTACAGTGCCCATAAAATTCACCTCATAGGTCTCTTTAGGGTTTTCATAGGAGTACCTAACGAGTGGTTGTGCTGCAAGATGAAAAACTATCTCTGGTTCATAGGTCATAAAAACTTCATTAAGATGTTTGCTATCTCTTATATCTCCTCTTATATCAACAATATCATTGCTAATTTCAGATAAAACGAAATTGCTTTTGACACTGACGGGATCTAGTGCATAACCAATAACATTTGCTCCTAATTTTTTTAACCAAATAGCTAGCCATGATCCTTTAAAACCTGTATGACCAGTTATTAAAACATTTTTATTTTTATAATTATTTTCAAGGTCTTTTAACATTTTTTTCACATCCTATGGTAAATGCTTAATCCACATATCTTTATTTTCTTCATACCACCTTATTGTTTTAACAATTCCATCCTCAAGGCTTATTCTAGGGCTCCAGCCTAATTCAGTATGGATCTTACTTATATCCGCACCAGGTGACCACATTTCATTTTTTCTGTATTTTATTGTCCCATATAAGGGGACCCTATCTGTTTTAATATTTTTAAATATAAGATCTATATAGTATTTTAAAGGGAAAAGACTTCCATTTGCTATATTGAAAATATTGCTCTTTAAATTGCTTTTAGCAGACATAACCAATCCGTCAATTATGTTTTCAATGTAGCAGTAATCACGTAATTGTTCACCAGATGTTAGTCTTACCTCCTTATCTTCCAGTATTGACAGTATTATATGACAAAAAATCTTATGCCTCTCTTCTCCCTCCCCAAAAATACCAAAGGGCCTTAAGGTTATAATATCTATATTATTTTCTCTGGCAATCTGATGAGCGATTATAGTTGCACTAGCTTTAGAACTTCCATAGATGCTCACAGGTTCTGGATACATATCTTCCTTCATAAGATCTTTCCTATCTCCATATTCAGCACAGCTACCCATATTAATGAATTTTTTGCAGTCGGTGTCCTTCAATGAATTTAAAATATTAATCATTCCTAAAATATTAATGTTTGCAGCTTTAATATATTCTTTTTGTGCTGAGTTTACGCCATAAGCTGCTAAATGAAATACTATTTCAGGGCATATATCCTTGATGCAAATTTCAATTTTTTTACTGTCAGTTATATCAATCTCATAGATTGATATATTTTTTAACTGCTCTTCCAGTCTCCAGGTTTGGCTGCTCTGTCTTCCTATAATAGATACCTCTGCGCCTTCATTCAATAACCTCTTAACTAGGTGAGAGCCTATAAATCCAAATCCACCAGTTACCAATATCCTCTTACCGGTAAGACTAACCTCTTCCATATACTATACCTCCAAGTTGAAAGGTTTACATTTACGATTGAAATCTATACAGGTTCTTAGCGTTAGTGACCTCTTCTTTACTAAATAATTCTTTAAGATCCACAAGGCCTGATGACTTTAATATTTCCATTGATTTGCATAAAGCATCTAAATATGGAATATATATATAATCAATTATTTCTTTGCTAAAAATCAAAGGATCTAGCTTCCATAAGTCAAAGACAGATTCATCAAATATTTTCATACTGCCAAAGTGATAAACCATAAGTTCTCGATCATCAATTAAAACAGTATTATTATCCTTGTAAACTTTGTAATCATTGTTAATAATTAGATTCCATGGAGCTGCATCTATACCTAGGTCATCTAATATTTTTATGCTATAAAATAAATTTGGAACCTTATCTAGATATTTCTGATCTCCCCATCTCTCCATTATGATATCAGGTTTATCTGAGCACCACTCTATACATTTTTTCTTCCACCAATTTAAAATAGCTAGACTACTTTTCCTGTTTCTAAAACCTAAAAAGCCTGCCTGAAAATGTCCATGTACCTTTTCAAATTCCGGACAATCCCTCTGAGGACAAATTAGTGTATCATAATCCTTCCATTGCTTGAAGATCGCCATCGGATCAGAAAAAAAGAATATATCTGCATCACAATAAATAACTGAATCTATAGCATATTTCTCTAAAATATAAAGGACCAATGGTGCTTTAAGCGACCAACAATATTCCTGCATATTTCTGGTTTCTTTAACATGAAGTAATTCCATATCCTCTACTTCGCTAACATTAATAATAATCGTATTTTCAAGCTTCAGATTACTTAATACAGAAAAAGAAATTTCATCCATGCAGCAGATGAATAAATTAAAATTATCGATTTTATCCTTCAGCGAAGAATAAAGTGACATACTTTGCAATAAATATGCCTTACTAGTTATAGTACAAAAGCTATAAAAATCGTTATAGCGGGCCATGGCTAACGTCAGATCTGAGTATTTAAATAATGTCTGGGCTTCTTTAGAATCAGATTTATTAAATAAACCCTCTACTTTTTCATTAAGATTGTTTCTTATAACATTGATTGTATTCCTTAGACTTTCAATATATGGGATATAAATATTGGACTTAATTGCAGAACTTATTTCTAAATAATTAAAAGTCCATAAGTCATAGTCATTTTCGTTAAATATTGAAAGACATGCAAAGTGATATGCTATTAACTTATCACCTTCAATAAAGACTTCATTATCCTTTGAGGTAATATTGAAATTATTATTATAAATTGTATTCCATGGTGCAGCATCTATTCCAAGATTTCTTGAAATTTTTACATTTGAAAACATTTCTGTGATTTTATCAAGATATTTCTGATCTCCCCATCGTCCCGTTTCAGAGTCAGGTTCCCCATAACACCATTCAATGCATTTTTGATTCCACCAATTAAGGCAATTCAATCCTTGTATATCCTTTTTAAAACCTATGAATCCTGCTTGAAATTTTCCATATATTTTGTGAACCCATTCAAGATCCCTTTGGGGACATAAAAACACTGAAGCTTCACCCCATTCATCAAATACTATCTGTGGATCTGAGAAGAAAAATATATCACTGTCACAGTATATTATTGAGTTTACGCTGTAATTCATAAGCACGTAGCGAATAACAGCTGCTTTCAATGTCCAGCAATATTCATTTGTTTTTCTCGTGTTTTTTACAGCGAGCAGTTGCTGGTCTTCTACTGTATTCAAATGAATAAGAGAAGCATTTTTGAGATTCATCTTTGAAAGGGATGAATAGATAATATCATCAATACAGCAAATCCATAGATGAAAATTTTCACTATTCCTCTCAAGTGAATAGTAAAAAGTTAAGGTCTTTATTAAATAATCCTTGCTAACTATTGTACAAAAGGAACATCTTTGTTTATATTCTTCTATATCTGATTCTCTATAGTCTTCAATATCTTCTTCTTTATTTTCTTCTTCATTTTCTTCTTTATATTTTTTACTATCTTTGTTTTTGCTTTTTTCATCCTTTTTATTATCTTTTTTTATATCATGATTTTCATTTTCATGTTTATTAAACCGAGATTTATCCTTAGAAAAAAATGCATAAATTGCGTCCATATCGTCCTTATTTATTTTACTCACTTCCATGTCTCATTTGCATAAATTAGATCTTTATTAGTATCAATTGCTGTCCAATAACCTTTGAAACTATAAACCGCCAATTCTCTACTTTCTACAAGGTTTCTCAATGGACCCTGTTCAAAAATGCATTTATCGTCATCTTCTATATAATTAAAAACTTTTTTATTCATTACAAAAAAACCTCCGTTTATTATGCCATCCAATTTTGATTTTTCGTCAAAGGTTGTTGCAATACCATCCTTTTCAGTTAAAATTCCATATTGGCTCTTTCTTTCTATTCCGGTAACTGTTACCGCTTGTCCGTTTTCCTTATGGAACTTTAGTAGATTATTTATATTAATATCAGATAATCCATCACCATAGGTCAACATAAAGGTATCTTCATTAATGAATTTTTCAATTTTTTTAATTCTTCCACCAGTCATTGTATCAGTTCCTGTATCAACAAAAGTCACTTTCCAGTTGGCAGGCTTATTTAAAAAAGAAACAGTATTACTGCCGAGTTCTTTGGTGAAATCAGAGTTTTTCCACTCATAATTCCAAAAATATTCTTTTATTTTATCACCACCAAAACCTAATGGAAGAATAAAGTCATTAAAGCCATAGCTTGAATAAATATTCATAATGTGCCATATAATTGGTTTCCCAGAAACTAAAGCTAATGTTTTCGGAATAGTTTCTGTAGATGACCCTAATCTGGTCCCTTTACCTCCACATAATATAACTACTTTCATATTTACCGCTCCTCATTTTTATCACTTCTTCAATATCTCCGAAGTATTGAATATTTCAAGCGAAAATCACTCCTTGATCTAAAAATCTAATAATAGTTGCATAAGTAAACTACATCTTCATCATCTAAACGCTTATCTTTATATTACTAATAACTCGATATTTGAAATTATAATATATTTTGTATTATGTTATTCATTAGGATTTAAGTTGTTACAATATATTTAGTACTACTTAATCCGTCTACTTTAAGGGGATATAGCCTACAATAGGGTGCAGTTCACAATATACAAATCAATTTTTAGTTGCGGAGTCTTTTTTTATAAAAATAAACGTTGTAACATAGTTGTAACATATGTTTCTTATAATGAAAATATAGGAAACACATGGAGGGAATATTATGAAAAATAAAAAAATATTGATTGTTGGTGGCACTGGCTCTTTTGGTAACGCGTTAGCTCATAAGCTTCTAGAAATGGAAGTTAGGCAAATTAGAATTTTTGCTAGAAATGAAGCGAAAATGATTGAAATAAAAAGGACATTATCAGATAAACGTGTAGAAATAGTATTAGGAGATGTTAGAGATAAAAAACGTTTATTAGAGGCGAGTAGTGATTGTGATATTATTTTCCATTTAGCAGCTCTAAAGCACGTACTAATTTGTGAAACAGCACCTAATGAAGCTATTCTTACTAATGTTATAGGTACTAACAATATAATTGATTGTGCTAATGCTAACAAGGTAGCAAAGGTAATTTATATTTCAACAGATAAGGCGGTAAACGCAAATTGCACTTATGGATGTACAAAATTGTTAGGAGAAAAATTAATGTTGGCTGCAAACCAAAATTCTATATTAACTAAATTTATTGTTTTCAGATGTGGCAACCTTTTAGCAAGTGAAGGTAGTGTAATCCCATTATTTAAAAAACAAATTAGTGAAAAACAGACAGTAACGCTTACAGATAAGGATATGAATCGCTTTTTTATTAATATTCCTAAGGCTTGTGAATTATTAATTGAGTCTGCAATTCGTGGTGCTGGAGGAGAAATTTTTATAGCACGAATGCCATCGTTATGGATTTATGATATTGCAAAGTATTTAGTATATAAATATGGATTAGATGAATCAATTATTGTAGTGACTGGACTAAGGCCAGGCGAAAAAAATAATGAATGTTTAGCAACGCAGGAAGAAACAAAACATATTTACTGTGTGAATGATGAACTGTACATTATTGAAGCTGAGGACAGGCATTCTTGGATCATAAACGACTTTATTAAGAAAGATAACAATTTCTTATATCATTCTCAAGATGCGGTCATAAGTTATGAGCAAACTGTTGAATTTTTAAAAGCAGCTAATATTTAAAGGAGGATTTAAATGAAAATTGTTTTAACTGGTGGAGGAACTGCTGGACATGCTATGGTTAATAAAATTCTAATACCATTACTGAAAAATGAAGGTTTAGAAGTTGTGTATATAGGTTCTGGACATGGTATAGAAAAAGAAATGATTGAAAATCAAGGATTAGCTACTTATCATGCTATTAGCACAGGTAAACTTCGTAGATACTTTTCCCTGAAGAATGTAACAGATATATTCAGGGTTTTAAAAGGAATCTATCAATCGTATAAGATTATTAGGAAAGAACAACCGACCGTTGTTATGTCAGGTGGAGGATTTGTTTCGGTACCTGTTATTATAGCAAGCTGGGTACAACATATTCCATCTGTCATTAGGGAAACCGATGTTACTATTGGACTTGCTAATAGGATTTGCATGAAATTTGCGAAAAAGGTATTTGTAACCTTTCCTAGTACTAAATTTCAAGTCCCTAGTAAAAAAAGAGGTTATTGTGGCATGATAATACGTCCTGAATTACTAAATGTGCAAAACGAATGCATTGAGGATAAAGCCTTCAAAAACTGCAACCCCACTCTTCTGGTCTTAGGAGGCAGCCTTGGTTCGGCGGCAATTAACAATAAGATTTGGGAGTGTTTATCCGAACTTCTTGAAAAGTATAATATTATTCATATTTGTGGAAAAGGAAAACTTAATAACAATTTACCTGCAGATGCAAGATATCGTCAATATGAATATGTTGATGATATGTCTCTGATTTATGCTATATCTGATATAGTAATTATTAGATGTGGTTCAAATGCAATTGCTGAGGGTATTTCAATTGGTAAAAGAATGATTTGTGTTCCACTTTCTAGAAAAAGTAGCCGAGGTGAACAGGAGCTAAATGCACAATACGCTGTAAATCACGGCTGTGCAGTAATATTGAAAGAAGAGGATATTACTGCAAAATCAATAATTGAAACATCAGAAGAGTTATTGACTACACCCCTTAATAATGAATTAATTCTTTCAAAGGAATTACTAGCTAATAATTGCAATGAGCAAATTAATGCAATAAAGAAAGTTATGTGGGAGAAAATAGATAAAAAGGTTAAGCGTGCAAAATCTGTTGACTTAAGTAAAATTTCAGAAAAAGAATGGGGATTTTATATGAAATTCTCAGATATATATGGGAAATAGCAATGTCTGGAATTGTAGCTTTACTCGAATTGCTTGCTTTTACCGTATTAATTCTAAAAGCTATGGTAGCTACTAACTCACAACTAGCAAATTATATCGGAAATGAAATTCCAAATATTAATGTGGGGATCTTATGGATGCTCTTATATAAAAAATAAACTTAAAATGGAAAATCCATATCCATTTTAAGTCTTAATGCTGTTATTAAAATTTTGTTTTTCAGTGGGCACCATTACGATGCTCTTTTTTATATATATTTTTTACTTTCTTGGGTTTTCAAAACTTGGTGCTTCCGCCACCATCTCCATATGACTTAGCTCTTCCGAACCTATATCAAGAAATAAATCTTTAATGGTTTGATCTTTTACCCTAAAACTTTGAGATAACTCCAATTTTACGCTCAATTCTTGTTTTGGAACGGTTTTATTTACTAGCCTTAACTGTAGTTTCAGATTTACTAAAGGACATAGCTAGTTGTTGCGCAGGAGCATCATAAGGTGAAGCCCACTTGCGGTTTACAGCAAGCTCTGTTAATGCTGAATGCCCGCCTATTATTTGATTTAAACTAGAGGAGTATATAGCTTTTAATTCAGGGGTAGCGCTGGTCATAGTTGCGTTTAGATACGCATCTGCTGCACTTTTTGCTGAACTAATCATAGTTCCAACTATTACTTCGTCATTAATATCTGTGTTGTTTTTTACAATATTATCCGTTATTATTCCCATATTATTTTACACCGCCTATAGTTACTTGATTTTCATTGATAAATTGTTGTACGCCTTTTATTCTTCCTTCTGCTGCTAAAACACCAGTCTCAGCTTGTCTCTTTAAATCTTCATCACTAATTAGATTTTTCATAACTTTTGACACGGCTAACCCATCTTTTTCCATAGTTAACAAGGTTGTTAAGGATAATAGTTCACCCTCTGAAAGTTTTCTCATATCAATACCTCCAAATTTATAATTTTTACGATTTATTATGTGCATTTAATAAACAATTAAACCTTGGAATAATTTGTAAACTTAAACATTGGAGCTTTGTATTACAATAACTTGTCTACATAAGAAAATCAAAATAAAAAAAGCATGCTAAAATAGTAAAATTTGCAAACTTTTTTATCTTCTATTCTGACATATCTATTGTTATAAATTTAATATATTTTAATTAAATTTATAACAATAAATACTAAAGAATTAGCTCACATGGAAATGGTTGCTAGTATGGTTAGGCAGCTAATGAAATGCTCAAGTCTTGAAGAAATCGTAGAAGGCAAGGGCTACTTATGAATATCTAATTAATATGGCTGATGATCCAGATGTAATAGAGCCGTTAAAATTTCTAAGAGAAAGAGAAGTTGTTCATTATCAAAGATTCGGTGAAGTTCTAAGAATTGTACAGGATCATCTACAACAACCACATTTATTTATAATGCATTAATTATGATCCTATTTAATTAAGAAATTAATTGTTTTCATTAAGTGTTTTTACTGCACTCTCCAATTTACCCACAGATACGCTAATTAAAATAAAATCGTAATTACTGTTGGGCTGTGAAAGAGTAACATTATATGTGTCTTTCTTATTTTCGCCCTTATTGTTATATCTGCCATCGAACATTTTTATGTCAAGAATTTTTGGTGCATTGTCTCTTTTAATTTCTCTTATAAAGTGTTCAACCTGATGACCTGATTTTTGAAAAGCATAGCCATAGGTTGTACCGATAACACCAAGTCCCAATATCATTATTTTCATAGAAGTGCCTCACATTCATAATTATTAATAATTAACATTATTTATTTTAAATTATACTAAATACTAACATAAATTTCAAATATTTAGCACAATTATATATATCTTACTTTGAACATTTTAAAGTAAGATATATATGACTAAACTAACGAATGTGACATTCTCGTTATGTTGTATGTTTTTATTTCAAATTTTCACAAACAAATTTTTCTACCAATTAATATTTCTACTACTTACTATATGATTTAATAGATGCCTTGCCTCATTTTTCGCTTAGTAATAATACTTCCTAAGAGCCAGAGTGCAACAATCCAAATAAGTAAATATATAAGTTGTCCTTTAAATTCTAACATTCCAGTCCCGTTTTCTATCCCTTGAATCAGCGTCATATATGATTTTTGTGGGATGATACTGCAAATGGTATCAAGAACTTTATTGTTCCCCGTAAAGGGATAAAAACAGCCTGATAATATACAAGTTATTACATATATAGCGCTGGCCACTAAAGAGATGTTTCTCTCTAGCACTGATGAAATAAATAAAGCAAGTGATGTTGAGAGGGCAGTAAGAATTCCAATTAACATTGCTAGCATTAAAAGGCCAAATCCAATCTTTATATTAAAACACACCTTTGTGATAACAATTACTAGATAGGTGGGTATATAAAGACATAAAAATGTAAAAATTCCCTGTGCAAAAATATATTGCTTTTCGCTTACGGGTGTCGTTAATATCCGCCTAAATGTTTTAAGGGTTCTATCTTCTGGATAAAGGATTGTCAAAGCAACCCCCTGCATTAAAACAATCATTAGAATAAACCCTAAAATGTTTGTTCCAACACCTCTTTTAGCTTGTCCACTTTGATCAATTTTGGGAATTTTACCGAAGTTAAAAAAGTTTTCTATGAGTTCCTTATCAGCTTTGCTTTTTATACCTGTTACCTCATAGGTTCCATCGTTTTTTTCTTCCACAACGGCAGCATATTTACCCAAAAGTAGATTCGAAGTAGCCGGTTTTTCATTCATTACATCAATTTTAATCCTATCATTTTTGGGAATGCTCTGTGCATGATTTGTTACTAAAGCAACGTGCTGCCTCATCTTCATTTTTCCAGAAAAAAATACAGCAACTCCAATCATAAGTGGTACAATGACCACTGCAATTATAACTATCTCTTTTTTTGCTAGAATCCTGTTTAAACTATTTTTAAATAGATTGAGCACATTCATTATACATATTCCTCCGGTTTAAAAGTGATTTGACATATTATTATACAGATGATACTACTAAACAACACAATGATAAGAGTAGGGAGGTATATGCTGAAGTCATTATCATAAATGACCTTAAATGTACATTCTGTAACCCACTTGACTGGCGATAAATAAGATATTTTCTCCACTATATTTCCAAGACTAGCTACAGAAAAAAACAAGCCGCCCAAAAATATAAACAAAAACAAAAATATTTGCATTACAGAATTTGCTCCTTCTTCACTTTTGAAAATACAGCAGAACATGGTGCCGAGAGAGCAGCCAAATAACGAAAATATATTGATTAACAACATAATATACAGAATGTTTTTTCCTCCAAAGTTAATGTGAAAAATATATTGTCCTACAAGCAATAAAACACTGTATGAAACCATACCCAAAATATAAGTAGCAATCAATTTAGATAGATATATCTCTGTTTTTGAAACCGGAGCATATACTATGCGAGTATTACCTTCCTTTACCCTTTCTTCCATAAATGTATTGGAAGCTGTCATGGCAATGAATAACGCTGTAAAAATCATCATTGTGACTCCATAATAATCATAGGAACTTACATGCCCTGAACCATATTTACCTTTTGTTACAAAACCCATAACCGCAATCATTATTATTGGAAATATAGTGTTAAACATTAGCAGAGTTGGGTTTCTAATAATATTCATAAAATCAAATTTGACTATTTTTATAAAGTTCATGTATTTCCTCCTAATCCCTTAGATTCTTTCCGGTAAGTTCTAAAAATACAGTTTCTAGAGATGCCTCTTTACTGCTAATACTTTCAATCTTACAGCCCTTTGCTATGATTATGGATATGATTTCATTGAGATTATCCTTTGACTTTTTGGCAGTTATTTTAATCACATTTTCAGTTATTTTAATTTTTGTTATGCCATCAATTCCAGAAAAATGATTATTGCTTAATTCATTTAAATTGTTTACATGAAAGGAATATGTGATTTTATCATTCACTTCCTGTTTTAATTCTTCTTTTGTACCTTCAGCAATAATCTTTCCTTCGTTCATAATAATGATTCTATCAGAAATCGCTTCCACTTCTTCCATGTAATGCGTGGAATAGATAACAGTTGCGCCTTCATTTTTCAGGATTTTAATCGATTCCAAGATATGATTTCTTGATTGGGGGTCGATACCAACTGTGGGTTCATCCATGATAATAAGTTTTGGCTTATGGGCAATGGCACAAGCAATATTTAATCTTCTTTTCATGCCGCCAGAAAAGGTTTTTGGCTTATCATCCTTTCTATCGTAAAGACCTACGAGGTCAAGGGCCTCCTTGACCTGTTTTTCCAGCAGATTTCCTTTGAGTTTATATAGACTTGCAAAAAAACGTACATTTTTCTCGGCAGTAATCTCTTCATAAATGGCCAGGTCCTGAGGAACTATTCCAATTCCCAGTTTGATGGCTTTTACATCTTTTTTTAAGTCATGCCCCAAAATAGTTATTTCGCCATTATCAGGTGATAATATGGTGGCCAGGATATTGATAATTGTACTCTTGCCCGCCCCATTAGGACCTAAGAGTCCAAGAATTTCACCTCTATTTACTACAAAATTTATTCCATCAACAGCTTTTTTCATATTATAACTTTTTTCTAAATTCTTAACTGTAACAATATTATTCATTTTTATCTCTCCTCTCATTTCGAGAATGATTTCGTCGTCTTTCAAATTCATTTAATGCCTTCGCTTGAGCTTCCTTTAATACTCTCGTTTGAGCGTCATTTACTTCTTCTTCCGCGTTTAAACTAGCATCTTCTTCAAAACCATCCTGCTCTTCACCGTCAAAACGATACAGTTTCTTTAATAGGCTCCACAATATTTCCATTTCTTCCGTGGTAAAGTCTTTAAAAACATCTGCGAAAAAGTTTATTCCTTTTTCACCGCATTCCATCATGATCTGTTTTCCGGATTCCGTAATTTTAACGTTCACTGCACGCTTATCCTTCTGGCTGGGCATCGTGATAATGTAACCTTTATTTTCGATAATAGTTATCATTTGTTTAACACTCTGTTTGGTGGTACCTAACTTTCTCGCAATATTGTTGATTGTTGTTTCATCTTCCGCCAAATGAATAATTGCAATCATTGCCATAAACTGTCTTGACGTTAAGCTCTCAAAGTATTTATCGCCTTGTACCTGAAGCTTATTGTTAAGAGAAAAAAGTGTAGCGTAAGTTTGCTGCATTAAAAATAGATCTCTGTAATTATCCATAAATATGCCCCTTTCCTTTAAGACATTATACTGTCTAAAATAATAATAGCAGAACATGTAAAACTTGTCAATATACTGTCTATTTTTAAAAAAGAATTATTATCATGACTACTAAAGTTTCTAAAATATCTTTAAATATGTTTATAGCAAAACGAATGTAATACAATTTTGGATATATAGTATGTTTGTACATTAAATAATAGTAACTTACAAAATTGTCATTGACTTTTTATGGAAGGTAATATACACTGCAAATGGATTATGGGATGCTTATGCGACTTTTATAGCAGATGAATATGGAAATATAGATTTAGTAAACACAACACCTATTGATGGTACCTATAAAACATGCAATGAAATGGGGTTGTTCTATTCTATGAAGGTAAAAGAAAATCATCGGGGCAAGTTAATGCAAAAATTAAGCGATATTAGTGAAAATAGAAAATATACCATTACATGCACGGTGGAGAGGAATGGGAAAGCCATTACATCAAAAGAGCATATAAGAATATTCTGCGATGAAACGATTAAAAGCGTAGATGTAGTAGAAAAGAATCTATTGGCACGATATTTTACTTCAAAAAACAATATGAAGAGGCCAGCAGTAATTGTTGTAAGTGGAAGCGACGGAAGAATAGAAAAAGCACAGGCAATTGCTGAAATCTTAGCTATGAAGGGATATTCTGCATTAGCAGTTTGTTATTTTGGACTTGAAGGAACACCCAAAAATCTTAATTGTGTATCACTTGAATATATTGAAAATGCTATAACATGGCTAAAAAAACAAGATACTGTTAATAAAGATAAAATAGCAATGTATGGAAGGTCTAAGGGTGGAGAAATGGTTCTTTTGGCAGCCTCTTTATTCAAGGATATTACTTGTGTTATTGCCAATATGCCTAGCTGCTATGCATATGAAGGGATAAAAATGGGTGGGCTGCCAGCACACCATTCTTCATGGATGTATAAAGGTGAAGAAATTTCTTGTCTGAAATTCAGTTGTTCTATTATATTGCAATTAGTAATAAAAATGTTGCAAAATAAAGAGGGTGCGTTGTCATGGATGTACAAAAAGCTGATTGATGAAGGAAATACTGACGAAGCCACAATTGCCGTTAATAGAATAAATGGACCTATCCTAATGATATCCTCTGAATCAGACTCCATATGGCCTTCAAAAATGCATTCAGAAATGGCTATGAAGTTGCTTGAAAAATCAAATTTTAAATATGAATATAAACATATCACCTATGAAAAGTCAGGTCATATGCTAACAGTACCATTTCAGTCTATGCCATCATTAAAAGGATCCAGAGTCGATATAGACAGTTGGGCAAAAGCAAATATTGATTCATGGAATGAGACAATTAATAATTAGCATTAAATTTTAAAGTTTCACGATAATTTACTGCTATTAGTTAGAAATATTGTATGCTATCTTTCTTATAAGTTTTAATAAATTTTCTCTATCCTCATAAGTATCTAAAGAAATCATTATCTTTGCGTAAAACTCTTCTTCAAATTTAAGATGTTCATCTTGTGCCATGTGACCTTCTTCAGTAAGTTCTAGCTTATAGGATCTTCTATCCTTATTACTAATAGCTCTAACAATAAGATCGCGTTTTTCTAATCTATCAATTATGCTAGTTAATGTACTTTTAGGTACATTTAATATTTCTAATATATCTTTTATAATAACATCTTCTTTTTCAGAAATAATTCTAAGTATTGAAAGCTCATTAGTGCTCAGTCCCCGTATCCTTAAAAACTTTGATTCGATATCCTTATAATTAGATTCAGCTAGCATAGAATGCGATAACTTATTTAATTCATCTACTTGTCGTTTATATTACTGATTAATCGTATCTTTTACATTAAATTTGATTGATTTTAAATACTATGCTACTAATAGGTGTGTACTTGTAAAAAACGATGTTATCATGTAATATTATACCGTTAGAAGCACATTATGGAAATTATGAATATACAAAATAGGGGTGAACACCAATGGAATTAATTAAAGTAAACCAAGCAAAGTGTATTAAATGTGGAATTTGTACGAAAGTATGCCCACCAAAAGTTTTGGGTATGGGAGAAAATGGTCCTGTAGCAATTGAGCCACAAGCATGTATAGCCTGTGGGCAGTGTGTTGCCATATGCCCTCACAGTGCAATTGACAATATCAAAACACCTTTAAATAACCAGACCGATCTAAAAAAGTTCCCGGTTGTAAATGAAGAAACTGCTAAACAGTTTCTTAGGTCTCGTCGATCAATTCGCTGTTACAAAGACATGGCCGTGCAACGAGAACAATTAATTAAATTAGTTAATATTGCACGTTTTGCACCTACCGCCAGTAACCAGCAAGGAATATCATATATAATTGTAGAAGATAAAAAAATACTGAAAAAAGCTACTGAGGTTGTCATAGAATGGATGGAAGCACAAATTGAAAATCCTTTGCACCACTGGAGTTTTCCTTATCATGTTCGTGATTACAGAGAAACTGGGATAGATAAAGTATTACGTGATGCTCCAAATCTAATTTTAGCAATGGCTCCAAAAGAAATTAGAAACGGTAGAGAAAATACGATTTTTTCCTTTGCCTACATGGAACTGTTTGCAACTACCCTTGGGTTAGGCAGTTGTTGGGCCGGACTCTTTGAAATGTGTGCGTTTGATAATTATTATCCGTTGATGGAATTGTTTAACATTCCAACAAATAAAGTATTAACAGGTGCAGTTATGGTTGGGTATCCCCAATATGGTTATAAGCGACTGGTAGATCGTAACCCATTAGATGTTACTTGGATTTAACGACAGTTTTCATAGTTAGGTCATAATCGTATAATAAGGTTGATTAAAAATAGTTTTTAGGAGTGGAATATTAATGTTTATTTTAGTATTGAAGTATATAAAGCCACTTGAGGAAGTTGAAAAAGAATTAAAACCACATATAAAACATTTAGAGAAATATTATTCATTACAAAAGTTTATTTGTTCAGGCAGAAGAAATCCGAGGGTAGGTGGAGTAATTCTTTGTAATGCAAAGAATAGGGAAGAAGTTAAAACAATAATTAAAGAAGATCCATTTTATATTAATAAAATTGCCGAATACGAAATAATTGAGTTTTCGTCTACAAAATATGCTGAGGGGTTTGAACATTTCATAAGTGAATAATCTTCTTATTATGCAAATCAAAAAATATTATAACATATCCATTTAATATTATGGGGAATATTTGGAAAAAGCTACACCTAGTCTTGAAGATATGCCTCTAAAAGGCGATACTGTAGTTGGTAATGATGTATGGATTGGACAAAATGTTACCGTAATGCCTTGTGTACATATAGGAGATGGTGCCATTATTGCAGCTAATTCTGTAGTAACAAAAGATATTCCACCATATCATATTCTAGGGGCGAATCCGTGTAAACAGTGTCATTCAGTTACGACCAACCTTTAACAGTTATAGGTCGCCAATCGGTAAAATCACTTGGTTTAATAACATTTCAGAAGGAAAGTCTCCCACTTCTATAAGTGGGGGTTACATGCCATAACAAATAGAAAACTTCAGTGGGAGTATAAATCTCCTTCCGAAGTCATTAATATTGCATCTCCGCAATAGCAACTGTAATTAATTATATAATTTATTCAATATTAGTGTTTAGTTTTTTTCTAAGGAGAGTAAAGTTAGATTTATATTTGAAAATACTAATTAAATAAGGATTATGAACCTTGATAGCATCTATTAACTTAGAGGGGATTTCAAAATTATATTAATAATGGAGGGGTACCAAAATGGAAATTATCCAATTAAAGCTTAGTGTGACTAATTGCTTTTTAATAAAAACTGAAAACAAATATATTTTAATTGATACAGGATATGAATATGATTGGGATTTATTCTGTAAAAGATTAAAATCAGTTGGTGTTAGATTATCTGATATTAGTCATATTATACTAACGCATCATCATGATGATCATTGTGGATTGTTAAATAGAATATTGAAAGAAAATAGTAGTGTTCAAGTAGTAATGTCTTATCTTGCAAAAGATTTATTGTTAAAGGGAGAAAATGATCTAACACATGGTGGTGGACTCATAAACAAACGCATAAAACAACTGGTTTCTCTTAAGCAGATATATATTGGGATACATTTAAAAAGAATTATAGACAAAAAAACCAATCTTAAATTTCCACCCTATAAGGTACGAGTAAATGATATTCTTGTTAAAGAAGAAATAAGGCTCAAAGATATTGGAATTAGTTTAAACGGGAAAATACTGAAAACACCTGGACATACTATAGATTCTATTTCAGTATTGTTTGATAACGGTGATTGTATAGTAGGAGATGCCGCTGCTAATATGCTCAAATTTGCTGGAACAAGGTATTGTGTAATATTTATTTGCAATATTGATGAATATTATGAGAGTTGGAGAAAAATAATTTCTGAAAATTGCCAGAGAATATTCCTAGCACATGGGAACCCGTTTTCAGTTGAAAAACTAAAAATAAATATAGGAAAGAACCAGAAAAAGAACATGGTTATGAAAAATTAGAAGTACAAAATAATCATTGATTTTGTGCCAGAGATTAAGATAAAGCAACAAAACATTAATGAGTATGAATTAATTTGCAAATAATAAAATCAGCGACTCAATATGGATTTTTCACATCAAGTCGCCGGAATGATTTAATCTTCATAGGTGGGGGGATTTCATATAAAAGGATTCTCTAATAAAATTTAAGCTTTAACTAACACACCACCTTTAAGTCTAAGTATAACGTCTGACTGGGATGCTACTTCACTAGAGTGCGTAACTACTATAACACACTTATTTTCTCTATGAGCAAGTGATTTAAATATAGTTACTATATCACTTGCGATATCAGCATCAAGATTTCCAGTTGGCTCATCTGCAATTATCAAATCTCCTTCCGAGGAAAGAGCGCGTGCTATTGCTACTCTCTGCTGCTGTCCACCACTTAGCTTTAATACGTTTCTATGGGCTTCATCCTTTGATAAACCCATCTTTTCTAGTAAATCATAAGCTTTTTGTTTTTTATTTTCTATTTTGTTCTTTGTTATTTCCATTGCTGTTAAAACATTCTGTAGAGCTGACATATAAGGTATTAAATTGTAGGATTGAAATACTATACCAATATATTTATTTCTATAATTAGTAAGCCCTATATTTGTAATATTCTTTTTTTCATATAATATCTCTCCAGCTTTGGATGTATCTAAACCACTAGCTAAAGCAAGAAATGTAGTTTTTCCTGAACCAGAAGAGCCAAGTATTGTGTAAAAATTTCCTTTTTCGAACTTGAAGCCTATTTGTTTTAAAATCGTTGTTTTTTTTGACCCATCCTGATAATGATAACTGACATTTTTAAATTCTAAAATTGTATTCATTTTTATAAAGCCTCCTTAATCATTTCTAGATAATATGGTTTTTGGATTAAATCGAAGTATTGAAACTGCTGAACCCGATGTTGCTAAAATCACTATAATGAATCCCATTAGATATAATTTTTGTAAATCCTTTGAACTTACGCTAACATCTATTTTGTCTATAGCATCAGCATCAAGCGCTGGTCCGCTACTACTCATAACCATCGTCACTGACCCGGATTGTGATTCAGATTCTGTTTTTTCCTTTTCATTTGCCTTTATTTCATTTTGTAACAAAGTATTACCTACTTTCTGCGATACCTTATTACCGGTAAATGTAGCTATACTAAAAGCTATGGCAGCAACAATTATTAATTCTAATAATAATTGACCAATAATTCTAAATCTACTTTCTCCTAGAGACATCAATACACCAATTTCATATCTTCTGTCTTTAAGTGATAAAGTTATTAAAAGTGATAAAATTACTGTACCAGCAATGGCGACTATAATAACTATGGTTTTTGAAAATGAGCCAACACTTTCAATAGGTGCCATCATCTTTTTATACAGCGAGTCTTGTGCATCTATTTTGAGATCATCTAGTGCTATACCCGAATTTTTTACATCTGTTTTAAAGTTTTCAATGTTTATAGGATCATCCAAGAAATAAGTAGCTTTTTGAATAGTACCTTTAGATGAAGAATCACCTAAGGATGATGCTACAGAAATAGGTGTATATATTTTATTAGAAGGATTCATAGAGCTATATTTATCCATAAAATCAGCCATCCTAGGATCAGATTTAGTTTCATCAGCTGTATATAACCCTACAATTTCTAAGTCTAAAGTTTCTTCTCCGTGTTGAGCTTTTATTTTTATTTTATCTCCAAGCTTTAAATTATTTGCATCTGCTAGTTTTTTATTTAGCATTGTTACATTTTTTCCTTCATCGCTACTTGTTAAATTTCGTCCTTCAACCAGTTTACTTTTTCTTTCAGTAAAATCAGGATGAAGATCTGAATATAAAGTACCTTCCAATGATAAATCAGGAATAGACGTACCTTCAGGCAATGCATCCTTAGTGTCATCTTTTTTCGCTTTAACAGGTTTAAAGTTCTCTGCCATAACATTTGTTGCCTGTAAATAATTATATGATTTAACATGCTCTAAGGATTTTAGTTTATCTATATCCTTAATATGTAGCTTAGGTAGATCATCTGCTGATTTTTGAGAAGTTGCCTTTTCATAATTAGGAGTAATATCTACAGACCCTCCAAGTTTTTGTCTAGTAAGATCACCAACTTTAGAAGTAGCTGATTGTACAGCTAATCCAGCTAGCACCATATTAGCTATAACACAAAACATCAGAATTAATAGTACAGTTTTATTTATCCTTTTAGTAACACTTAGTATTGCTCTTTTAATAAAATTCATTTGTTACCCTCCTTCTTTTCCCTATCTTTCTTATGTTATTATAGTTTTTAATTATATAGTTAAGGTGAAGTTAAAATGTTTTTAACATGAATATCGCCTGTATCTGATAGTGAGATCCCCCCAACCTCTTAGGCTGGGGGGATTTCATATAAAAGGATTCTCTAATAAAATTTAAGCTTTAACTAACACACCACCTTTAAGTCTAAGTATAACGTCTGACTGAGAGGCTACTTCACTAGAGTGCGTAACTACTATAACACACTTATTTTCTCTATGAGCAAGTGATTTAAATATAGTTACTATATCACTTGCGATATCAGCATCAAGATTTCCAGTTGGCTCATCTGCAATTATCAAATCTCCTTCCGAGGAAAGAGCGCGTGCTATTGCTACTCTCTGCTGCTGTCCACCACTTAGCTTTAATACGTTTCTATGGGCTTCATCCTTTGATAAACCCATCTTTTCTAGTAAATCATAAGCTTTTTGTTTTTTATTTTCTATTTTGTTCTTTGTTATTTCCATTGCTGTTAAAACATTCTGTAGAGCTGACATATAAGGTATTAAATTGTAGGATTGAAATACTATACCAATATATTTATTTCTATAATTAGTAAGCCCTATATTTGTTATATTCTTTTTTTCATATAATATCTCTCCAGCTTTGGATGTATCTAATCCACTAGCTAAAGCAAGAAATGTAGTTTTTCCTGAACCAGAGGAGCCAAGTATTGTATAAAAATTTCCTTTTTCGAACTTAAAACCTATTTGTTTTAAAATCGTTGTTTTTTTTGAACCATCCTGATAATGATAACTCACATTTTTAAATTCTAATATTGTATTCATTTTTATACAACCTCCCTAATCATTTCTAGATAATATGGTTTTTGGATTAAATCGAAGTATTGAAACTGCTGAACCTGATGTTGCTAAAATCACTATAATGAATCCCATTAGATATAATTTTTGTAAATCTTTTGAACTCACGCTAACATCCATGTTGTCTATAGTATCAATATCATCATTCTGTGATGGATGAGCCGACATCTCAAATGGGTTGCGAGAGGAAACAGATTGTGAGTTTGCATCTTTATCTTTATTTGCAGTTATTTCATTTTGTAATAAAGTATTACCCATTGTCTGTGATACCTTATTACCGGTAAATGTAGCTATGCTAAAAGCTATGGTAGCAACAATTATTAATTCTAATAATAATTGACCAATAATTCTAAATCTACTTTCTCCTAGAGACATCAATACACCAATTTCATATCTTCTGCCCTTAAGTGATAAGTTTATTAAAAGTGATAAAATTACTGTACCAGCAATGGCGACTATAATAACTATGGTTTTTGAAAATGATCCAACATTTTCAATAGGTGTCATCAGCTTTTTATACAACGAATCTTGTGCATCTATTTTGAAATCATCTAGTGCTATGCCAGAATTTTTTATAGCCTTTTTAAAATTTTCCATGTGTATAGGATCATCCAAGAAATAGGTAGCTACTTTAAAAGTATCTTTAGATGAAAAATCCATTAAAGATGCTACAGAATTAGGTGTATATATTGTATTAGAAGGATTCATAAAAGGAAATGCATCCATAATAGGAGTATGTTCGGTTCCATCATCTGTAAATAAACCTACAATTTCTAAGTCTAAGGTTTCTTTTCCTTCTCTATCTTTTATTTTTATTTTATCTCCAAGTTTTAAATTGTTTGCATCTGCTAGTTTTTTATTTATCATTGTTACATTTTTTCCTTCATCGCTACTTTTTAAATGTCGTCCTTCAATCAGTTTACTTTTTCCTTCAGTAAAAGCGGGATAAAGATTTGAAAATAAAGCGCCATCTATTGATAAATCTGGTATCTTTTGTTCTTCACCATCTTCACCTTGTTTCATACTCATACTCATACCTCCCTGTTGGCCAGGCTCAACCTCATTTTTATTTTCCTCTTTAACAGGTTTAAAGTTCTCTGCCATAGCAATTGAGTTCGTTAAATAATTATATGATTTAACATGTTCTAAGGATTTTAGTTTATCCATATCCTTCATATTTAGCCTAGGAATATCACTTGAATTTTTAGCACGAATCTTTTCCTGATCAAGTTCAATAGATACAGACCCTCCAAGTTTTTGTCTAGCAAGAACAGCAACTTTAGCAGTAGCTGATTGTATAGCTAATCCAGCTAGCACCATATTAGCTATAACACAAAACATCACAATTAATAGTACAGTTTTACTTTTCCTTTTAGTAACACTTAGTATTGCTCTTTTAATAAAATTCATTTGTTACCCTCCTTCTTTTTCTTATCTTTCTTATGTTATTATAGTTTTTAATTATGTAGTTAAGGTGAAGTTAAAATGTTTTTACCGTGAATGAAGTAGGTGAAAGTCATAAATTGGTGCTAACATGCCGGGCGCAAAAAAACAGAAGCTTAATTGCTTCTGTTAAAGATAATTTTAAAACAAACTCCCGACTGAGTATTGTTAAATTTATATTCTAAAGCATGGGCCTCTAGTATTTTTTTTACTATATATAACCCTAACCCGCTGCCACCAGTACTCCTGCTTCGAGATTTTTCTATGCGATAAAAAGGGTTAAAGATCTTTTCGAATTCCGCTTCGTCTATATGTACACCTTCATTTTCAACAGTTAATACTATTAGATAATTATCCTCATACAAATTTATAAGAACCTTCTCATTTCTTTCTGTATGTGTGATGGAGTTATTAATAATATTAGCTATGGCCTTTTTAATTAGTTTTTCATCTCCCTGAAAACATAGTTCTTCAGCTATTTTTGTATTTAAACTTATATCCTTTTGACTTATAAGATAGCTGAGTTTTTCAAGACAATTGCTAATCAGATAGGATAGATTTATTTCAGTGTATTGTGGTTTAAACCCATGAGTTTCTAATTTTGAAATTTCAAGTATTTCTCTAACCATTGATTCCATATCATCCAAAACTACTAAGGATCTATTCATATATTTATCTCTGTCCTTATAAACTCCTATATTTCCAAGCATACCTTCAAGTTGACCTTTGATTATTGTAATAGGAGTTTTTAATTCATGTGAAATTGTAGCAGTAAACTCTCTTCTTTTCCTTTCGATTTCCCGTTCTTTTTCAATATCACCCAAAAGCTTTAAATTAGTGTTTTTAAGTTCATCCATTGTATGCTGCAAATTGGATGCTAACTCATTTAAGCTTAATGCAATTTCTCCAATTTCATCCTCACTATTTACCTCACAGCTTTTTTCAAAATCTAAAGCTGCCAATTGTATAGCATTCTTATTTATTTCAACTAAGGGCTTAGTAATTTTCTTTGAATATATAAAGGAACCTACCACTGATATAATAATGACTACAATTCCAATTAAGGGCACTAAATTTAATAAAACCTTTGAAGCTTCATCTATAGGCTGCAAGGGAATGATAACATTTATAGTGTAGCTTTCATTATCTTCTGAAAATTTTATCTGTTTTGGAACAAGACTGATAACTTCTTTAGACATGGTTGAAGTTACACTACCCCGCAGTAATGTTTTGTCTGGAAGTGGTAAGGAGTCTTTTGGTATATCAGTATCTTGAGATATACCAAAAGATATAATATTTAAAGGTGGATATATTATATTTCCTTTCATATCTTGTACATTCAAACTAACAGTATATTTTAAATTAAATTCATCAAAATATTTCTTTGATTCTTCCATTGAAAGGCTTTGTACAGTGCTAGCTAATTTCGTTAGTCCAGTTTCTACATTGTTTCGTTTATAATTATAGTAATAAATTGGTAACATAAAGTATATTATTAAATATATGCATATGGCTGATGCTATTAGCAATATAGATGTGATTGTAAAGATTTTAAATGTAATACTTTTTTTCATTTTATTTTTCAAGTTTATAGCCAACACCTCTAATCGTCTTAATATAATCAACCTTTAGCTTGCACCTTAGGTTTTTAATGTGAGTATCAATAACCCTAGCATCACCATAAAAGTCATATCCCCAAAGCTGGTTCAATATTATCTCTCTTGTTAAAATTCTACCTTTATTTTCAATAAATATCTTTAGAATTTCAAATTCTTTAGATGTAAGTTCTATATCTTTTCCACCAACCCAAACCTTAAAGCAGGTAGTATCAATTAGAATATCTTCGAAGCTAAGTTTTAACTCTTCGTCTTGAGCATTTATTCTTCTAATTACAGCTTCCACTCTTTTAATTAAAAGATTAACTGAAAAAGGTTTGGTTATATAATCATCTATCTCTAATTCGAAACCTTTTATTTGATCTTCTTCCTCTTCTAAAGCAGTTAGCATTATAATTGGAATTTTAGATGTTTTTCTAATAATTTCACATACAACAAAGCCATCAATCTTAGGAAGCATTATATCTAGAAGCACTAAATCAAACTTACTTGAATTAAATATATCAATACCTTTTAATCCATCTTCAGCTACTTCAACAACATATCCACTTGCACACAAAAATTCACGTATAATTTCTTGTATATCTATATCGTCTTCAATTACAAGTATTTTTTCATTCATATATACACCTCTTCCGTTAATTATAAAGTATGAGTGTGAGTTTTGTGTGAAGTTAAAGCATTTAATTTAGAATTATCTGATTATATTATACAATTTTTATTACCTTTCTTAGTATTTTATATTAGTTAGTTAAATATGTAATATTGCTAAAATTTAAAAATAAGTAGTCAATAGTTTAGTTTGTTTATCAAAATAATGAATGTAAATAAAATTAAAAGAAATTGCTTATTTGAATATAAAAGATAAGCATAAGGCTGTGTTTAAGCCTTATGCTTCCTCTATTAGTAAAATACACAATATTCGGTTAATTATTCGCAATTCTTCTGATAAGGTTCCTTTTAAAGTTTTTTAATTTACTTATATCATGATTTAAAGCATATAAACCAATGGTAGAGGATGCTATGCAAGCACCAAAGCAGAAACCCACAATAATACAGGGCAAATGAATGAAATGTCCTATGAAACATATGATGAAACCAAAAAAGCTAGCAATGATTAAATACTTATTATAATTTCCTCTCTTCATACTGAATCTACCTCCTAAAATTTATTTCTGTAATATACTTTTAAGAATCCTTTTACGAATGACATAAAAATTAGAACACCAAGTAAAGTGACAAAAACCATTTGATTAAAGAATCCAGCCATAATTGCGGTAGTTGCAATTACGCCTAAGGAAAAGTTAAAACCTACGCCACCAATTTTATTTCTAATAAGTGTCGTTCTTTCATCATGTTCAACTATATACAGTTTCTTTAATTTATCTTCGTTTTTCAATGATTTTCCATATTTCATAATGTACATTACCATGACAAATTGCAAAAATATGAAGATACCTAATTGAAACCCATGTATAAAATCAGTAATAGGTTCATTAATTATTGCTGTCATATTTTCCGAGATTCCAATTAATGTGATAAAGGCAGCTGCCAACACATTAAATCCTAACATAAGTCCTATTTTTTTCTTTATTACTTTTCGATATTCTTCCATTTTATAATTCCCCCACTTCTGAAAAATTAAAAACTTCTTCAATTTTCAAATTGAAATATTTTGATATTTTGTATGCAAGGACAAGTGATGCTGTATATTTTTCGCACTCTAGGGATGTGATTGTCTGCCTTGTAACACCAACTGCTAATGCTAGTTCTTCTTGAGATAATTTATGTTTTTTTCGTAGTTCCTGAATACATGTTTTCATCTCATCTCTCCTTTGCAATGTTCGCTTTGCATTTTAAGCATAGTGTACTTTGCATTGAATGTCAAGCATGCTTTGCAAAAAAAAGCAAAAAATGTTTTTAACAGAGTAAAGAGATGTGAGAATATATGTAGTCGCTATTTGTGCGATAAGTGGTTTTAAAGGATTGAAAAGTTGTAAAAAACAATAGAGATTAAAGAATAATTTGTAGTTAAATTAGTTCGTATGTCTCATAAATAATGCATTAACAGCTACGATAATATAATTTGCATGGGGGTGCTAAGGTTGAGACAAGTTAATAAAAAAATAGGGATAGGTTCAATTTCTTTATTGTTATATGTTATGGGAATATTATTTGCTTCTTCTTTTGAAGATAAGGTATGCTATGGAGACAATATATTAAAATTTATAGGATTAATCCCATGGTCTAATGGTAATAGTGGAACGCATTATACAGCATCCTATTCTTTATTATTTTTTATACCATCAGTTATTGTGGGCTATATTTCAGTAGGTATAGAATCAATTCAAGTACCAGTAGAGTTAACTGGCGAGAGTATAGGGATAGATTTAGGAATTAAGGATTTAGCTATATGCTCAAATAAAGAGGAATCATATAAAAATTAATAAAAGTCAAAAAGATAAGAAAGTAGAAAAAAAATTACGTAGATTGCAACGTAAGGTGTCTAATAGATACCAACTAAATAAAAAAGGAGGAAGTTACGTTAAAACAAGCAATATTATAAAACTTGAACAGAATATTATAAAGTTACATAAGAGTCTTGATAATATTAGAACTGATTATAGACACAAAATAACTACTGTATACCCTAGGTTATTAGGGGTATTTAAGCCTTTGGAGTGCTATAGCAAACGAAAGTAGTATCCTTTGGGACTATGAAATCGGACACGATGAATGAGGAAGTAAATATAAACTTATATAATGTTGTTATAGAGTTTTATAAAGTTTACGTAACGGATTGTACAATGAATTTTAAATTAGAAAATTTGACTGAGGATTATGCAAAACAAATATGTAATTGGAAATACGAGGGTAAATATTCTATATATAATTTTCCAGAATGGGATGTTATTCTTAGGCAAAATTGGGGTATTGCAATAGAGTCAAAAAGGCAAAATGAGTTTGGTTCTGTTATTAATGAAGTTGGTAGTTTATGTGGCTACATTAGATTTATAAATAATAATGACTATGTTTTGATTGGGGTTGGCTTAAAACCATCTTTATGTGGACAAGGATTTGGTGATAATTTTATGGAGTTATTAAAAAATGAATGTAAGAGTAGATATGGCAATAAAAAAATTATTTTAGAAGTTCGCTCTTTTAACGAAAGGGCAATTAAATGTTATAAGAAGGCGGGTTTTAAAACTGTTAATACTTATAGTAAAGACACACTAATAGGATATGGTGAATTTGTTAAGATGGAGTTTTCTTATTAGTTCTATTCATTTATAACGAATCAATAAAATGGGTTCATTAACTAGAATAGAATGTTCCTAAGTTGTTTGAGGAAATTTTTTTTTACATAAACTAAGATTCTATAAAACTCAATGGTTGCTATCTACCATAGATAAATTTGTGTTTATGTGCAAAAAAAGTATATATTACGTAAAATGCATTGAAGAAGTCCTTAGCGAAGAGAATGCATCTGTAGTAATATATACTTTTTTAATTTTATTGGACTCCTAAATAATCTCTATCTAAGGTCATTATGGCATTATAATTTGGGTAGCATTTTTTTAGTTCTTTATTGATTTCATCTTCTAGGTTAAGTCCATCAACATCTGTAAAGCTTGGGTTAAAATCAATTACAGCATCAAAAATAAGATTTTTATGTTCGCCCTCGCCTACAATTCTAAAGTCATGAATTGATTTTATTATAGAAAAAGACTTTAATACATCTAAAAGTTCCAAACGAGAGGCATTAACATCTTCATCATCTGTATTTATAGGGTCCATGTGAATAACTAGATAAATGTTAAATTCTTCAGAAATTTCTTTTTCAGCTGTGTCGATAATTTCGTGAATTTTAACTATAGAAATATCACAAGGAACTTCAGCGTGAATAGAACCCATACATCTACCTGGACCATAGTTATGGATAACTAAATCATGGGCACCGGTAATATGATCATAGGTAAGCAGTTTTTCCTTAAGGCCGTTTACTAAATCCTTATCAGGAGCTTCACCAAGAAGCGGGTTCATAGTTTCGCGAATAAGCTTGTAGCCAGCATATATTATGATAAAGGATACAAGGATTCCTATGTATCCATCTATGGGAAGGTCGATCCAAATAGACAGAAGTAGTGATAGTGCAACGCAGCTTGAACTAACAACATCACTTAATGCATCAGTTGAAGAGGCTTCAAGGGCTGAAGATTTTATAGCCTTGCCCATGGTCTTATTAAATCCACTAATCCAAAGTTTAAATCCTATAGAGGCTAATATTAATACAAAGGGTATAAGTTTGAATATTACTTTTGAGGGATGAATTACTCTATCAAAAGAGGTTTTAATAAATTCAAAACCTACTAGTATTACTAAAAAGGAAACTATAAGTCCGGAAATATATTCAAGCCTTCCGTGACCAAATGGATGCTCCTTGTCTGGTGGCTTACTAGCTAGTTTAAAACCTAGAATTGTAATAACAGAAGAAGCAACGTCTGAAAGATTATTAAAGGCATCTGCAGTAATTGCTATACTATTTGATATTATTCCTATAATTAGTTTTGTAGTAAAAAGAACTAAGTTCACTATAATTCCAACTAAGCCGCCTAGGTAACCATAAGCTTCTCTTACTTTTTTATTATTAACATCCTCCGAATTTTTTACGAATTTTGAAATTAAAAATTTTGATAACATATTTTTCACCTCTGATTATATAGTATAATTTAAAAAGTTAATTTTAAACATATATTCGATAATTAATTATAGCATTTATTTGGATTTTATAGAAATTTTATTAAAAAAATTGTTATAATAGAGAAGGGGATAAGCAAAGTAATTATGTGCTTTAACACTCATTGGAGGAATATATATGAATAAGGAATTAGAATTTGCCCAAAATCTTATTGATTTTATTTATGATAGTCCAACATCTTATCATGCTGTAGCAAAGGTTAAAGAAGATTTATGTAAAGAAGGCTTTGTGGAAATTAAAGAAGAAGAAAAGTGGAACCTTAAAAAAAGCGGGAAATATTTTGTGACTAAAAATGACTCCGCACTAATTGCGTTTGTAGTTGGAAAGGGAGAAATCGAAGAAAATGGCTTTAAAATTATTGGCGCTCATACAGATTCGCCTACATTTAGAATTAAACCAGCACCAGAAATGGTAGTAGATAATACGTATGTAAGATTAAACACAGAGGTTTATGGCGGACCTATATTAAATACTTGGATGGATAGGCCTCTTGCAATAGCTGGACGGGTAACTTTGCGAGACAAAAATATTCTATATCCAGAAACTAAGTTAGTAAATATTAAAAAGCCTATAATGATAATTCCTAATTTAGCTATTCATATGAATAGAGAAATAAACACTGGAATTGAACTAAATAAGCAAAAGGATACATTGCCACTACTTTCAATGGTGAGCAACGAATTAGAAAAAGATAATTATCTTATGAGTGCCATTGCAAAGGAATTATCTGTAGATCATAAACAAATTATAGATTTTGATTTATTCCTTTATGAATACGAAAAGGGTTCAATTATCGGGTTAAACAATGAATTTATATCAAGCTCAAGATTAGATGATTTAGCAATGGTACATGCAGGAATAAGAGCACTAGCTATAGCGCCAGCCGCAGAGGCAACAAATGTAATGGTTTGTTTTGATAATGAAGAAGTAGGAAGCTCAACAAAGCAAGGTGCGGACTCAAATATGCTAGTTAATATATTAGAGCGTATTACAATATCTTTAGATAAAAATCGTGAGGATTTTTTAAGATCAATTTCTAAATCTTTTATGATATCAGCGGATAATGCACATGCTGTTCATCCTAATAGTCCAGAAAAGAATGACCCAACAAATAAGCCTTATATGAACAAAGGCCCAGTTATAAAAATTAATGCTAATCAAAACTACACAACTGATAGTAACTCTGATGCAGTTTATGAATTAGTTTGTGAAAAAGCAGGGGTGCCGGTGCAAAAATTTGTTAATCGTTCTGATGCACGTGGTGGGTCAACTATAGGACCAATATCTTCAACTCATTTAAATATACGCTCGGTAGATATAGGAAGCCCAACTCTAGCTATGCATTCTATAAGAGAACTAGGCGGAGTAATAGACCATACTTATGTTACGAAATCATTTGAAGAATTTTATAAAATTTAATAAAAAGATAACTTAAGCACATTTAAAAAGAACTCACAATGTTTCATTGTGAGTTTTTTTTGTTGTTTTTGCTAATAATTAAACAATTAGTTGGAGATAATAATTTCAACTAGGTCTAAAACTTTACAAATATTATTAACAAAAAGTGTTGAAAGGGTGTTTATAATGCCATATGCTACATTAGGGGCAATAGCCGTAATAAGTATTTTAATCTACATAGTGATAAGAAAAAATCTGAGTTATTATGAAGAGGAAAATTTACTAAAAGATGTTCCAACCATAAATGTGAATAGAGAAGATTTAGAGAAACATGCTTTCGAAATGGCACGTCATTATGCTGATGTGAAAAAAACTAATTGTAAGAAAAAGCTTATTAGTAATTTAGATAGAAGTTATGAAAAGATTTTAAATGGCTATGATAGCATGGATAAAGAAGAAAAAAATAAAAAAGATGTATTGCCTGCTTCTGAATGGCTTTTGGATAATCTTTACTTGGTAGAGAAGGAGTATAAGAGTATAAAATATAACATGCCACAAAATTATTATAAAGACCTACCGGTGATATACAAAGGTTTCATGAAGGGCTATCCAAGAGTTTATCATATTGCTATAGAAATAGCATCTCACACCGACGGTAGGATGGATGAAACAGTTATTGAGAATTTTATTAGGGCCTATCAAAGGAGTGCTGTACTGACGTCTGGTGAACTTTGGGCTATTCCTATAATGTTAAGAATAGCATTAATTCAAAATATTAGTAGGATAACTGAAAAAATTGTTAAAGCGAAGCAAGATAAAAAAGAAGCAGAAAAAGTTGCAGAGCGGTTAATCAATGCTTTTAATGAAGACAAAATTGTCAAAGAGATATATTTATTAGAAAATGAAAAATTTACATTCAATTCTCATTTTACAGAAAGATTATTGAAATTGTTAAGGGATAATGGTATTGATTCTAAAGAGGTTTATGATTTTATAGATGAAAGGCTTGGAGCGCAGGAAACAAGCCTAGAAGAAATTATAGTATTAGAGCATCAAATGGAAGCTAATTTTGAAATATCTATGGCAAATTCCATTAATAGTATAAGGGTTATTGAAGGTTTAAATTGGGAAAATTATTTTGAAAAGCTAAGTGGTGTAGAGGGTATTTTGAGAGAAGATCCTTCACATATTTATAGAGAAATGGATTTTCAATCTAGAGATAAGTATAGACACGAAATAGAAAAAATATCTAAAAATATAAAGCTTCCAGAATCATATATAGCAAAAAAAGCTATTGAATGTTGCGAAGAAAGTGAATTTTCAGAAAATAATACCTATGAACAACATGTTGGATATTATTTGATAGATAAGGGACTAAATAAATTAAAGCGAAAAATAGGATATGAGAATACTGGTATAGAGAGGCTCAAAAACAGCATAAAGAAGAATGTAGAAAATTTTTATATAGGCACTATTATTATATTTACAACGATAATAATATGTCTAATTATTGCGAGTAGCCTATTAAATGATAGTAATAAAGATTTATGGAGATATTGTCTTGCCATAATTGTTATATTAGTACCCTGTAGCGAAATAGTAATATCGATTTTCAACTGGAGTGTAAGTGTTCTGAGTACTCCTTCTTTTATTCCTAAAATGGATTTTAAAGAAGTAATACCAGAAAAATATAGTACGGTTGTAGTAATTCCAACACTATTAAATAATCCTAGTAGGGTAGTCGAATTAATAAATGATTTAGAAGTATACTATTTAGCCAATGCTCAGGAAAATTTGTTTTTTGCATTACTGGGTGACTTTAAAGATAGTGATACTGAGGAGGAAGTAGAAGATAAGTCAATAGTTAATGTTGGGCTTTTAGCCATAGAAAGTTTAAATAAAAAGTATTGCAAGCCTGATAAAAAGATATTTTTCTTTCTAAATAGACATAGACAGTACAATGAAAAAGAAAACAAGTGGATTGGATTTGAACGAAAACGCGGAAAGCTTATGGAGTTTAATGAGTTTTTAAGAGGTAACGAGAATACTAGTTACGATGTAATAAGCAGCAATCCTCTGAACCTTAGAAAGGTTAAATATGTTATTACATTAGATGCGGACACGAAGCTTCCAAGGGACTCTGCAAAAAAACTTATAGGGGCTATGGCTCATCCACTAAACAATGCTGTCATAAATAATAGTAAAAAGAAAGTGGATAGAGGTTACGGTTTAATGCAACCGAGAGTAGGAGTGTCTATTCTTAGCGCAAACAAAACTCTATTTTCAAAGATATTTTCTGGGGAAACGGGTATAGATATTTATACTACTGCTGTATCTGATGTATACCAGGATTTATTTGGGGAAGGGATTTTTACTGGAAAAGGGATTTATAATGTAGATGTATTTAATTATATGTTAAAAGATGAAATACCTGAAAATACTGTATTAAGCCATGACTTGTTAGAGGGCTGCTATGTTAGGACTGCATTAGTTACTGATGTGGAATTCATAGATGGATACCCAGCTTATTACAATTCTAGTTGTATGAGATTACACAGGTGGACTAGAGGTGATTGGCAATTATTACCTTGGCTTACAAAACATTCGCCAATAAATAAAATATCTAAATGGAAAATATTTGATAATTTAAGGAGGAGCTTACTCGCACCCTCCATTACAATTTTGCTCATACTTGCATTAGGTGGAATATTGCCTGATGGGACGGATAAATGGGTTATTGCAGCATTTGTTGCGGTTTTAGCACCTATACTTTTTGATGTATCCGAAGCTGTAGTTTCTCCTGCTGCAGGTATAAGTTTATCGGGTAAAATTCAAAATGGGTCTATGGCTATAGAACAAATATTTTTGATTATTTGTTTTATACCTTTTCAAGCGTATATGATGTTGGATGCCATAATTAGAACATTATATAGAATAATGGTAAGCAAGAAAAATTTATTAGAGTGGCAGACAGCGGCAGACGTAGAGGTGAAACTAGGGAAAAAACTTAAAAATTTCATATCTTTTATGTGGATTGAAAGTGCAGTTTCACTTTTGATTTTATTTTTAGCATTTAATTCAAGTTTGAGTATTGGGTTTCTTAGTATACCGTCCTGTGTGCTTTGGTTTTTAAGCCCTGTAATTGCATATGTTATAAGTCGCGATAGAAGTTTAGAAACTTTTAAAATGATGGTTGAAGAAAAGATCTTTTTAAGGAAATTAAGTAGGAAAACTTGGGCGTATTTTGAGGATTTTGTCAATGACGAAAATAATTGGCTTGGACCAGATAATTATCAAGAAGATCCGCCTAATGGATTAGCCCAGAGAACTTCACCCACTAATATGGGTATGGAATTAACGTCAAATATAGTTGCCTATGATCTAGGGTATATAGGCATAATGGAAGTAACACAAAGAATAGAGAAAATTATGACTTCAATTGAGGACATGGTTACGTATAAAGGTCATTTTTATAATTGGTATGATACTAAAACTAAAACTCCACTTTATCCTAGATATGTGTCCACTGTGGATAGCGGGAACTTAGTTGGTTATCTCTGGTTGGTTTCTCAATCACTAGAAGAATATTTGTGTAATCCAATATTTAATCTTGTGCAAGTGGAGGGTTTGCAAGACACAATAAGGCTTGCTAGTGAAGAAATAGAAGAATCCAAAGAAATGAAAGAATTATATCATGAAGTGATTGTCACCTTAGGCAATGACAAAACAGATTTTTATTCTTGGAGAACTGTGCTTGTAGATTTAGCATCAAGGGTTACGGAAGTACAAAAAGGCAAGGAGCCATATTGGAATAAAAAACTCAAAGGTGATGTGGATAAGTTCTTAGAGGAAATAAATGAATTTTTCCCTTGGTTTGAGTTTATCCATGAAAAAAACTTTGATATAGACATTAGTAATTCTTTAAAAAGCTTAATCGAAAACACAGCAATAAATTGTATTCCAGAAAAAACCACCAACATATTAAATATGTTAAATGGCATGTCAAAAAGTGATGAATCTTTAGAGAAATTAAAAGATTTACTGCAAAATACAAAAGAAAAAGCTCAAGTGGTTATTAGTAGCATTGAGAGCTTAAAAGAAAGACTAAATTCAATGGCAGAAGCTACTGATTTTAAAATGTTGTATGATGAAGAAAGAGAACTGTTTAGAATTGGATATGACGTTGAGAATGATAGTCTAGGTAAGAGCTATTACGATTTACTTGCGTCTGAGTCAAGGCAGGCTAGCTTTGTTGCCATAGCAAAAGGAGATGTTCCTAAAAAACACTGGTTTAAGCTTGGTAGGTCTATGACTCTTATGGGTAAAAGTAAGGGATTAGTTTCTTGGAGTGGGACCATGTTTGAATATATGATGCCCCTACTTATAATGAAAAATTATCCGGAAACAATGCTAGATGAAACTTATAAAGCTGTAATTGGGGCACAAAAGAAATATTGTAATGAAAGAGGGGTGCCTTTTGGAATATCTGAATCTGCATTTTATAATTTTGACATAAATTCAAATTACCAATACAAGGCATTTGGGGTAGCAGGAGTAGGACTCAAGTCAGGACTCGAAGATGAATTGGTTATTGCGCCATACGCTACTGTTATGGCACTGCAAACTGATTTTAGAGGATCTTATCATAATCTTAAGAGCCTTGCTTTGGAAGGATTAGAAGGAACTTATGGTTTTTATGAAGCGGTAGATTACACTAAAAATAGAATGTTAAAGGAGGAACCTAAGGCTATTATTAAGTGCTTCATGATTCATCATGAAGGTATGAGCTTAATGGCAATAGACAATGTATTATTAAATAATATTCTTCAAAAAAGATTTCATACTTTGCCAAAGGTCAAAGCTACAGAGCTATTGCTTCAAGAGAAAATTTCTAAGAGAGTGGTATATGATAGAAAATATAAATTTAATATATCAGGAACTACTATAGGAAAACAAAAGATTATAGTTAGAAAATATATTACAGCTAAAACGGAAACTCCAGAAACACATTTAATTTCTAATGGAAGTTATTCGCTAATGATTTCTAATAGTGGGTCAGGGTATGCTATGCGAGATAGAACTATGATTTATAGATGGAGGGAAGATGTCACTAAGGACAATACAGGCATGTTCGTGTATATCAAAGATATGGATGAACATGAATACTTCAGTGCAGCTTATGAACCTTGTAAAAAGGTAGGGAATAGTTATGAGGTAACATTCGCCTTAGACAAAGCTGAATTTACAAGGGACGATGGTGATATTACTACTCGCACGGAAATCACTGTGTCTACAGAGGATGACTCAGAGGTAAGAAGATTATCCATTACAAATCATGGTACCGTAAGTAAAAGTTTAGAAATAACAAGCTATTTAGAAGTAACTCTAGCTCATTATGATGCAGACATAGTCCATCCAGCTTTTGGAAATCTATTTGTAAAAACAGAGTATATAGATAATCCTAGCTGCATCCTGGCAACGAGAAGACCTAGGGCTAAGGGTAAAAATCAACCTTGGATTATGCAAACTGTTGCAACGGAGGGAACTACCGTAGGAACTGTTCAATATGAGACTAGCAGAGAGAGTTTCATAGGGCGTGGTGAAAATACAATACACCCTATAGCAATGAAGCAGGACTCAATTTTATCCAATACTGTAGGGGCGGTGCTTGACCCTATAGTAAGTATGAGGAGAAGAGTAAATATAAAACCTGGTGAAACGTGCATTATAGCTTTCACTACTTCGATAGCTGATAGTAAAGTAGAAGTAATAAGTTTAGCTAAGAAATATAGTGAACTTCACAATGTAAATGCGGTGTTTGAACTGGCGTGGAGCCAAACTCAGGTAGACATGAAATATCTAGGTATAAAATCTAGCCAAGCAAATTTATACCAAGTAATGGCTTCTAAAATATTATTTTTAAATTCCACTTTTAAACAAAGAGAAGAAAATATAAAAAATGTAAAGAAGGGACAATTTACGCTTTGGGGATATGGTATTTCAGGAGATTTACCTATAATTCTACTTATAGTTCGTGAGAGCAAAGATAAAGACCTCGTTCGTCAACTTTTAAATGCCCATGAATACTTAAGCCTTAAAGGGTTAAGAGTTGATTTGGTAATAATAAATCTTCAAAAAGCCTCATATGATCAGCCTTTACAAACTGATATTAAGGATTTTGTGTGCAGTAGTCATTTAAGAGATAAAGAAAATAAACCTGGAGGGCTCTTTATACTTAATAAGGCTACTATTATGGAGGAGGATATAGAGCTTTTAATAGCTATAGCTAGAATAGTTATAGATTCCCGCAAGGGAATGTTAGTATCTCAAATTCAGAACAATTTAAAGAAAATAGAAAAACAACCATTATTACAGATTGTAGAAAATCAATTTAAATGGAAAGAGCACAAGTTTAATATGAAACCGTTAGAGTACTTTAATGACTTAGGAGGCTTTAATGTAGAAAGTGAAAACTATACTATTCTACTTAAGGATTTTAATAATACACCAGCACCTTGGATAAATGTAATTTCAAATGGTGATTTTGGATTCCATGTATCAGAATGTGGATCAGCTTATACATGGTACCTTAATAGCCGCGAAAATAAAATTACTAATTGGTCTAATGATTGGGTAAGCGATGAATGCTCAGAAGCTATATATTTGCGAGATGATGCTTATGGCAATGTGTGGAGCATTACACCTAAACCAATAAGGGATGGTGGAGAATACTTAATTGAGCATGGCTTTGGATATTCAAATTTCAAGCATGAAGCTTTTGGAATTATGGGTGAAGTAACCATGTTTGTGCCTAGGTCGCATAACGTTAAGCTATGCAAAATAAAACTTAGAAATAATAGTGATATAGCAAGAGATATAAGTATAACCTACTACGCAGAACTTGTGATGGGGGTTGTACGAGAGCATACTGCTCAGCATATTGTTACTCATTTGAATGAAGAGAAGGAATATATATATGCTACAAATTGTTATAGTCAGCATTTTGGGAAAATAAATGCTTTCTTAAGATTATTTGGAGGCGGGCAACAAAGCTTTACTGGCAATAGAAGTGAATTTTTAGGCAGAGGAGGAAGTGTAGAGGAACCTGAGGTACTAAAGAGAGTAAGACTTTCAAACAATGTAGGAGCAGGACTCGATCCATGTCTTGCAGTCACTTCAAAAATTCATATAGAACCTAATATGGAGATTGAATTAGTAGCGATGCTTGGTGAAAATGAAAATTTGGAAAATGTTTCTAAAACTATTGGCGAATTTGAAGATTTTAAGAGAGTGGATACTGAACTCGAAAATGTAAAGAACTATTGGAACAAATTACTTCATACGTTGCAAGTTAAGACTCCGGATAAGAGTATGGACTTAATGCTTAATGGATGGCTAATGTACCAAACTATAGTGTGCAGGTTATGGTCGAGAACTGCTTTTTACCAATCTGGTGGAGCTTATGGCTTTAGAGATCAGCTTCAGGATGTTATGTCACTAGGCATGATTGAGCCAAGTATGACTAAAAAACAGATTCTATACAGTGCTTCAAGGCAATTTGTTGAAGGTGATGTGCAACATTGGTGGCATCCGGTTGTAGATAGTGGTATAAGAACAAGGTTCTCCGATGACTTATTATGGCTACCTTATGTCACTATGGATTATATAAAAAACACAGGGGATTTTTCTATTCTTGATCAGCAAGCTCAGTATTTAATGGATACGCCACTAACAGACGGTGAAGATGAAAGATATAATATTTCTGGAAGGGCAGATTTTACAGGTAGTATATATGAACATTGCATAAAAGCTATAGATAAAAGCCTTAAATTCGGTCCTCATAACATTCCACTAATGGGTAGTGGAGATTGGAATGATGGAATGAGTACCGTTGGGAATAAGGGCAAAGGTGAAAGCGTATGGCTTGGTTGGTTCTTATATGATATACTAGGAGATTTCTTTGAAGCTTGCACATATAAAAACGATGATGAAAGAATAAAGAAATACAAGGAGATGCAAGAATATATAAGGATAAATCTAGAGGAAAACGCATGGGATGGTAATTGGTATAGGAGAGCATATTTTGATGACGGCACGCCACTAGGATCATCTCAAAATGAGGAGTGTAAGATAGATTCCCTATCTCAATCATGGGCAGTTATATCAGGAGCTGCAGATAAAGAAAGGGCAGAGGAGGCTATGAAGTCATTAGAGCATTATTTAATAAAAGAAGATAATGGAATGATTTTGCTTTTAACTCCTCCTTTTAATAAATCTACTTTGGAGCCAGGTTATATAAAAGGCTATGTGCCGGGAGTTAGAGAGAATGGTGGACAATATACACACGCTGCAACTTGGGTAATTCTTGCCTTTGCTAAACTTTACAAAGGTGACATGGCGGCAAAGCTCTATAATATGATAAACCCTATTAATCATACAAAAACACTGCCTCAGTGTGAAAGATATAAAACTGAGCCTTACGTAATGACTGCTGATGTTTATGGAAAAGAACCTCATGTAGGACGCGGAGGGTGGAGTTGGTATACTGGAACCTCAGGGTGGATGTATAGAACGGGAATAGAGGCGATTTTAGGGTTTAAACTAAAGGAGGGAAAAGGGTTTACCATTGAACCTTGTGTGCCAGAGGAATGGCCACAGTATGAGATTATATATAAAAAAGATAAATTCGAATATGTGATTGAGGTTAAGCGCCAGGGAAACAAAGGAATTTGGCTTGATGGTAATTTATGCGAAGATGGATTGGTTCCATTTATTGATGGAGTGCATAAAGTTGAAGTTATAATATAAAAAAACAGGTGACTTCTAATAAGAAGTCATCTGTTTTTATAGCTTTAAAACAAGTTAGTCTTCTGTATCTGGAATTTCTTGGCCACCATTATAGGTATAGTCAAATTCAACATTGGATATATTCATAGAAACTATAGGATCAGTTACTGGGTTTGGTAGCATAGTAGAATCATTTTCAGAGTAAGATCTTATCTCCTTCTCTTCTAATTCATAAAAATCTCTATCGTAGGGTGCATATACTTTTGTTTGCTTCTTAAGGTCCTTAGTCATGTTCATACCTCCTTTTATATTATATTGTATTATATAGTATTCCACGAAAGAGAGAAAAAAATGAAGGTAATATTAGTTAAATCATCTCCTGCGGAGCTGCAACAGCTTCACAGAAGATGCATAGCTTCTAAGAAGATAAATTGACGACTTCAGAAGGCGAATTATACTCCCACTTATAGAAATGGGATACTTTTCTTCTGAAATGTCGTTAAATTATATTGGTGCATATAATGAATTAAATTAGCATAAAATACATATGTAAATAAAATTCAAAAAAAAGAGGTAATTTTCAAACAAATGTAGAATAATATATATCTAATTACTATCAATAGATAACGGTTATAAATTGAAAAAATATAATAAGTATTTTATAGATTTTCAAATTTAAAGGAGGAATAAAAATGACTGAATTAAGACAAATTTACAAATGCGATGTATGTGGAAATATAGTTGAAGTTGTTCATAACGCTGGCGGAACTTTAGTATGTTGTGGAAAACCAATGACACTTAAAGTAGAAAATACTCAGGATGCAGCAGCTGAAAAACATGTTCCCGTAATTGAAAAAATAGAAGGTGGAATTAGGGTTAAGGTTGGAGCAGTTGAGCACCCAATGCTTGAAGAACATCATATTGAATTTATTGAAGTACACACAGAAAATAAGGTGTACAGAAAATACTTAAAACTAGGTGATAAACCAGAAGCAGAATTTAAGTTAGAAGAAAAAGTGGTATTCGTAAGAGAATACTGTAATTTACACGGACTTTGGAAAGCATAAAATTTAAAATTATTATTGACAATTTAAGTGAATAGGCATAATATAATTTAAATAACTTATAATGTTATAGTCTTTGATGAGAAGTAAGTAAATTTAAAAACAGATTCACAGAGAGTCGTTGATGGTGGAATTACGATAACTATGTTTAAATTGAATGGATCTCTAAGACTCGGGATGAAATGCAGTAGTCCTTGACGTAAGCCTTACGTTATAAAGGTAGGATATACAAGTGTATCTGTTTAAGTAGAAGCTTTAATGTAGCTTGTAAGTGTTAGGTGGTACCGTGTATATACGCCCTATGGATTTATCCATAGGGCTTTTTTTGTATTTAGCACATTTAGAATAATGAAAAAATAAGATATTGATTAGAAAGCATATGAACAAGAATTAGCATTCGGATCAATATATGATTTTCATTTATTATTATTATTATTATTATTATTATTATTATTATAGGAGATGATTATTTTGGAAGAAAATAAAAAGGTAATATTTAGTGGGATTCAACCTTCGGGCGACTTAACACTAGGAAATTATTTAGGAGCTATAAAAAACTGGGTTAAATTACAAGAAGAATATGAATGCTATTTTTGTGTGGTGGATTTACACGCGATTACAGTAAAGCAAGAACCAAAGGACTTGAGAAGAAGAACCTTAGAAATGTTGGCTATTTACATAGCTTCAGGTATTGATCCAGAGAAAAATACTATGTTTATTCAATCACATGTATCCGCACATAGTGAAGCTGCTTGGCTTTTAACTTGTTCTACTTACATGGGAGAATTAAGCAGAATGACTCAATACAAAGAAAAATCTAAAAACAGTGAGAGTGTAGGAGCAGGATTATTGACATATCCGGTGCTAATGGCATCAGATATTTTATTATATCAAACTAATTTAGTGCCTGTAGGAAAAGATCAAACTCAGCATCTTGAAATTGCCAGGGATATAGCTGAAAGATTCAATAAAACCTATAGTGATACCTTTGTAATACCTGAACCATATATAGGTAAATCGGGGGCTAAGGTAATGGATCTACAAGAACCAACTAAAAAAATGTCTAAATCAGGAGAGAATGTTAATGGATTCATTTTAATAATGGACCCACCGGAAGTTATAAGAAAGAAAGTAAACAGATCAGTTACAGATAGCTTAGGGGTTGTTAAGTATAACGACGAACAATTAGGCGTTAAGAACTTAATGACTATATTAATGGCTATAACTGGTATTTCTATAGGTGAAATAGAAGAAAAATATGAAGGATTAGGTTATGCTCAATTTAAAAAAGATGTAGCAGAAGCAATAGTTGCAGAACTTGAACCTATACAGATAAAGATTAAGGAATACATAGGGAAAAAAGCTTATTTAGAAGAAATTTATAAAAAGGGTTCGGAAAAAGCTAACTATGTGGCTAATAAGACACTAAGGAAAATGCAAAAGAAAATAGGATTTATACCAAGATAAAGTATAAAATTCTCCAGGTGGAATTGTAATAAGAAACTTCATACTATAATATATAGCTCACAGCGGGTAGTACAACCTTAGTTGACAGATTTCTTGATTAAAGCTAGAATTGATAGGTAGAGAAATGAAAAGTGAAATTTAGAACCACTAGCAGTTCAGAGAGTGGTTGTAAGAATATATATATGTGCATGTAAAAAAATAAAAGGAGCGTGATGACCTTGGCGGATTACATAAAAGAGATTGAAAAAAGAAGAACATTTGCTATAATTTCCCATCCGGATGCTGGTAAAACTACACTGACGGAAAAATTATTATTATATGGGGGCGCAATAAGGCTTGCAGGTTCAGTTAAAGCTAGAAAAGCGTCTAAACATGCAGTTTCTGACTGGATGGAAATAGAGAAACAAAGAGGTATTTCTGTTACATCTTCAGTTATGCAATTTGATTATAATAATTTTTGTATAAATATACTTGATACACCAGGTCACCAAGACTTTAGTGAAGATACTTACAGAACCCTCATGGCAGCGGATAGTGCTGTAATGATTATTGATGGTGCAAAAGGGGTCGAGGAACAAACAAGAAAGCTATTTCATGTTTGTAGCATTAGAGAAATACCTATTTTTACATTTATTAATAAGATGGATAGAGAAACTAGAGATATATTTGAACTTATGGAAGAAATAGAAAATGAATTTGGAATTAGATCTTATCCAATAAATTGGCCTATAGGTTGTGGGGTAGATTTCAAAGGGGTTTATGATCGACGTACAAAGGAAATCATTGTTTTTGATGATGGAAAGCATGGCCAAATAGAAGCTAAAGAGACAAAAATAAGTATTAACGATGAAAAGGCAATCGAACTTATTGGTGAAACATTATATGAAAAGCTTATGGAAGATATGGAGCTTTTAGATGTAGCAGGGGATGAATTTGATTTGGACAAAGTTGCTAAAGGAGAACTTACTCCGGTGTTCTTTGGAAGTGCTTCAACTAATTTTGGAGTTGAGCCTTTTTTAGATAACTTTTTACAATTAACTTCAGCGCCGTTACCAAGAAATTCAAGTATAGGGAAAATTGATGTTTTTAGTAAGGGCTTTTCTGCCTTTGTATTTAAAATTCAGGCTAATATGAATAAAGCTCACCGGGATAGGATGGCGTTTATGAGAATTTGTTCTGGAGAGTTCCAAAAGGGCATGGATGTTTATCATGTACAAGGCGGTAATAAAATAAAATTAGCACAACCTCAACAATTTTTAGCACAAGAGAGAGAAATAGTGGACACGGCTTATGCAGGAGATATTATTGGAGTTTTTGATCCAGGTATATTTAGCATAGGAGACACCATATGTTCTTCTTCAAATAAATTTGAGTTCGAAGGAATACCAACTTTTGCGCCAGAACATTTTGCAAGGGTGAGAACTGTTGATACCATGAAGAGAAAGCAATTTATAAAGGGCGTTACACAAATAGCTCAAGAAGGCGCAATCCAAGTATTTAAGGAACTTCATATAGGGATTGAACAAATCATAGTTGGGGTTGTAGGAGTACTTCAGTTTGAAGTATTAGAGTTCAGACTTAAAAATGAATATAATGTAGATATTAAGATAGAAAGGTTAGCATTTAAACATATAAGATGGATTGAAAAGTGTAATATAGATATAGATAAAGAAAAACTCAACTTGACTAGTGATGCTAGGATAGTTAAAGACCTTAAGGACAGAAACCTATTAGTATTCCAAAATGAGTGGGGTATTAGCTGGGCGACAGAGCATAATAAAGGCTTGATTTTATCAGACATTGGTAAAGATAAGGACTAAATAAAAAATAAAAGAAAAATCTCTTGAATTAATTTCAAGAGATTTTTTCACGTTTAGAAGGTTTTTACATGTTTCTTTTTCTGCTAGATAGAACATCAATTACAAATACAATCGCAGCAACTACTAGCAGGATATTAATTAAACTTCCACCTATGCTGAAAAGAACTCCCATTAACCAAAATAACACTACAAATCCACCTAACCAACGTAAAAAGGTCATATTTCCACCTCCACTTATTAAAATTACAATTTAATATAAGATTAAAAACCCATAAGAGTGGCGTTATCTACTAAAGTAGAGTTATCTACTAAAGTAGAGTTATCTACTAAAGTAGAGTTATCTACTAAAGTAGAGTTATCTACTAAAGTGGCTTATATATAGTATTTATTATTTTAGCAAAGTATATGCAATATATTTGTGGAAAAGTGTATGCATACATTTGAAAAGATGATAAATGTTGTATATAATGATGTTAGAAAGACGCTTAAGGATATATTAAAGATTTAATTTTAGGGGGGATAAACATGGAAAATAGAATATCACCAATTAAAACTATTGACATAGTACAAATTAGTCTAATGGCGGCGATTACGTTTATAGCTGCTTCGGTTATACATATACCTACTTTTATGGGTGTACTTCATTTAGGAGATAGTATGATTTTTTTATCAGCTATATTATTTGGAAGAAAAAAAGCAGCAATATCCTCTGCTGTTGGTATGTGTTTATTTGATTTATTAAATGGATATACCATGTGGGCACCATTTACACTCATTATTAAAGGTACAATGGGGTATATTGCTGGAACAATTGCCTATAGAAAAAATTATAATGGAAATAAATTTTCAAATAATATCTTTGCTTTTGTTGTAGCAGGGATTTGGATGATTGCGATGTATTATTTAGGGGGAGCTATTATACTAACATTTATTTCTAAGGAATTTGCACTTAAACAAGCCTTAATTATTTCTTTAAAGGACATACCTACTAATGTTTTTCAAGTAGTAGGAGGTATTGCTTTAGCATTACCTTTAATAACAGCTTTAAAAAGCAAAATTAGTAGATAATATAAGATATTTTATGCGCAAAAAAAAGTATATATTACGTATAATGTATTGAAGCAAGCTTTAGAACTTCCTATTTTAGTTTTAATTAAAATGCGTTAAGAAAAACATATGCTTGAGCGCTAGCGAATTTATATCTTGCGATAGCGAGTTTATGTTTTGCAGCAGATTAATTAAAAATAAAATTAGTAGTACTTAGCGAAGTGAATGCATTAATAGTAATATATACTTTTTTTAGTTTCTAGCGCTTTTTTTACTTTTAAAGTAAAATACAGTGAAAATTATTGTTGGTATTAACATAAAGCCTATTACAGAAAAATAGACGTAAAGATTTAAAAATTTATATAATAATACTACTTTAGCGGAAATGAAATAGGAGATTATGAATACAAATAAAGTAATAATGTATATCCAATATTTATTAGAGAAGGAAAGCTTTTTTAATAAAATCATGATAGCGGTTAGCTCTAATACATATTTTATAAACCAGCCGCCTACCATTTGAAGCATTACATAAAACTCCCCTCCTTCTATAAACCCGAAATAATCAACTAACTGAGTTTGTATGAGTTTAGGATAGTTAATCTCCAAGGCTCTAACTACGCCAAAGGTACTTAAAACGCCTATGTTTGCGAAAATCTCCATTTGTATTACTATTAATATTGCAATAACGCAATGTTTTGTGATTTTTGACTTATTAGTTACCCTAGACAAAAATGGGATACAAACAGCTATACTACCGTAACATCCAAGGGCCTTTATTATAGATAAAATAAAAGAGGGAGTGACGCCATCCGCCATTATAGGAAGTAGGTGACTAAACTTTTTATATTTAGCTGTAAGAATTGCTAGGTTTATCCCGGCTATCATAGTAAGACAAATAACTAAAATAGTAACTATAGTTATCGCTCTAGTACCCTTCTTTGTAATATAAACGGCGGGTATTATTATAAACAAGAGAAAAAACCAAGGAGGAGTATCTGAAAGCAGATTTAGATGCAAGGCATTTGATTCTACAGAGCAACTCTCTATTAAGCTGACAATTAAAGTTATGATAAATAAAATTAAAAAGATGTCTCCCATGGTTTTACCTAAGGCTTTATGGTATATTTTGTCCATATCATAGCAATTGCATTTTTTACAAACAAAAATCAAATAAATAAAATAAAATAATAAAATAATAGAAGCAATAGTGACGGAAATCCAGGAATCTCTACCTCCATTTATAATGAATACATTGGGGTAAGTTTTCATTGCTACAATGCAGGTTCCCCAAATTATGAACATTAAATGTTTTGTATTTAGCTTATCCATTTTTTTTCTTGTCTCCTCCTTGTTTTGATTCTAAATTGCATTGTAATAAAATTTGCAATATAGTTGTATTATTTCCCAATTTGAGAATATTAAACTTAAATATTACAAATAATAAGTTGGGTGATTAAAATGGAAAAAATAAATATAGATTATATTAAAGAAAAATTAAAAAATAGCTACGATATCAAATATAGAGAGATAGAGACTGATATGGGAGTAATATTCGGCGTATTTATTGATGATTTATGTGATTCTAAATTTATTAGTGAATATATATTTAACCCTCTAATACAACATAAAATTACAACTGTAGATTTAGAGTATATAAAAAAAGAAGTATTACCAGCTAATAGCATTGGAGATATTAATAGTAATAAGGAGGCTATAGATCACATTTTATCTGGAGACTTGGTGCTTATATTTTCTTTTGCAAATAAATCAATTTATTGTGAGGCCAAGGGATATGTGAGGCGGAGTGTGGGAGAGCCTTCTACAGAAAATGTAATTAAAGGACCAAGGGAAGGATTCACGGAGGCTTTTGTAGATAATGTATCAATGATTAGGCGTAAAATAAAAAATTCGGATTTGAAATTTGAACCGATAATTTTAGGGAGTAAATCTAATACGGTAGCCGTAATATGCTACATAGAAGGTGTGGCCCCGAAGAAACTTGTTGATTATATAAGGAAAAAGGTGACCAATATAAAATTAGAGTTTATATTAGACACAAATTACATTGAGGAAGAATTAAAAAATAAGAACACAGCTTTTGACACAATAGGCACTACCGAAAAACCAGATGTGGCAGCGTCAAAGCTTTTAGAAGGGAAAGTGGCAATAATCGTAGATGGAACACCCTTTGTAATTACTGCACCGTATTTTTTTGTGGATAATTTTCAAACACCAGATGATTATTATTCTAATAGGTATTTTACTAATATATCAAGACTTATAAGGGTGTTTAGTTTTTTTTCAGCTACCTTATTGTCAGGGGTATATTTGGCGATTACTACCTTTCACTTTTCGCTTATTCCAGAGGTGATTGCTGTAAAACTCTCAGTCGCTAGAGCAGGAGTACCTCTGCCTACGGTTATAGAACTACTACTAATGACTTTTTTCTTTGAATTACTTAGAGAGGCAGGAATAAGATTGCCACAACTCATAGGCCAGGCAATGAGCATTGTTGGAGCTTTAATTTTAGGCGATGCTGCAGTGGGAGCAGGTTTAGCATCACAAAGCACTGTAGTAATTGTGGCACTTTCATCTATTTCTTCTTTTTTAGTGCCAAAGCTTTATGGCGCTCTATCTATATGGAATATAATTATTATTGTGTTTTCGTCAGTGCTTGGGTTACCAGGATTTTACATTGGATTTTTTATTTTTATCTCACATATGGCGGGACTAGAGAGTTGTGGATATCCATATTTATTCCCTTTAGGTACACTAGAAAGCTTTAAATTTAAGGATATATTATATAGAAAAGATCTTAGCAAGATATCAAATAGTATTTTTGATAGGGATGATTATAATGAATAAGTATAAAAAAACATTAGTAATAATATGTATAATAATGAATTGTTTTACTATGACATCATGTTTTAGTTATAAGGATATTAATAAGGTTTTATTTATTTCTGCATTAGTAATAGATGCAGATAATACCGGTAATCCTATATTATATGCTGAAGCTTTTAAGGGAGTAAGAGGAACATCACCTCAAGGAGCGGATCAAAGAATCTTATTTAAAGCAACAGGAAAAACAATGTTTGAAGCTGTCAGAAATATGAATGCTACTTCTAGTTATAAATTAAACTATACACAGAATAGTGCCATAATATTTACTCAAAAGGCTGCAGAATTCGGTGTTGATAATTTCATAGATTTTATGGATCGTGATCAAGAATTTCTTATAAGACCGTATATTACAGTATATCAAGGAGATCCACAGGAACTTATGAAGCTAAATATGCCTGAAGATAAATACATTGGATCATTTGTAGTGCAACTTATAGAAAATATTGGAGCATCTTCAAGAGCTGTAAAACTAAGTTTAAATGAGTTTTACAATCAAAGAAAAATTGGAGATAAAGTAAATGTAGTACCCATAATAGATATCCCAAAAGATAGTTTAGAAGGGACTTTAGAAGTAAATGGCGGAGCTGTAATTAAAGACGATAAAATGGTTGGCGTATTACAAAGAGATGAAGGGTTAGGCTTTAACTTTTTAATGAACACTATTTTAGGTGGTACTTTAGAAACAACTAATCCCTGTGATACTAATAAATTTATTACTTTAGAAATATTAAAAAGTAAAACTAAGACAGAAATCAGTTATGATAATAATATTGTTCATTTGAAAAAGAAAATTAAAGTTAAGGTGGATTTAGCAGAAGCTCAAAAAGAAATTACACTTACAAAAGAAAATATCAGTAAAATTGAGGAGCAGTCAGAAGAAAATATTTTGAAAGCCTGCAATAATATGTTTGCAAAATATAAGGCATTAAATATGGATATTTTTGATATAACGGAGCAATTTCATGCAAAATATCCAAAGATAAAAAATGATGATATTATTAAAAAAACTGAGCTAAAAGTTGAAGTTGAAGTGAAAATAATGAACACAGGGGTTGTTAAAAACTTCTAATAAAAAGGCGGTGGTATTCCATCGTCTTTTGTTGTAAGGTATAATACTTGGAAACATTGCACTACTATAAGCATAATATATCATTATAGCGCGGTTGGAGTGAAATATATGGATAGCAAAAAAATTAGCATATTGTTAAAGAGGGATGAGGGTACAAAATTAGATTTCAAGCAAAGAATTGATATATTAATAGAAAGTGGGAAAAGAGAATTAGCTAAAGATATATGTGCTATAGCCAACTCCCGTGGAGGAAGAGGATACCTTGTTATTGGAGTAGAGGATAAAACGAAAAAAATCATAGGTATTAAGGTATGTGACTTTAAAGAAGAACAGTTACAACAAATTATAAGTTCAAGATGTGAACCGCCTATTCCAGTATCGCTAGATTTCGTAACATTTCAAAGCAAAAATTTGGCGATTATAACTATATATGATGGTGGTCAAAGGCCCTATCAATTAAGGGAGAATGGTGCATTTTACATTAGGAGAGGTTCCACAACAGATACTATGAGAAAAGAAGAATTAATTTCTTGTTTACAAGAAAATCTAAGTCTCAATATCGAAACTATACCTATTGTAAATAGTGGTATTAGTAGTTTAGATTTTAATATAATTAATAAATACTTTTTAAATAAGGGCATTTTAGTAAATGATAACAGTAGATTAGGATTTATGGACAATGCAGGAATAACTTTTATTGAAAGAGATTATAATAAGAGGGTAGTAACACTAGGGGGATTATTGGTATTTTCTTCAATTAACAGTATCTATTTACCGCATAATATGATAAAGATAGTAAATAAGGTAAACGATAACTTTGATGAGGTTATAATTGTGCAAGGGAATTTATTAGATATGCTAGATAGGACAGAAGAATTTTTTAAAAATATATTTCCAGTAAATTATCCTATTGCTGCAGTGTATGAGGCTGTAAAAAACGCAATACTTTATAGAGATTATACTATATTTTATAAGGAAATTGAAATAGTGGTAAGCTATAACAGTGTAAGCGTATTTAGTCCAGGTAACCTATTATTTTCAACTGAAATTAATACCCATAATTATTTAAAAAGGAATATGTGGATATATGATAAGTTAATAGCATTAGATGATAGAAAAAGATTTATAAAATCAGGAAGAGGATTTGCACGAATGAAAAAAGATTTTTCAAAATATGGTAAGGTAATATTTGTAGATTCAAAAGATGATAATACTTTTAAGGTGATTTTCCCAGGGATTAAGAACTTTATTTAAAACTATAATATTGTGAACATATTACGAATAATATATAATATGTATAAAAATATTGTGTACGAGTAGACCTATTTAATAATTATCTGGTTATATTAGATAAAATAGGAGGCGTTTAACATGATTCATGTATTTTGTGGTAAAAAGGGTTCGGGTAAAACTAAAGCTCTAATTAAATTAGCCAACCAGTCCGTTGATAAAGTTAAAGGAAACATAGTATATATTGATGATGATACTAAAGCTACGTTGCAATTAAGTACAAAAATGAGACTTGTAGCAATAAATGAGTTCAATTTAAAAAGTCATGATGATTTTTATGGATTTTTGTGCGGTATGCTTTCTAGAGATTATGATATTGATACCATCTTTGTTGATGGTGTATTTAATATTATTGATGATAAACTTGAGCATACGGCACAATTGTTTTCTAAAATGGATATTTTAGCTAATAAGTATAACTTGGAATTTTATGTGAATATAGGTTGCGAATGCTTAAATCCACCACAATTTTTAAAGAATTATATCACATAAAGAGATAGAATATTATTTACGTGAATGTAAGGCAGGGTTTTCAGCCCTGCTTTTATTGTATATGGAGAAAATAGTTGAAAATAAACGTAAATAGTATATATAGGGTTTTAATCAATTATAACGAGCAAATATATCATTTGATATATTATAAATACACATATATAATTAATAACATGAATAATTATATCTAAAAGGCTATGAAAGAAAAAAGTAACTGTAGGAATTATTAAGAGAGCTAGTGGTAGGTGTGAACTAGTTAAGGAATATAGTGAAATACATTCTGGAGCTTTAAGCTGAAATAAGCTTTTAAAAAGTAAGCTAAGACGGGTTAACCTTACGTTATAAGGAATGAGCGGATTGTTAAATCAATTTGGGTGGTACCACGGAATTTTTTCGTCCCTTTCTTAGGAGGCGTTTTTTTTATTTCAAAAAATAACACAGTATTAAATCATCACCTGCGGTGCTCACAGCTTCGCAGAAGATAAGTATATCGACTTCAAAAGGAGACTTAGGTTTCAACTGAACTTTTCTCTTTGTTATACTATGGGATGCCATAGTATAGAAGAGGAAGACTTTCATTTTGAAATGTCGTTAAAATAAGGAGGAATAAATTATGGAAAATGTATATGATACGCTTTTAGAGAGAGGGTATATAAAACAACTTACTCACGAGGATGAAATGAAGAAAATATTAGGACAGGAAAAGGTAACATTTTATATAGGATATGACCCAACAGCGGATAGCCTACATATTGGACATTTCATAACTATGATGTTTATGGCACATATGCAAAGAGCAGGGCATAGACCCATAGCCTTAGTTGGTGGTGGAACTACAATGATTGGTGATCCATCTGGTAAAACAGATATGAGGAAAATGCTTTCAAAAGAAGAAATTGATCATAATATATCTTGTATAAAATCACAGCTTTCAAAACTTATAGATTTTAGTGATGGTAAAGCAATCCTTGAAAACAATGCAAACTGGCTTTTAAATTTAAATTACGTAGATTTTATAAGAGATATAGGAGTACATTTTTCAGTAAATAAGATGTTAGCTGCTGAGTGTTTTAAACAGAGGTTAGAAAAAGGTTTATCTTTTTTTGAATTTAACTATATGCTTATGCAAGGATATGATTTTTTAATGTTAAATAAAAAATATGGATGTACTATGGAGTTAGGTGGAGATGATCAATGGTCTAACATAATTGCTGGTATAGAACTAATAAGAAAAAAAGAAAGTAAAGCTTCTTATGGAATGACTTGCACGCTACTTACAAATAGCGAAGGGATTAAAATGGGTAAAACTGTAAATGGAGCTCTGTGGCTTGATGCAGATAAAACATCTCCTTATGATTTTTACCAATATTTTAGAAACATTGGAGACTTAGATGTAGAAAAATGCTTATCGTTACTTACTTTTGTACCAATGGATGAAGTCAGGCGTCTAAGTGCTTTAAAAGATGAAAAAATAAATGAAGCTAAAAAAGTTTTAGCTTTTGAGGTTACAAAACTTATTCATGGAGAAGAAGAAGCTATCAAAGCTCAGGCAGCGGCAGAAGCATTATTTGGTGGTGGAACTAATATGAGTAACGTGCCTAAAGTATCTATACCGTGCGATATGAAGAATGCGGGACTAATGGATATATTGGTGTACACTAAAGTGGTGCCATCAAAAGCAGAAGCTAGAAGATTAATTGAGCAGGGCGGATTAACTATTAACGATAAAAGGATTGAAGATAAGAATGCAACACTTTTAGAAGAAAATTTTAAAGATGGTTGTGTACTTATTAAAAAAGGAAAGAAAAAATACTATTCTTTAACTATAGAATAGCAATTATTTAAAAAGGGCGAAGTTGAAATTAATATTTTAACTTTGCTTTTTTCTTTTAGTGGTAAAAAGCTTTTAGTAAAATATCTTTTGAAGCTGGAGAAGGGTTAAAGGCAAGTTGGGGAGAATTTTTTAGTGATAGAAGTTTTAATACAATCAATATAAAGGTATAATAGCATAGAGACATTAAAAAAATGACTAAGGTTAAACTTTGAGCACTAATGAGTGTAGCAATAGCTAAGGTTATTGCTTATGTAACGGATATAGATAATTAATGGAAAAAAACTAAACGATTAATAAGGAGGTATATTATGGCGTTGTGGGCAATATCTGATCTTCATTTATCTATAAATTCAGATAAACCCATGGATATATTTGGAGATAAATGGAGTAATCATAATGAAAAAATTAAAGAAAATTGGCTTAGCAAAGTTTCAGCGGATGATACTGTACTAATTGCAGGGGATATTTCATGGTCCATGAATATTTCTGAGGGTGTGGAAGATTTAGAATGGATTCATGAGCTTCCAGGTAAAAAAATACTTATAAAAGGAAATCATGACTATTGGTGGAGTGGTATCACGAAGCTTAATGCTCTCTACGCGGATATGGATTTTATCCAAAACAACTTTTTTAACTACAAAGATTTTGCTATATGCGGAACACGGGGATGGAATTGCCCAGGAAATACAAGATTTACAACTCATGATGAAAAAATATATAATAGAGAGTTAATAAGGCTTCGAATTTCACTCGATGAGGCAGTGAAAAAGGGTTATAATAAATTTATTGTAATGCTTCATTATCCACCTACTAATGATAAGTTTGAGGAAACTGAACTTATAAGAATAGTAAAAGAGTATAATGTATGCAAGGTCATATATGGTCATTTACATGGACCATCTTTAAATAGGCTATATGAAGGAAATATAGAAGGCACAGAATATATAGTTACTTCTTGTGATTATTTAAACTTCGATCCTTTAAAAATATTAGAATAGTATCAAAAGTTAATACAATGTGGATATGAAATTTTATGTAAAGGACTGAGTATATGGCAATAAGAGAGTGGAAAAGATTTTTAATTCCTTATGAACAGGGTGTAGAAGAGTTAAAAGTAAAATTTAAAAGTATAAGAAGAGAATATAGACGAAAAAATGAGTATTCACCTATAGAGTTTGTTACCGGGAGGGTTAAAGAAATATCTAGTATTCTTGAGAAAGCTAATAAATTCGGTATCCCTCTGGATAGAATTGAATATGAAATGGAAGATATTGCTGGAATAAGGATAATGTGTCAGTTTGTAGATGATATTGATAAAGTGGTAAATCTAATTCGTGAAAGACGTGACATGCAGATGGTTTATGAAAAAGACTATGTTGCAAATGTAAAAGGTAGTGGATATAGAAGCTATCATATGATTATAAAGTATCCTGTAAACTTAGCTGATGGTCAAACCGAAATACTAGCAGAATTTCAAATTAGAACCTTGGCAATGAATTTTTGGGCTACAGTAGAGCATTCTCTAAATTATAAATATAAGCATGATATACCAGAGAATATAAGGGCAAAACTTAAAAATGCTGCAGATGCTGCTTTTCAATTAGATGAACAGATGCTAGAAATTAAAGACGAAATTAAAGATGCACAAAAATTGTTTGAGGTAAAATCTAATTTGGTGTCGGATATAATGAATAATATACTTGTGCTTTCGTCGATTGGAAAGTCAACGGATGCAGCTAGGTATAGAGAACAATTAAATAAGCTAATAGAAGAAGGAGAAGTTTATGAAATTAGTAGCTTACTTCGCGCAACCCAAAAAACATTAGATATGTATGGAGTTTAAATTGAAAAGGAGAGTAGAAATTAAAAATTTCTACTCTCCTTTTATAATAATTCAAATTTAAACTGTAAAAACTATATGTGGTTCTTACTAAGAAGCTACTATATTAACTAGTCGTCCTTTAATTATAATAACCTTACGCACAGTTTTACCTTCTAGGGTAGCGATTACTGTTTCATCTTTAAGAGAAATTTCCTTGATACTTTCTTCATCTAAATTTTGAGATACAGTTATTCTGGATTTAATTTTACCATTGATTTGAATAGCTAGCTCTACTTCATCTTTTATAAGAGCAAACTCATCAAATTTAGGCCAAATTTGATTAAATACAGAGTAACCCATACCTAAGCTTTCCCACTTCTCTTCTGCAAAGTGAGGAGCAAAGGGAGCTAAAATCTTAAGGTAATCCACAAGCACTTCTTTTAAAAATTTACTATTTATATTGTCTACATTAAAATATTTTAATATAGCATTTGTAAGCTCCATAAGTCTTGCAATAGCGGTATTAAATTGAAGTTTTTCTGTATCTTCGGTAACACCTTTTATTGCGAAATGTCTCCAGCAGTTTAATTCTTTTTCTTCTATTCCTAGAGAGTCTTTGTTATTAAGGTCTTTTGACATAATGCAGATTCCAGTGTCGATTGCTCTTTCAATTCTATCAACAAATTTTCCAATGGCTTTTATACCATCATCACTCCAAGCTCCACCATCAATATAACCGAAACCAAACATTAGGTACATCCTAAATACATCTGCGCCAAACTCTTTTATGTACATGTCTGGAGAAATAGTATTTCCTTTTGATTTACTCATTTTCACTCCGTCTGGTCCTAAAATTAAACCTTGGTGAGTAAGAGATAAGAATGGTTCATCAAAGTCTAAATATCCCATATCACGAAGAGCCTTGGTTATAAATCTTGAATATAGTAAGTGACCACATGCATGTTCAGGTCCGCCTACATATTTGTCTACAGGAAGCATTTTGTTTACTAACTCTTTATCAAAAGCTTTTTCATTGTTTTTGTTATCTACATACCTAAATTGGTAGAAAGAAGAACAAACGAATGTATCCAAAGTATCAGCTTCTCTATGAGCTGCGCCGCCACAAACTGGGCAAGGGACATTCATAAAATCCTCGCATTTAGCAAGTGGTGATTCTCCGTCTGGTGCAAATTCTACGTTGTACGGCAGTTCTACAGGAAGTTGATCCTCAGGTACAGGAACAGCCCCACATTTTTCGCAGTGAATTATTGGAATAGGAGCGCCCCAATATCTTTGTCTTGAAACTAACCAATCACGAAGTCTAAAGTTTACTTTTTCACAGCCGAGACTTATACTTTCTAATTTTTTTACAATTGCTTTTTTCCCGTCGATGGTAGATAAACCATCAAATTCTTGACTGTTTACCATTTTTCCATGTTCAGTATAAGGGAGATTTTCGCCCTCTCCATTTACACTTTTAAAACCAATAATTACTCTTTCAATAGGCAATTTGTATTTAGTAGCAAATGCGAAGTCTCTATCATCATGAGCAGGAACAGCCATTACTGCACCAGTTCCATAAGTGTTTAGAACATAGTCAGCTACCCAAATTGGAACCTCGCGTCCATTAATAGGATTAATAGCATAAGAACCAGTAAATACACCTGTTTTATCTCTTGTAATAGATTGTCTTTCTATATCAGTTTGTTTTCTAGCATCATATTTATAAGATTCAACAGCATCTTTATATTCACTTTTAGTGAGGACATCTACAAGTTCATTTTCAGGGGCTATGACTACATATGAAACACCGAATAAAGTATCTACTCTTGTAGTAAATACACTAAAGTCTACATCAGAATCAACTACTTTAAAAGTAACATCAGCACCAGTAGATTTGCCTATCCAATGTTTTTGCATGGATTTGGTTTTTTCAGGCCAATCCAAGGTATCGAGCTTTTCTAGTAGTTCATCAGCATAGTCAGTTATTTTTAAGAACCATTGTGTTAAATTCTTTTTAGTAACCTCAGTGTTACATCTTTCGCAAAAGCCATCTACTACTTGCTCATTTGCAAGTACTGTACTACAGCTAGGACACCAATTTACTGGTGCTTTTTTCCTGTAAGCAAGGCCTTTTTCAAATAGTTTTAAGAATAACCATTGAGTCCATTTATAATAATCAGGGCGACATGTAACAACTTCATGATCCCAATTAAACATTGCTCCCATAGCTTTTAATTGCTTTTCCATATTAATAATGTTTTGCTTCGTAGAATCCTTTGGATGCACTCCTGTTTTTATTGCGTAGTTTTCAGCAGGTAGACCAAAAGCATCAAAGCCCATTGGCTGAAATACATTGTATCCTTGCATTTTCTTCATTCTAGCCCAAGAATCTACAGGACCATAGTTAAACCAATGCCCCGCATGTAATTGGCTTCCAGATGGATAAGAGAACATTTCAAGTACATATAACTTCTTATCAATTTTATTTTCATCAAATTCATAAAGGTTAGTTTCTTCCCATATTTGTTGCCATTTTTCATCGATAGTTGTAGTATATTTTGCCATTAGTATTCCTCCTTATTATGATCTATAGGTTAAAAACAATTATTAATCTTTTCCACTTAGTTTTAAATTAGAAAATAAAAAAAACCCTCATCTCAACAAAGAGACGAAAGTAATATTCCGCGGTACCACTCTAATTAGGCATTACGCCTCACTTAAGAATATAACGGTTTTAACCGTACTTGTTTTCACAAGTAAGCTTTTACTTACAAGTAAGATTTTACTTAAAAATAAGCTCATAGGCAAGTTCATATTATATCATTACTGCTTCACACCTATGGGACATTATTTATCTTAATGACCCAACAGCAGCTCTCTTTAAAATGCTATAAATACTACTACTCCTAATAAAAGCAATTTATTATAGTATCATTTGTTTAAGATTGTATTATTATTCATTATAATTTAAATAGAATTTTGTGTCAAGGCTATGTGATTTACTTAAATTTCATAACAAGATTTTTATTTGCATAGGATATAAATACAGTAAGCGCATAGTCATATACTATGAAGGCAAACTCCATAACAATTATTGTTAAATATATATTTATATTAGGAAGTTTTGATAATATAAATAATTTATAAATAAATATAAGTATAGCGGAGGCTATATTAAAATACAATAACTTAAGCACAATTTCTAAAATCATACTCCTTAATTTTTCTATAAAATATTTCACAAAGCCATAGGAACCAAAAATTAGTATATATGCAATGCTTATAAGCTTTGAAGGTATAATAAATAAACTAAGCAAGGAGACAGCACTATATACTACAATGGTATTCTTTATTCCGGTAGTTAAAATTGAAAGTGGAATAATACAGGAAGCAATGCCTAACATAAAAAATTTATTTGTAGGGAAAATAGAAGAAAGATATAGTAATATTAAACTAAGTGCTGCGAATATTCCACCCTTAGCAATATTATTAGATTTCATAAAAATCATCTCCTAAATTAATAGAATTAGCAACAGGATATAAGATCTCCGCCTAAACATTCACAAATACTATCTGCACACCACAAGTTAAGACATAGATTACCCATGCCAAAATCATTGTTACGCTTGCCATAATAGTTATCTCTATAATTTGAAGTACGCGAATTTAGTTCATTAAAACTTCGTCTATATTCAATATTATTAGGATCTTGCGTGCAAGCGCGGCTTATAAAATTATAAGCACTATCATGCCAACCTTTTTTGAGGTGAAGCACTCCCGTTAAATAATTCCACTCGGCAGTTTTAGTATTCATGGAATTTAATTTCTGCTCAGCGGAAGCGATATTTCCGCTATTTAAATCCATTCTTATAGATTGATATATATTGTTATTAGTATAGTCATTATTTGAATTAGAACCATAATTATTAGACGAATTGTAACTGTTAGAAGAACCATTGCTACTTGAAGAACTAGTATTTTTCATAAGTGAATCATAGGCTTCATTTAGTTCCTGCATTTTTTCTTCTGCTAAATCTTTTAAAGGATTATCACCATACTGATCAGGGTGATATTTTTTTGCTAGCTCTCTATAGGCTTTTTTAATATCTTCTTTAGATGAGCCTTGTCTTACACCAAGTACTTCATAGGGATTTATCATCTTTATATTCCACTCCTTTTAAATTATTAATGTTACATTCTTTATTAAATCATCACCTGCGGTGATGTAATATTAACGACTTCAGAAGGATATTTATACCCCCACTGAAGTTTTCTACTTGTTAGGGTATGTTACTCCCACTTATAGAAGTGGGAGACTTTCCTTCTGAAATGTCGTTAAAAACCTTATCCATTTTTTCCATGAGTCCGAGTTCTAGTATATTACATAATATGGCTTCATTTTTTATTAAAGGTAATCTATTTAGATAGTTTAAACATTGCTGCGCGCAGGTAGATAATAAAAAATCAATTCGGGGTGCTATCGATATACTAAAACTTTTAAAATCTAATTTATCAGTATTAAACAATGAATTTATAGCATTAAAAGAATCACTTTTTATATCCTTTTCTAAATCATCATAAGCATCTATAATATATATCCATTTACCTAAATTATACCCAAGCCAATATAAATCATCCTTAAAGGAAGCAGTCTTATAATAAAATGATATTATAAAGCCTGTAAGGTCAGCAAAAACATGAGAAAGCTCATCTATAGATAGCTGCTCATCAATGCATAGATCCTTATGGTCCGCTTCGAGGGTATTTAGTAATAAAAGCTTTTCTTTTGTATAATTCATTACATCATTATATGCTATATCTGATTTTGATAAATAGTTTTTTAAAAACATTGAAAAAACTTTACTTTTCATTGTTTTATTATCGTAAACATCATCCATTATCTTATAATAGGCTAAAGTAATGTTACAAAAGGCGGCATAATCTATTGCCTGGTTATTATTAATCATAATCCTTTTTTTTAGTGGATGCATAATACATTTGAATTTAATAAAATTGTATTTATTCTCTGAAAGTGCATCCAAAAGTACTGCCAAGAAAGTCATATCATAATTTAAAGTAAGCCTTGGTAGGTTTCCAAAATTATTTTTAATAGAGTTACATAGGCCGCAATAATAAGCTTTGAATTTCTCGTAGTCTTTTATCTTCATTTCCATTTTACATGGAGTTACATATCCAAACATTATAGTTCCTTTGATGATTTTTTTGATTTTAATATTTCATAAATGCTTTTAGCCGTTGTATCCTCTAATCGGTAACCGAGCAAAGTCACAACTTCCTCAATTTCGAATTCATCCTCGCTTTCAATTTCTATGTAAGGAAAAGGACAGAATGTCTTCTCATTTATATCTATTTCAATAAGAGTATTTTTGTATTTATAGCTTTCTCTATATTTTTTAATAGATTGTATAAGCTCTAGACCTAAGGATTCGAATATACCCTTGGCAGCAGCTGCATCTTTAATTTCTGATTCGTGTTCATCCATAATTTTATACTTTTCTTGGCTTATGAGTTTTTTCGTGGTTATGTAATGAACTGTGGAATTTGTTAGTTCATCATGCACTGTTCGTATTCTTGCATAGCCTTTGCCGTTTAGTAACCTTTTATCCGAGAAATCATAAATATTATTTATTTGATTTTCTTGTTTTACTTTTATAGCATTTATGTTTAATAGTTTTTTGCGGATTTCTTGTACATCAATATCTATAATTCTAAGTTCTATTTCTCTCAAAGTAGTTCCTCCTTGTCACTCTTAGGAACATAACAGTTATTAATTGTTATGCTTCTATTTTTATACATCTAATCATTAATTCTTTATTATACCATTAATTGTGATTATATCATAACTTAAGTAAAGTAACATTAATATTGCTTTAAAATTACAAATTCCAATACAGGAAAATAGGTAGTCACAATAATAGTCTGTTAAGAACTAAGGATAATAGCAATATATGACTTTGTTATAAGTGACGATACATAGTATAATAATTGGGCACGTTTAAATAAATGGACTAGCATTATTGACTTGTTATTTGTTTAAATGCGCCTTAGATAAATATTAAGGTGGTGTTTTTTTGGAGTATATAAAAGAAGTTAATATAAATGAGGCTATTATTCATGTTTTAGATAACAATGCAGATGAACCTATCTTGAATGAATATGCATTAGACTTAGATGAAGAAAAATATAACTATTTACTGAAACATATCCAGAAGTGCTTAAAGGATGAAGAATTAAAGTATGGAGTCTTTAATTCCGATCGAAATATAGTAAAAGATTTATCACAAGAATACTTAAATGGTGAGAATAATTTACTGGCGGTATCTAAGGAACTAGCAAGGCAGATGTTTATTTTAATGAGATCTATTGGGAACGTTCCTTCCTGTGATTTGGTAATAGTATCTTTTACCACAGAGTTTGGACCAATGCTTGGGATATTTAAAATGGATTATATTAAAAACTATGTGCACACTATCGAATTTGTGGATAATAAATTAGGCATTGATATAGTATCGCAGGTTACAGGATTACCTGGTAGTTCTCAAAGAATACAGAAATGTACGTTTTTAAAACCAATTAGAGATGAAAATAATTTTGATTTAATGGTTATCGATAAAAAAAGCAAGAATAAAGAAGATGAGGAATATGGCTCAAACTACTTTATAAGTGATTTCTTAGGTTGTACAATTATTGATAATGAAAGAGATGTTACTAAAAACTTCGTGAAGGCAGCTGAAAAATTCACCCAAAACAACTTTGCAGAAAATGCAGATGAAGCAGAAGTTGTTAGAAGTACTATAAAAAGAAAGCTTAGAGAAGAAGATAATATTGATCTTAAAGAATTGTCTGAGGAAATGTTTTCTGAAAATAATGATACTAAAGAAAAATTTGTTGAATTTATAACAGAACAAGGAGTTTCAGAAAATATTAGTCTTGATAAAGAGTGGATAGACAAAAAGCTAAAAAGAGTAAGACTAAAAATTGATAAAGATATAGATTTATACGTAAATGAAGAAACATATCATGATAATAGTCGCTTTGAAATACAAAGAAATGGTGATGGCACAATTAATATGGTTATTAAACATGTAAGCAATTATGTTGAAAAATAGATAAGAAAAAAGTATATATTACGCGTATTGCAATACGATTAATGCATTATACGTAATATATACTTTTTTCTGCGCATGAAAGCATTATAGTTTCCTATATAATAAAAAATAAAACAAAAATACCCACAGTAGAATATACTGTGGGTATTTTTGTTTTAACAATTTAGATTTAAATGAATTTAATCTAATTTATTTTAAAGAATTAGAAGAACCTAAAACGTTAGTGATTTTGCTTTCAACTAATTTAGTTATGTTAGTTCTTGCTTCGCCTAAATATTTTCTAGGATCTATTTCGCCAAGATTTTTTGTAAGTACTTTTCTTATTGAACCAGTCATAGCAAGTCTTAAATCAGTATCCATATTTATTTTACAAACAGCCATAGATGCTGCTTTTCTAAGCATATCTAGTGGAATTCCTTTTGCGCCTTTCATTTCGCCACCAAATTCATTGATCATAGTAACGTAATCTTGATCAACTGCAGATGCTCCGTGAAGAACTATTGGAAAATTGTGCTTTCCAGCTTCTTCTAATTTTTCTGTGATTTTTGCTAATCTTTCAAAATCAAGTTTAGCTTCGCCTTTGAATTTATATGCACCGTGGCTTGTTCCTATAGCTACAGCTAAAGAATCAATACCAGTTCTTGTTACATAATCTACAGCTTGTTCTGGATCAGTATAAGTTGCGTCTGCTGCGGAAACATTAACATCATCTTCAATTCCAGCAAGCTTTCCAAGTTCTGCTTCAACTACAACACCTTTAGAATGAGCATATTCAACTACTTCTTTAGTTGTTCTTACATTTTCTTCATAATCAAGATGAGAACCATCATACATTACTGAAGTAAATCCAGAAGCTATTGCAAGTTTACATTGTGCTAAATCTGAACCGTGATCTAAATGAAGAGCAATGTCAAGACCAGTGTCTTCTACAGCTGCCTCTACCATTTTTCTAAGGTAAGTAGGTCTAGCATATTTCATAGCGCCGCCTGATACTTGAAGTATAACAGCTGACTTGTGTGTAGCACAAGCATCGACAACTCCTTGAATTATTTCCATATTATTGATGTTGAAAGCTCCAATAGCGTAATTGCCTTCTAAAGCTTTTTTAAACATATTAGTAGTAGTAACTAAAGCCATGTTAATTCCACCTTTCAAATTTTGTAATAGGGACATATATTGTCCCTGCGGGACTTTTATGATATGTTATAATTATAAGCTATAATTGGACTATTTTCTACCCCTTTACTATAAATTGTACCCATAAATTTAAAAAATCAAAAAATATTGCTTATAGATACTTTTTCATGAGACATTATATGATCTATAAGATATTTCATACTATGTACAGTGGCTAAACATTCAGACTTATCTTTCATTTTTATATATTGAGTTAATTTTAAAAGCTCGTTGTCCATATGATCTGTATCTTCATGATGTATATATATAGTTAAAAATTTAGAAGCTTTTTTCCAATCAGCTACATAATCTAGTGATAAATTGTATGCATCTTCGTAGTTCTCTTTAAGTATATAGCTTTCTAAGGAAGAATTCAAATTTTGTAAATGGGCGCAATTATAATTTATAAGATTAATAGATACAAATATGCCTATAATCATTGTAAAAAATAAGCCGAAGGCTACAATAACATTTTTCATATTTTCTTATCTTTCCCTTCTTTAAGTTGATAATAGAACTTATTTTTAGAGTCAATCATTCCTATGAAAACATCTTTAGCACATAAAATATTATTTTTTCTTAATATATTGTTTAACCAAGTTATGTCTTTTTTTAAAAGATTTAAATTTTTATAATTTATATTGCCATCCATAATTAAAGGTATAGGCAAAGACTCTTGAGCTATGGATATATTTAAATCATCCTTAGTTGCATTAGAAATACTAGTTTTAGGCAATATGGATAGCTCACCGCTAGTCTCCAAAATAGCATATTGGATATCGGATAAATTAAAATACCCTTTTAATCTAAGTTCTTCGAATAAATCATTAATATTAAATCTTTGGCATCTGAGCTCTGCAATATCAATTTTGCCGTTTTTTATTAATATGCTCGGAGTGCCTGTTAAAATTTTTCTAGCCTTTTCGCTTTTGAGTTCAATATAGGAAGTGGCTATTTGGAGAAATAACAAAGTGAATATTGGTATAACAGCATGTATAATTGGTATTCTTATATCTTCCATGGGGAAGGTTGCAAGATTAGAAATCATCAATGCAATCACAAGTTCGAAAGGTTCAAGCTCACCTATTTGTTTTTTACCCATCATTCTCATAATAAATATTACTGTAAAGTATAAGACAAAAGTTCTGATTACTAAAATAAGCATAATAACACCTCTTTAACATATGATGTATATGTTTCCTTTAAACTCAAAAATTATAAGGGGGAAAGGATACATTTTTTAAAAACTAAAGTATAATAGTAATAACTACTAAAAATAGGGGATGATTGTATGCGTAGTTTCAATATAGGACTTAAGGATGGTAGAAACATTTTAGTTCCAGAGGGAACTATATTAAATGATTTTTTTAAAAAAAATAATTTAGTGAGCGATTTTCCAGTAGTTTTAGGTAAAATCAACAATAAATTTTATGAGCTAGGAAGTACTATCACGCATGGGGGTGATTTTGAACTCGTAGATATTACAAGTAGAATCGGAACGATGGCGTACGTTAGGACCCTTCAATTTGTACTAATAAAAGCAATTTCTGAATTATTCCCTGAAGCTAAAATTTCTATCGAACATTCTTTAAGTAAGGGATTATTTGGTGAGATTCATAAGACTCTTGCACTAGATATTGATGACATATATGATATAAAAAGCAGAATGAGCGAAATAATAAAAGCGGATATTCCTATAAGAAAAATAGCATTTTCAAAAGAGAGGGCAGTGGAAATTTTTACGCAGTATGATATGCAAGATAAAGTTAAGCTTTTAAAATATGTAACAGGAAAAGAGATAAAGCTTTATGAACTAGATGGGAGATATGATTATTTCTATGGCCCTATGGCTTATTCAACAGGAATATTAAAAATATTTGATTTAATGTACTATGAGCCGGGGTTTATATTAAGATATCCAACAAATGATGAACCAGATAGAATCCCTAAATTTTATAAACACGAAAAACTAGCTAAAGTATTTTATGAAGCAGCGCAATGGGGAGAAATACTAAGTGTTGGAAGTGTTGGTGCACTAAACAATGAAGTGGTAAATGGCGATATTGTTAATTTAATTAGAGTAGCAGAAGCACTTCATGAAAAGAAAATTGCATATATTGCGGATATGATTTATAAGCGGGAAAAGGTGAAATTGGTTCTTATTGCTGGACCGTCCTCATCAGGGAAAACTACTTTTTCAAAAAGATTAGGGATTCAATTGAGGGTAAACGGCTTAATACCAATATTTATTTCATTAGATGATTATTTTATTAATAGGGAAATCACTCCAAGAGATGAAAGTGGAGAATATGATTTTGAATCTATATATGCTTTAGATTTAGAGCTTATAAATAAGGATTTAAAATTATTACTGGAAGGCAAAGAGACTGAAGTACCAAGTTTTAATTTTAAAACAGGGAAAAGGGAATGGCATGGTAATAAAATTAAAATGCCCGAAAATGGAGTTATGATTGTAGAAGGAATACATGGATTAAATGAGATTTTAACTTCATCTATATCTAAGGATAGTAAATTTAAAATATATATAAGTCCTTTAACACAGCTTAATTTAGATGATCACAACAGGATTTCTACAACAGACGTAAGAATGACAAGGAGAATAGTTAGAGATTATTTATCAAGAGGATACGGCGTTGAAGATACACTGAAAATGTGGCCTTCTATAAAACGTGGAGAGGAAAAAAATATTTTTGTATTTCAAGAGCAGGCAGATGCAATGTTTAATTCTAGCGTAGTATATGAGCTTTGTGTGCTTAAGAAATTTGCATTAGCCGAGCTTAATAAAGTTGGGGAAGAAAGTCCAGTATATTATGAGGCAAGTAGATTAAGAAGCTTTCTTAATTTTTTTAAAGATGTAGATAAAGATTTAGTACCAGATAATTCAATAATAAGAGAATTTACTGGCGGAAGTTGCTTTTATAAATACTAAAGCACCTGGAAATAAAATAATTACGTTATACTGTGCAGATGCTTACAAGGAGGGAAACAAATGAAAAACTATAGTGTTTTTGACATATTGGGTCCAATTATGGTAGGGCCATCAAGTTCACATACAGCGGGGGCTGCAAGGCTTGGTAAAATTGCCGCTATAATTTCAGGGAAAAATATAATATCAGTAAAATTTGTTTTACATGGTTCTTTTGCTAAAACGTATAAAGGCCACGGAACGGATAGAGCATTAGTAGCAGGGATTTTAGGGATGGATCCTTGGGATGATAGACTTAAAGACTCATTAGCTATAGCTAAAAATCAAGGGCTCCAAATAGAGTTTGCTGAGGACGATTTGGGAGATGTTCATCCTAATACAGTAAAGTTTATTATAACAAAAAAAAATGAGAAAATAGTTGAAGTTGTTGGGTCGTCTGTTGGAGGAGGAAATATTTCGATATTTGAAGTTGATGGCCAACCAGTTAAATTTACAGGTAACTATCCAACAATTATAATTAGCCATAAAGATATTCCAGGGATGATTTCAAAAGTAAGTACCTTGTTATATGATGGAAATGTTAACATAGCATTTATGAATGTGTATAGAAATAGTAGAGGGCTAAAAGCAGCCATGGTGTTTGAGACAGATACCATAGTAACTGAAAACGTATTAAGTAAGATTAAGTCTATGGAGGATATTTACAGTATAAGAGAAATATCACCAGTGCAACGGTCGTAATACAGCGAGGAGGAAATAATATGTTTGTAAACAAAGGGATAGAACTTTTAAGTGTATGTGAAGAGAAAAATATACCGATTTCGGAATATACAATAAGGTGTGAACAAGAAGAAAGTGGATTTACGCGTAGTGAAATTGTTGAAAAGATGAGGAAAAATCTAAATATAATGAGAGAAGCTGCGGAATATGGGCTTACAAATGAAACTAGATCTATTAGTGGATTAATAGGTGGGGATGCAATTAGACTGAATAGGTATGCGCAGGGGGGAAATACACTGACAGGTGAATTTATGATAAAAGCAATGGCGAGAGCTCTTTCTTGCTCAGAAGTGAATGCAGCCATGGGAAAAATAGTCGCTGCGCCGACAGCGGGGTCTTGTGGAATACTTCCTGCAGTAATTATTACAGCAGGAGAGAAGTTAAATAAAACTGAAGATGAGCTAATTAATGCGTTATTCACAGCTTCTGGAGTAGGAATTATAATAGCTAAAAATGCTACAATGTCAGGAGCTGAAGGTGGATGTCAGGCTGAATGTGGTTCTGCCGCTGCCATGGGCGCAGCAGCTGTAGTGGAAATGATGGGTGGTACTCCCGCTATGGCACTAAATGCAGCTGCTATTGTTATAAAAAACATTTTAGGACTAGTATGCGACCCTGTCGCAGGGTTGGTTGAGGTGCCGTGTGCTAAACGAAATATAGCTGGTGCAGTAAGTGCTTTGACTACTGCAGATTTGGCTATGAGTGGGGTTACAAGTCGAATACCTTTTGATGATACAGTAATTGCCATGTATAAGGTGGGAAAACAATTACCTTGTGAATTAAGAGAAACAGCTATGGGCGGGCTTGCAAGTACTCCTACAGGACTTGAACTTGCAAAAAAAATATTATTAAAACAAGGTTCGCTTAAATAAATATATTGTTGGAAGTTAAGAGAGGGATATCCTAAACGGGGTGTCCCTCTTTTTTGTATATCACATCACTTAGTAAAGTAACCTTTAAAATCATAATGAATAGAATAATAAAGGAGATAACTAATTAAAGGGAGGGATAGAAATGAGTGGTACAATACAGATGAAAATGAAGTGTATAACACATACAGAAATATTAGTGAAGATATTTTTGAGGGGATTGATGAAGAATACGTAAATGAAAGTGCAAAATAATGATAGTTTGGTGTTGTGAATGAAAAAAACCTATATTTTTATAATCGGTGTAATTGCATTAATGTTTATAAGCACTTCTTCAAGTTTAATAAATACAATAATATATTCTATAGCTATAGTTCCGTTAGCTATTCTACTAGGAGATCAAACCACTAGCATTTCAGATTATATAGGGCAAAAAAAAGGGGGGCTTTTAGCTGCTACAGTAGGCAATGTTCCAGAGCTGATGATGGGAATATGGTCAATAAAGTATGGAATGATACCTATGGTTCAAGCTTCTTTAATTGGGTCAATTGTAAACAATATGCTTTTGGGTCTTGGAATTGCGGTAGTGTTTGGAGGATTTAAGTTCAGGCAGCAGAATTTCAATAGGATAATAGCACGAACAAATTTCAATATGTTACTATTGGCCTTGTCCTCCATGGTAGTTATAGCAACATTAAATAGATACTCTGTAGTTAAGGACTCGGTACTTATATCCATAAGTGTGAAAGTTGCTTTTTTACTGATAGGTATTTATATCTTAGGACTAATATTCTCATTGTATACTCATAACAATTTGTTTGTTGTAAGCGTGGATAAAGAAGAAAAAAAAGTTGTCGTGAATAAAAAAGTTATTGAAAGTGTAATGATTTTAATTTGTATATCTGTATTACTTTATTTTATAAGTGATAAGCTAATTTATAATATTAGAGAGTTTACTAAAAACTATAATATATCCCAAGAGTTCATAGGTATAATTTTAATTCCACTTTTGGGTAATATAGGAGAAAATGTTTCTACAATAATGTGTGCAATGCAAAATAAGGTAGATATGAGCTTAGAAACAGCTATAGGATCAAGCATCCAAATTTCACTTTTTGTTACCCCTGTGCTTGTAATATTTTCTTGTTTTATGGGGTTAAATATGACACTTCTATTTCCAACCTTTCACATAATAATGTGTAGTATAGCTGTAGGTATGTCTTTTTTAGTCTTTCAAGATGGGAAAACCTATTGGCTAGAAGGAAGTATTTTAATTACTACCTATATCATAATTACTTTAGCATATTATTATATTGTCTAGGTAAATTCAGATAAATAACAAGTCACACCTTTGACTTGTTATTTATTTTAATGCACCTAAGCATAAATAGATATATATAATAATATAATTAAACTAAAAGGTGATTATTTGGCACATAGAAGAGTAATTCAGAATTATTACGATGATGTAAATAATTTAGCAGATATTTTAACTAAACTAGTTAGTTCTTATAGGCTATTAATAGGTGGAGCAGATGAATTAAATAAAATTGCACTATCTAAAAAAAGTGAGGTTAAGGATGCATTAAAAAGAGCTGATAATTTGGGGGATATTATAGACGAAACAATAAAGGTGCTAGACGATGCGGGTTATAGTTATATGTCTTATTGCAAAATTAAGACCGAGGTTATGAACTGCAAGATTCAAACAGAGTATATAGAAACAGAGATTGACGAGGAGCTAAGGTTAAAAGATTAATTATCTCCTACGGAGCTATTAAGCATCTCCTGTTATAAAATTGTGGACTTTCCTTCTGAGATGAGATGTCGTTAAAAAAGTGTGAGAAATATTATATTTCTTACACTTTTTTTATTTGAAATTTACTTACCATAAGATAAGAGAGTATAAATATTATAATAATAGTAAGAGGGAAATTGTGTGGAGAATTTAAAGTCACGAAAGCATAGAGTGCTAAAAGCATTCCAGAAATAGTAATAGGGATACCAGTATAAACATTATTAAATTTAGAGTTATTATATCGTGCTAGTCTATATGCACCAGCTACAGGGAAAACTAAAAAACAAATATAACCCAAATAGCCTAAGGAAATGAAATTATATAAATTATATATAAGCAAAGAAGGTGCAACGCCAAAAGATACTAGATCAGCTAATGAATCCAATTCTTTTCCTAAAGCGCTAGATACTTGTAAAAAGCGTGCTACTTGGCCATCATATCTATCCATAAAACCAGCTAATAATATAAAAATTACAGATAATTTGTAATTAGCTTGAAAAGTCATTAGCAAGGATAATAAACCAAAAATTAAATTTCCAAAAGTAAGAATATTGGGTATAGAGGATTTCTTCACTAAATATCACTCCTAAAATAATAAAATTTCACTAATATATTAATATAAAATCATACTTTAAATTATACATCATATTATAGAAACATTTAAGTATGAAATCATAAATTTTATTATTGGGTGGTCAAGGAAAAATATAATAAAAAAATATTAATATTAACATTTATTTATGGTTAAAATAAAAATATTAGTAATTTTTATCTAACATAAAAAATTAAGAAGGAGGAATATAAAATGAAAGTTTCTGAAATAATGACTAAAGACGTTTTAAGTTTAGCTGTAGATGATACTGCAAAGCATGCAGCCGAGCTTATGAAAGAACATAATATAGGATCAATTCCTGTAAAAACAAAGGAGAAAGTGATTGGTATTGTAACGGATAGGGATATAATACTTAGATGCGTGGCAGAAGGCAAGGATGTAAAAACGCAAAAAGTTCGAGATATTATGACTTCTAACCCAGTAGTAGGAGATCAAAATATGAATGTGGATGATGCTATTAGGATTATGAGTGAAAGGCAAATAAGAAGGCTACCAATAACGGCAAAGGATCAATTAGTTGGGATGGTTTCGCTAGGGGATGTGGCATTAGAACCAAAGCTTCATGAAGAGGCTAGGGACGTACTCAGTGATATTTCTATCCCATGCACACAGAATATTTAATGAGAATGTTAAAAAATAAATAAAAAATGTAATTTATTAGCGCAATTATATGTTAAATTACTATTGACTTTTATTTTATTAACTAAAAATCCACAGGAAAGGTAAATCTTGTGGATTCATTTTTAAAGAGGTATAATGTTTATAAATAACATATTAAATTTAAACGGAAATAGGGGAGAATGTAATGAACAAGGTAAAATTTATTTATAATCCATATTCTGGAGAAAATACTATAGCATCAGATTTAGATAAGATAATAATGATTCATCAAAAATATAAGCACACGATAGTGCCATATAGAATATGCAATGAAAATCCTATATCAGATGCTTTTTTTGATATAGACAAAAATTACAAATACATTTTAATAGCAGGTGGAGATGGAACTTTAGATACTGTAGTAAATGAGATGAAAAAAAAGAATATTGATTTACCTATAGCAATTCTTCCCGCAGGTACTGCAAATGATTTTGCAAATTATATAGGAATGCCTCAAGATGTTGAAAAGGCATGCAATCAAATATTAACAAGCGATGCAAAAAAAATAGATATAGGGAAAATAAATGATAAATATTTTCTGAATGTAGCGAGTGCAGGTTTATTTACAGATATATCACAAAAAATGGATATGGATCTAAAAAACACTATAGGAAAACTTGCATATTATATAAAAGGAATTGAACAGTTACCTAATTTTAGAAAACTAAAAATAAAAGTTAGTTCAGATGAAGTTTCTTTTGATGGAAATATGTATTTAATGTTAGTGTTCAATGGACAAACTGCAGGAAATTTAAAATTTGCATATAAAGCTAAGGTGGACGATGGACTTTTAGATGTAATTATAATAAAGGCTGGAAACATGAAGAATATCTTAAATATTTTTATTAAAATGATTCGAAATGAGCATTTAGAAAATATAGAAGGAATTGTTTATTTTAAAACTGATAGATTAGAAATAGAATGCTTCGAAGGTATTGGTACAGATATAGATGGAGAAAGAGGACCCGATTTCCCACTCCTTATAGAATGTGAAAAAGGTGGAATATCTATATTAGGTACTAAAATAAAGTAAATTAAGCATAATATCAAACATAAATTAATAAATATTAATAGTAGCAATTTTAGGAGAGTATATGAATGAGTATATATTTTTTACTGCTGTTGATAGTGTTTTTTTTATTGTATGAAGGTATAATTTCTAGTTTGATTTATGCACCTAAAAAAATTAAAATAATTAGTGTTATTGCTTTAATTTTAATGACGTTTAGATACATAGCTTTAATAATCCTTTCCGTTATAAAAAATCAAAATTATTTATATTTATTAAAACCTTTGGTATTCACAAATTTACTTAGCATACCAATATGTGGCGTTATTTCAGTGTTTATATTTGCAAGAAACAATAAAATTAAACTTAAAAAGATTTTATTTATCTGCTTAATGTTGTCTGTAGTATACTGCATTATGATATATAAATCTGCTTCAGATATTAATGTATCAATCCTTTGTGGATACATTATAGAATTACAACTAGAAGGTTATTGTTATATTGGACTACTTATAATAAATTCAGTTTTTATTATTAAAGGTATAGAACTTTTTAACAAAACATATTCTAATAAAATAGGATCAGCAATAATAATAATATCTTCTATTGTTACAATTATTTCAGTAATTCTAACTTCAATAAATGGAAATCTCCCATGGTTATTGCTAGGCGATATTTCTTGGATTATAACCATAGATTATGGATTAATAAAGTTTAAAAAGAAAAGGCAAAATGGTTAATGTTATAGCACCACAGGTGAAAATTTTAAAAGCATATATGACTACAAAAAAATGTAGTCATATATGCTTTTTTATTTTCTAGTTCTAGCTTTTTTGCTAGGACTAATTTTTGAGTCAGTTTTTGAAACGGTTGTTGAAATAGTATTTGAAACGGGTTTTGACCCGGTCTTTAAAGGATTTACTTTAGAATTTTTATTCCCTTTAAATTTGGAATTAGTATTTGCCTTCATAGGTCTTGGCGGTATTAATGATTTTTTATCAAAACCAATTAAATCTTCCCTATGAGCTTTTATTAGTGCTTCTTTTACAATATTATAGTTATCTGGATTTTTAAATTGCATCAGAGCCCTTTGCATATTTTTTTCTTTTTGCTCAGTTGGAACATAAACCTTCTCATTCGTGAAAGGATTAATTCCGGTGTAAAATATTGTGGTAGATAAACTCCCGGGTGTTGGGTAAAAGTCTTGGACCTGTTCTGGAGTATATCCCATTTCTTTTATATATTCTGATAATTTAATTGATTCATTTAAGTCACAACCAGGGTGGCTTGACATAAAGTATGGAACTAAAAATTGATTTTTATCCAATTGTTTATTTGTCTGCGAATATTTTTTAACAAAACGGTCAAATACCTCTTGCTTTGATTTTCCCATTTGGTCTAGTACCTTGTCGCTTATGTGTTCAGGTGCTACTTTTAATTGTCCGCTAATATGATGTTGACACAATTCTTCAAAAAACTTAGGGTTTTTATCAAAAATTAAATAGTCATATCTTATTCCAGAACGAATAAAAACTTTTTTAATGTTTGGAATTACTCTAACTTTTCTTAATAAATCCAAATATTCAGTGTGGTCGATAATAAGATTTTTACATGGAGTTGGAAACATACATTGTTTATCTCGACATACACCTACTTTTTCTTGGATTTTGCAAGCTCTATGTCTAAAATTTGCAGTAGGTCCACCAATATCGTGAATGTATCCTTTGAAATTTTTTAAGGTAGTTAAAAGCTTTGCTTCATCTATAATAGAGTGTTGGCTTCTATTTTGAATAACTCTACCTTGATGAAAGGTTAAAGCGCAAAATGAGCAGCTACCAAAACAACCTCTATGGCTGGTTATAGAAAATTCAACTTCAATTATTGCAGGAATACCGCCCTTATCTTCATATATAGGATGATATGTTCTAGTGTACGGCAGACCATAAGTTATATCCATTTCATTTTGCGTTAAAGAAATTTGAGGAGCATTTTGTACTACATATCGATCATTATGTTTTTGTATTACTACTTTTCCTCTTATGTCATCCTGTTCCAAAGACTGTAATTTATAGCTTTCTGCATAAGCATTTTTATCAGTGGAAACAGTTTCGAAAGAAGGTACCTCTATAAAGTCTTTAAGTTCACTAATATCTTTTGAAGCGTAGACAGTTCCACGAAGGGTAGTCATTTTATCAATACTCATGCCATACTTGAAAAGATTAGCCATTTCAACTATAGTTTTTTCTCCCATACCATAGATTAGTAAATCTGCTTTAGCATCAATTAATAAGCTTCGTCTTACTTTATTAGCCCAATAATCGTAATGGGCAAATCGCCTAAGGCTGGCCTCTATTCCACCAATTATAATTGGAACATTTTTAAAAGCTTCGCGAGCGCGATTACAATACACAATTACTGCTCTATCTGGTCTATGACCTGACTTGCCACCTGGTGAATAAAGATCAGTGTGTCTTTTTTTCTTTGCTGCAGTATAGTGATTAACCATAGAATCTATATTACCTGAATTTATAATAAATGCATATTTAGGTTTTCCAAGTTTTCTAAAATCATCAACGCTTTCCCAATTAGGCTGGGCGATAATACCTACGGTAAAGCCTTCTCTTTCTAAGGTTCTTCCGATTATAGCAGTTCCAAAGGAGGGATGATCAATATATGCATCCCCTGTAATTATTATAAAATCTAATTGAGATATATTTCTTTCTTTCAAATCATTCATGCTAATAGGTAAAAATTGTTTATTTGATATCATTTAATCCTCCTAATAGACTAGTTGAGAATTGATAGTGGAAAGTTGCGAGTTTAAAATATAGTTTAATATTTTTCAGGTTTTCATAAAAACCAACCATAACCCTCAATTTTCAACTCTCAAATTAAAGCTAGTTGTCTTGTATTAACTGTATTTAATAATATTAACATAACTATTGAAAAATATGAACTGTAAAAGTTTATAAATGTTAGATTGTGATTATAAAATGTCGAATTTTAAGAGAAAATAAGCATTTTAAGGTAATAATAAAAGATAACTCACTAGAGTATTTTAAATATTATAATGCAGAAATTTAATTCTAAAAATATACTGTGTTACTTAATTAGATTATAGTAGCATAGTGTATTTTTTTTGGAATTTAGAACAAACTATTAATGTTAATGAAATTTATAGATTGTTTTCTAAGGAGGAATTAATTTGAAGAGTAAAAAGCAATTATTTAAAAGATGTAGTGCTGTGATTATGATAGTTTTAATTACATATTTTGCAAATGAAATTTACCTTAATATTTCTAGTATGAAAGTTATGGCACAGGTTTACAAATATGGCGCGCGCGGTGAACAAGTTAAACAAATTCAAACTAAACTAAAACAATGGGGATACCATAAGGATAGTGTTGATGGAATATATGGTTACAATACATATCTTTCTGTTAAGGCATTTCAAGGTAGTAATGGATTAGATGCAGATGGAATTGCAGGAAAACAAACACTTGCGGCCATGGGTATTTCGGTTAGTACATCAACTCCAGGTGGATCAGCTTCCGGCCAAAACGTAACAAATAATAAGGATGTGGATTTAATAGCTATGCTCATAAATGGGGAGGCTAGAGGAGAACCTTATGAAGGTCAGGTGGCTGTTGGAGCAACAATTTTAAACAGAACAAGAGATGCAAGATTCCCGGCTACAATAGCGGGAGTAATTTATCAACCAGGGGCATTCACAGCTATAGTCGATGGACAAATAAATGCAAAACTTGAAGAAAGCTCCGTAAGGGCTGCAAGGGATGCAATAAATGGATGGGACCCCTCAGATGGAGCAGTATTCTATTTTAATCCTGCAACGGCTACTAATAAGTGGATATGGTCACGCACACTTATAAAAGTAATTGGTAAACATAGATTTTGTAGCTAGAATAATCATAAAATAGTAGTAGAAAATTTCTACTACTATTTTATATGCATTATTCTTGCGTGCAATATTTAATTATTAGATCTAGAGTACATAATATGGAATCCATATGAGTCCTTTCATATCCATGTGAAGCGAAAATTCCGGCACCAATTAAAGCGGTTTTAATATCCCATCCAGCTATTAGAGCAGCAGAAGCATCAGAACCATAGTGTGGATAAATATCTATTTTATAATCTATGTTTTCTTTTTTGCATATATTTGTTAATTTTTTCCTTAGATCTAAATCATAAGGGCCTGTTGAGTCTTTAGCGCAAATACAAACACTATACTCAGATGAGTTTTGATCAAGACCAGGGCAACCCATATCTACTGATACAAACTCTTTAGTGTTTTCTGGAATTGATGCAGAAGCTCCATGTCCAACTTCTTCATAATTACTAATAAATATATTAGTTGTATATGGAAGTTCAATGTTATTTTCTACTATGTGTTTTATAGCATAAAGGAGAATTGCAACTGAAGCCTTATCATCTAGGTGCCTAGATTTTATAAAACCTTTTTCGGTAAAGAGTGTTCTCGCATCAAAGCAAATGAAATCACCGACGCTTAAGCCTAATTCCTCCACTTCTTTTTTTGAAGAAATTTTTTCATCAAGAATTACTTCCATGTTTTCAGGGGTTCTTTTAAGTTCACGAGCATCATTACCACTAATATGCACTGAAGGTTTTGTGCAATGGATAGTTCCGGTGAAGGTTTTACCATCAATAGTTTCTATGGCGCAATTTTCACCTTCTATTGAATTCATCATGTATCCACCTATAGGATCTATTGCTAAAGAACCACTGGAATTAATATTTTTAACCATTGCACCAAGTGTATCCACATGAGCAGAAAGTGTTCTTTGGTAATCGTTATTTTTGCCTTTTAAGGTGATTACAATTGCACCTTTATTAGTAATGAAATGTGCTGCGTTTAGAATATTAAGCTCATCATTTATATAGTCCATAATTTTTTGTGTATAACCTGAAGGACTAGATATTGATAAAATGTTCTTTAAATAGTATTTAATTTTATCTTCATTATAGTTCATATTATCACTCCTTAAAATGGAATCAGTATAAGTTTAATTTTACCATAAAAGGCACTTAATTGGAACTCAAATATTAAGCTAAGTTAACAAATAAGCAAGAGTGAATAGGGGGAAAGTATAGGAATATTAGATTCTTTGTAGTATAATATGCTTGAGTAGAAAAGGAGATTACATATGAAGAAAAAAGCAATTATAGTATTAGGAATTTTAGTGTTGTTAGGTGCAATTATATTTACTAGCTACTCTTATTTTAAAGTAAAACAATGGGATTCTTTGATTTTACCTAAAATCAAAATAGAAAATGAAGACTTAACAGGTAAAACTAAGGAGCAAGCCCAAATAATAATGAAGGAAAAGTACTCAAGTAAGGTGATTAAGAAAAAAATTACAATAGTAAATGAAGATAAAAAATATACCTTGGACTATTCAATGCTAGACGCAAAATATAATATTGATGAAGCTATAAAGCAGGCAATGAGCTATGGAAGTGACATGAATATGTTACAAAGATATAAAGCTATTAAAAATCCTGATGATAAGCAAATAAAGCTGACCTTTGAATATAATGATAAGGCTGTTGATAAAATATTAGAGGAAATGACAAAAGATATAAATAAAGATCCAGTAAATGCAACTATAACTATGGTTAGCAGTGGAAACTTTAGTGTTACAAGTGACGCTTATGGAAAGCAGTTAGAATCAGTAAAATTGAAAAAAGAAATTAAAAGTAAAATAAATGGTCTTCTCTCGGGAGATGATATAAGTATCACGGCTCCAGTAAAGAAATTAAGTCCTAAAGTTACGGAAGCTTCCTTAAATGCGATAAATACAAAAATTTCAAGCTATAGTACGAACTTTGCAAGTTCACAAGAAGGCAGAGCTACAAATATAGAGTTGTCTACTAAAAGTATAAATGGGACACTACTTATGCCAGGAGATGTCTTTAGCTTTAATGGAATTGTAGGAGAGAGAACTGCAGCAAGAGGATATAAAACCGCTGGCGTAATTGTTGGAGATAAATTAGAGCAAGGGTTAGGTGGGGGAATATGCCAGGTTTCATCTACTCTGTATAATGCAATGCTTACAACTGAAATTCTTTCTGTAGAAAGAATTCATCATACAATTTCTTCGGGTTATATCCCAAAAGGACAAGATGCTACAGTTGATTATGGCAATCTAGATTATAAGTTTAAAAACACATTTGAGTATCCAATATACATTGAAGGTGTTATATCAAACAGAAATCTCTCATTTAACATTTATTCTAATTCCACATTAACTAAAAGAACTTATGAAATTGTAAGTGAAGTATTGGAAGTTACTCAGCCAAAGACCGAAACAATACAAGATCCAACTAAGTACGAGGATGAAAAAGAAATTGTTAAGACGGGTTATGCAGGATTTAAAGTCAAAGTGTATAGAAAAACTTACGAAAATGGTAAGCTAATTGGTACACAGGTTATAAATAATGATACATTCAACGTTATTAATGGAACTATAAAAGTTGGTACTAAGAAGAGAGCATAACGTTTAATTAACGTTATGTTCTCTTCTTAATGACATTTCAGAAGATGATTTAATAAAAAAACTTAAGAAGGAGAATGAAAAATATGGATTACAAATTGATATGTATAGATATGGATGGTACACTTCTAAATGATAAAAAAACTATTAGTGAAAGGAATCTTAGCGCTATAAGGCTAGCTAATAAAAAGGGCGTAAAGATTGCGGTATGTACGGGAAGAATTTTTGCCTCTGCTGATTTTTTCTCGGATCTCTTGGGAGTTAAATCACCGGTAATAGCTGCGAATGGTGCTTATATTAGGGAAAAAGATAGAGATGAAGTAGTTTACAATGAAGCGTTAGGTGTGGAAAAATGCGAAAAACTGCTATCTGTGTTTAAAAAGTATGAGATTTATCCGCATTTTTATACGAAAGACATGATTTTTACGGAAAATTTAACATATTCTACATCTTTTTATGCGGGAGTTAATAAAACACTACCAAAGGATAAGCAGATCAAAGTAGTGCTCGTGAAGGAGTGGAATGAGATATTTAAGAAATATGAAACTGAAATTTTTAAAGGTATAGGGGTAGATGAGGATACAGAAAAAATCCGAAAAGCAAAAATATCATTAAGAGATATGGATAATTTTGAAGTGGTAAGCTCTCATTTCGATAATTTTGAAGTAACAAATAAGGGAGTATCAAAGGGAAATGCGGTTAAGATTTTAGCTGATTATTATGGAATAAATCGTGAACAGGTTATTTGTATAGGAGATAGTGAAAATGACTTATCTATGATTAAAATTGCAGGACTTGGAGTTGCTATGGGAAATGGAGATGGGTTCGTGAAAGAAGCTGCAAAATATATTACTGATACTAATAATAACGATGGAGTAGCGAAGGTTATTGAGAAATTTGTGCTAGAAGTGTAATGGTAAGCCTTTCATTCCATCCTTGAAAGAGTGGAATGAAAGGCTAATTTTGAGTTGTAGGAAGTTATTCCAGTCAACTTCAATGATTAGGCTTTATTTTCTATCCATTTAATAAATTTTTTTGCTTGAATTCTAGCATAAATGGGATATAAAAAGGGTAATATTCTATTAAGGCCAAGGGTGACTGCATATGCCTTTGATGGATATATAGATTTTTTATTTTTTTCAATACCTTTTATTATGCTTTCAGCAACTTTATCTGCTGTCTGAACTGGCCAAGGTACTGGTGCTTTATCTCCAGCTCTTTTAAAAAAGTTAGTACTTGTAGCAATAGGATAAATTAATGAAAGTCTGCCTTTATCTCTAATTTCATAATTATGGACGCGTCCAAAGCCATCTATTGCACTTTTGGTAGAACAGTATAAGGAATATCCTGGTAAAGGGACTTTACTAACAGCCGAACAGGTAATGGCTACATGATATTCTTTTCCTTTATTGAGTTTTTTCATTTTTTCAAAAGCATAAATAGGGGAAATTACATTAGTTTTAAATATATCTTCAATGTGACCCCAATCTGGCTCAAGTATTTCTTCACAATAGGCAAAACCTGCATTAGCTATAAATATATCCACATGACCTAAAGTAGCTATTGCATATTCAAACAGCTTATCCATCTCTTCCTTATTAGATACATCACAGGAATATGGTATTACATAGGATCCGAAGTTATTTATTTTTTCTACATTTCTACCAACTGCTATTACATTTGCATTATACACACCTAATCTTTTTAATACCTCATTGCCTATACCCGAAGAGGCACCTGTGAGTATAATATTCTTATCTTTAAAATTCATTTAGTTTACCTCCATATAGAGAATTGTCATTACAGCTGCCTGCTTACTACATAAGTCATTTCTTGTAAATTAAACATTCCATCATGAGATGTGCCTGGATAGTGCCTAGACATAAAACCTGGCTTAGTTACAATGCTTACTCCAAGTTGAGTCATGTTTTCAATAATTTCAATATCAGATCCATTATAACCCATAGTTTGAAGGTAATCTTTAATGTTTTTTTCTACATAATTATAAAGTTCTTCCTTACTTTCATAAGGGCTAACAAAAATAAATCTATTAAAGCATCTATCTATATCTTCTTTATCTGGTAATGTTTCATTTAAAACTACTGTATAGTCAGCATTCTTTGAAGAATATACTTTTGTTTCATTTTTCAGGCCATATTTCAATAAGCAATATTGCCTATCTTGTATTGTTTTTACTGAGTTCCATGGATTCAAGTATGCTTTAGGTAAAACACTTGATAAATTCTCTAGGGACTTAGCAAGCTCAGAAGCAAAAAAAATCCTGTCTATATCTTTATTTATAAAAATAATTCTTGGAGATAAACAAGCCTTTTGTTCCCAAAATACAATATCGCTTCCTATATTTTGGGCAACAACTTCCAAGTCTTTTTCTTCATCTATTACCTCGAAACTAATTTTAGGACCATGCATAATAAGATGTGTTTGATGTTTAGCACATAATCCAGCCATTATTCCACCAGAATATGCTCCGCCCCAATGTACTACACAATCACTTTCTTTTACTAAAGTTTCATATATATTTGAGGAGGAACTATCAAAATAAGTTACTGAAAGTCTATCCTTTATACTGCTATCAATTTCGCATAGACTTTGATAAAAAGCATATGCAAAATATGGTTCATCTCCTGATACTTTAACTATATTACAATTCTTTGATAATAAGCCCATAGAGATACTTACAGGTATTACGATGAATGCATTACCAGATACGTTATGGAAAATTAATCCTCTAGGTTGTCTATGGCAATACCCATAGCTTGTTTCTGCCCAATTATCAAGTACATCACTATCACCTAGTTCTTCTGAAATTTCTTTTTCAATGTTCTCTCTTAAAAGCATTGACATACTTCCTTCAAGTTCATAGGCTACAAGTTGCGGACTTTGATTGGTTATTGTAGCCAAAGCATCAATATGTTTCTGAGAATATTCTCTATTTAGCCATAGTTTAGCACATTTATCTAAAGTTTCTATAGTTCTTTCTGTAGATATATCATGAGCAGCTTTCTTATTTGAATTAAGTCTTTTTATCTCGCTAATTATCTGTTCTTCATCTGTACAATTTAATTCTAGCTTTAACCCATTTATATCTTTTTCTAAAATTGTCTTTCCTACTGTATATTCAATTCTCATTTTTTACCTCCTGATACATTAAGTGTTGCACCACAGCCTTTAGCCTCTGCTCCTTTAACTCTTCCAAGAATCTTTATGGTCATTTCATCTTTGCCACAATCTGGGCATCTATTTGTAGAAACTATTTCTCCAATATCATCTACAAGCACGGATGCACCTGCAAAAGTATCAGTACCATATGCATTTAATACTTGAATAAATCCTTTGTTTCCAACTTTATTTAATGGATTAAGAGTCTTTACATCTCTTATGATTACTCTTCCCCAGCTAGGTACATGGAAGAGGTAATCCTTATGCTTCTTTGAATAATGACCTGTTATAACGAAACTATTTTCTGTAAAAGAATATGAATCAATAAAATTTTCTTCCGGTACTCCGAGAAAACGTGATACAGTTTCTACAAATCTCCATCTCTCAATTTTATTCCCAATATTTACAGATCCCTTTCTACCATCCCAACCACCTCCTCCAGTATGAATTAAAACATTCTTTCCAAGGTTAACAGGCTCCATTTTATCCATTAAATATTCAATAGTATTATAAAATATTAGGGTGGACCCTCCAACTAAAAGATAATCTTCTTTATTATTATGATTAGTAATAAACTTCTCAAATTCATCTATATCTACTTGGAAATTACCTTCAAAAGGCTTTAATAAGAAAAGTGTACTTTTACCAAAATCAAATAAATCAAGGAGGTTTCCAATATAGGACTCTGTTGGTTTATCACACAAATTCTCACTATTATGCATTCTCATTACTTCTGGTTCTGGATAAAAAACACATTCATAATCAAATCGAGGTCGAAGTGTCTTTTTATCGCAACGCATCAATTCCTGGATTTTTAAAAGATCTGGAAGATTTCTTCCAACTACACTAGGATCTCCGCTTGTACTACTAGAAACTGTCCACTTTTCAAGATTCTTTGTATTTATTCTAAGAAGATTTGAATATAGCCCTGATGACTTTTTAAAAAGGGTGGTCGCAATAAAAGGAACATGATTAATATCCTCTTTTGTATTTAGATCTCGGCTTGGATTGTATGATTCATTGTCACAAAGCAACTTATATGCACTGCATTGCTCATATTGATTTATAACATTACTTCTAAAATCTTTAAAATAATTATATTTACTCATTAAGTACCCTCCTATTTTACTATTGAAAATCATAAACTAATGGATATTTATTCCGTATGCATTGAAGTATAGTTGAAAATTAGTTGTTTGTTAAATTTATATTTTAAGAATATTTATCTTACTATAGTTCAAAATAGGAACTTCACAGAGGGTATGCTTACTTTTACATAGAATTAATCCAATTTAATGTGTAGAGTGTTAGTTGACTAATTCACAAATATAACCATAAAATACATTGAATCACTAAAAAGTTACTTGATTGGGAGGGGTTTTCTATTAAGACTTTGAGAGGGAAAATTGCAGTGTTTTACATAGTTCTAACTATAATTATTACTTTAGTTAGTGCTGTATCAATTTATAATATATTTGAAGTAAGAAGATCCATAGATAATGTTGAACTGGATAGTTACAAAATTGTAGATTCATCAAATAATATGGATGAATGCATTGATAATCAACTTAAAGCAATATTTCAAAATGATTACCAAAATAGCGTTAATTTATTTTATGACAACAATCAAAAATTTTATATGTATTTTAATACGGAAAGTGCCCGAGTTACAAATCTAAATGAGAAGATATTAATGAATAAAATCAATACAAACTATCTTAAATTTGTAAAACTCTATTCTCAAATTGATACAAAAACCAATACCATTGATTCTATTAAAACTTATAATTCATCAATAATTTTATCTGCTAATGATGTGAAAAAAGACCTAAGAGATATTGTTGAAATTAGAAAAAAAACTATAATTAAAGATAAAATTAAAGTTAAGCAGGTTAGCTTTTTTTGTATTTGCTTTAATCTATTATCTATTCCCATAATAATAATAGGCTTTATTATATCTATTTTTTATATAAATCGGGCACTGAAGCCTATAAGAGCTCTTATCCGTACTATTCAATCCGTTAAAAATGGGGATTTAAGCACTCAAGCTCCCGTATTTTATAACGATGAAATAGGAACGCTTGCTACTGAATTTAATGAAATGACTAGAAAGCTTTTTGAATATGAAAAAAGTAGTAAAGGTTCTTTAATGGCAGAGAAAAATAGGTCTCTTACTATAGTTAAAAGTATTCCTGATCCAATAATAGTGCTGGATGTGAATTTTAGAATCATGCTTCTTAATAAGTCCTGTGAAAACTTTTTTAATATTAAAGAAAATGAAGTGGTTAACACACATTTTTTAGATAGTATTCGAAATTTTGATCTTTATGATCATGTTTTTTCAGTAATTAATAACTTGCAAAATGAAGAGAAAACTATAAAAGTGTCTACAAAGGGAAAAACATATTTTTTTAATACTACAGTAAATCCAATTAAAGATAGTAGTTTAGGAATAGATGGTGTAGTTATTTTGATGAAAAATGTTACTGAATTAAAACAATTAGAAAAAATAAAGATAGATTTTATTGATACTGTATCTCATGAATTTAAAACTCCGCTTACCTCAATTATGATTGGTATTGAACTTATTCATGATAAACATATTGGCAAGCTCAATGAAAAACAAGTAACAGTGTTAGACACCATAAAAGAAGATGGTGAAAAACTTTCAGATTTAGTGACTAATCTTCTTCGGTTATCTCGTATTCAATCTGATAGAACTATTTTTAATATTAAACCTTGTAATATTAAAAATATTATAGAAAATTGTTGTAAATCCTATGAGGCACAAGCAAAATCTCTGGGTATTAAAATGAACTATGAACAAAAGAAACTTCCTCTTGTCCTTGGTGACAAGGAAAAATTAGAATGGCTGTTAAATAACCTAGTCTCAAACTCCTTTAAACATTCTAATTTAGGAGATGTGATATCCATAGGTTCTTATTTGAAAAACAATATGGTTCATTTATTTGTCAAAGACACTGGTGAAGGAATGCCAACAGAATATAAAGATAAAGTTTTTGAGAAATTCGTGCAAATTAAAAGTAATGATTATTGGTCTGGGAGCGTAGGTCTTGGACTTTCTATTGCCAAGGAAATAGTGGATGCCCATAAGGGAACTATATGGTGTGAAAGTGAACTTGATGTGGGTAGTATCTTTACATTTACCCTTCCTATTTCTAGAAATAAAAAGGGGCGTGCGTTATGAAAAGTAAAATTTTAGTTGCAGATGACACAAAAAATATAAGGGTGCTGTTAACAACATGTTTAGAATCACGAGGATGTGAGGTTATATCTACAGGTAATGGAAAAAATGCACTTGAAATAATAAATGAAGAAAAGAAAGATTTAGATCTTATATTTTTAGATATTAGAATGCCAGAAATGACTGGTACAGAGGTTTTAAGACAAATACGATCTATGAATATATCTTGTCCAGTAATTATTATGACAGCCTTTGCCACAGTGAAAAATGCTATAGATTGTACAAAACTTGGTGCTGTAACTTATCTTCAAAAACCCTTTTCTGTTAAAAGGATAGATTCACTGCTAAAGGATTTAGTTAAAATAAAGCCCGAACTTATAGAAGGGGTTAAGGATGAAAACTATTATATTAATAAAGCTGAAAATCAAATGGCTAAAGGTAATTGTACTCAAGCATTAGGAAGTTTAAGAACTGCACTTTATATTAATCCATACAACGGCAAGATATATGGATTAATAGGGGAGTGTAACCAGTGTGAGAAAAATTATAAAGAGGCTGAAAGATTTGCTGCTATAGCAAAATTATTTTAAGACTTCTACATATATAGGATTAAGTGTATATGAAAGTTATGAAACTCTTGATTATCAAGGGTTCAGAACTTATTTATTTATAATAAACATTGGAAATATGTATCGGATTTTGATATAATGTAGTTTAGATGAAATAGTTTAAAAAAACTAAAGGAGTATTTTACTATGAGTAATAGGTATTTACATTCAATAAGAAGTGATTATAAGGGAGATATGGATAAGAAAAGAGATTTTAAGAAGATTAAGAAGTTTTTTAGTATACATAAAAAAGATGAATATACCTTAGATAATCAAACATGGGACGATTTAGATATGAATAAGGTGTACGAAAAATTGGATAGAGCATATAGTAGCCCTGGAGAAGCCGCTTTATACACAATGCTTAGAAATCCTTTAATGAAGGAAGAAAAATTGAAAAAAAGGGGGAAACTAATTCAGTCATTTAAAGAAAATGACAGATTAAGAGAAAGCCTTCAGTGCATTTTCCTTGAATTAGGTAGTGATATAAAAAATAGTTTTCTAGATATGATTGAAACTGACCTTATAATAAATAAAACTAAATATTATATTTATACTTTTATCGGGAAGATATTACCATTAATAGCGATCTTGCTTGCGATATTTGTGAATATTAAATTTATGATAGTTTTGTTTGGAATCGCGTCTATTAATATGCTAATAAACTCTTCGGAAGTAAGGCAAATTAAATCTAATGGCATTTTTTATCTGCAAAAAAATATTAAGGCAGCTAAAAAAATTGTAAGCATAAATAATAAAGATATTGTTTATTATAAAGATAAGATAACGATAATGCTTAAATCTGTAAAGGATATAGATAGAAACATAAGATTAATAGGATTTATAAATATGTGGCAAGGATTGTTTGAATTTATATCTGTTATATTTCTCCTTGAAGAAACTGCTTATTATTCTATATCTCATAGGATAAAAGAAGAAAAAGAAGTTTTAATGGACCTTTACGGTGCAGTTGGTGAAGTAGAAGCCTTAATTTCTATCGCGGGTTATAAGCATAATTTAGGTGAGCAGTATGTAAAACCTAAGTTTATAAAGCAGGTTAAGTTAACTATAAAAGAGGGAATACATCCTCTTATAGACAAGGCTGTTGCAAACTCAATTAACATAGAAAATGGAGGTATTGTGCTTACGGGCACAAATATGGCAGGGAAGTCGACTTTTCTAAGAATGCTAGGGGTAAATATAATTTTGGCTCAATGCTTTGATTTTGTTTTGGCTAAGAGTTACGAAGCTCCTTTTTTTAACATAGTTACATCAATTAGCCCTAATGATGATTTAACAAAGGGAAAAAGTTTCTATATGGCAGAGGCGGAAGCAATTCTTAGAATAATCAAAGCGCTAGAAAAGGATGCAGCTGTATTTTGCCCAATAGATGAGATATTTAGGGGTACAAATCCAATAGAGAGAATTTCAATGTCGGCGGAAATATTAACATACATAAACAATGGAAAATCTGTTTCTATTGTAGCGACTCATGATAGAGAATTAGTCAACATTCTAAAAGAAAATTATGAGTTTTATTATTTTAGTGAAAAGGTTGATACGAGTAAAGGATTAAGTTTTGATTATAAGATAAAAAAAGGAGTTTCTCAAACAAGAAATGCTATAAAACTTTTAGAGTACATGGGTTATCCAAAGAAAATAATATCTAGATCGTTTAAAAGAGCTGAGACCATAGAGAAATTATTATAGTAGCACCACAGGTGATGATATAACCCAGAGAATGTAGACTAGCTGCATCTTTACTATTAGCTATACTTAGGGTAATATGGTTTTAGATATTTATATGTTTTATACTGAAAAAGAAGGGTAAGGAGGATTTATTGTGAATTTAAATATAGTTTTATTTCAACCGGAAATTCCACAAAACACTGGTAATATAGGAAGAACTTGCGTACTAACTGATTGCAAACTTCATCTTATAAAACCTTTAGGATTTAGTTTAGAGGAGAAGCAACTTAAAAGAGCGGGACTCGATTACTGGCCTTATTTGAGTTTAGAGATACATGATACATATGAAGCTCTTAGAGAAAAATATAAAGAGTCAACTTTCTACTATTCTACAACAAGAGCTTCAAAATTATATTCAGATGTAAAATATAAAGACGGGGATTTTATAATTTTTGGTCGAGAGTCATCAGGCCTTCCAGATAATGTTCGTGGTAGCGATCCTGAAAGGTGTATAAAAGTGCCTATGATAAATAGCACAACTAGGTCCCTTAATCTTTCCAATACAGTAGCTATTGTGACATATGAAGCACTTAGGCAAATAGGGTTTAAGAATATGAAATAAGGTGCATAGCAATTAACAACTGTTATATCCCCAAGAGACGAACAAGGAGATAGGAATGGAAAAGATTAAAATCATAACAGATAGTACGTGCGATTTAAATAAAGACATTATTGATAAGTATAATATAGAAGTTTTACCACTACTCGTGAACATAGAAAACAAAACTTACAGGGATGGCGAGGATATTAGTTTACAAGAATATTTATATAAAATGAATAATTCTGAGCAGTTCCCTGTGACCACTCAGGTAAACCCACATAGATTCTATGAATGCTATAAAAAATATTTAGATGAGGGATATAAGATAGTTTCTATTCATTTATCTTCAAAAATGAGTGGGACTTATCAATCTTCATGTATGGCTAAAAGCATGTTATCATCAGAAGATATTATCACAATTGATAGTTATAATGTTACATCAGGTCTTGGAATTTTGGTTTTAAAAGCCTGTAAATTAAAAGAAGAGGGATGTAATATATTTGAAATAGAAGAAAAAGTTAAACAAACAATACCTCATGTGAAGAGTGCGCTTGCTTTTGATTCATTAAATAATTTAGTTAAAGGTGGTCGATTGTCTAAAACTGCTGGAGCGATAGGCGGGCTACTCGGGATAAAATTAATTTTAACTGTAAAAGATGGTGAAATGGCCGTAATAGATAAAGTTCGTGGAAGCAAAAAAGCAATAAAAACTATTTTGAAAAATTTAGAGCAAACAGGGACTAGAAGTGGAGAGACAAGTATTCTATTGCAAGCTAGTGACCGAGATATTCTAGGGAGTTTGAGGTCTCATATGAGTGAACGTGAAATGGACTTTATAGAATGCTCGGTTGGATGCGTTGTGGGGACACATGCAGGTGAAGGTGCCTGTGGCATTTTTTACGTTGAAGAATATTAAAATTTTTACTAAGTTAATAAAAAGTGAGGAGGTTAAGCGTATGGTACATATTTATGATACTATAATTATTGGCGGCGGACCTGCAGGATTATCTGCTGGCATTTATGCATCAAGATCAAAAATGGACACTTTAATTATTGAAAGAGGAGAGTTTGGTGGACAGGTTGCTACAACTAATGAAATAGATAATTACCCAGGCTCTATTGAAGATTGTACAGGAGCATCATTAAGCAAGCGAATGAAACAGCAAGCGAAGGAATTTGGAACACAATTTGTTAAAGAAGAGGTTATGCAAGTTGAGCTCGAAGGCGACATTAAGGTAATCAAATGTATGAGAGAAACTTACAAGGCTAAAACAATTATAATTTCCTCAGGAGCGAGCCCAAGACTTGGTGGATTTAAAAATGAAATAGAATTAAGAGGGAAAGGAGTTTCTTATTGTGCAACTTGTGATGCTGACTTCTTTGAAGATTTAGACATTGCAGTGCTAGGAGGCGGAGATTCAGCTATATCTGAAGCTATATACTTAACTAAATTTGGGAAAAGTGTTACGGTAATACATAGAAGAGCAGAGCTCAGAGCTGCTAAGTCACTTCAAGAAAAAGCTTTTAATAATCCGAAAATAAAGTTTGTTTGGAATACAGTAGTTACGGAGGCTAAGGGCGAAGAAAGCTTGGAGGGATTAGTACTTAAAAATATTAAAACTGGTGAAACTCACGATTTAAAAGCAGATGGATGTTTTGTATTTGTAGGATACCTTCCAATTTCGGAATTGTTTAAAGGGAAGATTACCATGAATAAACGAGGCGAAATTATCACTGATGAAGAAATGAGAACTAATATACCTGGAGTATACGCTGCAGGAGATATAAGAGCAAAATTACTAAGACAAATAATTACAGCAGCAGCAGATGGGGCAATAGCATCTACCCATGCTGAATATTACATTGAAAATATGATTTAATTAGTTTGTAAATTCGGAAGGAATACCCATAATTTCAGTTATGAGTGTCCTTTCTAAAAAAATACTTTAAAATTGTAATAATTAGGTTTAAATAAAAACATAGGCAAGTAATAAAAAATCTATATATAGCATATAATATACTTTAGCATCAGATAAAGATTACAAATAAAAATATTCTAAAATAAAAAGGATTTTTTTAATGTTTATAGAATACATACTGCGAAGCAATAATATTGTTTAATTAATTAGTTATTTACTTAGGGAGGAATTTATTATGAATAAAAGAAAGATAGTTGCAGTACTTACATCAATGGCAATAGTTACAACATTGTTTGCTGGCTGTGGAACTAAGAAGGAAGCTGTAAAAAATACACAAAAAAGTACTGTAGTTGTAGGACTTTCTACTGATGAAGGTGGATTAAACGACAAGGCATTTAACCAATCAGCAGATGAAGGGGTTAAAAAGGCGCAATCTGAAGACGGTTTCACGTACCATGCTCTTGAAGCTCAAAAGAAAGAGGATTATTCAGCAAATTTAGAGTCATTAGTCGAAGAGGGTTCAAATCTAACTTTTGCTGTTGGATATCAAATTGCAGATGCAATGACAGAGGTTGCTAAAACTCATACTGATAAAAACTTTACAATTATAGACTCAGTTGTTGATCTTCCAAACGTAGCATCAATTACTTTTAAAGAGCAAGAAGGATCTTTTTTAATGGGAATTATTGCTGGGAAAATGACTAAAACTAATAAAATTGGATTTATTGGTGGAAAAGATAATGAATTAATAAATAGATTTGAAGTTGGGTTTGCAGCTGGTGTTAAAGCAGTTAATCCAGAAGCTGCAAAAGGATTATTGAGCATAGATGGTAAGAGTGCAGGAACAACTGTAAAATATGCAGATAGTTACAATGATTCAGCAAAAGGTTATGAATTATCTAAATCATTATATCAAGGCGGTTGCGACGTAATTTATCATGCAGCAGCGGGAGTTGGACTTGGTTTATTTAAAGCGGCTAAAGAATTAAAAGATGGAGGGAAGACAGTTTGGGCTATAGGAGTTGATATGGATCAATCTTTAACAGTTCCACAGTATTCTGATATTATACTTTCAAGTATGATAAAAAGAGTTGATACAGCAACTTACAATCAAGCTAAAGCTCAAATTAAAAACGAATTTAAAGGCGGTACAGTTACTAATCTTGGGTTAAAAGAAAAAGGCGTAGGAATAGCTGATACATCTAATAAAAACGTACCAAAAGATGTTTTGGATGAAGTTAAAAAATATGAAGATAAAGTTATAGCTGGAGAAACAGTTGTTCCAGTAAATAGAAAAGGAGCAATGGATTTTAAATAAAAATCAATAAATAAAAATTTTCATTTACTGATTTATGGTTTTTAGTATACAATAAGAGCTAGATGTGTTACATCTAGCTCTTTCTAAGAATAATGAAAATTTTGGGTGAAGATGATGTCAGCACCACAGGTGATGAATAATCTTTTTAAGGAGGAAATCCAATGGAAAAGGTAATTGAAATGAAGGGCATAACAAAGATTTTTCCAGGAACCATTGCCAATGACAACATAAATTTTGAACTATTAAGAGGCGAAACACACGTTCTTCTTGGTGAAAATGGCGCAGGAAAAACAACCCTTATGAATATTCTCTATGGTCTATATAAACAAGAAGAAGGCGAGATTTATGTAAGCGGTAACCTAGTGAATATATCTACTCCAAATGATGCTATCAAGTTAGGTATAGGAATGGTTCATCAACATTTTATGCTTGTACATAATTTTACTGTTGCGGAAAATATTGTGTTGGGTATTGAACCTAAAAAAGGATTCAAAATTGATATGGGCAAAGCAATACATGATGTTAAAGAAATTTCAGAAAGGTACGGTTTCGCAATAGACCCAAGCGCGGTTATAGAAGATATTTCTGTAGGGCAACAACAAAAGGTAGAGATACTAAAGGCGCTATATAGAGGTGCACAAATTTTAATATTAGATGAGCCTACAGCAGTTTTAACACCAAAGGAAATTGAGGAACTCGGAATCATAATTGAAAATCTTGAAAAAGAAGGAAAATCCGTAATACTGATAACTCATAAATTAAAAGAGGTTATGAGTATGAGTGATAGAGTTACTATAATTAGGCGAGGTGCAGTAACTGGAACAGTAAAGACTAAAGAAACAAGTATAGACGAATTAGCGCAGCTTATGGTAGGCAGAAAAGTTAATCTAACTGTAGAGAAAAATCCTGCTCAAATTCGCGGCGAAATATTGAAAATTGAAAATCTTTGTGCAAGTGATCACAGAGGATTACCTGCAGTACAAAATTTAAACTTAGCAGTATATGGTGGAGAAATTCTTGGGATAGCTGGTGTTGATGGAAATGGTCAATCTCAATTGTTAGAAGTTTTAACTGGACTTCAAAAGCCTAAGAGTGGAAGCATTATAATAAACGGTAAAAATACATATGGTAAGTCACCAAGAGATATTATGTCAGTAGGTGTTGGCCATATACCAGAAGATAGGCATAAAAGAGGGCTTATATTAGATTATTCTCTATTTGAAAACTCAGTGCTTGGAATTCATAAAAATGCACCCTTCAGTAAAGGCATAGTTATGAATTACAAAGAAATTAGAAAACACTGTGATGAACTTATTAGCGAATTTGATATTAGAACTCCAAATGCAGATGTAAATGCGGAATCATTATCAGGTGGTAATCAACAAAAACTTATAGCAGCTAGAGAAATTTCAAAAGATCCGGAATTATTAATAGCAGCACAACCTACGAGAGGTCTTGACGTTGGTGCAATTGAATATATTCACAAAAGATTAGTTGTAGAACGTGATAAGGGTAAGGCGATTTTATTAGTATCATTAGAACTTGATGAAATAATGGCATTATCAGATAGAATTGCCGTAATGTATGATGGCAGAATAGTAGATATACTCGATAGAGGTGATGCAACAGAGAAAAAACTTGGTATACTTATGGCTGGTGGTAATCTAAATAAAACACCGGAAGGAGCTAAAGATAATGAATAAAGTAGAAAGTGAAAATAGTAATTTTGTAAGTATAGCAAAAAATATCATTAAAACACTTGCTTTCCCTTTCTTTTCTATAATCGTTTCTATATTTGTTGCTGTATTCTTTGTAATGTGGGCAAAAGGATATTCTATATTACAATACTTTTCAGCTTTAGGTGATTTATTTGGACTTATATATAAAGGTGGGTTTGGTAATACTAGAGTAACCTTCGTTACCCTTTCAGAAGTTACTCCATTAATATTTACAGGAGTTGCAAATGCTGTAGCATTTAAATGTGGATTATTTAATATAGGTGTTGCTGGTCAATTTATACTTGGAATGATGGCAGCTGCTGTTGTTGGAACATTGCCAGGACTAAATCCAGTAATTCATATAGTTTTAGTTATTTTAGCAGGACTTTTAGCCGGAGGAGTATGGGGAGCAATCCCGGGATATTTAAAGGCTAAAGTAGGCACTCATGAAGTTATTAACACAATTATGATGAATTATATATCTATGGCTTTAGCCAATTTTATTATTTTAAGAACTAGTTTTGGAGTGGAAGGTAAAGCAAGTACTCCTAATATACAAGAGAGTGCAGAAATTCATAGGTTTGTTAGCGGTAGTGGAGCTAATATTAGTATATTCCTTGCCATAGCAGTAGCTATCTTTATATTCTGGTTATTATGGAAAACCACTGTTGGTTACGAAATAAGAGCAGTTGGTATAAATCCACATGCTGCAGAATATGGTGGGATTAATGTAGCGAAAAATACTGTTTTGGCTATGGTGATTTCTGGTGCAATAGCCGGAGTTGGGGGGGCAACGCATGTTGCAGGCGTGCTTCATAATGCAAAAGATTTCATGGCACTTCCCTCTTATGGGTTTGATGGAATTGCAGTTGCTTTACTTGCAAAGAGCAATCCTATTGGATGTATAGCATCAGCTTTATTATTTGGAACATTAAATAGTAGTTCTAGAACCCTTCAATTAAACGGAATACCAAAAGAAATAGTTTATTTAATCCAAGCTATAATTATTATATTTGTAGCAACAGATTATATTGTTAAATACTTCTCTGAGAAGAAAAAGAAGGGGGCGATTACAAATGAGTAGTGTTATTTTAATTAATTTGTTTGCGCAAACTTTAAGAATAGCTACGCCTCTAATTTTTGCAGCACTGGGTGGTATATTTTCAGAAAAATCAGGTGTGGTTAATATAGGCCTCGAAGGTATGATGGTAATAGGCGCTTTCTTTGCGGTATATGGAAGTTACACCACTGGAAGTCCAGCAATGGGAATACTTTTTGGGGTGATAGCAGGGGGTGTTTTGGGACTAATACACGCTGTGCTGAGCATACATTTGCGTGCAGATCAAGTAATCTCAGGTACTGCTATAAATCTTTTTTCTACTGCCCTTGCGAGTTTCTTAATATTTAAGTTATTTGGTGGTAAAGGTGGCCAAACAGATATAGTAACAGGACTTTCATATAACATACCGGATTGGATTAAAAATATACCAATAATAGGGAATTTAATATCGCAGCTAAACTGGTTTGTAATACTCGCGATTATTTTAGTATTTGTTTCGCATTATATACTATATAAAACACCTTTAGGACTTAGAATTAGAGCTGTAGGAGAACATCCAAAGGCGGCTGATACTTTAGGAATAAATGTTTATAAGATAAGATATTTATGTGTTATTTTATCAGGAATGCTAGCAGGGCTCGGTGGAGCAGCATTATCCCTGGGAATAACACCACTTTACAGAGAAGGAATGGTTGCAGGACGTGGATTTATTGCCTTAGCGGCTGTTATTTTCGGTAATTGGAAACCTTTCGGAGCGCTTGGGGCTAGTTTGTTATTTGCCTTTGGTAGTGCATTTAATATTTTTGCACAGGGACTTAGCTGGAATTTACCTACAGAAGTATATGATGTTATTCCATATGTACTTACCATGATTGCACTTGCAGGATTTGTTGGAAAAACAACAGGCCCCCTTGCGAGTGGTAAACCATATGTTAAAGGATCTAGATAATATTTTAAAAATAAAAAATCTTAGCTTACGTTTTCTGCTGTTGTAGAAATTTGTGCTGAGATTTTTTATTTTTATTTCTAGCTTAATGCATAATCTAGGTTTATATCATTAGCTATGTTATAATATTTATAATATGAGAGGTACATGAAAATAAATAGCAACCAAAGATGAGGTGATAATAAAATGAACATTAATTTTGGTTTAAATTTGATTCAAGAACAAAAATTAATAATGACTCAAGAAATGCAAATGTCTGTTAAACTTCTTCAAATGTCAGCGTATGAGCTAGGACAATATGTAAATAAAGAGATGCAAGAGAATCCAGTGCTGGAGGAAAAAGACTTGCAAAACCACAAAAGTAATAACAATAATGAATTTGATTATAAAGAAATAATTAAATATCTTGGCAAGGATGATTATAAAGTAAAGAGCTATGCTGCAAAGAATGAAAATGAGGAAATTTCGCCATTTTATTATATTGCAGAGGAAAAATCTCTTAAAGATTATCTTAAAGAGCAAATAGGAGAACTAACGGAGCAGTATGAAATTTTAGAAATATGCAAATATATGGTGGAGAACTTAGATACCAAAGGTTATTTATCGGAAGATTTATCTGATATATGTAGGGAGCTCGGAATAACAAACGAGAATGCTGAAATTGCACTTGAAATTTTCCAATCTTTAGAGCCACAAGGAATTGGAGCTAGGAACCTAAGGGAATGTTTAAGGATTCAATTACATAATCTGGGGATAGATGATGAAAATATTTATATAATCATTGATAAGTATTTAGAATTATTGGGAGAAAATAAATACAATGATATAGCTAAGGAACTAAATGTTAAAATTTCTGAGGTTCAAAAATATGGAGATATAATAAAAACTTTAGAGCCTAAGCCGTCAAGAGGATTTTATACTGGTGAGACGGTTAAGTATATTGTGCCTGATGCTTATATTAATAAAATTGATGACCAATATTTTATTTCTATGAATGAAGATGTACTTCCTAAATTGAATATAAATAGTTTGTATAAAGAAATTATTAAAAATGAAAATGATATAGAAGCTGTAGAATATGTAAAAGATAAAATTAATAGCGCAGTGTTTCTTATTAAAAGTATTGAACAAAGGAAAAACACTGTATATAGAGTTTTGGAAGATATTTTGGCAGTTCAAAAGGAATATTTCGATAAAGGCGCTGAATATTTAAAACCAATGACGCTTAAAAAGATTGCTAACAATTTAGAAATGCATGAATCTACTATAAGCCGTGCAATTAGGGAGAAATATGTTAGTATAAATAACGGGAAAGTCATTAAAATAAAAGACTTGTTTACTAATGGCATTGCGTCAATTGTAGGTGGTGAGGATGTATCCACAACTAATATTAAGAAAACTATTAAAGAAATGGTGCATAATGAGGACCAAAAGAAGCCCTTATCAGACCAAATTATTTGTAATCGATTAAATGTAGAAGGGATGAATATTTCAAGAAGAACTGTAGCAAAATATAGGGAAGAACTTGAAATTAAAAGTTCTTGTAAGCGGAAAAGATTTTAATATTTCAGCTACGCAGGAGATGATTTAATCATGCCGTTAACAAAATGTTAACATCTTTTTTGCAAATACTAATTTAAAAAAGTTGGTATTTCATCTATAATGTTTGTGGGAGCAAAAAATATAAGCTGGGACTTAAAAAGTCCAGAAAGGTGTTCAAGTGGAGAGTATATTAAAATTACAACAAAAAATAGTGCCTGAATTAATAGAACTTCTTGAAAAACGACATGATATATTAAGGATGATATGTTATAATCAACCTATAGGACGAAGAATTTTAGCAGATCAGATGTGCATAAGCGAGAGAATAGTAAGAAATGAAATAAACTTTCTAAAGTCCCAAAACTTGATTGAGGTTAATGCACTGGGCATGTTTATAACAACTGATGGTGAAGAAATTTTAGATCAGTTAAAAGGATTTATTCATGAGATAAAAGGGTTGTCTAAAATCGAGAAATTTATTGAGAAACATTTGAAGCTACAGCAAGTTATAGTTGTTCCCGGGAACGTTGAAATTGATAAAAGTGTCCTTAAAGAAGTTGGGAAGGTAGCTGCAATTTATGTTATGGATATTATTAAAGATAACAGTATAATTGCAATAACAGGTGGATCAACAGTTAAGGAAGTTGTAGACAATTTATCTAAAAATAACAAATATACCAATGTTTTAGTGCTTCCGGCCAGGGGCGGTATGGCCAGAAATGTAGAAATTCAAGCTAATACTTTAGTGGCTAGGCTAGCAGATAAAATTGGTGGAAATTACGAATTACTACATGTGCCTGATAATTTGAGCAATGATGCTTTAAAAACTATAGTAAATGAAAAAAGTATAAAAAGTATAATTGATAAGATTCGAAGTGCTGATATTCTTATTTATGGAATAGGTATCGCCAGTGATATGGCTATGAAAAGAGAAGTACCTGAAAAAGAGATAAAGGAACTTGAAGAATTAGGTGCAGTAGGAGAAGCATTTGGTCAATACTATAATGAATTAGGAGAAATAGTTCATTCTACACCTACTATTGGGGTGAAAAATGAAGATGTTACAGACAGCAAAACACTAATCGCAGTAGCGGCTGGAAAAAATAAAGCTAGAGCCATCATCGCTACTGAAATCAACCGCTTAAGCACTGTTTTAATAATTGATCAAGCGGCTGCAGAAGAAATAGTAAATATTATAGAGAAAAGAGAGTAAACTATATAATGATTTGATTAATGAAAAAATTATATATTTACATATAATTAGGTTAATAAAATTTAGGAGGTTTTGCCAAGATGGTAAAAGTAGGAATTAATGGATTTGGAAGAATAGGAAGAAATGTATTTAATGCACTAGTAAAAAATTATTCAACAGAATTAGAAGTAGTAGGAATTAATGATTTAACAGATGCTGCGACACTCGCACATCTTTTAAAATATGATTCACTTTACGGAAAATTTGACGGAACTGTAGAAGCTAAAGAAAGTGCAATAGTAGTTAACGGAAAAGAAATTAAAATATTTGCAGAAAGAGAACCAAAGAATATTGACTGGAGTTCACTTGGAGTAGAAATAGTATTAGAATCAACAGGATTCTTTACAGATGCTACTAAAGCAAGCGATCATTTATGTGTAAGTGTTAAAAAAGTTCTTATATCTGCACCAGCAAAAAATGAAGATATTACAATAGTTATGGGAGTTAACGAAGAAAAATATGATTCAGCAAAACATAACGTAATATCAAATGCATCATGTACAACAAACTGTTTAGCACCATTTGCTAAAGTTTTAGACAGAGAATTTGGAATAGTTAAAGGCTTAATGACTACAATTCATTCATATACTGGAGATCAAAGATTATTAGATGCTCCACATAGTGATATGAGACGTGCAAGAGCAGCTAACCTATCAATGATTCCAACTACAACAGGAGCAGCAAAAGCAGTAGCATTAGTTTTACCACAATTAAAAGGAAAATTAAACGGATTCTCATTAAGAGTTCCAACTCCAACAGTTTCATGTACAGATTTAGTTTGCGAAGTTTCAAAGAATGTTACTGTAGAAGAAGTAAATGCAGCATTTAAGAAAGCAGCTGAAACTGAAATGAAAGGAATACTTGGTTGTTGTGAAGAACCTTTAGTTTCAATTGATTTTAAAGGAGACGAAAGATCTTCTATAGTTGATGCTATGTCAACTATGGTTATCGAAGGAAATATGGTTAAAGTTGTTTCATGGTACGATAATGAAGCAGGTTATTCAAACAGATTAGCAGATTTAACTAAATATGTTGCAGACAGACTATAAAATTTAATTTTATTATAAAACTGTAGGAAACTGTAAGTATAGTATTAAGGTCTGGTTTTATAGTTAGTCTATGGAACCGGACCTTTTTATATTTTATTAATACAAGGTACATTCAAATAAATAGTAAGATAGTAGTAAATAGTAAGTTAGTAGGGTAGTCTATTTATATGAATGTGATTAAATTATAAGAAACTTGTATTATAAACCATATGGGAGGAGAATGTGTATGCAATTCAATAAAAAAACAATCGAGGATATTGAGGTTAAAGGTAAAAAAGTTTTAGTAAGATGCGATTTTAATGTACCATTAAAAGATGGGGTAATTACAGATGTAAATAGATTAGTAGGTGCAATGCCAACAATAAACTATTTGATAGAAAAAGGTGCAAAAGTTATTTTATGTTCACATCTTGGAAAACCAAGTGGAGAACCAAAACCTGAGCTTTCTTTAGCGCCAGTTGCTAAGAAATTAAGCGAAATGTTAAAAAAAGAAGTAGTCTTTGCAGCAGACCCAAATGTAGTTAGTGATAATGTAAAATCTGCCGTATCAAAAATGAAAGACGGAGATGTTCTATTATTGGAAAACACAAGATATAGAAAAGAAGAAACTAAAAATACAGAAAACTTTTCAAAGGAATTAGCGTCCCTTGCAGATGTATTTGTAAATGATGCCTTTGGAACTGCTCATAGGGCTCATTGCTCTACAGTTGGAGTAACACAATTTATTGAGACTTCAGTATGTGGGTATTTAATTCAAAAGGAATTAAAATTTTTAGGGGATACAATAGAGAACCCTGTTAGACCTTTCGTAGCAATTTTAGGTGGAGCTAAGGTTTCTGATAAAATAAATGTTATCGAAAATTTGCTTGAAAAAGTTGATACTTTAATAATTGGTGGAGGAATGGCTTATACATTCTTAAAAGCTGGTGGATATTCTATCGGAAGTTCACTAGTTGAAGAAGATAAAGTACAATATGCTAAAGTTATGATGCAAAAAGCTGAGTCAAAAGGAGTTAAATTTTTAATACCTGTAGATAATATTGTTGCAGATAGATTTTCAGCTGAAGCAGAGCCAGTAGTTACTGAAAGTCAAAATATTGCTGATGGGTTTATGGGACTTGATATTGGACCTAAGACTTGTGAGATGTATAAAGGCGCTATTAGCATGGCTAAAACTATTGTTTGGAACGGACCAATGGGAGTATTTGAATTTGCGAATTTTGCAAAAGGAACAATAGCAGTAGCTGAGGCTATGTCAAAAGTCGATGGAACTACTATAATAGGTGGTGGAGATAGTGCAGCAGCTGTTAATCAATTAGGATTTGGAGATAAAATGACTCATATATCTACAGGTGGTGGAGCATCTCTTGAATTCTTAGAAGGTAAGCTACTTCCAGGAATTGAAGCTCTTACAAATAAATAGTTAAAGTTAAATAAGACATTTCAAATTTTTTAATATACATTAATTGTTGTCCAGATAACAATACTAATAATTATTACTTACAATAAAAGAATACTTGGGGGTTTTTTGATGAGAAAAGGTATAATTGCAGGAAATTGGAAGATGAATAAAACTGTAGCTGAGGCTGTAACTTTAATTGAGGAAATGAAACCGTTAGTTAAAGATGCAAAATGTGATGTTGTAGTTTGTCCTACATTTTTATGTTTAGACGCAGTAATAAAGGCAAGTAAGGGTACAAATATAAAGGTAGGAGCTCAAAACATGCATTTTGAAGAAAATGGTGCTTTTACAGGTGAAATTGCACCAGGAATGCTAAAAGATATGGGCGTTGAATATGTTATAATTGGTCATAGTGAAAGAAGACAATATTTCAATGAAACTGATGAAACTGTAAACAAAAAGATTAAAGCTGCTTATAGCCATAGTATTATTCCTATACTTTGCGTAGGGGAAACTCTTAGTGATAGAGAAGGAAATATTACAGAAAAAGTCTTAGCTAGTCAAGTAAAATTAGATTTAGAAGGACTTACAAAAGAACAAGTGGAAAAATTGGTTATTGCTTATGAACCAATTTGGGCAATAGGTACAGGTAAAACTGCAACTGCTGATCAGGCTAATGATACAATTGCATTTATAAGAGCAACTGTTGGAGCTATGTTCGGAGCAGAAGTAGCAGAAAAAGTTAGAATTCAATATGGTGGATCTGTTAAACCAACAACTATAAAAGAACAAATGGGTAAATCAGATATAGATGGTGGATTAATCGGAGGAGCTAGCCTTAAGGCACAAGACTTCGCAGGAATAGTAAATTATTAAGATGTTATAGTAAATGAATCCACTAATGTGGCTAGACTACTTTAGTAGATGCAGCCACTTTAGTGGATTTAGCTACTTTAGTAGATTAATCTACTTTAGTTAGTTAATTATAACTGTGAACTATTGATACATATACATGTATTTTATTTTAGAAACAACGGATGGGGGAACAAAAATGTCAAAAAAACCAGTAATGCTAATGATTTTAGATGGATTCGGATTATCAAGTAACGTAGATGGAAATGCAGTAGTTGCGGCCAGTAAGCCAAACTATGACAGAATAATAAAGAAATATCCAAGTACGAAATTAAATGCAAGTGGCCTAGAGGTAGGACTACCAGCGGGTCAAATGGGAAATTCAGAAGTTGGCCACTTAAACATAGGTGCTGGTAGAATTATATATCAAGCACTTACGAAAATAACAAAAGAAATTGAAGAAGGAAACTTTTTTGAAAACCTTGCTTTTAATAAAGCTATAGATAAAGCTATTAAGGCAAATTCTTCGGTGCATCTTTTAGGATTATTGTCAGATGGAGGAGTTCACTCTCATATTGATCATTTAAAAGCTTTAATAAAGCTTGCTAAGGATAAAGGTGCTAAAAATGTTTATGTTCATGCATTGTTAGACGGTAGGGATGTGCAACCAGGTTCAGCACTACAATACATAGCAGAACTCGAAGAATATATGAATACAATAGGCGTGGGTAAAATTGCTACTGTATGTGGTAGATATTATGCTATGGATAGAGATAAGAGATGGGAAAGAGTTGAACTTGCATATAATGCTATGGTTTTATCTAAGGGTGAGGAAAATACCTCAGCAATAGAGGCAGTTAAAAAAGCTATCCATGATAATAAGACAGATGAATTTGTTCTTCCGACTGTTATAATGGAAAATAATAAGCCTGTTTCAGCTATAAGTAATAACGATAGTGTAATATTCTTTAACTTTAGACCGGACAGAGCTCGCGAACTTACTAGGGCATTAAATGATAAAGTATTTAATGGTTTTAAAAGAGAAACTTTAAATTTGAACTTTGTATGTACTACGCAATATGATATAACTATAGAAAACGTTGATGTAGCGTATACGCCAGAAAGTTACACTAATACGCTTGGAGAATATGTTAGTAAAATGGGTAAAAAACAGCTCCGAATAGCTGAAACTGAAAAATACGCCCATGTTACATTCTTCTTTAATGGAGGTGTTGAGGCTCCGAATGTAAATGAAGATAGAGCATTAATTCCATCACCTAAAGTAGCAACATATGATTTATTGCCAGAAATGAGTGCGCAAGAGGTTACAGAAGAATTATTAAAGAGACTAGAAACAGATGAATACGACATGATTATACTTAACTATGCTAACCCAGATATGGTAGGTCATACAGGCGTTTTTGAAGCTGCTAAAAAAGCTATAGAAACAGTGGATGAATGCCTTGGAAAAATTGTTGAGTGCGTTCTAGGCAAGGACGGCAGCGTATTTATAACTGCAGATCATGGAAACTCTGAACAAATGCTTGATTATTCGTCTGGAAAGCCAATGACAGCACATACTACAAATTTAGTTCCATTCACATACGTTTCAAATCACAGTAATGGTCTAAAAGATAGTGGAATATTGGCGGATATTGCACCAACTATGCTCCAAGCTATGGGACTCAGTATACCAAGTGAAATGACAGGAAAATCTTTAATTAAATAGGTTAAAAGAAAACTAAATTGAATAATGTATTATCTAAGATTAACTTAAGTTTCCGTAAAGTATAGGATTAACTTAAGTTAACTTAGGATATAATAACATAGAGAAAAAATTTGGAGGTTAGATAACATGAAAAACTTTATTGAAATAATTGATATTTATGCAAGACAGATTCTGGACTCAAGAGCATTTCCAACTGTTGAAGTTGAAGTAACACTCGAAGATGGAACGATAGCAAGAGCATCAGTACCATCAGGCGCTTCTACTGGCATATTTGAAGCGGTAGAGTTAAGAGATGGAGACAAGGATACATATAACGGTAAAGGAGTTTTAAAAGCCGTTGATAATGTAAACAATCTAATAGCTGAAGAGATAGTTGGAATGAATGTATATGATCAAATAGCAATTGACAAAGCAATGATAGATCTTGATGGCACACCTAATAAGGCTAAACTAGGTGCTAATGCAATTCTTGGAGTATCTCTTGCATGTGCTAGAGCGGCTGCTGAGTCATTAGGACTCGGACTATATCAATATATTGGTGGAGTAAATGCTAAGGTTTTACCAGTTCCAATGATGAACATTATAAATGGTGGAAGCCATGCTGACAATAATGTAGACTTACAAGAGTTTATGGTTATGCCAGTTGGAGCAACTTCTTTTAAGGACGCTTTAAGAATGAGTGCAGAAGTTTACCACTCATTAAAAGCATTATTAAAAACTAAAGGACTAGCGACTGGTGTTGGTGATGAAGGTGGATTTGCTCCAGATTTATCATCAAACGAAGAAGCTATAAAAATCATAATAGAAGCTATAGAAAAAGCTGGATATGTTCCTGGAAAAGATATTTATATTGCTCTTGATCCAGCAGCTTCTGAATTCTTTGAAGATGGAAAATACAACTTAGCTTCAGAAGGAAGAATATTAACTCCAGAGCAAATGGCTGACTACTATGTAGAACTTGTAAACAAATATCCAATTATATCTATTGAAGATGGAATGGCTGAAGAAGATTGGGAAGGCTGGAAGTACTTAACTGATAAAATAGGAGATAGAGTTCAATTAGTTGGAGATGATTTATTTGTAACCAACACTGACAGATTAAAAATGGGAATTGAAAGAAAAACTGCAAATTCAATTCTTATAAAATTAAACCAAATAGGTACATTAACTGAAACACTAAATGCTATAGAAATGGCTGAAAGGGCAGGATATACTGCAGTAGTTTCTCATAGATCAGGAGAAACAGAAGATACTTCAATAGCTGACTTAGTTGTAGCTATGAATGCAGGACAAATTAAAACTGGTGCCCCAGCTAGAAGCGAAAGAGTTTCTAAATACAATCAATTATTAAGAATAGAAGAAGAATTAGAAGAAATGGCTGAGTACAGAGGATTGAAAGCATTCTATAACATAAATAGATAATTAATTAAGAGTATAGTCTTTATAGGCTATACTCTTAAATTTTACAATTCATTGTAAACTGTCTTAGAGTATGCTAAAATAATTATGTATTCGATGAATTGGAGGTGTACACATGCATAGTTTTCTAGTAGTTTTACAGGTTATAACTTCAATTGCTATAATTGTATCCGTTATGATGCAACCTAGTAAATCAGATGGATTAAGTGGCCTTATAGGAGGAACTTCTGAAACTTTTTTTGCAAAAAATAAAACAAAAACAGCAGAATCAGTACTAGTAAGAATCACAGTAGTTTCAGCAATTTTCTTTGCTATAACTACAGTGATGTTAAATTTAGTTAAATAATATACTTATCTAAGTAATAATTTAGGTACAATCAAATAAATATTTTATACTTCACAGCAGTTTATTTAAAAAAAATTAATAAGCTGCATTTTTTTATATGATTTTTAAGTGTTCAGGTGATGAGTAGAGACCCAGTAGATGATTTAATAGTATATATGAATCTATGATTATTAGAGGTGAAGGATGATGAGTGAATACAGTTCTAAATTAGAAAGTAATGATATGGATTTCCTTTTTGATGGCATTTTAAGCCTTCAAACAAAGGAAGAATGCTATAGATTTTTTGAAGATTTATGCACTATAAATGAAATTAAAGCATTTGAGCAAAGGATTCAAGTAGCAAGAATGTTAGCAGATAAAAGGACCTATTTGGATATAGCAGGTGTAACAGGGGCAAGTACTGCTACAATAAGTAGAATCGGCAGAGCATTAAATTATGGTAGTGATGGGTATAAACTTATATTAGAGCGTTTGGAATTAGCGAAATAAGTGTATTCATTTTTAACGACATTTTAGATGCGGATAGAGAGGGACGGTTAATATAATATATAAGGAGTGGTTTCATGGATTTGAAAAGTTTGTTAAACAAAGAGCAGTGCGAGGCTGCAATAACAGTTGATGGCCCATTGCTAATATTAGCTGGAGCGGGATCTGGGAAAACTAGGGTTTTGACCTATAGAATTGCGCATATGATTCAGGATTTAGCTATATATCCGTCTCAAATTTTATCCATAACTTTTACTAATAAAGCGGCTGGTGAAATGAAGGACAGAGTGCGTTCTTTAGTAGGCAATATAGCGGATAATATGTGGATTTCTACCTTCCACTCTAGTTGTGTTAGGATTTTAAGGCGAGAGATAGATAGGCTGGGATATAATAAGAATTTCACTATTTATGATAGCTATGATCAAAAAAGTTTGATTAAACAGTGTATGAAGGAACTTCAAATAAATGAAAAAGATCTAACAGATTCAGAAATTTTAGGTAAAATATCGAGTGCTAAAAACGAACTTATTAGTCCACAAAAATTTAAAAAAGAAAATGAAAGCGATTATAGAAAAAACAAAATCGCTGATGTGTATGTTCTTTATCAAAAAAGACTAAAAGGTAACAATGCACTAGATTTTGATGATTTAATTTTTAAAGCAGTTGAACTCTTAAAAAATAATAAGGAAGTTTTGGATTTCTATCATTCAAAATTCAAGTACATTATGGTTGATGAGTATCAAGACACAAATAAAGCACAGTATGAGCTTATAAAGCTTTTAGTAGATGAGCGTGAAAATATATGCGTAGTTGGAGATGATGACCAATGTATTTATGCTTGGAGAGGTGCGGATGTCACCAACATCTTAGATTTTGAAAAAGATTATCCAAAGGCAAAGGTTGTTAAGCTCGAGCAAAATTATAGATCTTGCGGAAATATACTTATGGCAGCTAATGAAGTTATAAGGAATAATTCTCAAAGAAAAGATAAGGCTCTAAGGACTGAAAAAGATTGTGGAGAGAAAATTAATTTATATAGAGCGTTTACAGATAGAGACGAGTCAAATTTTGTAGCAAGTCAAATTAAGAGAATTATGACTGAGGAAAATAGAAGCTATAAGGACTTTGCAATTTTATATAGGATGAATTCTCAATCACGTATTTTTGAGGAGAGTTTCAGAAAAAATTTGATTCCATATAGAATAGTGGGAGGATTAAAATTCTATGATAGAAAAGAAATAAAGGATATAATGGCGTATTTAAAGCTTATTAATAACCCACTTGACGATATCGCTTTAAAAAGAATTATAAATGTGCCTAAAAGAAGTATAGGAGATGCAACTATTCAAAAGATTCAAGAATTTGCAACAGGTATAGATCAATGCTTGTATAGTGCTATTCTAGATGTAGATTTTATACCTACATTGACAACTAGAAATAAAGCATCTATAAATAAGTTTGTAAGTCTTATGAATAGCTTTATGGCCAAAAATGAAACAGGAACAGTCTCTGAGTTAATTAAATCTATAATAAGTGATACAGGGTATTTAAAGCAATTAGAACTTTCTAAGGAACCAGAGGATGAGAGCAGGGTAGAGAATATAAAGGAATTAGTATCAGATGCTGTAGAATTTGAAAGAACTTCAGAAGATAAGTCGCTTTTAACATTCTTAGAAGGAGTAAGTTTAGGTTCGAGCACTGATGACCCTGATGAAACAGTAGAGACTGCGGCAATGATGACTGTTCATAGTGCAAAGGGGTTAGAATTTCCAGTAGTATTTATGGTTGGTATGGAAAATGGGATATTCCCCGGCATGTCTTCGCTTAACAACTTTACTGAAATGGAAGAATCAAGGCGCCTGTGCTATGTTGCTATAACAAGGGCGGAGGAGAAGCTCTACATAACATCTGCCGAGAGTAGAATGGTATTTGGAAGAAATGTTGGGTATCAGCCTTCTGATTTTATCAGTGAAATTTCTCCGGATTTAAAAGAAGTTATCGGGGGAGCTAAGAATAGGACTGTGCAGGTATTAAAGAGAAAAAACACTGGAAATTCACAAAATTATAATCCGCATGGACTACTAAGTAAAACTTCGCCTCAAGATTATGCATCAGCTACAGCGAAAGGAAATGATCCAGGGCAGCAAAGTGTCAATAGTGAGAATGCTATGAATAGAGAAGCTACGGTAGGTAGGAAAGTTAGACATACTAAATTTGGAATAGGTACCATAGTGTCAAAATCGAGTTCTGATAATGATACAATGATTTCAATAGCGTTTGATAACATGGGAATAAAAAAGCTGATATTAGATAAAGCGCCTTTAGAAATGTTATAAGGCACATGAAAATAGGGCTAGCATACTGATTTGCTATTTATTTGAATGCGCTAAGGCATTTTGGATAAAATAGCTAGTGAGTGTGCTAGTTATTTTATTTCATATACCTAGCAGATGAACGTTGATTTCGTGGGAAAGGGTGTAGTTTATGAAAATTGGTGTAAAAGATGAAATTGAAGAATTAAAAAAGACAATTAAATATCACAGTGATAGATATTACAACCAAGATAATCCGGAAATATCAGATTATGAATATGATCAATTGATGCTTGCGCTTAAAGCAATAGAGAAAGAATATCCAGAACTTATCACATTAGAGTCCCCGACTCAAAACATAGGTGGGAACGCTAAAAGAAAAGCTGGGGTATTAGTAAAACATAATGTACCAATGCTCAGTTTGCAAGACGTATTTACAAAAGAAGAAGTCTATGCCTATGTAAATAAAATGATTGAAGAACTTAGTGATCCAACATTTGTTGTTGAACTTAAAATTGATGGTTTGTCAATGTCACTACGTTATGTAGAAGGTAAATTAACAGTAGCTGTAACTCGCGGTGATGGAATCATTCAAGGTGAAGATGTCACTGAAAATGCTAAAGTAATTGGGGATGTCGTGCGGAAACTGAAAGAGCAAGTGCCATACCTCGAGATTCGTGGTGAGGTATATATGGCAAGTGCTGCGTTTGATAAGGTTAATGAGGGGCAAGAGCTATTAGGGAAAAAGATATTTGCTAATCCTCGAAACTGTGCTGCTGGTACATTGAGGCAGTTAGATAGTAAAATAACAAAGGAAAGACAATTATCTCTGTTTATTTTTAATATTCAAGACTCCAAAGGAATTGAATTTAAAACACATACCGAAGGCTATGAATGGTTAAAAAAACAGGGTGTAAAAGTTATTGAGAATTATGTGAAATGTAAAACAGCTGATGAAGTGTGGAATACTATCCAGGCTATAGGAGAAGATAGAGGTAATTTAGCATACGATATTGACGGAGTTGTTATAAAAATTGATAACTTGGAAGATAGAAAAAAGCTTGGTAATACTTCAAAAGTTCCCAAATGGGCTATAGCATATAAGTTCCCTCCAGAAGAAAAAGAAACAAAATTGATTGATATTGAACTATCAGTAGGAAGAACCGGAAGAATTACTCCTACAGCAATTTTTGAGCCAATTCGTTTATGCGGAACTTCTGTATCTAGAGCAATTCTTCATAACCAAGATTTTATCAATGATTTAGATATAAGGATTGGAGATATAATTGTTGTATACAAATCAGGAGAGATTATCCCGAAAATTAAGGCTGTAGTCAAAGAAAAACGTTCTGAGAAGTTAAATAGATTCCAAATTCCAGACCGATGCCCGGTATGTGGAACACCTACTGTCCGTGAAAAAGATACGGCTGATATCAAATGTACAAATCCTAACTGTATGGCTCAATTAGAAAGACACATAATTAATTTTGTTGGTCGGAATGCTATGGATATAAAAGGGTTTGGTACGGCTTATATTAAGGAACTTATCCGTTTAGAATATATTAAAGATGTAGCAGATGTATATTCACTGTTTAATTACCGCGCGGAGCTTATAGAGAAAGGTATAATTGGAAAAGAAAAGAATACAGATAAGTTACTAGATGCTATAGACAAATCAAGGGGAAATGAAGCACAAAGATTGCTGACAGGCCTCGGAATTCCTAATATTGGTAAGATAGCAGCGAAATCCATAATGAAGCATTATAAATCTATTGAATGTTTGCAAAATACAACATTGGATGAACTAATAGAGGTTTCTGATATAGGTGAAATAAGTGCTTTGTGTGTACTAAGATTTTTTGAAGATAATAAAAACAGAGAAATAATTGATAGGTTAAAAGAGTATGGCGTAAATATGGCCGTAGAAGACTCAAATCAGGTCGATAATCTATTTAACGGGTTAACATTCGTAGTAACTGGAACCCTTACGTCAATGGGGCGTAGTGATGCCACATTGATAATAGAAAATCATGGAGGAAAAGTATCAGGTTCTGTTTCTAATAAAACCAGTTACGTTTTAGCAGGCGAGAATGCCGGAAGTAAGCTTACCAAAGCTCAAGAGCTTGGAATTACAGTCATATCTGAAGAAGAACTAGTAAATATGTTAAAATAGTGTGGAAAATGTAAGAAAGACGTCAAATGACGTCTTCTTTATGTTGCGCTACTAATATTTATTTTTCACCTGGACTAGAAATATCTTCGACTTTAAAATCATCTTTAGGATATTCCTTGTGTCTCTGTTTTGAAGATGAGCTAGAGGCGTTTTGTAGAAGTTTTTCCAGTAAATAATTTTTATATCTTAACTGATTAAATATTTTAATTAATAAAATAAAGCCCCATATCGATGTAAGCATAAAAATTAACATGGAAAATATAGAAAAAATTCTTATAGTCAGGATTAACATGGAATAGGCCTCCTAAATACTTACATATATAAAATCTGTAAGTACATATTAATATAATAATGTACATTAAGATAAATAACAAGTCAATTTTACACAGTACAATGATTATATGTATTCATTTATATAATATATAGTTAAAATATATTACAGAATTAAGCGCAAAAAAAAGTGTATATTGCGTATAATGCATTGAAACAAGCTTTAGAACTTCTTTTTTTATTTTTAATTAAGATACGTTAAGAAAAACATATGTTTGAGCGACAGCGAGTTTATGTTTTTCAGGAGATTAATTGAAAATAAAATTAGTAGTTCTTAGCGAAGTGAATGCATTAATAGTAATATATACTTTTTTATTTTTTATTGGATATTTGATTATTTCATATATGAAAAGTTAATACTCTTAATAATACACATATTGGGGGTAATTATGAAAAAGTTATTATGTATAATGTTGATTTTTATGACGATGCTAACCAGTGGATGTATTCAAAAGAAAGTAAAACCAACAACATCTAGAAAATATTTAGTTTATAACTTGGGAGAATTGCCGGCAGACTTGCTTATGACAAATAATGATAGTGTTCGCGAAAAAGACTTGTTATTAGTTTTATTTGAAGGATTAGTAAGAGAAGATAAAGATGGTAAAATTGTACCTGCCATGGCAGAAAAAATTGAGGTTAGTAAGGACAAAATAGGGTATACCTTTAAATTAAGAAAAGATCTACATTATAACGATGGAACGTCTATAAAAGCTGATGATTTTAAAAGGTTCTTTCACAACATTTTATTGGAAAAAGGAAATATTTTTGCTAAGCAATTATATTGCATATTTGGGGCTAAGGATTTTAGTGCAGGAAAAGTAGATTTTGAAAATGTTGGTATTGTTGCAAAGGACGATTTAACATTAGAGATAAGGCTAAATAATCCTAATGAGAACTTTATAAATATCCTTAGCAATCCAGTTTTCACTTTAAGGGGAAATAATATGGATACAAGGAACTGGAAAGATAGCTACAGTCAAATTCAATATAGTGGTCCATTTATTATAAAAGAGGTAAACAAAGATGGAGAAATAAAATTAGTAAAGAACGAAAAGTATTGGAGAGCCAATGAAATTGTTAGTAATGAAATGCTATTTACTTCTATAAAGGATGAAGAGAAAGCTTTAGCAAATTTTGAAACTTCGCAGTATAGTGATACCTCAAAAATTGATGTACTTGTAAGTCCACCAATAAGTGAAGTAAGTGCCCTTAGCACGGAAAATAAAACTGAAGTTAAACTATCGCAGAGTATGTATTATATGAATTTCAATCTAAAAACTAAAAATATACTAGAAAAAAGAGATTCAGTGGATATAAATTTTAGAAATGCAATTGGTTCAATTATAGATCGGGAATTAATTATAGAAACTATATCAGAAGATGTAGCGGTTCCAACAATAAATTATACACCTTTTACTAGGTCTAATGACAATAGTGGTAAAGTGATTTTTAATGCATCCCAGAATAAAATTAAAGGCTTAGAATATTTAAAAAAAAGTAGTAATTATGAAGAAAAACAAGAATTAGTTATGGTATATGAAAATAAAAATTTTGATACTAAAATAAGCAAGGAAATAGCTAAAAATATTAAAGAATATTTAGGTATAAAGGTAGTGTGCACTGGATACACAAAAGATGAACTCGAAAAAGTACTTAAAGAGGGAAATTATGACATAGTATTTTCAAAAAATGATGAGGAATATGGAGACATTTATAAATTCTTTACTAGATGGACATCATATTCAAAAGATAATATTTATGGATATAAGAGTTCGGATTATGATAAAACTATAGAAAAAGCATTGATGGAGAAAACCGATAAAAATAAAGTAACAATTTATAATCATGCACAATCTATATTAGCAAAAGACTTACCATGTATACCTATATATATAGGCAATACAGTTATTTGTAAAAGAGAAAATATTAAAGATATCTATTTAACTAAAAGCGGGAATTTAGTGTTTGATTATGCTTATAAAGAGGCTAAGACTGATTCCAAATAAAATTAAGCTTTTTTTCTTATACTATGCTAATAAAAGTATATATTGCGTAGAATGCATTTTAGCCATATATACTTTTTTGTTATAGCATAATATAAGAGAAAATTATTAACTCTTAATATTAGTGAGTGTGGAAAAATATTGTTAAGAAGAATATAAACATATTTTTGCTGCTATCAAAAGATAACTTACTTTGCTTAAAGCTCTCCTTTCGTTTATTGTATACCACATTTTTAATGAATATAGAAGCTAATTCATTGGTTTCAGGTGTGGGGATTTCAGGCATTCTAAAATCATCCTCTTGTATCAAATCCTCTGATTTTAGTGAAAAATCCCTGTAATGTTCAGCGTTATCTAAAGAGGGGGACTCAGGCCAGCTTAAAATTATACCAGAATCCAAAATTTGATGTTTGAAAATATCCTGAAGCATGAAAGAATTATCTTCAATATTGTTAAAATCAGAATATATGATTTGGCTGTAAATGTATAATAAGAGCTCATCACAAGTATAATTTGTCTCTTTATCAGCACTTTCCTTTAGCAAGATACCTTTATCGGCATCGTATAAGTCTGTAAGCTTTTCATATAAATCGTCACTAGTATCTTTAAATTTAAGAATTAATGTATTATTATACATAAGCGTACAGTTTATAAAAAGCATACAGGAATGATCTAATTTAGCATTAACAATTAAAGATGGCTTAGCATTATATTGATCTATAAGCAAATCTAAAAAATCTAGCAATAGGGTTTCGCATAGTTCTAAGCCAGAGTACTTATAAAAAATATTTAATGCTAAGCATATCTTATTAAGTTCCTCAAAAGAAACATTGTAAATTTCTTCCTTATACTGAGAAAACATATCTAGGATATCTAGAGCAAATTGTTTATATTCATGCTCTTGTTTTACGTTATTATAAGTAGAATATTTGTAGTAAGCAGACATCATAAAGGCTTGATCAGAAAATTTGAATTTATTGTTTTTATCTTCAAAATTAAATTCTTGGTTTAATGGATTAGTTAAATCTTTTTTGTCAACAAAGAGCCCATCTTTATTTCGAAAATAAGAAGCATAAAATTCTAATTGTTCTTTGCAAAGTTTAAGGTAAATAGAGCTTAGATCATATTTTGTATCATCGACGTCCTTAAAGTTATTATAATAGTCTACGAGTTCCAGTAGTGATAAAGTCATGAATGCATTACTATTAACAGTTATTTCTTTCTTTACTTTGTTCTCATTCCAATTTAACATGCCTTCTTTCGATTTTAATTTAGCATCTGCTTTTTTGTAAACACATAAAAGTGGAGAATTTAAATTAATTGTGTTAATATCAATCTTAGAAAAGGATTTAGATTTTAAATCGCGTGAGGGAATATATATGCCACATTTAGAATCGAAAACTATATCCTTTAATGATTCTTTTGATAAGTAGAAAAATTGATTTTTTATGTTAGTTTTGTTTAATGTATTGGTTTTTAAAAAAGGTCCTAGAAAATTCAACATAACACCACCATATAATTAGTACTTATATAGATAATATGATTACAATTGTTAAAATGTGCTAGATTTATGAAATTAGAAAGGAAGAATTTAAATGAAAGTTGGAAAATTAAATTGGGATGACTTAAAACAAATAATTGACAACAATAAAAGTGTTGTCCGGGGCGATGTAAGAATTAGAAGTGGAATAGGCGAAGACTGCAGTGTAATAAATTTTGGCGAATATGAGTGCGTAGTATCTACAGATCCAATAACCGGAGCTGATAAAAATATGGGCAAATTAGCAGTTCATATAAATTGCAATGATATAGCTTCTTGTGGAGTTGAGCCTGTAGGCATTTTAGTTACAATTCTTGTACCGCCAACAGCGACGATAGAAGATATAAAAAATATTATGAGTGAAATTGATGAAGAGACAAAAAAACTGAATGTGGAGATATTAGGTGGACATACTGAGGTTACAGAAGCTGTAAATAAAATAATAGTTTCATGCACTGCTATAGGAAAAGGGAAAGCACAAGGTGCTGTGGCAACTTCAGGTGCAAAAATCGGAGATGAAATTGTCGTTACCAAACTGCTTTGTATGGAAGGAACTTCAATTATAGTAAATGATCATTTAGACAGGATACAAGGCGTTTTAACTCCTAAAGAAATAGAAATAGCTAAAGACTATATTAGTAGCATTAGTGTGGTTAATGAAGGACGTATAGCAGGAGAGTTCGGGGTTAATTCTATGCATGATATAACTGAAGGTGGTGTTCTAGGAGCATTATGGGAAGTTGCGGAGGCTAGCAATTTAGGATTTAAGGCGTATAGTGATAAAATGCCAATTAGTGATATTACATATAAAATATGTGAAAGACTTAATATTGACCCTTTGAAATTTATATCTTCTGGAAGCATGCTAATAACGGTGGCATCTGGGAAAGAATTGGTGGATAAATTAAATAGCAATGGAGTACAAGCTACGGTAATAGGAAAAATGACTGCGTCTAGAGGGATATTAGTAAAAGATGAAACTTGTAAAGATGTTTTGCCCCCTACTAGAGATGAGTTATTTAGTATATAATTTTTAAAATAGATTACTTTTAGAGTAGATAATGATTACTAATTATTATCTACCCTAGAGAGTTGTGAGGAGTATACAATGAGAAGATTAATAGTTGCTAGTAATAATGACCATAAAATTAAGGAAATAAAAGAAATATTATCACGGTTTCCTTTTGAAGTACTATCTTTAAAAGAAGCCAATATTAACATTGATGTAGAGGAAACAGGAAGCACTTTCATGGAGAATGCAGATATAAAGGCAAGTGAAATTTTCAAAATAGCCCATGGGGATATGGTACTTGCCGATGATTCGGGATTAGCAGTAGAATCATTAAATGGAGCTCCAGGCATTTTTTCAGCGAGGTTTGCGGGGGAACACGGAAATACTAAAGCGAATAATGAAAAATTATTGCACCTTTTAGATGGCAAAACAGAAGAACAGCGAAAAGCTAAATTCATTTGCGCAATGGTACTTATAATTAATAAAGATGAAATAGTAAAAGTACAAGGAGAGTCAGAGGGGATAATCACAGCAGATTTTAGAGGTGAAGAAGGTTTCGGATATGACCCGCTATTTTTTGTGGAAAAATTCAATAAAACTTTTGCACAGATGGAAAGTAATGAAAAAAACGCTATTAGTCATAGGGGAAGGGCACTAGATAAACTAAAAGGTGAGCTTGAAAAATTAATATATGATGTATAATTATTAGGCATCTCAAAAAAGTCTAAGATGCATACGTTATATTAATGAAGAGGGTGATTTTAAATGAGAATAGGTGTTATAAGCGATACACATGGCATTATTAGCAGCATAGAACGGCTAGGATGCGAAATAAAGGGATTAGATGTGTTGATCCACTTAGGCGATAATGTAGACGACATATCCATTATAAGAAAGCATTATAATGGAGAAATAATTAATGTTAAAGGCAATTGTGATTTTTCTACAAGTACACCTAATGACAGGGTAAAAGAAATTTGCTTAAAAAAATTTTTTTTAACTCATGGACATAGATATAGTGTAAAAGAGAGTTTGGCTAAATTAAGATATAAGGCTTTAGAAACGGGGGCTGACATAGTCTTGTATGGACATACACATATTGGAAAAATAGATTTTGAAGAAGGAATATGGTATATAAATCCTGGAAGTGCGTCACTACCAAGAGATGGAGCTCGGAGCTTTGCTATTATAAGTATCAACCAGGGATGCATAGAGCCAAATTTGATAAGATTCTAGTTGTTTATAGCTAGGTATTTTAAATGTGAACTTCTAAAATTTTAGTTTTTTTAATCAGACTAAAATAAGTTAAAATAAAAAATAACAGGTTGATAGGATTTATTTTAATATTAAAATGAGAAAGTTTTAAAAAAAGTATTGACGTATTAAAACATATGGTGTAGAATAATCCATGTCGTCAGAAAAAATCATTGAATTTAAATGGTTATGAGGTCAGGATTAATTTAGGACATTAAATGGTTTTAAAGTTTAATGGGTAGCGGGGTGTAGCGCAGCTGGGAGCGCGCGTGGTTTGGGACCATGAGGTCGCAGGTTCAATCCCTGTCACCCCGACCACTATATGCGGGTATAACTCAATGGTAGAGTGTTAGCCTTCCAAGCTAATTACGAGGGTTCGATTCCCTCTACCCGCTCCAAATATATTAATGTTTATTTAAACACTAATATACAAGCATCTTTAGCTCAGTTGGATAGAGCAACGCCCTTCTAAGGCGTGGGCCAGGGGTTCGAATCCCTTAAGATGCACCATACGGTGGACGTAGTTCAGTTGGTAGAGCGCCAGTTTGTGGTACTGGTTGTCGTGGGTTCGAGTCCCATCGTCCACCCCATTTAATGCTGGGGTATCGCCAAGCGGTAAGGCACCACACTTTGACTGTGGCATCCGTAGGTTCAAATCCTGCTATCCCAGCCAATAAGGTTTACTAGCTCAGTTGGTAGAGCACATGACTTTTAATCATGGTGTCCGGGGTTCGATTCCCCGGTAAGCCACCAAAATAGTAATAATATGCAGGTGTGGCGGAATTGGCAGACGCACTAGACTTAGGATCTAGCGCCTTCGGGTGTATGGGTTCAACTCCCTTCACCTGCACCATTACTATTTACAAATGAATTACTATGTATAAAAACAATAATATGCGGGGGTGGCTCAGTGGTAGAGCGTCACCTTGCCAAGGTGAACGTCGCGAGTTCGAATCTCGTCTCCCGCTCCAAATATGTTTATACATATTAGTTTAAGTATACAAGCATCTTTAGCTCAGTTGGATAGAGCAACGCCCTTCTAAGGCGTGGGCCGGGGGTTCGAATCCCTTAAGATGCACCAATATGCGTCATTAGCTCAGTTGGTAGAGCACCTGACTCTTAATCAGGGTGTCCGGGGTTCAAGCCCCCGATGTCGCACCATTTTTTAATATATGCCGGGGTGTAGCGCAGCTGGGAGCGCGCGTGGTTTGGGACCATGAGGTCGCAGGTTCAATCCCTGTCACCCCGACCATTAAAATATAATATGCGGGTATAACTCAATGGTAGAGTGTTAGCCTTCCAAGCTAATTACGAGGGTTCGATTCCCTCTACCCGCTCCAAATATGTTAACGTTCAACTGAGCATTAACATATAAGCGTTTTTAGCTCAGTTGGATAGAGCAACGCCCTTCTAAGGCGTGGGCCAGGGGTTCGAATCCCTTAAGACGCACCATACGGTGGACGTAGTTCAGTTGGTAGAGCGCCAGTTTGTGGTACTGGTTGTCGTGGGTTCGAGTCCCATCGTCCACCCCATTTAAAAATAAAATTACAAATAAAGGGTTATTGTATTAGAAAATAATATAACCTTAATAAATTTAAAATTCCCAATACGGTGGACGTAGTTCAGTTGGTAGAGCGCCAGTTTGTGGTACTGGTTGTCGTGGGTTCGAGTCCCATCGTCCACCCCATTTAAAATTGGGATGCCTTTCAAAACCGTAAGGCATCGGACTCTTTACTTAGATGTATAGGTTTGAATTTAACTAATAAGGTTTACTAGCTCAGTTGGTAGAGCACATGACTTTTAATCATGGTGTCCGGGGTTCGATTCCCCGGTAAGCCACCAAAATAGTAATAATATGCAGGTGTGGCGGAATTGGCAGACGCACTAGACTTAGGATCTAGCGCCTTCGGGTGTATGGGTTCAACTCCCTTCACCTGCACCAAATACTATTTATAAAAACAACAATATGCGGGGGTGGCTCAGTGGTAGAGCGTCACCTTGCCAAGGTGAACGTCGCGAGTTCGAATCTCGTCTCCCGCTCCAAACATGCGGGTATAACTCAATGGTAGAGTGTTAGCCTTCCAAGCTAATTACGAGGGTTCGATTCCCTCTACCCGCTCCAATAAAAGTCTTTAGTATTTATACTAAAGACTTTTTAAAAATTATTTTATTATGCGCCCATAGCTCAGTTGGATAGAGTGGCAGACTTCGAATCTGAAGGCCGTGGGTTCGACTCCCTCTGGGCGCACCACCAAAGCCTTGCAAACACTAAGTTTGTAAGGCTTTTACTTTTGCCCTCTTTTGACCCTTATAAAATTTTATGAAAAAATGAGGGTTATTTTGACCCCATATAATTATACAAGTCATTAAGTTTTGTATCAGCCTTCACCTTCATAATCTCAAGTACATGAGTATAGGTGTTTAAGGTAATAGAAATATTACTATGACCTAGATGACTTTGTACTATTTTGGGCTCTTCTTTAGCTCAAATAGGAGAGTAGCATAGGTATGACTTAAATCGTCAGGTATTAATATAATAAAGATTAAATAGCTATAGTTGTAATTATACTTATTAAAGAAAATAATACAAATGTATTGACAATTTAATAATACGTTTGTATTATTAAATTAAAGGAGGCTTTAATGATGGATTTAAAAAAACTTCCACAAACAGAATTGGAAGTTATGAATTTAATTTGGAGTAATGAAGAAACTTTATCAACAAACCAGGTTGCTGAGATAATCACTCTTCAAAAGGGATGGAAAGCTGGAACAACAGCTACACTTCTAAAACGTTTAATAAAAAAGGATTTTCTTTCAGCAGAAAAACGAGGAAAGCAGTTTTACTATTTTCCAAAGGTAGAAGAAAAAGAATATAAGTCTTTAGAAACAAAGGAATTCCTTAAAAATATTCATGGTAATTCTTTAACTAGCCTTGTATCAATGTTACATGATACTAAGGACATATTATCAGACGAGGATTTAGAAAAACTAGATAGAATGATAAAAAATAGGTGATAATATGCTAAAAACATTGTTTGAAAACATTATAGAAGCCTCATTAATAGGAACCTTTTGGATTTTATTGCTATTAATATTTAGAAAAAAGGTACTTAGTAAATATAGTGCAAATTTCAATTACTATATTTGTATAGTTATAATTTTAAAAATGGTTCTGCCCCTTAAAATTTCAATATATGTTCCTAAGAATGTGTTAATGGTAAAAGATAATGTAATTCCTAGTGGTATCTATGATAACATGGCTAAAATTAGTCATGTTATAAGTATAATTCCATATCTTTATTTCATAACATCTACAATAATATTTTTATTTATTATTTTATGTAACAAAAAATTTAATAGCAGTATTAAAAAGACTTCAAGAAATATATACAATGTAAAAATCATGAGAATATATAGCAAATCGAAAAAAGAAATGGGTATCAAAAGAAATATTCCTCTTAAATTTTGCAGTAGTATTTCAACACCATTTATTATAGGTATAGTAAAACCAACAATTATATTACCAGAAAGAACATATGAAGATGAAGATTTAAAATGGATAATAAAACATGAATTGATTCATTTTAAAAGAAAAGATTGGATATATAAACTTCTAAGCATTTTAGTTATATCATTACATTTCTTTAATCCTTTAATTTATAAGTTAAAAAGTATTTTAAATGAAGATTGTGAATTATCCTGTGATGAAAAGCTCTTAAAATCACTAGGAATAGATGAAAGAAAAAATTATGCCTTAACACTTATAAACTCAATGAAATTTAATAATCAGTTTAAATTATCAAATAGCTTAATATCACCCTTTAATGATGATAAAAATATAATGAATAGGAGAATTGAGAGTATGTTAAATTTGAAATCAAAGAAAAAAGGAATAATCACAGGAGCATTACTACTTGTAATATCAGGAGCATCACTATTTTCAGTAAATGTATTTGCGGATACTCCAGAAGAGCATATTAATGATGATATGAATAAGGTTAAACAGGAATTGCAGAATAATTTAGAGCAAGGAGCCAAAGAGGGGGATTTGAAGATTTTAAATAAAGATGGTACAAAAGTTTATTATAAAACTATTCAAGCATCATCAGAGATATCGCCTGAAGCATATAAATAACTACATAAAAAAAGGTCATTGAAATGAGGCAACTGAAAAAGTCTTGATATTTAAAATTTAACTTATTAAAAAAGTTAAAACTAGAAATTTATGAGCTATGGTTTTGTGGTAAATTATGTTGACAGGGATTAAAATGTATAGTATTATAGGTAAAAGAATAAAGAACCTTTAATTTTGCCCGAGAGGCTGAGAAGGAAGTAGATGTTTTACAGCGATATTACTACGCCTTCTCATAAAAGAGATGGCGTTTTTTGTTTAGAAGTAAATGTAATATTAAAAGTACTTATAGTACCTTTAAATTTAGCTCAGAGAGGCTGAGAAGGAGTGGATGTAATATGCTAAAAGGAAGACACTTAATTGAACCAATGGATTTTACAATATTAGAGCTTGAGGAGATTTTTGATTATGCAGATGAAATAATTAAAAAACCTGAAAATTTTTCTCATATATGTGATGGGAAAGTTTTGGCAACATTATTTTATGAACCAAGCACACGAACAAGATTAAGCTTTGAAGCGGCAATGTTAAGACTTGGAGGTCAGGTTTTAGGTTTTTCTGAGGCGAAATCAAGTTCGGCAGCAAAAGGGGAAAGTGTAGCAGATACTATAAGGACAGTAGAATGTTATGCAGATATTGCAGCCATGAGACATCCCAAAGAAGGAGCTCCTAAAGTTGCATCTATGCACTCTCAAATGCCAGTAATAAATGCCGGTGATGGTGGGCATCAACATCCAACTCAAACATTAACAGATCTTTTAACCATAAGAAATATTAAAGGGTCATTATCAAACTTAACCATAGGAATTTGTGGTGATTTAAAGTTTGGTAGAACAGTTCACTCATTAATAAAAGCCATGTCAAGATATGAAAACATTAAATTTATACTAATTTCACCAAATGAATTAACAATTCCTAAATACATTAAATCGGAAGTATTGGAAAAAAATAATATGGAGTTCCTTGAAGTTGAAAAATTAGAGGATGTTATTGGAGATTTAGATATTTTATATATGACTAGAGTTCAAAAAGAAAGATTTTTTAACGAGGAAGATTATATAAGACTTAAAGATATTTATATACTGGATAAAGAAAAAATGCTAAAAGCTAAGAAAGATATGATAATTCTTCACCCACTACCTAGAGTTAATGAAATAGCTGTGGAAATCGACGCTGATCCAAGGGCATGTTACTTTAGACAAGCAAAATATGGTATGTATGCAAGAATGGCACTTATTGCTAAACTTTTGGGGGTGGATAAGTAATGGTAACAATAAATAGCATAAAAAGAGGAATAGTAATAGATCATATTAAAGCGGGTGTAGGACTCAAAATATTCAACTATTTAGGTCTTGATAATGCTCAATTTACAGTGGCGCTTATTATGAATGCACATAGCGGGAAGCTCGGAAAAAAGGATATAATTAAAATAGAAAACGAGATTGATATAGATTTTACAGTGTTGGGGTTTATAGACCCTAACATAACAATAAATATAATAACTGGAGAAAAAATTGAAAATAAAGTTAAACTAAAGCTGCCAGATAAAATTGATAATGTTATAAGATGCAATAATCCAAGATGCATAACATCTGTAGAGCAAGAAATTTTGAATAGTTTCTACTTAGCAAATAGTGAAAAGGGCGAGTATAGATGTATATATTGTGATGAGATTAATAACCATACTACTGTATCGTAATAAAACACATAATTATTAATATAAAGTGTACGGTTTAAATTGTGACTTAGACCGTACAAAAAAAATCGTAATACAGTGTGAAGGGATGGTAGAACTATGGAATTGTTAATTAAGAACGCAAGGGTAGTTGATTCATCACAGGATTTTATTGGCGATGTTTATATAAATAAAGGAACAATATATGAAATAGGAAAAAAACTAGAAAAAGACTGTGAGGTAATAAATGGAGAGGGATATATTTTAGCCCCTTCTTTTATAGATCTTCACAGTCATTTTAGAGAACCGGGGTATACATATAAAGAAGATATACTATCGGGAAGCCAGGCCGCAGTGCGGGGTGGATATACTGCGGTAAACCTTATGGCAAATACAAAACCAGTATGTAGCTCAATGGATACAATAGATAAGGTGCTCAAAAAATCTAGGGAAATAAATCTCTTGGACATTCATCAATGTGCATCTATTACAGAGGATCTATTGGGGAAATCTATAGATCACCTAGGTCAGTTAACCAATGCAGTAAGATTTATATCGGATGATGGTAAAGGGGTTTATGATAGTCGTATAATGCTTGAGGCAATGGTTAAAGCTAAAGAAAAGGATTTAACAGTAATATCTCATGCTGAAAATGAAGAGTTAGTAGAAGTTGATACAAGGCTTGCTGAAAATATGATGACATGGAGAGATATAGCCCTTTCAAAATTCACAGGTTGTAAACTTCACTTAGCTCATGTTAGTACAAAAGAAGCTATGCAAGATATTATAAAAGGAAAACAGCAGGGGGGACGAATAACCTGTGAAGTTACGCCGCATCATCTAGCATTAACAGAAGAAACAAACTATAGGGTAAATCCACCTATGAGGAAAGTTGAGGATGTAAGCTTCTTAATACAAGCTATAAAAGATGGCTTTGTGGATGTTATAGCTACTGACCATGCGCCACATAGTGTTGAGGATAAAATAAAGGGCGCTCCTGGTATATCAGGACTAGAAAGTTCATTTCCTGTATGCTACACTAAATTGGTAGGAGAAGGTCATATTACTTTAAATAAACTTTCTGAATTGATGTCAAAAAACCCAGCTAAAATTATGGGATTTAACAAGGGCGAAATAAAAATAGGTTATGATGGAGACTTGGTACTGTTAGACACTAAATCTAAATATAACATTGATCCTTCGCAGTTTTTATCTAAAGGACACAATTCCCCATTTGAGGGTAAGGCTGTAGTAGGTAGGGTAATGTGTACTATTAAGGCAGGGAGAATAATTTATAAAGATAAGTAGAAACAAACAAAGTGTTGATTTGTAAATAAAATGGTAAAGGCGGAATAATCTTTGATTATAGATAAATTATTTAAAAGTGTAGAAAAAAACGGTCATGTATGCGTTGGGCTTGATACGGATTTAGAATATTTACCAGTAGAGTTTAGGAATAAGTTTATGCATGAGGAGCACGCGTTATACAGATTTAATCAAATGATAATTGATGCTACTTTTGATGTATCAGCTTGCTATAAGGTGCAAATAGCATATTATGAAGCTCTTGGATTAAAAGGTTTAAAAGTATACAAAGACACCTTGAGTTATATAAAAAGCAAAGGTGGCATAGTGATTGCAGATATTAAAAGAGGAGACATTGCAAAAACTGCACAAATGTATGCTAAAGCTCATTTTGAAGGGGATTTTGAAAGTGACTTTATAACTATAAATCCGTACATGGGGATGGATAGTATTGAACCATATCTTCCTTATTTAAAAAATAAGGAAAAGGGATTATTCTCACTAGTAAGAACCTCCAATAAAGGAGCAGAAGATATAGAGTACATAGAGAATAAAGAAAATAAAAAGGTTTATGATATTGTGGGGGAAAAGTTATTAAAAATCGGAAGTGAATTTATTGGAGAGTGTGGATATAGCTCCATAGGTGGAGTAGTTGGGTGCACGCATATAGATGAAGGGTTAAAGATGAGAAATGATCTTCAAAAAATGTTTTTCTTAATACCGGGGTATGGAGCACAAGGTGGAGCAGCGAAAGATGTAGCCATATATTTGAAAAATGGGAATGGTGGAGTAGTAAATGCATCTAGAAGTATTTTGCTTGCATACAAGAAAGCAGATAATGGTCAAATTCGTTTTGAACAGTGTGCTCGCGAAGAAGCTATAAAAATGAGAGACGAAATAAGAAAAGCCGCAAACAAAAAATAAGATATATTCTTTATTAAAATGCTGGAGGGGTTTATTTGATATGTTCAGTAGAAAAGACATATGAAAATGTTGAAATAAGTGATGGCGTGTATAAGCTTTCTATAAAGGGCAAGTTTAACGTAAAACCAGGACAATTTTTTATGTTAAAGGTAAAAGAAATGGAGCCATTATTACCAAGACCTATAAGTGTGTATGATGTGGATGATGAGAAAATAAGTTTTTTATACCAAATAGTAGGTCAAGGTACAAAATATCTTAGTAAACTCTGCGCAAATGATGAACTTCAGATAATGGGGCCACTCGGAAATGGATTTGATGTGGAAAAAATAAAAGGGAAAATTGCTGTTGTATCTGGAGGAATTGGAATAGCGCCACTTGTTTATCTGATCAAAAAACTTAGGTCGTGTGAAATAGATTTGTATGCAGGGTTTAGGACTGTGGATTATTCTGTGGATTCTGTGGAAAAATATGTAAATAAAATTAACTTATCCACAGAAAGTGGTAAAATTGGTCATAAGGGATACGTAACAGACATAATAAATGTAAAAGAATATGAAACTGTTATTTGCTGTGGACCAGAAATTATGATGAAAAAGGTTGTAAATATGTGTTGTGATGAAAAAGTGCCAGTATATGTGTCTATGGAAAACCATATGGCTTGCGGAATAGGTGCATGTCTTGTATGTACTTGTAAAACCGTGGGTGGAAATAAGAGAACCTGCAAGGATGGTCCAGTCTTTGAAGGAAAGGATTTGATTTTTAATGACTAAAGTAGAATTATGCGGTGTGCATTTAAAAAATCCAGTCATAGCTGCATCTGGAACTTTTGGATTTGGCGAGGAGTATAGTAAGTATTACGATATTGGAAGACTTGGCGGCATATCAAGTAAAGGTCTTACGATAAATGAAAAGCAAGGTAATGATGGAATACGAATTTATGAAACCCGTGGGGGAATGCTAAATAGTGTAGGACTTCAAAATCCAGGTATTGAAAATTTTATAAATACACAACTTCCGCAAATGCAACAATATAACACAGCTATAATTGCAAATGTTGGTGGAGGTAGTATAGAAGAATACATAATGGCAATAGAAAAATTAAATAATGAGGCTATAGATATAGTCGAATTAAACATATCCTGCCCTAATGTAAAATGTGGGGGTATGGCTTTTGGAATTAAATCAAAGGTAGCATATGAAGCAGTGAAAGAAATTAAGAGTATTTGCAAGAAACCTCTTATGGTTAAACTTTCACCGAATGCAGAGGACATAGTAGATATGGCATATAAATGCTGTGAAGCTGGAGCAGATGCATTATCTTTAGTAAATACGTTTAAAGGTATGGCAGTTGATATACATAAACGAAAAGCGATTTTTAATAATATATATGCAGGGGTATCAGGACCAGCTATAAAACCTATGGCACTCAGAATGGTACATGAAGTATGTAAAGCTGTAAATATACCAGTTGTAGGTATGGGTGGTATAACTAGCTTTGAGGATGCTATAGAATTTATAATGGTGGGAGCAGAGGCGGTTCAAGTTGGAACTGCCAATTTCATAAAACCGGATATTTGCAATGATATAATCGACGGAATTGAGAAGTATATGATAAAAGAAGGTATTAAAGATCTAAGTGAAATTAGAGGGATTATATAGGAGGAGATACTATGAATATTAATGTTTTAGATATATTAAAAGAATCAGGTGCGCTACTTGAGGGACATTTTCTGTTATCTTCAGGAAGACACAGCAATAGGTATTGCCAATGTGCAAAATTGCTTCAGTATCCAGACAAGGCTGAAAAGGTACTAAGTGTAGTAGTAGAAAAGATTAAAGATATAGATTTTGATGTGGTAGTAGGCCCGGCGATGGGTGGTATAATAGTAGCTTATGAAGTAGGTAGACAAACAGGAAAGCCTGCTATATTTACTGAAAGAGTAAACGGCACCTTCGAACTTAGACGTGGATTTGAAATTAAAAAGGGACAAAAGGTTTTAATTACAGAGGATGTAGTAACTACTGGCAAGTCTTCTTTAGAAACAATAAAAGTCTTAAAAGAACTTGGGGCAGAAGTAGTTGGGATATGTTGCATAGTAGATAGAGGAAGTAGCACTATTGATTATCCTATCTATAGCTCAATAAAACTAGATATTGAAAGTTACGATCCATCAGAGTGCCCACTTTGTAAAGCTGGAACAGCTTACATAAAACCTGGTAGTAGAAATATAAAATAAATGTAATCTTTTTTTCTCACAGAATGCTGTAATGAAGAGTATATATTGCTGAAATGCGCTCGCTTTGCCAAGAAATTCTAAAATTAATATTATTTTAAGTTGCTAAAAAATGCAAACTTGCTGCGTTCAAACATGCATTTTTCTTTACTCAACTGAAAATAATATTAATTAAGAATTACTAAGCGTCGCTCGAACGCATTCTACGCAATATATACTTTTATTAGCATTCTCTAAGAAAAAAGATATAATTGGGTTGCTAATAGTTGTTTAAGAAGATAACGCACTATGTTACTAAAATTATTCTTCTTTTGTAATTTCAAATATTCGAGTATAATCACATTTTTTCTCACTCAAGACTTTTAGAGAAAATTTTTCAACATATTCTTTTATGTCCAATTGTAAAAACTCTTTAAATCCCTTTGGTTCTAATAGTTTAATAATTGAAAATAGAAGTTTTTGAATAAGTTTTTTAGGTTGAGCCCATTCAACAACGACTATTTTGCCTTTGTTTTTTAATACTCTTTTGGCTTCTTTCATTATTTTATACCTTATGTTATCATCAACTTCGTGTAAAACTAATGAAATTAAGACGACATCAAAATAATTGTCATCAAAGTTCATATTTGTTGCATCCATAACAAGGGTTTCGATATTTCGGATTCCCCTTTTTTCTATTTTCTCTTTGGCAAGTGCTAACATTTCTTTAGATAAATCAATGCCAACTATTTCAGTGTTTATTCTGTTATCTGCAATAATAATACTGTTGGTAGCCGTTCCAATACAAACTTCCAATACTTTTGATTTTTGCTCTGATATAAAGTCCAATATACCTTCTCTTGGATTGGTCTTTGTACAATTAAAGTAGAAAACGTCTACTAAATCATAAAATTTTGAAATAATCCTATATTGTAAATGTAAATGCATACTTTCCTCCCTTATTGAGTTAATAATATTTGGATTTGTACTAAAATATCTTCCTATATAGATTATAAATTCTATAGTTTTATATTTGTGGGATGAGGGATTAAGTAAATGAAAACCTCCAATAACAAAATCTATATTTTTATATGTAGTTGTTTATATATTCATATGTTCACATATTCATATGTTCGTTTATTATTTTACTGCAAAAATTCAACTGAGTCAATCGTTACTTATTATACAATTAGTACCTTAAATTATATTCAGGATGTTAATATAGCAAAACCCACATCATAATTGATATGGGTTTTGCTTGCGACGTCATATACATAATAGCATGAACCTTCTCCGGAAGTGACTTAAAATAAGAAGAGTAGAAACATTAGAATTCCTTAATGGATTTCCATGTTTCAAACTCTAATTTGTAGTGATGCAGGAAAAATTTCGTATTTTTATTTGATCTTAAGTAAATTATTTATTAGTGTTTGGAGTTCTTTAGTTTTAACTTTATCCATTGGTTCTACACCTTTTAATTTATAAGGGATAGATAAAGCTTCGTATTTATTTACTCCAAGAACGTGATAGGAAAGAAGCTCTAGTTTATCAACATGCGGAACCTCTTTACTAATAATTTTCGCGAGTTTAGTTATATGTTCCACAGAATCTGTAATTCCGGGTACAACAACATGTCTTACCCAAACTCTAGATTTAGAGTGTCTTAACGCTTCTAAAAATGTATTAACATCAGTTGAATCTCTGCCAGTTAAATTAACATAACCTTGACCAGTTGTATGCTTTATATCTAAAAGAACTAAATCTGTATGCTTTAATATCTCTGAATAGTCACCATCACCAAAACCAGCTGTGTCTATGGCAGTATGGATACCATTTTGTTTACATAATTTTAAACACTCAAGTAGAAATTGTGGTTGAACTAACGGGTCGCCGCCAGAGAAAGTAACTCCACCGGAAGATCTATTAAAATATGGTTTGAATCTAATGATTTTTTGAACAATTTCTTCCGCAGTCATTTCAATGCCGCCACTTAGATTCCAAGTATCGGGGTTGTGGCAATAGGCACATCTTAGTTTGCAGCCTTGAAAAAAAACTACTACTCTTATTCCAGGACCATCAACCAGGCCCATGCTCTCTATAGAATGAATTTTACCTTTTACCATATATACTCCTCCTTCAGATTTGTTACAAGAAATTTCAATGTCAAAACTAGATTATATTCATTTCATATTAAAACAAAAACAATATTTTTGCTTTAATATAAAATGAAACCCACAATTAGTTTTATATAAATTGAGAAGTGCTTATAATAAGCACCTCTCATAATATATAAAATTATTTAGATTTTATCATGGAAAGTTCTGCTAATAACTTCAAGTTGTTGTTCTTTTGATAATCTATTAAAATGAACCGCATATCCTGAAACTCTTATTGTGAGTGTTGGATATTTGTCTGGATTCTCATAAGCATCAACTAAAACTTCTCTATTTAGTACATTTACATTTAAATGGTGTGCACTTTGTGCAAAATAACCATCTAAAAGGAAAACTAGATTATTTATTCTTGTAGATTCATCTATTCCAAGTGCAGCTGGTACTATTGAAAAAGTATTTGAAACTCCGTCTTGGCAATAATTTCTATAAGGAATCTTAGCAACTGAATTTAATGATGCTAATGCTCCATTTTCATCGTTACATTGTGTTGGGTTTGCTCCAGGAGCAAGTGCTATACCTTGTTTTCTTCCATCAGGAGTTGCTCCTGTCTTCTTACCATAAACTACATTTGATGTAATAGTAAGTGCTGATAAAGTATGCTCTGCTCCCTTATATGTAGGGTGTGTTTTAAGATTATCGCTGAATTCCTTTATAAGATTAACAGCTAAATCATCAACTCTATCATCATCATTTCCGTATTTAGGGAAATCTCCTTCAATTTTAAAATCAACGGTTATGCCATTCTCATTTCTTATTGGAGATACCTTAGCAAATTTTATAGCACTTAAGGAGTCGGCTGCAACAGAAAGTCCTGCTACTCCAAATGCCATGAAGTATTTAAGATCACTATCATGAAGAGAAAGTTGACCAGCTTCATAAGCATATTTATCATGCATATAATGTATGGTATTCATTGTATCCACATACATTTGCGCAACATATTTTAAAACTTTTGAATACATTTTTCTAACTGTTTTGTAGTCAAGAATTTCATCAGTTGTCTTTTCAATTCCAGGTACCACAAGTTTGCCTTTTAATTCGTCGACTCCGCCATTAAGTGATAGTAATAAAGATTTTGCAAGGTTAGCTCTTGCTCCAAAGAATTGCATTCTCTTACCAATTTCCATAGCAGATACACAACAAGCTATACCATAATCCTCACCATATATTGGTCTCATTATATCATCATTTTCATATTGTACGGCATCAGTTTCGATAGACATTTTAGCGCAATACTTTTTGAAAGTTTCTGGTAATTTTTCTGACCAAAGTACAGTCATGTTAGGTTCTGGTGCTGATCCTAGGTTTGTTAATGTATGAAGGAATCTAAAAGAATTCTTTGTTACCATTGCTTTGCCATTAAGAGCAACGCCACCTATTGATTCTGTTACCCAATTTGGATCGCCACCAAATAAATCATTATATTCAGGAGTTCTAAGATGTCTTGCCATTCTAAGTTTAATTACGAATTGATCAATAATCTCTTGAGCTTCATTTTCGGTTATTAAACCTTTCGCCAAATCTCTTTCAAAATAAATATCTAAGAAAGTAGTAGTTCGTCCAAGTGACATTGCAGCGCCGTTGTTTTCTTTTATTCCTGCAAGGTATCCTAAATAAACTGCTTGTACAGCTTCTTGTGCAGTGGTAGCCGGTTTTGAAATATCAACGCCGTATTTTGAAGCCATGCTTTTTATTTGACCAAGTGCTTTAATTTGCATGCTTAGTTCTTCTCTGTGTCTTATTAAATCATCTGATGCACGTCCTGTTAATTCTTTTAAATCTTTTTTCTTCTGCTCTACTAAATAATCTAATCCATAAAGAGCTATTCTTCTGTAATCTCCTATTATTCTTCCTCTACCATATGCATCTGGAAGTCCAGTTAATAATCCTACGTTTCTTGCAACTTTAGTAGCATCAGAATATGCATCGAAAACTCCTTCATTATGAGTTTTTCTATACTTAGGGAAGTATTTTTTTATATCCTTGTTTAATTCGTAGCCATACTCTTCAAGTGATTGCTCTACCATTCTAAAGCCACCAAATGGGTTTACTATTCTTTTGAGTGGTGCATCTGTTTGTAATCCAACAATTACTTCATTTTCTTTATCTATATATCCAGGTGCAAAATTATCTATGCCTGAAACCTCATTAGTTTCTACATCTATAATACCTTTCTTTATTTCTTCTATAATAAGGGAGTTAGCTTTATTCCAAACTTTATTAGTTTTATCAGTTGTTCCTACTAAGAAACTATCATCACCTTCATATAAGGTATAATTTTTTTGAATAAAGTCTTTTACATTAATTTCATCTTTCCACTGGTCGCCTTTAAAGCCTGTCCATTGTTTAAACATTTGTTTTCCTCCTTATAATACATTAATGTTATAATATTTTTTAAAGTGATTGGTTTTACGTAAAATCACAACGAATTCATAAAATAATCGATATATAGTAGTGGTAATTTAAATTGATTATGTCGATATATATATTGTAATATTAAAAATGAAACAGTTCAAGTGTTTTATAAAAGTTGGAAAATTGAGAATATTCAGATGACTATGCGAACGTTGAAATACAACACTTTAGAAGTGTTAAACATTTAACGAAGAAAAACAACAGGATGTTTTTAAAATGAAACAAGGCCATACTGGATTGGATTATAATAGAAAAATATGCTTAATTACTTGAAACTTTAACAAATTATATCAATGCAGACTATTAATCAAATTAGATGTTGCAGTTTTGCAGAAGATTATTTAATATAGACTACTTGGAAAATATATATCGCTAAAGGGGTAGATGATATGGGATAAACAAAGAGACATATATGTCATCTTTAAAAAACCATATTATTTTCATTTACAATGATGTATAATTAATAATACTGCATCAATTATAATGGAGGTAAATTATATGAAGAAGCCTAGCATGTTTAGTAAGGATTATGAGAAAGAAGTGAAAAAACGAAGAAAAACAATATTATTATTGATTATTGTACCTATAATAGGGTTGAGCATATTTTTAGCTACAGATTTTGATTTTTTATTAAGTAAACCAAAAATCAATGCAGAGGATAAGGGAAGTAAGGCAGCGGAATCACAAAAAAAATCAGAAGAAGTTGTTAAACAACAGGCAGATGATGAAAAGTCGAAAGCTGCAGAGGCTTCAGCAAAAGCAAAGGCAGAGGCTGCTTTAAAAGCGGAAGCGGTTGAAAAAAATGAGATCTTTACTGCTTCATTTTCGGATGGGCAGAAAATTAGCGTTGAATATAATGTAAAATCAGGCGAAAAAAATATAAAAGGTGTATCAAACACTAAAGATATATCATATGACATAAGTCCAAGTAAGAAAGCAATAGTAGTGCAGAGTACGAAAAACCAGGATATGCTATACATTGATGTGAATAAAATCACTAAAGACATCACAAAAAAAGAATATAAATCTAGTAAAGGTGAAGTTTTTCCTAAAGTAAATAAGCTTAAAGAGAAACCAACATATATTTGGTCAATTACACCTAAGTTCATTGATGAAGATAATATTGCATACGTTAGTGAATTACCTTGGATGAAGGAAAAGGAAGTTCAATATATATGGAAGGTGAATTTAAAAAATAATGAGCATACGCAGGTAATGTCATTATATGGTAAGCAAATTACTTTTAAAAACATAACGGCAAAGGGGCTTGAAACAATTGTAGATGGTCAGGTAGTGTATGTAAATTCATTAGGTGAAGTAACGCAGTAGAGAAAAGAGGTTAAGCATGGATATAGGATTATCTTCGGCATGTTTTTATCCTAATTTGAGTACGGAAAACAGTATAAAAAAGATGAAAGAGTTAGGGTTTAATCATGGTGAAATATTTTTTAATACACCGGGTGAGTACGAGGAAGATTTTTTAAAGAGGTTACTTGAAAAAAAAGAAACCTATGAATTCAATGTAAATTCGGTTCATGCATTTTCAAGTTCATTTGAGCCGTATCTTTTTGATAAATATGACAGAAGACGCCTGGACATGTTAAAACATTTTAAAAAAGTTTGTAGGGCAGCAAAGATATTAGGTGCAAGCTGTTATACATTTCATGGTATGCGCAGTGCAGATTTTAATGAGCTTGATACTAAATTTGTTATAGATACATATAATGAACTTTCCTATATTGCAATGGAAATGGGGATTAAATTGGCGCAGGAAAATGTATCTTGGTGTATGTCGGCAAATTTAAAGTTTTTAACATTTTTGGCTGCTAAATGTAAGTACCCAATATATTTTACTTTAGATTTTAAACAAGCGTATAAAGCCAATGTTTCTATAGAAAAGTATATTGAGGTTATGGGTGAAAATATAGTGAACCTTCATATTAATGATAGAGATGAAAATTCCCCTTGTCTTTTACCTGGAAAAGGTAATTTGGATTATGAATATATATATAACAAACTTAAGAGCGTTAAGTATAGTGGAAAAGGAACTATAGAAGTTTATAGCAGCAATTATTTAAGTTGCGAGGAACTGACACAAGCAAAGGAATTTGTTGTTGAAAAATTTAACAATAGTTCAGAAGGAAAGCCTCGCACTTCTATAAGTGACAGTTCTATACTATAGCAAGGAGAAAAGCTTGGCAAAATTAACTTGTAAATTATAAGCAATTTGGTTATAATTATAGCATTAGACTATTTGAGCAAATATGCTTAAGAATATTTGTAAATACATGAAAAGTTATGTTATAATATTTAAAGTAATAAGCATTTGTGGCGATTAGGAGGAGTAATATAATGAACATTAAAATGGAAAAATTAGAAAAAAATATTATTAAATTAGAAATAACGGTGGAAGCAACAAGATTTAATGAATCTTTGAAAAAATCTTGTGCAAAAAACTCAAAGACTATTAATATACCTGGGTTTAGAAAAGGTAAAGCTCCAATGAATATAATAAAGAAAATGTATGGTGAAGGTGTTTTCTTTGAAGATGCTATAAACTTCTGCTGTGATGATACATATCCAGAAGCTTTAAAAGAGTATGATATAAAGCCATTGGATTATCCTCAAATTGATATTGTTGAAATAGGGGAAGGAAAAGATTTTGTATACACTGCATCAATTGCAGTAGCACCCGAAGTTCAAATTGGAGAATACAAAGGATTAGAAGTTAAGAAAACTGAATATAAGGTAACAGATGATGAAATTGAAAATCAGTTAAAAGGCATGCAAGAAAAAAATGCTAGAGTTGAAGAGAAGCTTGATGGCGCTGTTGCAATGGGCAACATAGCAATTATAGACTTCGAAGGATTTGTTGAAGATGTAGCTTTCGAAGGCGGACAAGGAACAGATTTTGAACTTGAAATTGGTTCAGGATCATTTATTGATACCTTTGAAGAACAATTAATAGGCTTAAAAGCTGGAGAAACTAAAGAAGTTAAAGTTAATTTTCCAGAAGCATATGGAAGAGAAGACTTAAATGGAAAACTTGCAACTTTTAATGTAACTATTAAAAGCATGAAAGAAAAAGAATTACCAGCTATTGATGATGAATTTGCTAAAGAAGTGTCAGAATTCGATACTTTAGAAGAATTAAGAAATAACATTAAAAAATCACTTGAGGTATCAAGTGCAGATAGAGAAAAGAAAGAATTTGAAGAAGCTGTAATAGATGCAGTTTGTTCTAACGTAGCAATGGATATTCCAGAAATTATGGTGAAAAGAGAAACTGATATAATGCTCAAAGATTTAGAAATGAAATTAAAACAACAAGGGTTAGATCTTGAATCGTACTATCAGTACACTAACAACACTGAAGAAAAGGTTAGGGAGTTCATGAAAGAAGCAGCTGAAAAGAGAGTTAAAACTGATTTGGTAATAACAGAGATAGCGAAAATAGAAAAATTTGAAGCTAGTGATGAAGAACTGTTAGAAAAAGCTAAACAAGTTGCGGCGCAATATGGAGACAAAGAAATAGATAAAACAGCAGACTTAATTATGAAAGCGCAAAAACAATATCTACAAATTGATGTTGTAAATGAAAAAGTAATAGATATGTTAGTTGATAGTGCAAAAGTTACTGCATAATTTATACTAGAATTAATTGCCAGATATTTCTCTGGCAATTAATTTTAAATACAGGATAAAATTAATTGATTAAAAAATAATTACTTGGGATAGAATTAAGGAATAGATTACCTAGTTAAACAGTACTATTATTAGAGTAAAGGAGTGAATTATATGAGTTTAGTGCCAATGGTTGTTGAACAAACTAATAGGGGCGAAAGATCCTATGATATTTATTCGAGATTATTAAATGATAGAATAATTTTCCTAGGAGAAGAGGTAAATGATGTCACTGCTAGTTTAGTTGTTGCTCAGTTATTGTATTTAGAGTCGGAAGACCCTGATAAAGACATTTATTTATATATAAATAGTCCAGGTGGATCAATTACAGCAGGGATGGCTATTTATGACACAATGCAATATATAAAACCACAAGTTTCAACTATTTGTATTGGTATGGCAGCATCCATGGGATCGTTCTTATTAAATGCTGGTGAAAAGGGAAAAAGATTTGCATTACCTAATAGCGAAATACTTATACATCAGCCTTTAGGTGGGTTCCAAGGTCAGGCAACTGATATTGATATTCACGCAAAAAGAATTATGAAAACTAAAGCTACACTAAATAAAATCTATAGTGAAAGAACTGGACAATCAATTGAAAAAATTCAACATGATGTTGAAAGAGATTACTTCATGAGTGCACAAGAAGCTATGGAGTATGGATTAATAGATGAAGTTATATCTAAAAAGAAATAACATTAAACGAAATAAGGTTAGTTGAGGTGAAAATATGACAAAGTTTGATGAAAAAAAACAACTTAAATGTTCTTTTTGTGGTAAAACCCAAGAACAAGTTAGAAGATTAATTGCAGGACCAGGAGTGTATATTTGTGATGAGTGTATAGAATTATGTTCTGAAATAATTGTAGATGAATTCCAGGGGGATGTTGAACTAGACCTAGGGTCGTTACCAAAACCTGCAGAAATAAAAAAATATATAGATGAGTACGTAGTTGGGCAAAATACCGCTAAAAAATCTTTGGCTGTAGCAGTATATAATCATTACAAAAGAATAAATTCAAATGTTAATGAAGGTGATGTTGAACTTCAAAAAAGTAATATATTATTACTTGGACCTACAGGAAGTGGTAAGACTTTACTAGCTCAAACATTAGCAAAATATTTAAATGTACCTTTTGCAATAGCCGATGCGACTACACTTACTGAAGCAGGATATGTAGGAGAAGATGTAGAAAACATCTTACTTAAATTAATACAAAATGCTGATTATGATGTAGAAAAAGCAGAAAAAGGTATTATCTATATAGATGAAATAGATAAGGTAGCTAGAAAATCTGAAAATCCTTCTATAACTAGGGATGTATCTGGAGAAGGCGTTCAACAGGCGTTACTTAAAATATTAGAAGGCACTACAGCATCAGTTCCACCACAAGGTGGAAGAAAGCATCCTCATCAAGAGTTTATTCAGATAAATACATCAAATATTTTATTTATCTGTGGAGGAGCATTTGATGGACTTGATAAAATTATAGAAAAAAGAACTAGAACTACATCTGTTGGTTTCGGAGCTGAAATAAGATCAAAAGAAGAAGCAAATGTAGGAGAAATGTTGAAATTTATAATGCCAGGAGATTTATTGAAATTTGGATTAATTCCAGAGTTTGTAGGAAGGCTTCCGATAGTAGTTACTCTTGAAGCGTTAGATGAAGAAGCATTAGTTAAAATTCTTAGTGAACCTAAAAATGCGCTCATTAAACAATATAAGAAATTGTTTGAGATGGATAACGTAGAATTAGAGTTTGAAGAAGAAGCGTTAAAAGCTATAGCTAAAGAAGCTATCAAAAGAAAAACTGGAGCTCGTGGACTTAGATCTATTATAGAAGATACAATGAAGGAAATTATGTTTGATATTCCATCTAATGAACAAGTATCTAAAGTAATAGTTAATGAGGATACTATTAGAACTAGAAACCCACAATTAGTCTTAGCTGAAAGTGGAAAAAGAGAAAAATTAAAGATTGCACAGAAAATTAAAACTAAAAAAGGCCCAGAAACAGCATAGTAAACTAAGACTAAATCATCACCTACGCAGGTGTAATATTAATGTAGAAGAAAGACGGATTATATATCTGTCTTTTTTTTATTTTGAGGAAATTATAAAATTAAAAATTTGAATAATATATGGAATAAGAAGAATATATTATTCATTTCTTGACCATAATATAAATGATGCAATATTTACTAAAATATGCAAATTTAATATGAGAAAGGAGGATTAGTTTAATATATTAAATATTAAACTTTAAATAATATGACAATGAAACTTCTTATGGCAATACAACTTTTTTTTACAATAGTTATTGGATTATATTTTTTTAATGCATTAAAAAGTCAGCAAAGTAGTAAGGTGGTTGTTAATAAAGGAAACAAAAAAGAAATGGAAAATTTAAGAAAAATGAAAAGCATAAGCCTTACAGAACCACTTACTGAAAAAAGCAGACCGACAAGATTCGAGGAGGTTATAGGACAAGAAAAAGGAATTAAGGCACTGCAAGCAGCAATATGCGGACCTAATCCTCAACATGTCATAATTTATGGGCCACCTGGAGTAGGAAAAACAGCGGCTGCTAGATTAGTACTTGAAGACGCTAAAAAAAGAGAACGATCTCCATTTAATGAATGTTCTAAGTTTGTAGAAATAGATGGAACAACTGTTAGATTTGATGAAAGAGGGATTGCAGATCCGCTTATTGGATCCGTTCACGATCCCATTTACCAAGGAGCCGGACCACTCGGAGCGGCTGGAGTACCTCAACCAAAGCCTGGAGCGGTTACAAAAGCACATGGCGGAATTCTATTTGTTGATGAAATTGGAGAGCTACATCCTATAGAAATGAATAAACTCCTTAAAGTATTAGAAGATAGAAAAGTATTTTTAGATAGCGCTTATTATAATGGAGAAGATCCTAACATGCCGCTTTATATAAAAGAAGTATTTGATGAAGGGCTTCCAGCTGATTTTAGACTTATAGGTGCAACTACACGTAATCCAGAAGAAATAATGCCTGCAATAAGGTCAAGGTGCATAGAGATATTTTTTAGGGCATTACTACCAGAAGAATTACAAACAATCGCTGAAAATTCAATAAATAAAATAGGTCTTAAAATATGTGAAAAAGCATTAAAGCTTGTTGGTAAATACTCTAGCAATGGACGTGATACTGTTAATTTAATTCAGTTAGCTAGTGGTATGGCTATTAACGATGATAGAGATGAAGTAAGTGTTGAGGATGTTGAGTGGGTTATAGAAAATGGTCAGTACTCCCCAAGGTTCGAAAATATGATATCCGATAAACCACAAATTGGATATGTAAACGGGCTTGCGGTTTACGGATCTAATATAGGAGCGGTAATGGAAATTGAAGCTAGTGCAAAAAAAATAAAGCTTAGAAAAGGTGTTCTTAAAATTACAGGAATTATTGAAGAAGAAGAAATAAGTAGTAGCAATAAAAAATTGAAAAGAAAAAGTACTGCGAGATCATCAGTAGAAAATGTGGTTACAGTACTCGAAAAATATTTTGATATAGATTGTGATGATTATGATATTCATGTAAACTTTCCAGGTGGATCACCAGTAGATGGCCCATCAGCCGGGGTTAGCATAACAACTGCAATATATAGTGCAATAAAAGGTGTGCCAGTTGATAATATGGTTGCAATGACAGGAGAGATATCAATTCATGGTAATGTAAAGCCGATAGGCGGTGTCAATGCTAAAATCGCTGCTGCAAAAAAAGCAGGTGCCACAAGAGTTATTATTCCGAGGGATAATTGGCAAGATAGTTTTAAAAGTATTGAAAATATTAAGATTATACCAGTGAGTAATATTAGTGAGGTAATTCGTGAGGCGTTACTTCAGGAGAATCCTAAAAATATTTCAATTGCATTTGAGAAAGATGTGGATGTTATAGCAGCTGAATCATTAAAAGGATAAATCATATTTTAAAAAAAAGGTGATCACTATTTAATTATAGTAGATTACCTTTTTTATTTTAAACTTTGTAGTATTGAAAAATAATTGTATTATAGGTATACTATAGTAGTCGAAATATAAAAACATAAAAATATAATGATCAAATATTTATAGTTTGTGATATCTATTCTTTGTAAAGTAGAAGTTTGATTTTACATTAATAGAAAAAAATTAATATAATATAGAAAAGAGGGAGAAAAATGGATAAAATTACAAAACTTCTTCCGTTAATTCCGTTAAGAGGCATGAATATATTTCCATATATGGTATTGCACTTTGATGTTGGTAGGGAAAAATCTATACTTGCATTAGAGGATGCTATGCTAAATAATCAAGAGATTTTTCTGGGTTCACAGAAAGTATCAAAAATTGAAGAACCAGAAGAGAAGGATATATATAATATTGGTACTATTTGTAACGTAAAACAAATATTAAAGTTGCCAGGAGATGCAATTAGGGTACTAGTTGAGGGAATAAAGAGAGGTAAGATTCTTGAGTACAAAGAGAAGGAACCTTTTGTACGGGTGGAAGTAGAAATTATTGAAGATGAACTGTATGAAGATAATAAGGAATGTAAGGCATACATTAGAAGTATAGATAAAGCCTTTGAAGAATACATAAATCTATCAGTTAACAACTTCCCAGATGCTTTATTCAGTTTAGAAGAGACGGAAGAGCCAGGAAGATATTGTGATATGGTAAGCTCATATTTAATACTAAAGCCAGAGACAAAACAAGAATTGCTTGAAACAGTAGAAGTTATTAAAAGATTAGAAAAATTGTTATTTATATTAAAAAATGAGGTTGAAGTATTAAAAATAGAAAAGAAGATTGGAACCAAGGTTAAAGGTAGAATTGATAAAATCCAAAAGGAATATTACCTAAGAGAACAAATAAAAGCTATACAAGAAGAATTAGGAGAAGATGACGAAGATAAGAGAGAAATAGTAGAATATGAAAATAAAATAAAAAAGGCAAAGCTTCCTAAAGAGGCAAAAGAAAAAGCAATTTATGAACTAAATAGATTGAAAAGTTCAGGGAGTTATTCTTCTGAAAGTGGAGTAACAAAAGCCTATTTGGATTGGATATTAGCACTACCCTTTAATAAAGTGACTAAAGATACCATTGATATTAACAAGGCTAGAGAAGTTTTTAAAGCGGAACATTATGGGCTCGAGGATGTTAAGGAAAGAATAATAGAATATTTAGCAGTTAAAAAAATCAGTAATACGCTTAAGGGTCCTATACTTTGTTTGGTAGGTCCACCAGGAGTTGGAAAAACATCTATAGCAAAGTCTGTTGCTAATGCATTAAATAGAAATTTCGTTAGAATGTCACTTGGTGGAGTAAAAGATGAGGCTGAAATAAGAGGACATAGAAAAACTTACGTGGGAGCAATTCCAGGTAGAATTATATATGCCATGAAACAAGCCGGATATAGAAATCCATTATTCTTATTAGATGAAATTGATAAAATGAGCAGTGATTCTAAGGGTGACCCGGCAGATGCGCTTTTAGAAGTTTTGGATAGTGAACAAAATGCAACTTTTAGGGATCATTACCTAGAATTAGACTTTGATTTATCGAAAGTTTTATTTATAACTACTGCAAATAAATTAGATACCATTCCAAGACCATTACTAGATAGAATGGAAGTTATTGAGGTGTCAGGCTATACTTCAGAAGAAAAATTCCATATCGCTAAAAATCACATTATTCCAAAGATGTTAAAAGAACATAATATGGATGATGATAAAATAACTTTTTCCGATTCTTCGGTGAATTGCATTATCGAAAATTATACTAGGGAATCAGGGGTTAGAAATCTTGAAAGAAAAATTGCCTCAGTTATAAGAAAGGCAATAACTGAAACGGTAGAAAAGGGTAAAGAAAATGTTAATGTTACAACTTCACATGTTAAACGATATTTAGGTCCAGTTTTATATACCTATGATAAAGCTGACGAGGAAGATGGAGTAGGAGTTGTAACAGGCCTTGCGTGGACAGAGGTTGGTGGGGTTATCTTGCCTGTAGAGGTAAGTGCTATGGATGGAACTGGTAAGCTTCAACTTACCGGTCAATTAGGAGATGTTATGAAAGAATCTGCTAAAGCTGGATACAGCTATGTTAGAGCTAATGCAGCCAAATATAATATTGATAAAGATTTTTATAAAAATAAAGATATTCATATTCATGTACCAGAGGGAGCGGTGCCTAAAGATGGACCATCGGCCGGGGTAACTATGATAACTGCAATGGTATCTGCCTTAACTAACAAAAAAGTAAGACATAATGTAGCGATGACAGGGGAGATTACACTTACAGGAAGAGTGCTGCCTATTGGTGGACTTAAGGAAAAATCGCTAGCTGCTTATAGGGCAGGAATTGATACAATTATAATACCTAAAAATAATGAAAAAGACATACAAAAAATACCAAATAGTATTAAAAATAAACTAAAATTTATAATTGCAAGTAAAGTAGAACATGTGCTTGAAAATGCATTAATTGGAGAGATATATAATGGAGATAAAACAATCTGAATTCATAATTTCAGCAGTAAAACCTAACCAGTATCCTACAGATAATATGGTAGAGTATGCTTTCGTTGGTAGGTCCAACGTAGGAAAGTCTTCTTTAATAAATACGTTAACAAATAGGCGAAAGCTGGTTAAAGTTAGTGGAACACCTGGAAAAACTAGACTTATAAACTTTTTTTTAATAAACAATAGCTTTTATTTTGTTGATTTACCAGGTTACGGATATGCAAAAGTATCAAAAACTGAACAAGCTAAATGGGGTAAGATGATGGAGGACTACCTAATTCGTAGACCACAACTTCAAAAGGTAGCATTACTTGTGGATTGTAGACGTAAGCCAACTAAAGATGATCTTCTAATGTACGGATGGATTAAACATTTTGGTTATGAAGTTGTAATAGTGGCAACAAAAAAAGATAAGTTAAATAGAGCAGAGCTTGTAAAAAATAATAAGTTGATAAGGGAAACATTTGCTCTTGAGGCGAATGAGGAAATTATTAATATTTCCTCACTAAAGAAAATAGGTGTAAAAGAGTTACTAGGAAACATGTTTAAAGATGATCACATAGAAGAATAAAAAATAAAAGAGACCTACATTACGGCGTGCAAACTAGTACTTTGTGCATAAAGTAATGAGGTCTATTTTTTTTTGCCTTTAGCATGTGTAAAAAATATACAGATCGCAGGTAATGATTTAAGCACATGGAAAAGATGATTTAATTTGAAAATCTGTGTCAATTTATTTCTACAAGAATAGTATATATTAGAACCAAAGAAAAAGATTTTAAAAGGTAAAACAACAATAAGGAGGCAAGTAAATGGATATGAATAGCTTATTAAGTGGCTTGAGTAGTGGCAAAGGAAATTTAGGCGGTGGCAACTGTGGCATCGGAGGTGGCAACTGTAACAACAGAGGAGACTGTGACTGTGGACGCGGCTTTGGTGGCGGATGTGGCGGATTCGGCGGCGGAAGAAGCTCAATAATTTGGATCATTATTCTATTATGCTTATGCGGAGGATGGGGTCAAGGACAAGAGAGTGGAACTGTCTGCGGATGCGATCCTAAACACTGCAAGGAACTTTGCAGATGTGGCTCAAGTAGTAGAGGTGGATTTGGCGGATTTGGTGGATTTGGTGGCGGATGTGGCGGATTCGGCGGCGGCGGTGCATGTTGCTGGATAATAATCTTAATTCTTATATTCGCATGTGGTGGCAATAATGGTAGACAAGGCAGAGGATGCACAAATAATTTTATAAATCTAGATAACTGTGATGAAGATTGTTAGATAAATAATTGTAATTGCACAAATAGATAAATTAAAATATTAATTAACTTGAGTTAAAATAAATAGTGCATTAAAACATGGCCCAGGAAGGGGAGTTTTATATGTCAAAAAGAAGACGTCGTGTAAGAAGATGTTGTGATAGAACATCAGAATGTGGATGTAGAAATGGAAATCAGTTTTCAAGTATATGTACAAATCCATGTTGTGCGTTAATACTCTTAATTATACTTCAAAGAACATGTCTACTTGAAAACAAAAATGCTTTCTTGCTAATATTGATATTCATAGTTTGTTGTTGTTGTAAAGGTAGAAATGTTGAAACACCAGCGAGAGGATGTTGTTGTTAATTCTAAAAATCAGGGAGAGCTTATGCTCTCCCATTTATAAATGAGGTGATAAATATGTCAAAACATCATAAACATGATAGAAATAATATGAATAATGAAAATAATAATAATAATGCAAATAATAACAATGACAGTAACAATAATAATAACAACGGCAACAATAATAACAATAACAATTCTGGCAATAACCCATTAGCACAAATGATTAATGGAAATTCTGCAAATCCTTTGATGGGATTATTAACTAGCTTTCTTGGAGGAAATAATGGCGGGGGCAATAATATGCTTGAAGGGTTAATTTCTGGGTTAGGTGGCCAAGACAATAATATGCTAGGAAATTTAATTGGCAGTTTAGGCGGACAAGACAATAATATGTTAGGAAATTTGATGGACAGTTTAGGAGGGCAAGGTAATAACATGCGAGGCAACTCAGCGGATAGTTATTCAGGAAATGTAAATTCAACATCGAATTCAGCAAAAAATAATAATAATAATCAAAATGGTAATAATAATCAAAATAATCAAAATAAAAATAATAATAGTAATAATAGTAATAATAGTAATCGTAATAATGGTAATAGTAATAGTAATCGTAATAATGGTAATAGTAATAGTAATGAAAAAAACAATGATCTTAATGAGAATAATGATTTAGTAAATTCAAATGAAGATGGGCAAGATAACATGTTATCAAATATATTTTCAGGTATGGGTGGTATAGATTTAAGCGAAATTTCAAATATGCTATCTGGAATAGATTTAAATAATCTAGACTTAAACAATCCAAATCTTGATGATATTATGAATTCCATATCGAATAATGATTCTTTTGAAAGCAAAGACGTTGAATTTAAACATACGAGTCCTAAAGAAAGTACACATAGCATTTTACAATTCTTAGAGGATGAGGATAAGGAACAGCTTATTTTTATATTAGCTCATCTAGTAGATGATAAAAAAATTGAAGTGCTCAATAAAATCGTAGAGGAAAATGATACCTCAAGACATTAGAATTTCTACAAATAAATGTGTATTCTATATAAAAAATTTAAATATATTTTATAATGAATAAAACTCCGTAAAAAGGGTAATATTATAAATGTAATCGGAGTTGAAATCTCCATTAGCATAAAATAATTATTTTATGCGTAACCCCCCATCCCCCTTGGGACCGATAATACGGTCCCTTTTATAATTGTGTATATCTTAATAATATCGCTTTATTACTTAAGGGTTACAGAGCTGATCTTGAAGATAGAAACTTTATTCTCATTAGGCATAAGCTTTACAATTAGGTCTATAGTATAGTTTTTTGTTTCTTTTAAATCATTTGTATTAGTTCCTTTAAAATTTAATGTCCATAGAATTTCACTGGCATTACCGTCTTTGTCCCAATTATAATCTTTGAAAACGGCATCTTGAAAAGTAAAATGTATTTTTTGGCTTGATAAATCGCCTAATAGTGAAATATCATTACCATTTAAATAAGGTGCGAAAAGTTCTTTTGACATATTTAATTCTGACAATGGAAAGCTTTCCATCAGGTTTACAAAACCTAACATGGTGTTTTTACCCATATAATTATCGGCATAATTATAGTTAAAAGACTTTAAATTATTTTTAATGAAAATATAACTGACTAAGTTCATTTCACCATCTTTAATATTTCCAGATATAACTTTAGGAGTTTTATTATTTTTACTATCTATAAAACCTAAAATATTGTTTGTGCTGCAAAATATATCATCAAATTTTTCTCCGGTCCAAAGAAATACATGCTGAATAGCCTCATCCTTTACTGATGCTTGAGTAAATATTTCAGGTATATTATTTCTAGATATGTCCATTAAAGTAAGTCGCATCGGCCACTGTGAATAATAATTTCCCACTGTGTTACTTTTTTTAGAAGGCTCTAGGTAATAACTTTTAGATTCTGAATTTATTTGGATATAATATTTATCTGCATCTGTTTTTATGTAGAGAATATCCTTATTTCCATCTGCTGTTAGATCAGCTTGCATCATTTTGTTTTCATTAACAACATTAAACGTACTTATTGAACATTTTCTGAAAAACAAAAAGAATGTAAGCATTATGGTAAAGGTAATAATTGCTAAAGTATAATAGACAATTTTCTTCTTAAAAAATAGTATCTGTAATTTCATATATTACACCCCCCTCTAAATTATATGTAACAATTGTATGTTTAATTAATTTATATTAAATAAATTTAAAAAAGATTCATATTTATTAATAAAGTGAGGTGAACTTATGAAAAAATCATTAAAAAATTTATGTTGTGTTCTTATAGTTTTAACTATGGTGTTTAGCTTTTCATCATGCAAAATGGATGAAAAAGAAAAAAAATTAAATATATTTTTAGACACAACTGATGAGTCTTCTTCAAAAGTAATTAAGCTTTTAATTGATGATTTTAAAAAGAACAACCCTGATGTTGAAGTAAAACTAAATGATGCACTAGGTGATAAAAGTGATATCATGGAGACCATTAATTTAGGAACAGAAATTGATGTGATTTTTACTAATAGGAATAAACTTATTGAACTTAGTAAAAATGGAGTTTTGAGTGATATGAAAGATTCTTATGATGATAATACTATAAATAATAGATACTATAATATTATGAGTTCTTATGGTAGAGTAGGAGATAAATACTATGGAATAGGGGTTGTGCCATATTCTATTGAGCTACTATATAATAAAGCGAATCTTGAGAAATTAAAAATATCTAACCCTAATAATTTAGAACAATGGTTAAATGTGCTAAAGCAAATTAATGGTAAGGGTATGAAAACTCCTGTAGTGTTAACGGGAGATGTAGATGCGAGTGGATTTCTATTTTCATTAATAGCTAGCAAGAGCATAAGTATTCATGACGTTGAGGAAAAATATGATAGTGGTGAGGAATCTTATAAAAAATTGAAAGATGTACAGGGAATATTTAAAGAATTTGATTCTTTAACAAAAAATAATGGAATTACTAAAGACTCTTTTGAATTAGGTAATGAACAAAATATTACGGGTTTTAATAATGGCGATTCTCCATTATTAGTATGTATTTCTTATTATAATTCTAAACTTAATGGAAGTAACATAGGCATAATAGGAGATTACGAGAATAATTCAAAGTATGGGTCTAATGGGCCTATTATAATTAATTCTTTATTAAGTGTTCCTGTAAATGCAAAGAATGGCGATAATGCCGATGCGTTTATTAAATATATTTACAGTGATGAGGTTCAAGCAAGAATTGTGCAGAAAGGAATTATAAGTGGAAATAAAATCGCAAATAATAAAGTCACAGGTATTGGTAAAATAATGGTTCAACATATATATAAAGCTAATGATAATAATATACCTATATTATATAATTTACCTGATAAACTCAAAAACAATGTACTTTTGGCTTTGAAAAAGATTTTAGGTGGTGGTTATAGCTCTAAAGAATGGGAAGAGTTATTAAAAGAAAGTTATAAATGATTTGGTAAATAAAGAAAGAAGTATGAATTTAATTTCATACTTCTTTCTTTATTTAATTATTTTGCAATTTTCACATAAACCATAAAAATATACTTTACTCTCTAAAACTTCATAGCTAGTATGCTGTTTTACATCTTCGCGTATATTTGAAAAACGTATGCCTTCTATGTCATCAACCCTGCCACAACTTATGCAATGTATGTGAGGATGTGAAGACACATTGCCATCATATCTAAAGTTACCCTCACCTACATTAAGTTCAATTATTAATTTAACTTCTATAAGAGTTTTCAATGCTTTATAAACCGTAGCTAAACTCATAGTAGGATACGTTGGTTGCAGAGCTTTGTAAATCACTTCTGCAGAAGGATGCTCTTTTGTTGATTGCAAATATTTATAAACAGCAATCCGTTGAGGTGTAAGTTTTAATTTCTTCTCTTTAAAAATTGTTGTAATGTTATCCATATACACCATCCTATAATGTTATCAAATCCGTTGTAGGTTTTATTATATAATAAAAACTATTACTTGTCAAAAAAATAATATATTTAGAATTAATAGGAATTTTAAATTTTATTTTATTTTTAATTCATTTATAGGATAAGTAACATATATTAGTAATAGAGAAAGGGGGAGCTGACATTTTGAAAAAAACCTATGTACTAGATACAAATGTTATTTTGTATTCACCAAGCGCCATATTATCTTTTGGAGATAATGATGTAATAATACCTGAAGTGGTACTCGAGGAATTAGATAGTTTTAAGAAAGATAAAAGTGATTTAGGGGCTAATGCTAGATATGCGGCTAGACTTATTGATAAACTTAGGAAGCAGGGGAAACTAAATGAGGGTATTGATTTAACAAGTGGAGGAAGACTTAGAGTAGAGATGAATCATTATGATACCAAAATTCCTGATTCTTGGAATAAAGATAAAGCTGACAATAGAATATTGCAGGTATGTAAAGGGCTTAAAGAGCAAGGCGAGGATGTATGGTTAATAACCAAAGACATTTTCCAACGGATAAAGGCAGATGCCGTAGATATTAATGTAGAAGATTTTTATGAAAAATTTGTACCGGAATATGACAATCAGTATACAGGAAGAATAGAGGTATTTGTATCTCCAGAAAAGCTTCAGGAGTTTTTTAGTAAAAAAAATTTGGAAGTTGGTGCCTTACTTAAATATGATGAGGAAACAGAAGAATATACCACTCCATTTTTATACACAAATCAATTTTTAATAATTCATTCAATGGAAAATCCTAAACAAACGGCACTAGCTAGATATGATGGTAAAAATGTACTACCTCTTTATAATAAGGAAAGTAAACCTTCAGGAGTTTCGCCAAGAAATGTAGGTCAGAAATTTATGCTGGAAGCTTTAAGCGCTGACTCAGTAAAAGCACCACTCGTAATTATAAAAGGACCTGCAGGAACAGCTAAAACATTATTTTCATTAGCGGTAGGTCTTCAAAAAATATTACAGGATAGTAATGAACATTACAGAAGAATTTTAATTTGCAGACCCAATGTTACTATGGATGAGGAAATAGGGTTTTTACCTGGTACAGAACAAGAAAAAATATCACCATTCATGAGGCCAATATTTGATAATTTAGAGATACTTGTGGAATCTGATGAAAAAGAACGTTACAAAAATGAGAAGCAACTATTAGATAAAATAAATGACTTGTTTGATAGGAGAATTATAACTACTGAAGCTGTTGCTTATCTTAGAGGAAGGTCCATAGTTAAAAATTGGGTAATTATAGATGAGGCACAAAATTTGTCGCCAAAACAAGTTAAAGCAATAATAACTAGAGTTGGAGAGGGAACTAAGTTGATTCTTATAGGTGACCCAGAACAAATAGATCATCCTTTTCTTGATTCGAGGTCAAATGGTTTGTGTTATGCCTCTGAAAAAATGAAGGGTAGTGACTTGTGTTATCAAGTAACTTTGAAATATGATGAATGTGAGAGGTCGCCCCTAGCATACGAAGGCTCTAAAAAATTATAAAAATTTAATTCTATAGAAGAGAGTATAAAAATTTATACTCTCTTTTGTATTAATTTATCATATGATATTTATATTCACAAAAATTACATTTAAAAGATGTGTTAAAATATATAGTTTTATTGTATAATATGATAGTACATAATAAAGAAAAGGATGGGAAAGATGAAAAAAATAGAAAAATGTGGGAAGAGAAAAAAAAGAAGTCAAAGCACGCTTGTTTTATTTTTTATAATATTTGAATTAACTTTTACAGCTATTACAGGCCCATTTATGATTTATTATGGTCCGTTTAAAAATGTAAAGACTACAGTGGTAGGTTCAGCAATGACCACTCTTTCATTACAGTGGCTAGCAACATCATTTTTATCCGATGAAAAAATAAAAGAAATTATGAAGGACCAAGTAGTGGAAACTATAGCTCAAGATAACTTGGCTGGCGTAAATGTAGAAAATAAAGATGATAATAGTATTGAAAGATATGATATTAAAGGGACAAAATTTAAAGGGCATGTGTTAGTAATCAGTGACGCGACTAGATTAAAAGTAGGGTATAGTAGTAAGCTCAACCGGGAAGGGCAATTAAGGGAAGGGCAATTAACTAGTGATATTGCAAAAAATAATAATGCAATTGCAGCGGTTAATGGTGGCGCGTTTACAGATAAAGCTGGTGACACAAAATGGGCAGGAACGGGAGCAAATCCAACAGGAATTATAATGTCTAATGGTAAAGAAATTTTTAATGATATAAAAAATGAAAATGAAAAAACAGAGGTTGTAGCATTTACTAAGTCGGGAAATCTATTAGTTGGAGCTCATTCAATTAAAGAAATGAAAGAGCTTGAAGTGATGGAAGCGGTATCTTTTGGTCCGGCACTTATAGTTAATGGACAGAAAACTATAAATACGGGTGTCGGAGGGCAGGGGATAGCACCTAGAACAGCTATTGGACAAAGAAAAGATGGAGCAATAATATTATTAGTTATCGATGGTAGACAGGTAGGCAGTTTAGGGGCTACTTTAAGAGAGGTACAAGACGAATTGTATAAGTTTGGTGCTTATAATGCTACTAATTTAGATGGAGGTTCTTCTTCTACCTTGTTTTATGATGATGAAGTTATAAACAATCCTAGCGACAGCTATGGAGAAAGATCTATACCTTCAATTATTTATGTGGAGAGTAGGCAATAAAGTGAAATTTGAGCATAGTACATTTTAAATTAAAGGAGAAGAAACTATGAGTTGGAAGAAAAGAATAAGTATATGGATAGTATTTTCGTTATCCATGCAATGTTTAGTTCTATTTTATATAGATCATTATTTTTTAGCTACTGATTCAAAAATGGTTACGGAAAAAATTGATGAAAATAAAAGCGATAAATTAAAAAATATTGATATTACATTGCCAGCAAACGCAGAAAATATATTAGTATCCTATGGTGCTAAATATTTATGCTATTATGAGAATAAAGAATTAAAAATTGCTGATGGTAAGAATGGAAACGTTAAAAATATAGAGGCTGAAGATGGAAGTGAAATTTCTTTTTATAAATGGCTTCCAGATAGAAATAGAATGTTTTTAGTAGAAAAAAGTGATGATGAGTCTAGTAAATTAGTAGTATATTCTTATGACGTAGAAAAAGGTGAAAAAGTAAAGATAGGAAAATTAGCCTATACTGGTACAAATGATGAAGTAGAAGATATTCAAGTATCAATTTTAACAGGGGTTATTTATATAAAGGTTTTAAATGAAGGTGGTAGCAGTAGTATATATAGAATTGACAGAGACTATAGAAGTGACAGAGACGAAGAGATGACAAAAATTGATACAATACCAAAGAGTGTGAGTAATATGGCATTAGCGCGCCATGAAGATAATTTGGTGTACGAGGGATTAGTCTATAATAAAATGTATTCTACCACCCTTGAGGAACCTATAAATATTAAAGGTGTAGAAAAACTTACTTTAATTGGCACTGATGATGAGGACAATGTGTATCTTGGAGAATTAAAAGATAATTTGGTAAGCAAAATTTATTATGGGAAAACATTAGAAAATACTGAAAATTGGAAAGTGATTGATTTACAAAAACCTTCTAAAAAAAATGATCTATTTGTTACATCTCTTGGTAAGGTCTATCAAAATGATGTAATGAAAGCTGTAATAAAAGATGTTAGTTCTGGAACTGAAACTAGCTATAAAGGAAAATTATTGCAATTGTATACTAAGGGAATAGTATCATTGGTTAATGATAAAGAAGTATCTTTTGTTCTTTTTAAGTAGTCGATACTATGATGTTTATTTAAGACCTTATCTTTTTAAGATAAGGTTTTTTCTATAATCTGAAAATATAAGTTAATTCATAAGGATATAGTTGTGGGAATATATTATTTTATTTTAAGAATATTCAATTCAAAATAACAATAAACTTTGTTATAATAGGATAGTAGACATCTTAAAAAATAACAAGTCAAAGATGCATTAACAAGGTGAGTAGCGATTAACATTGCCTACCATGTAGGAGTATAAGGAGGAATAAATTTGGATACACAACAAATATTAAATAAGATTTTGATGATACCCGCAATTTTATTAGCATTTACTTTTCATGAGTATGCGCATGCTATCGTAGCAGATAGGTTAGGAGACAAAACTCCACGATTTCAAGGGAGACTTACGCTGAATCCAATCGCACATATAGATCCAATGGGATTTCTTATGATTATATTAGTAGGGTTTGGTTGGGCAAAGCCTGTTCAGACAAATCCTAGTGCATTTAAAAATTATTATAAGGATGATTTGAAAGTTTCAGTTGCAGGCCCAATTGCTAATCTAATTCTAGGGTTTGTATTTGCAATTCTTACTGTGTTATTTTCGAAATTTCCACCAATTCATGGTGGATTATATACTATTATTAGCCAAATTTTAATAATTACAGGGTACCTAAATTGTATTTTGTTTTTTCTTAATTTAGTGCCAATACCGGGATTTGATGGATCTCATATAGTTAGGGATTTGTTCCCAAAGTTTTTTTACAATTTACCAGATACAATTTATAGGTATCAATTCTTAATATTTATGGTGTTAATATTGCCTATATTACCTGGTGGACAATCAGTTTTTACTTATATCGTGCAAGCGCCAGGGTTATGGTTATTTAAACAATTTTTAAATATTGCAGGGATGTTTTAATATTAATATAAAGCTAAGAAAATCATATAGTGATTTTTTATTATTTAGAATGTAAGGAGAAAAATATATGCGCTTAAGAAAAAAATATTGGGCTAGGCCAGAGCTGGAAACTAGTCATATTGTAATAACTGACCAATATGATCACAAAGGAAAATGGAATGAAGAGTTTAAAAATAACAATGCAATTCATCTAGAACTAGGTTGCGGTAAAGGTAGATTTATATCAGAAAAGTCCAGGAGAGATCTCGATATCAATTTTGTAGGCATTGATTTAAAAGATGAGGTTCTGGTATTTGCCCTTAGAAAAGTTATAGAAGTAAGAGAAGTTGAAGGGGAACAAGACATAAATGTACGTCTTATGCCAATGAACATTATGCTTATTGATGATGTGTTTGCAAAAGATGAGATAAGCAGAATTTATATAAATTTTTGTAATCCTTGGCCAAAAGACAGACATAATAAAAGAAGATTAACTCATACTAAGTTCTTGACGAGCTATAAGAAATTCTTAAAACCGGGATCTGAAGTTTGGTTCAAAACAGATGATACAGAGTTATTCGAAGAATCGGTAGATTATTTCAAAGAGTGTGGGTTTGAAATATTATTTTCAACCTATGATTTGCATAAGAGTGATTTTAAAGATAACGTAGTTACAGAATATGAAGCTAAATTCACAGAAATAGGCAAACAAGCTATGTTTCTACAGGCAAAATTAATTTAGCGAATTAATGCATCTCCTGTGGAACTGTTGCAGCTTCGCAGGAGATAACTTATAACCATATGAGGCTTAAGCATTTTAGATTCTTATTTATTGACAGGATTAACATAATGCTATAAACTTAATTACATAGAAATGTATTAAATTGAAAATTTTAAAAATGAAAATTATGAATTATATTAGTTAAAAATGAATAGATTTGTTTAGGTGCCTATTATTAATCAGCCACTAAAGTGGATGCAGCTACTTTAGTATATGATTAGTAAGGTGAAAAGGGAATGTGGTGTAATTCCACAGCAGCCCCCGCTACTGTAATTGAGAGAAAATCTTTTATAACTACCTGAAAGGGAAAGTGATAAGAGAAAGTGTATCAAGAGCCAGGAGACCTGCCTAAATTAGTAATATTAAGCTTTCGGCGGGAAAGAACTGTAGAATTCAAGTTAGTGCAATGAAAAATTTGTACATAACAGCAGGTGCGCAAGCTTGCTGTTTTTTTGTTGTGTGCCAAATAAGAATACAAGCAGGAAGAAAGGAGAAATAGTAATGGCTAAAGTAATGGTTCAAGGAACCGCTTCATCAGTAGGAAAAAGCATATTAGTAACAGCACTTTGCAGAATTTTTGTGCAAGATGGGTTTTCAGTATGTCCTTTTAAGTCACAGAATATGTCATTGAATTCTTATATTACATTGGATGGAAAAGAAATGGGACGTGCGCAGGTGCTTCAAGCCTATGCGGCAGGATTGGAGCCAGAGGTATATATGAATCCGATTTTATTAAAACCTACCTCGGATAAAAAGTGCCAAATTATCGTTAATGGAAAGGTTTTTGGGAATAGTACAGCTATGGAATATCATAATATGAAATTGGAATTCAAAGACATGTTAAAAAAGCAGTTTGAAGAATTAGAGAAGAAGTTTGATATTATAGTAATGGAAGGAGCAGGTAGCCCAGCAGAAATTAATTTAAGAGATAGAGATATAGTGAATATGGGAATGGCGGAACTTATAGATGCACCTGTGATACTCGCAGGAGATATAGATAAGGGTGGAGTATTTGCGTCACTAGCAGGGACTTTGCTTTTGCTTAATGAGGCCGAGAAAAAAAGAGTTAAAGCCACTATTATTAATAAGTTTAGAGGAGATTTAGAAATCTTAAAGCCAGGACTTACAATGCTTGAGGATATTATACATATTCCATGTGCAGGAGTAGTTCCTTATTTTAGATTGGAACTCGAAGATGAAGATGGTGCAGTAGAATTTAACAAAAAAATTACTGCACCTATTGATATTGCTGTAATAAAGCTTCCACATATATCGAATTTTACGGATTTAGACGCATTAAAGGCTGAAGAAGATGTATCAGTTAGATTTGTTACAACTAAAGGAGAATTGGGCACACCAGACCTCCTTATCATACCGGGAACAAAAAATACTATTGATGATTTAATTTCTTTAAGAAATTCGGGACTTGCAGAAGCGGTTCAGCAATATAGTGTACAAGGTAACGTATTAGGCATTTGTGGAGGCTATCAAATGTTAGGAAATAGCTTAAGTGACCCTAATGGCTTAGAGGGAAATTCAAAAGAAACAGAGGGTATGAAGCTTTTAGACGTAGACACAATATTTGAAGATGAGAAAATAACTACAAGAGTAAAGGCTCGTAGCATTAACATTAGGGATACTAGTATAGAAACTTATGGTTACGAAATACATATGGGAATTTGTAAATATGGTCATAATGCAAAACCACTTTTTGAAATCTATGATAAGAATGGTTCTGATACGTCATCCTTCGATGGAGCAATAAATGCAGGTGGAAATGTTATGGGTACATATATTCATGGAGTTTTTGATGGAGTAGAGTTTAGAGAACATATGATTAATACTTTAAGGGTAAAAAAAGCTATGGAACCTAAAAAATCTAAGGTTTATGAAAATCTAAGAGAAAAAGAATTAGACAAGCTAGCAGATATAGTTAGAGATAATGTAGATATGGATTCAATCTATAAAATCATAGGAATAAAAAGAAAAAGTTAGGGACAGTTAACAACTATTTAAAAAATTATAACAGTATAAGATAGTGAGGAATTAAAATGGCAATACTATTTCAGACGAACATAATAGATTTAATTTTAGCGGTAATGTTAGACTTATTAATTGGAGATCCATATTGGTTTAAACATCCGGTGATTTATATAGGAAAGCTTATTTCTAAATTAGATAAGTTAGGCAGAACGATATGTAAAACTAATGGTCAAATTAAAGTTTTTGGCGGAATTATTGTAGTTATAGTAGCACTTTCTAGTTTTTTAGTGCCTTTTATAATTTTGAGAATTTCTAATAAGTTTTTTTGGTTGTACCATATTCTCAATATAATATTGCTTTGGACGACAATAGCTGCTAGATGCCTTCATAAAGAAGGTAAGAAGGTTTATGATTCTTTAGTTAATAATGATATTTATGACGCAAGAGTTAAATTATCGTACCTTGTAGGGAGAGATACAAAAACCCTTACTGAGTATGAAATAGTAAGAGCTGATGTGGAGACCATTGCAGAGAATACAGCAGATGGTGTTATAGCCCCTATTCTCTATGCATTATTAGGGGGAGCACCTTTAGCTATGATGTATAAGGGCATAAATACCATGGATTCAATGCTTGGATATATGAATGAAAAATATAAATATATTGGGTTCTTTCCAGCTAAAACAGACGATGTATTTAATTTTATACCAGCAAGAATAACAGGATTTTTAATCTGTTTGGCATCACCACTTGTTCGAGGAAATATTGCTTGCAGTATAAAAGTGATGATAAGAGATAGAAAAAATCATAAAAGTCCTAATTGTGCTTATCCAGAAGGCGCAGCAGCGGGGGCTATGGGAGTTAGACTAGGTGGTACGAATGAATATTTTGGAGAAAAAATGTATAAACCAACAATAGGAAACAAAATAAACGATTTGGGGAAAGAACATATAATAGATACAATAAAATTAATGTATGGGGCAATGTTTTATTTAATAATAATATGCATGTTATATGAAATATGCGTATATATGAAATATTAGTAATAGTGATGTATTTTTGGAGATGATATAATGATACAACTTATAGGGCTAAAGCATGATGTGAAAATAGAAATTAGAGAAAAACTCTCAATTATACCAAAACGCCAAGGAAAGTGCTTAGAGGAACTTTTAAATATTTGCGAAGAGGCAGTTATTTTAAGTACCTGCAACAGGACAGAGATATATTTTAAATCTAAGGATGAAGAGATTGTTGATAAGATTTTTAAGGCATTAAATTGGGATAGGTCTTTAATAAAGTGTGTAGAAAATTATAAGGAAGAAAAAGCAATACAACATTTAATGGATGTGGTCTGTGGGTTTGATTCACTATTACTTGGAGAGGACCAAATTTTAGGGCAAGTTAGGGATGCTTATGAAGCTGCAAAAGGTTCAAAATCAACTAAAAAGGAACTTCAAAGACTTTTTGAAAATGCTATCGCTTGTGGCAAGAAGTTTAGAAATAAATCTAAAATAAGTGAGATACCGGTTTCTTCATCTTCTATGGTAGTTAAAGAAGCAATAGATAGGGGACACAAAAATTTTATGATTTTAGGCTATGGAGCGGTAGGAGAATTAACTTCAAAATATATACTAGAGGGAAAAATAAATTTACTATATATTGCAGTTAGGGATATTCATAAGGCTAATATAGAAGATCCGAGGGTGAAAATGATACCGTTTAACGACATACATAAATATTATGAAAAGGTGGATTGTGTTATATCTTGTACAACGGCCCCTCATACTGTGGTTCACTTAAAGGAGTTACCGAGCAAACACTTATTATTATTTGATTTAGCTGTACCAAGGGACATTGAAGAAATAGTAAGTGAAAACCCCTTATATGAAGTGTATGACATAGATATGTTAGGCGATATCCATGATGCCAACTACAAAAGACGTGAAGCCTCTATGAGGGATAATAGATACATTGTGGATGAAGCTATAAAAGAGTATATAGAGTGGAAAACCATGGAAGAGTTATCGCCTTTTATAAAAAAGTTAAAACACAATGGTGAAGGTGTTTACAAAGAAAGACTAGAGACTTTTAAGCACAAGAAAGAGACTAAGGATAATGAAAAATTAGCAGAGATACTTTTGAAGAGTACTTCAAATGCCTATGTAAACAAAGCTATAGAGGTGTTAAAGGAGGAACATTTGAAGGGGAGGTCTAAGGAATGCGTGGACATAATAAGCAGGATTTTTCAGGTTTAAATTATACCATGATTTCACTGCTATCAGATAAGATTAATATACTTATAGTTGGTGGGGGAGAGGCAGCTCTTATAAAATGTAAAACTTTCTCAAAAGAAGGTTGTAATATTACTGTAGTATCAAAAGAGTTTTGCCTAGAATTTTACACACTACAAAATATTTATAACCTAAAATTAATAAAGGGTGAATATGATGAAAGATATGTGGATCAGAATCATATTGTAATTATTGCTACAGATAATATAGAGACAAATGATGGTATAAAAGAATACTGCGATAGAAAAAGTAAACTATATGTACACTGCGGGGATTATAAACAAGGGTTATTTGTAACACCAGTTCAAAGAAGTACACCCAATATGAAATTTGCATTACATACTAAAAACGGTAGCCCTAAAACAACACTTTTCATGTCGAAAGTCATAGAAGATAAAATTTGTGAGTATGAAGGTTTTATAAATTATACATGTAGCATGAGAAATATGGTAAAGAAGAGTGAAGTCAAAAAGGAAATTATGAATTTTGTATGTAGTGAAGATTTCTACTTTTTCTATAATAAGGGAGTGCAAAATACTATTTTAGAAATGTTTTATGGAGCTGAATTTGGGATAGTTGAGAATTGAAAGTTGAAGTTAAAGGAGGAATAAATTTTGAAAATTAATATAGGAACTAGGAGAAGTGAACTTGCACAAGTACAAGCTAATACAGTTATGGCTATGATTAAAGAAAAATTTAATATTGACTCTGGAAAGGTACTTATTGAGACTAAGGGAGATAGAATTTTAAATGTAACTTTAGATAAAATAGGAGGTAAGGGTCTTTTTGTAAAGGAAATAGAGGTTGCAATGCTGGAGCAAAAAGTTGATATAGCAGTACATAGTATGAAGGATGTACCCTACGAAATACCAGAGGAGTTTGAAATAGTGGCTATTCCAGTTAGAGAAGATGTTAGGGATGCATTTGTTGCCTTTAACAACATTAGTTTTTATGACTTGCCTAAGGGCGCAAGAATAGGAACTAGTAGTATTAGACGTGGCACTCAAATTAAGATACTAAGACCAGATGTGGAGATTGTACCTATAAGAGGTAATGTACAGACTAGAATAGCAAAAATAGAAAAGGAAAACCTAGATGGCATAATCCTAGCGGCTGCAGGACTAAAAAGACTAGGTATGGAAAAGATAATTACTAACTATTTTGAACCAACGGAAGTTGTACCAGCAATAGCCCAAGGTGCATTAGGTATTGAAATGGTTAAAAGCCATCCACAAGTATCTATGATTAGAAAATTAGATTGCTACGATGCTAGAATTTGCGTAGACGCAGAAAGAAGCTTTATGGCGACACTTAATGGGGATTGCCATGGTTGTATAGGAGCATATGCTTATTTTGAAGGAGAAACTATGCACATGCTTGGTGTGTTTGAAGTTGATGGGAAAATAGTGAAAAAACAACTCTCAGGAGATAAAAATGATTATATAAAGCTAGGTGCTGATCTAGCTAAAAAAATATTAGAAGATAATTAATCATATTAAAAAGTAGAAAGGGGATACTAATGGGAAAGGTTTATTTAATGGGAGTCGGTCCAGGAGATGAGGAACTAATAACCCTAAAAGCAATAAGAATGCTAGAAAAATGTACTGCAGTTATGTATGATAGGTTAGCAAGTACTAGTATACTTAAATATTTAAAAGCGGAATGTGAAATATACTATTGTGGAAAAGAGCCGGGCTGTCATTATAAAACTCAGGAAGAGATAAATGAAATGCTAGTAATGCTCGCTAAAAAAGGACATGTAGTTGGAAGAATTAAGGGCGGAGATCCATTTGTATTTGGACGTGGCGGAGAGGAAGCTTTAGCACTTCTTGAAGAGAACATTGAATTTGAAGTTATACCAGGAATAACTTCACCAATAGCAGTGCTCAATTATGCTGGGATACCTATCACTCATAGAGGGATAGCTCAAAGTTTCCATATATTCACTGCAATGACCGCAGAAAAACTTAATATTGATTGGAATGCGGTAGCAAGGCTTGGCGGAACTTTGGTTTTTATGATGGGTTTTAAAAATCTAGAAAAGATTGCAGGAAATCTTATATCCAATGGAAAAAGTAAAGATACTCTTTGCGCGGTAATAATGAGAGGAACTACATCAAAGCAGAAGAAGGTAGTGGGAACGCTAGAAGATATTTTATGTAAGGTGCAAAAATCAGAAATATCATCTCCTTGCATTATCGTAGTGGGGGAAGTAATTAAATTTAATGATGAATTCAATTGGTACGAGAAGAAACCTTTATTCGGGAAGAACATCTGTATAACTCGTTCAAAAGAGCAATCAAAGGAATTAAGAGAAAAATTAATAGATTTAGGTGCAGAAGTACTTGAGATAAATTCCATTGAATTTAAAAACACTTCATATAATTTAGATGATTATAAAACAAAGCTTGCGGGCTATGATTTTTTAACTTTAACCAGTGTAAATGGAGTGAATATCTTTTTCGATTACTTAAAGGATATTGAATTTGATATTAGGAAGCTCAAAGCTAAAATTGCAGCCATAGGGCCAGCCACTGCAAGCGCTCTTAAAAATAGAGGGATTATGCCAGAAATAGTTGCAGATCATTTTGTTGCTGAAAGTTTGTTTGAGAAAATGAATACATACGTAAAAACGAAAGATAAAATATTAGTTCCTCGATCTAAAGATGCAAGACCTTATTTGGTAGAAGAATTAAGAAGTATTGGCTGCAGCGTGGATGAAGTTTTCACATATGAAACGGTTTGTGGTAAATTAAGATATGAAAATGAAATAAAAGATGTAGATTTGATAGTATTTACTTCGCCGTCGACTGTTAAAAATATGATTACAATGGTAGGTATTGAAGTTATAAAATCGAAAACGGCACTGGCTATAGGACCTATAACTGCAAAGGAACTTTCAGATAATGGTATAGAATCTATTATATGTGATGAATATAGTGCAGAAGGGGTTATAAGCAAGCTTGTAAAAATGTAATGTTAATTTAGAGATGATTTACAGCACCGCAGGTGATGAATTAATAACAATTTGTGGATAAAATGATAATTTATTTAATTAGGAGTGGATAACTGTGTTCAAAAGGAATAGAAGATTAAGAGAAACAAGTAATATAAGAGATTTAGTAAGAGAAACGATATTAACACCATCAGATTTTATATTTCCTATTTTTGTAGTAGAAGGTGAAAATATTAAAGAAGAAATATCTTCAATGCCAGGGAATTATCATTTTTCATTAGATAGACTTCATGAAATTATTGAAGAAGTTGAAGAAGTGGGCGTACGTGGAGTAATTTTATTCGGATTACCAGATCATAAAGATGAAGTAGGTTGTGGGGCCTTTGATAAAAATGGTATTGTTCAAAGAGCAGTTAAAAAGGTACGAGAGATATCAAAAAAATTAGTTATAATAACGGATGTATGTATGTGTCAATATACTAGTCATGGACACTGTGGAATATTAGAAAACGAGAAAGTAGATAACGATAAGAGTTTAAAATATATGGCAGAAATAGCATTATCTCATGCTGCAGCTGGAGCGGACATGATAGCACCATCTGACATGATGGATGGTCACGTAGCTGCAATAAGAGAAATTTTAGACGGAAATGGATTTAAAGATGTATCAATAATGGCTTATAGTGCAAAATACTCGTCAGCGTTTTATGGCCCTTTTAGAGAAGCGGCTAACTCAACGCCACAGTCTGGGGATAGAAAAACTTATCAAATGGATCCAGCAAATATCAGAGAAGCTATGAGAGAAATAGAATGCGATATTGAAGAGGGCGCAGATATTGTAATGGTAAAACCAGCATTATCATATTTAGATGTAATAAGATGGGCTCGTGATAGACATGATGTGCCAATAGCAGCTTATAGTGTTAGTGGAGAATTTGCTATGGTAAAATCAGCTGCAAAAATGGGATTAATTGATGAGAAAGCTGTAGCTATGGAAATGCATATGTCTATGAAAAGAGCAGGAGCGGATATGATAATCACTTATTATGCACTTGATTTATGTAGATGGATTAAGGGATAATTAGAAATTAAATATTTAGAAAAGAGGAAATTACGATGAGAAATTTAGATATATTTAATGAATCAAAGCAATATATGCCTGGTGGAGTTAATAGTCCAGTTAGAGCGTTTAAAGATGTAAGTGTAACTCCCCCAATTATTAAAAAAGGTAAGGGGGCATATATTTATGATGAAGATGGAAATAAATATATAGATTTTGTATGCGCTTGGGGACCTATGATACTTGGGCATAGTGATGATGATGTAGTAAAAGCTATACAAAATACTTGCACCAGTGCTATTGCATTTGGTGCACCTACAGAATTAGAACTAAAACTCGCAAGGCACATTTGTAGCACTGTAGATAGTGTAGACATGATTAGAATGGTTAACTCAGGTACAGAAGCCACAATGAGTGCAGTTAAGCTTGCAAGGGGATATACAAGAAAGAATAAAATAATAAAATTTGCAGGTTGCTACCATGGACATTTTGAAGGCTTTCTAGTTGAAGCCGGTTCAGGAGTAATGACCGCGGGAATACCAGGTTCAGCAGGTGTTCCTGAGGAAAGTATTATACATACATTAATTGCAAATTACAATGACATTAGCAGCGTTAAAGCATTGTTTGATAAATATAGTGATGATATTGCCTGTATAATAATTGAGCCAGTAGCAGGAAATATGGGAGTTATACCAGCTGAAAAAGAATTTTTATTAGAGCTTAGAAATTTATGTGATGAATACAAGAGTCTACTTATTTTTGATGAAGTAATGAGTGGGTTTAGAGTAGCGTATAAAGGAGCACAAAGTATTTATGGAATAGTTCCTGATTTAGTAACTTATGCAAAAATCATGGGAGGGGGACTTCCTTGTGGTGCATATGGTGGGAAAAAAGAAATAATGGAGTTATTATCTCCTATGGGACCAGTTTATCAAGCGGGAACTATGTCTGGGAATCCAGTGGTAATGGCAGCAGGATATGAAACATTAACTAAGCTTTATAATAATCCTAGTCAATACGCGCACATGGAGAAGCTTTCAGAAAAACTTCAAGAGGGATTACTAGAAATTGCAAAAGAAAAAGGTATACCTATGGTAGTTAATAGATGTGGTTCAATGCTCACAGCATTCTTTACAAAGAAGAGTGAAGTTAAAACTTTTGAAGATGCTAAAACTTGTGATCCATCGCTATTTGCAAAATACTTTGAACATATGATAAAAAGTGGAATAAATATTGCACCTTCTCAATTTGAGGCAATATTCTTATGCGTTAAGCATACTGATAATGATATTGAAAAATTCTTAGAATCATTTAGGAGTTTTAAAATATAAGAGTTCAGTGAATAACAGGCGCAATATGTGAAGTATCAATTTTTTCTTGCTGTATGCTATAACGAAAAGTATATATCGCTACAGATGCGTTCGCTTTGTCAAGTAATTCTAAAATTTATTTTATTTACAGTTGCTTAAAACACAAACTCGCTAGCGCTCAAACATGTGTTTTCTTAACGCATCTGAAACTAAAACAAATTAAGAATAACTAAGGCTTGCTCAAACGCATTTTACGCGATATATACTTTTGTTAGCATTCATTAAGAATAAATACTTAATTTCTAAAATTGAAGGAAGTGTAAAACATGAGATTTATTAAAGATAATGAATTTATAAGGGGCAATTGCCCAATGACTAAGGAAGAAGTAAGAATATTAAGTGTAGTAAAGCTTGAGCTTGAAGAGGACTATAGGGTAATAGACATCGGTGCGGGAACAGGATCAGTAAGTATTCAGATTGCTCAGATATGCAGTAGTGGTGAAGTAATCGCTATAGAAAAAGATCTTGATGCATTAGAGGTTATAAAACAAAATAAAGAAAAATTTAAAACGAGTAACCTGGAAATACTAAGTTCAGAAGCCATGGAGATACAGACTAATATAACAGGAGAATTTGATGCTATATTTGTAGGTGGAAGTGGTGGAAATATAGCTGATATTATCGAGAAGTATGGAAGTAAGCTTAAGAAAAACAGAAATATCGTTTTAAATTTTATAACAATAAATAATGTGTACAAGGCTATGGAAGCTTTAAAAACATTAAATTATGAAGTAGAATGTGTACAAATTCAAGTAAGTAAGACAAAAGGAAAGAGCTATATGTTAATGGCAAATAATCCTATATTTATTGTTAGTGGAAAAAAAATATAAAAAGTATATATTACTATTAATGCATTCACTTCGCTAAGAAGTTCTAAAGCTCGCTTCAATGCATTATAGGTAATATATACTTTTTTTTGCGCATAAATAGGAAATATTGCAGCTTCGCAGGTTATGATTTATTTCTTGAAAAAGAAATTGTTACTGAACGTATTGTGAATTTTAGGGTGTTAGTCATGGTTTTGTAAATGAATTTTTATATACTTATAGTATGTAATTTTTGATTCCTAAAGCTATGCCATCATTATTTACGGTATCAGTCACTTTTTTTGCATAGTTTTTAACTTCATCACTAGCATTTCCCATAGCTATTCCGCATCCAACTGTAGATAACATTTCTATATCATTTTTTCCATCACCAAAAGCATAGCTATTTTCTATTGAAATATTTAAATAAGCTAATGCTTTTAAGATTCCTGTAGCTTTTGTATTTCTTTTTGAATAAAGCTCAAAAGAGTTTTCTTTTACATTATGAATATAATCATAATTATCATTTCCTAAGGATAAACAATAATCTGCACCTTTCTTATCTTTGCAGAGCATTTCAATTTTATAGGTATCTACATTTTCAATATCATAATTAATTTTTAAGTACTTTCTAGAAATACTAAAACTATCATAAATTGAATAAAATTCTTTGTAATTTTCTTTCATATATGAATATACCTCTCCTTGTAACATGTATTGAATGTTAAGTCTTTCAAAATTATTAGTTATTTTCTTTATAAAATCTTTATCAAGTGGGTCGTTATAAATAAGATTATCTTTGATTTTTACTTGTGCTCCATTTGTAAGAATAAAACCATCAAATCCAAAATTCAACAAAGATTCACTTAAAAATGCATAAGGTCTACCTGTTGCAATGAATGCATAATATCCATTGGTTTGCAAAATACGAATTGCTTGTTTCACTTTATGAGTAATATCTGTTAACCCATTTAAACAATCTATTAATGTTCCATCTATGTCAAAAAACACTGCTTTTTTCATAAATATATACTACCTCCTCACTGTCATTTTAATAATTTATTGAGTCTTTGCCTAAAAGAATAGGATAATTACAATTTCTCATAAAACTCTATTTTTTCTTCCGATGGCCCTTTTAATATAAAAAAACTAACTTTATTCTCTCCAAAAAAAATATATTGCACTTCATCTTCTATAATATTATATCCTCTACATTTACAAATTTAATTTTAAATGCTTTTTCAATATCAGAAAGTTTATTGATATATTAGCTATTGCGCCTACTTTTCCTTTAGTATTTAAAGTATCATTAGTTTCAATTACTATATCTTTAAATCGAAGAAATGCCACCTGCTCATTTGCTTCTTTATTAAAAGTTCTTAAAATAGTTTTAAATCCTAAATCTATATAAAATTTCATGGTTTTTTGTAAATTAATAGTTGAAATTTTTATATGTTTAATTTCTGTAGAATCTAATATTGGCATAGTTTTTCTCCACCTTTATAAAATTATAATATGTTAAGTTACGTGAATATATTATAATAGTTTAAGAAGGCAATAATGTGTGTTAGGAGTGAAAAGCACAGCATGATTCCTATTTGATATCATTTGATGACAATTATTGCCGTTAATACTATTGTAGAGCGCTTATTACTACTTGTCAATAGATTTTATTGCATTATTTTCTTATTGTTGTTACAATAAGAACAATGAAGAATGAATGGGAGAAGATTATGTTTATTCAAGAAAGGTATAAATATATTTTAGATTTAGTAGAAAAAGACGGAAAAGTATTAGTTAAAGATTTAAGTATAAAATTTAAAGTTAGTGAGAGCATGATTAGAAAGGATCTTCAAGTATTAGAGAAAAAAAATTTAATTCAACGCACTTATGGTGGTGCTATTAACATAAAACGTATAATTGTAAATGGTGAAAATTTCTTTAGCAGAGTAGAAAAGAATACTGAGTTAAAAGAAATAATTGCTCAAAAAGCTTATAGTCAAATAAAAGAGAACGATACAATCTTTTTAGATGCATCAACTATTTCATATATTCTTGCAAAACTACTTATAAAAAGCAATAAAAATATAATTTTAATTACAAATATGTTTGAGATATCATCAATGATTGCAGTAGACTGCAATATACATTTTATTTTTATAGGTGGAGATTATAATACAATTGTAGGTGGCAGTATAGGTTCTCATTCTATTGAACAAATTAAACTTTATCGTTGTAATAAAGCTTTTGTGGGATGTAGTGGAGTAGATCTCAGAGATGGAAACATAAGTACTAGTGTTTCTGAGGATGCAAATACTAAAAAGACTATTATGAGTATATCCAAAGAGACATACTTAATGGCACTAAATGAAAGGTTTAATATAGATGGAATTTTTAAATTTTCAAATATAACAGATTTTAATAGCATTATTACAGAAGATTTACCAAGCAAAACTATTATTACTCTCCTTGAACAATATGATATAAATTTAATTTAATGTTCAAATAGAAAATAAAGAAAAAATGTAATTATTATTATAATTACAACAAAGATTAGGATTATTTAAAGTGAATCACATCAATAGTAGTGATCAATGATCAATATTAAATTTAGTTCTATTCATTTAATAGGAATTAAGGGAAATTCAAAATTTGGAGATTCTTTTAAAGGTAGTAAAATATAAAAGGTAAGCAGAAGGATGTGTTTAGTTAAACCTTCTGCTTATCTTTTATTGTTAAAATACATGCCATTGGATGTGAGCACATAGCAATTAATAATTGTTATGTCCCCACCCAGAGAAGTATTCAGAGGCAGATATGGTAAATATGCTTTGAATTTAATATTTGAAAAGAAGAATTTTCAAATGAAAAATAAACCTTAACTTTCAACTGCAAAAAAAGTTATCCGCATTATTTTCTGCAAGCTTGTTTCCTATATAATAAAAAATAACATGCTAATTAATTTTATAATTAGCATGTTATTTTTATTGACAATGCTTTTTATTAAGTAATTCTTTCAATATAATATTAAAAATATGTTAGGATTTTATTATAGGATATATATATAGTTAAAGAACGATACAGAGATCATTGTAAAATAATGCGAATTAACTAATATTACGTGGGGAGGAATAACATATGGATATTACTTTTTATAACAATAATGAAACTGTTTTTAATTATAGAACATGTGAAGTTATTACTGACGATAAAAAGATATTATTACATAGGATGGAAGATGATGATTTTTGGGTACTTGTTGGTGGTAGAGTACAAATGTTAGAGTCGTCAGAATGTGCTATAAAACGAGAAATAATAGAAGAATTAGGAGAAGATATAGAGATTAATAGGTTGCTCTGGACTGTAGAAAATTTCTTTAAATTTAGAGAAAAAGATTACTATGAAATTACAATGATTTATCTTGTTAGTCTTCAAAAGGAATCATGGATAAAAAATCAACAAGATTCATTTAGTGGGATAGAAGGTAAAAGACTAATATATAAATGGTTTAATTTTGATGAACTAAATGAATTAAACATAAAACCAAGTTTTTTAATAGAAAAGCTAATATGGTTACCTAACCACACAAATTATTTAATTAATAGAGAATATTAACCATTCTAGTATCACATTTGTTAGGCGTAAAAAGTGATGGACACAAGGTTGAAGTACATAAGACTAGTGCTGATACTATTGCCAAATTTGCAAAAATCCCAACACAGTATGTTTTAGATTGCATGATTGATAGGAGCACAGTGCCAATTGAGATAAAACATAAGCTTGCATCAGTAATAATGACATTAAGACTTATAATTAAAACTGTTGAGCCTAAAATATAATATATGTTATATTAAGCGATTTCGGACATACTGAATATTATTCTTATATTGTTAACTAACTAGAGTAAAAAACACTCTAGTTTTATTTTATTTGAGAGTTTTAATATATTAAGTATATATAATTATTCCGAATGGAACGCAATACCAATTGAGTTACTTTCATATTGTTAGAGAAATTGACAAATAAGGATGTGATATCGAACCCGAGACAGGGAAGTTTATATTCGCAAAGCAAATATTTTGGGTGCAAAAAAAGTATATATCCATATGGACCCCAATTTTTAGGGGTTCGTGCTCGCTCTTTTCTTCGTCTCCACATATAATATTAAAAATATGTTATGATATTATTATAGGTCATATATATCATAAAAGAACGATACATACATTATTGTGAAATCATGTTAAATAAAATACTGATTATATAATGGGAAGTGACATCAATTGAATCCAGTAATTTGGCTTTGTATATTTATATATTATATTACAAGCTTAAAAAACAAAAAGGAACGGCAAAAATATGTAATTAAAAAAATAAAGGAGTATCATGGAAATCTGTTTATGTATGGGTTCCTAAAAGTATAAAAATTGCACTTTATTTTGTATACATGAGTATTTAGTGTACATATATTTATTAATTAAAAGTTTTTATAAAAAAGTTACAAGTGCATGCTGATATTATGAATATTAAGTATTGTTAGTTGATTTTATTTTTGATAGTATTTACACTATCTATAATTAAGAGGAGAATAAATATGAAAAAAGTGTTATTATTATTGGCAAATGGATTTGAAACATTTGAAGCAAGTGTTTTTATTGATGTAATTGGATGGAATTACATTGATGGTGATAAATCCACACAATTATTTACATGTGGAAGGACCAAGGAAGTAAACAGTACATTTAATCAAAGGATTGTAGTAGACTACACTTTTGATGAGGTAAATATTGATGATTATGACGCATTAGCAATTCCAGGAGGATTTATAGAATATGATTTCTATAGTGATGCTTATAACGAACAGTTTTTAGAAATTCTAAGGGGATTTGATAAAAAAGGTAAAACTATAGCCTCAATATGTGTTGCTGCATTACCCCTAGGAAAAAGTGGAGTTTTAAAAGGAAGAAAAGGAACTACCTACAATAAAAGAGATGGAATAAGGCAAAAACAGTTGAAAGATTTTGGTGTTGAAGTTATCAATCAACCAATAGTAATTGACCAGAATATAATTACATCTTGGAATCCATCGACTGCAATGGAAGTGGCTTTCATATTGTTAGAGAAATTGACAAATAAAGAAAATAAGGACAAGGTTAAAGAATTGATGGGATATTAAGAAAATAACTCTTTGGCTAAAAATAAATTGTGCTAAATAGCATATATTAAGAAAAGTTACTCTAAGCCTGAGGCTTTTCCAATACTAATTGTTATGTCCCCCCAGAGAACTGCCCAGAGGCAGGGTCTTAAATTAAAGAAAAAACAAAAATACTATTATGGGTATTTAATACATAAGCATTCATAAAGTTCTTGGATATCCAGAAGTTTGTTATTATTCTATTTGTTATGGCGATAAAGTGGGTATGTGATATGAGATTCATTAGGCAAAAACAATCATTATAGGTATGTAAACTATGTAAAATTACTTAATTTTAACAATGGAGGTTACAATGTATAATTATGTTATATTTGATATTGATGGTACGATTTTAGATACCGAATTTGCAGTTCTTTCATCACTCCAAAAATTAATGTTTGAAGAACTTAATAAAAATTTTAGCTTTGAAGAATTAAGATTCGCTTTAGGTATTCCAGGAGAGGTAACATTAAATAAACTTGGAATAACTAATCTTCATGAGTCTAATGAGAAATGGAATAGATATTTAAAAGAATATCTTTCTCATGTGAAAGTTTTCGATGACATTAAGGATACATTAGTTAAATTAAATGAAATGGGAATTTCAGTAGGTATAGTTACTTCAAAGACTAAAAAAGAGTACATAAATGACTTTGTACCTTTTGGGTTAACCAATTACTTTAAATTAGTAGTTTGCGCAGACGATACAGAAAAACATAAGCCTAATCCAGAACCTATTTTAAAATTTATTGAATTATCAGGAGCAGATAAATCAAAGACAATTTACATTGGTGACACTAAATATGATATGGACTGTGCATTCAGTGCTGGTATAGATTTTGCATTAGCGTTATGGGGTGCTAAATCCTCAAGTGGGATTAATGCAAATTATATTTTTCAAAAACCTAAACAAATATTGGAATTTATAGAGGTTTAATCCGGATTAAGGGAAACTCAAAATTTGGGGATTCTCTTAAAGGGTGTAAAATATAAAAGATAAGAAAGATGTGTTAAATCATCTCCTGGGTCGCTGCAATATTAACGACTTTAGAAGGAGATTTATACTCCCACTGAAGTTTTCTATTTGTTAGAGTATGTAACCCCCACTTATAGAAGTGTTAGACTTTGCTCCTAAAATGTCGTTAAACCTTCTGCTTATCTTTTATTGTTAAAATACATACTATTGGATGTGAGCACATAACAATTAACAACTGTTATGTCCCCAGAGAACTATTCAGAGGCTTTGAATTTAATATTGGCAAATGAAGAATCAATCTTGACTATTAATTGTAAAAAAGGTTATCCACATTGTTTTCCGCAAGCTGTTTCCTATATCATAAAAGAACGATACATACATCATTGTAAAATATGACGCAGCAAAGAGTTGTCACTTAAACATAGATTTAATTAATTCTGTGTTTTTTATTGTGAAATTATATAGCATAAACTACTGTACACTATATAGTAGTTTGTGCTATTATGTAATTATGAGGTGAGAAAAATTGGAAATAAATAAAGAGATGATAAAAGGATATATCGAAAGTATAATATTGAGCCTTTTAGTAGGTGAAGATTTATACGGATATGACATTGCCAAAAAAATAAGAAATATAAGTCAAGAAACATTTGAGATTAAAGAGGGAACAATGTATGTTGTCTTAAAAAGACTTGAAAATAACGAGCTAATTTCCCCATATTGGGATGATACTGAAAGTGGTGGAGGAAGGCGTAGGTATTACAAAATTACAGCCGAAGGAATGAATTATTTAAACAATAAAAAAACTGAGTGGATATTTTTTAAAAAAATTATTGATACATTTTACAGGGGGGTATAATTTTATGGAACAGATTGATAAGTATGTTAATTCAGTTTACAAACATGTAGGTGGCAATAAAGAAGAAATCGAATCATTAAAATATGAAATGAAAAATCATTTATTGCAACTGATAGAAGAGTTAAAGTCTGAAGGAAAATCTGAAGAAGAAAGCATTTCCATTGCAATTAATAGATTTGGTGAAGAAAATCAAATTAAAAATGAATTAATTGGTATATTTAAGTTTGTGAACAAGAAGGCAAAAAAAACATTAATAATAGCAGTAGCCTTTCTCTTAATAACCATAATATCTGGTTCTGTTTCTATAATAGGCACCGACATTTATTGGAAACAAATTGAGACAAGAAATAATGAAATTTTTACTATAATGAATTCATATAGAAAAGATAACATAGATTCTATAAATAAAGATATTAGTACAGTATTTAATAAATCTAAAAAAAAGCTTATATATGTAGCACTGGCTAGTCCATTTAATGTTAATTTTAAGTTGGAAAATATAGAATACATATATCCAAGTGATTTTCAAGGTGAAGCTGTTGAGGAGGGTATTGGAGCTACGAGCAAGCAGATTACCACAGAGAAGGGTAGCAAAAATATAATTATAGGTAGCAGTAATGAAGACGTTCCCCTTAGGTATCTAAGAAAAATAGGTATATCATCCTTTGTCTGGCTTGGTTGTTGCTTAATATCAATCATTGCTTGGGCTTTAATAAAGGTTGATTTACGTATTAAATTTAGGCGCTGATTAAAGATGTTGCTTGGGAACATTCTTATAATTCAAATTAAGGGAAACTCAAAATTTTGGGATTCTCTTAAAGGTTGTAAAATATAAAAGATAAGCAGAAGGAGATTTATTAAAAAAGTCAGATAAACTGGACAGGTTATGTCTATAATGTGAAGCTGGAAAATGAACATTTAATTGATGAGTGTTGGGAAAAAGAAGAATGGTGATACGTCGAAATAATACTAAGTTATATTAGATAAGAAAGGAGAAAATATGGATAGAACAGATATCCCAATATTGATTCAAATGGCTTATATGCTATTCATTACTATATTATCACTTGTTAAACAAAGAAAATTAATCATACAATCCAAGCACAGTAAAATTTTTAGTATTGTAATGCTTCTTATCGGTGCAATCTTAGGAAGTTTAATGATTTATAAAAGACAAAAATCTTTTGAGGTGTTACTTGGATTAGGTTTATTTATTGAATTTTACCTTATCTCAAAATTAAGACAAGGTATTTATGAGAACGGTTTTTTGGCATGTACCAATTCTAGTACGGCATGGAGTCAAGTAAAAAGAGTGGAAATTTACAATAAAACACATGAAGTGAAAATTATGTATTACAATAATGCTGGCCCCAACGACTTAGCTTTTGAAAAGAAAAGTCTTAATTCAATTTTATATATTCTAAGAGAACATTTAGATAATGAATTCATTAAGATCATTAATAAGATATAAAGCTAATGAGTATTATCTTAGGTAAATTACCTATAAAGTTAAGACATATCATTCTTATAATCTGAATTAAGGTAAACTCAAAATTTGGGGATTCTCTTAAAGGTTGTAAAACATAAAAGATAAGCAGAAGGATGTGCTAGCGAACCTGAGGCAGGATGTCGAGTGTGGTCACATAATAATTAATAATTGTTATGTATCTAAGAGAACTACCCAGAGGCAGAGAATTTTATATTCGCAAAACACTGATTTTTAGGCGCAAAAAAAGTATATATTACGTATAATGCATTGAAGCAAGCTTTAGAACTTCTTATTTTATTTTTAATTAAGATGCGTTTCGAAAAACATATGTTTGAGCGACAGCGAGTTTATGTTTTCTAGCAGATTAATTAAAAATAAAATTAGTAGTTCTTAGTCAAGTGAATGCATTAATCGTATTGCAATACGCGTAATATATACTTTTTTTCTCTTTATTTTGAAGTTAAATAACCTTCTTTCATTAAAAGTTCAGCAGAAAGCACTGCGCCACCGGCTGCACCACGTAAAGTGTTATGAGATAGGCAAACAAATTTATAGTCAAACAATTTATCTTCCCTAAGTCTTCCAAGTGATATGCCCATTCCTTTTTCAATATCTCTATCTAGTCTAGCTTGAGGTCTATCATTTTCCTCAAAATAAGTTAGGAATTGCTCTGGGGCATTTGGTAGTTCTAAAAGTTGTGGTTTGCCTTCGTAACTTGCCCAATGCTTTAAAATAGTTTCTTTTGATGGTTTATTTTCAAAAGAAACAAAAACTGCAGCTAAGTGACCATCTGCCACAGGAACACGAATGCATTGAGTTGAAATTATAGGTTCCGCAGCATTAACTATCTTATTATTCTCCATATGGCCCCAAATTTTTAGGGGTTCCTGCTCGCTCTTTTCTTCTTCTCCACCTATATAGGGTATAACGTTGTCAATGATTTCCGGCCAGTCTGAAAATATTTTTCCAGAACCTGATATAGCCTGATAGGTGCAAACTAATATTTTTGTGGGTTTATATTCCATAAGGGCGCTTATAGCAGGAACATAACTTTGAATTGAGCAGTTGGGTTTCGCAACAATAAAGCCTCTTTTAGTGCCTAAACGCTTACGTTGTGCGTTAATTAGTTCAAAATGGTCAGCATTTATTTCTGGAATAACCATTGGAACATCAGGTGTACCTCGGTGTGCAGAGTTATTTGAAACTACAGGAGTTTCAGCCTTTGCATATTTCTCTTCAATTTCTCTTATTTCATTAGCGTTCATATTAACAGCACAGAAGACAAAATCTACCTCGCTGCTTATTACATCTACTTCATTTATATTTTTAATTACAATATTTTTAACGCTTTCAGGCATAGGTACGTCTAGTTTCCATCTGTTATTTACTGCGTCATAATAAGTTTTACCCACAGAGTTCTCACTAGCAGCAATAACAGCTATTTCAAAATAAGGGTGATTTTCAAGTAGTGTAACAAGACGTTGACCAACAAATCCAGTTCCACCTAATAATCCAACTTTTAATTTTTTATACATTGTATTAATACCTCCGATTCTAATGATATACATTTGTAGAAAAATATAAATATTACACTTAAATATATTAATATCCATGTTATACAGGGAATAGTATGATAAACATAAAATCATATATACTACTATTATATATATTGCTATTATAAATAATTATAATGTTAAAAAGTATATACTTCAAGCAATTTATTATATAGAATGGAAAGAAACGATAAATTTATATCTTGACAATGAAGTCATAAGTTATATAATTTTCTTTAGAAGAAGTCTAATAGAAATGGGGAATAAAGTTGGCTAAAAATGAGAAAAATAAAATAAAGCTCTATGGGTTTAACAACTTAACAAAATCATTAAGTTTTAACATTTATGATATTTGCTATACAAAAACAGAAGAGGATCGCAAAAGATATATAGAGTATATTGATGAACAATACAACGCTGAGAGGTTAACAAAAATTCTTACCGACGTTACTGAGACGATAGGCGCAAGTGTGCTAAATATTGCAAAGCAGAACTATGATCCCCAAGGAGCAAGCGTAACATTACTTATTTCAGAGGAAGAAATTCCATTATATGTGGTGGATCCTACCTGTAATAGAGGAATTTTAACTCCGATTCGTGAGAATATCGTGGGACATTTAGATAAAAGTCATGTAACAGTACATACTTATCCTGAAAGCCATCCTCAAAATGATATAAGCACTTTTAGAGTAGATATAGATGTAGCCACTTGTGGTACTATTTCGCCATTAAAAGCTCTAAATTACTTAATAGATAGTTTTGATTCGGATATTATTACTATTGATTATAGAGTTCGCGGCTTCACTAGAGATATGGATGGTCAAAAACATTTTATAGATCATGAAATTAATTCTATACAAGATTATATTTCAAAAGAAACTATAAATAAATACAACTTAATTGATATGAATATATATCAATCTAATATATTTCATACTAAAATGATATTAAACGATTTTGAGCTTGATAATTATTTATTTGAGATTAAACAAGAAGATTTAAATGAAGATGAAAAATGTGATATTATACAAAAATTAAAAAAGGAAATGGGCGAAATATTTTATGGTATGGATATTTCTAATGAGTAAATTTCTATGAAATTTTATCTAAGGCACATTAAAATGAATAATTATTCATTTTAATGTGCCTTAATAATTATGAGCTTTATCATAAAGCATGATTATAGAGTTATAGATTTTTAGCTATCTGTAATAAAAACTGATACAGAAAATAATTGTAAATATTTAACAGAATATTGGCGGGTAATATAGTTATAAATGTAACACTTATTCCCAAAAAAATTTTATTGATATAAAAAAAATGTAATTATCTTTAAATATTTATATATTTTTATTATGAAACTTAAAACAGTGTAATAATATTCTAATCCTAAAAGAAACTTTAGTAAACTTGTAGATAAATAATTATTATAAGGAGCAAAATCCACCAATATTTTCCCTATTATTATGATACAATTATAAAAACATTATAAAAATATTATTATAAATATTCAAATAAATGCAGTTAAATAAGGCTTTGCTTTCGTTTTAATAAATTTTAGAATTCAAAATTTATTATATACAATTACTAAATTATAATTTTTATATGTTTAAAGTGGAGGGTATATTCCTAATTTTTAAAGCGAAATTGTGGATGAGCCTCTTGGGGATGGCAAGCCATCAAATATTTTTCTTTGATTAGTTGTTTTGAAAATCCCTAAAGATTCTATGTACCTTGTAGATAAATTTTATGAAACGTATTTGTTCTCATTAATGTATGCATTTTCTAAAGATTTTTTTTTGTGTTTTTACATGATGAGGTAATTAGGTGTAAAAATGTGTAAAAATCTTTATTAAGTAAGATGTTAGCTTTAGTAAAAGTTAGTATTGTAGCTCCGCAGGAGATGATTTAATTAGTAAAGGTTTAGAAAGGAGAGAACTAGCATGATAAAAAAAGAAATGATAGCTATGATATTGGCAGGAGGCCAAGGGTCAAGACTAAAACAATTAACTAAAATCACAGCAAAGCCTGCGGTTCCATTTGGAGGAAAGTATAGAATTATAGATTTTTCTTTAAGTAATTGTTCTAATTCGGATATAGACACTGTAGGAGTTCTTACTCAATACCAACCTTTGGCTTTAAACTCTCATATAGGTATAGGCGCACCTTGGGATTTAGATAGGAAAAACGGAGGGGTGAGTCTACTTCCACCTTACCAAAGTCAAGATGGTGGAAATTGGTATAATGGCACAGCAGATGCTATATATCAAAACACAAATTACATCGATAGCTTCGAACCAGAGTATGTTCTTATTTTATCAGGAGACCATATTTATAAAATGGATTATTCCAAAATGTTAGATTATCACAAAGAAAAAGGCGCAGATGTTACCATTGCAGTATTAGAAGTAACGAAGGCCGAGGCAAGTAGATTTGGAATAATGAACACACGAGAGGATCACAGCATCTTTGAATTTGATGAAAAACCAGAAGAGCCTAAAAGCAATTTAGCATCTATGGGAGTTTATATTTTTAAATGGTCTGTTCTTAAACAGCTTTTAAAAGATGATAACCTTGATAAAAATTCCAGTAACGATTTTGGTAAGAATATAATACCAAAAATGTTGATAAATAATCAAAAATTATATGCATATCCATTCAAAGGGTATTGGAGAGATGTTGGTACTATTGAAAGTTTATGGGAAGCTAATATGGATTTGCTATCTGACGATAACGAACTCGATATACATGACAATCAATGGAAAATATATACAGTGAACCCTATGATGCCACCACAATATATCGGACCTAGCGCAAGCATTGACAATGCAATGCTCAATGAGGGATGTACTGTTTTTGGAGAAATAAGCAATTGTGTGCTTTTTCATGGAGTACATGTAGGAAAAAACACTAAAATAACTAATTCCGTAATTCTACCTAATACTAAAATAGGCAATAATGTGGTAATAGATAAAGCTATTATAGGAAGTAATGTTACCGTAAGACGTAATGTGCATATTGGCAATGGAGAAGACATTATTGTTATAGAACAAGGAAGAGAAATTAAGGTTGATTCAAAGAAAGTAACTAAATTATAAAACTTGCGAGGTGAGAGCATGCTTAAAAATTATATAGGAATATTAATGTTAAATGAGCAAGAAGATAATATTAAAAGTCTTACAAAATCGAGACCTATAGCGTCGATTCCTATAGGTGGGAGATATAGAATTATTGATTTTGTGCTTTCGAATATGATTAATTCGGGTATTCATAATATAGGTATGTTTACTAACACAAAATCGAGGTCCTTAGTGGATCATTTAGGTTCAGGGAAACCATGGGATTTAGATAGAAAAATAAATGGACTATTTTTGTTTAATCTTACCTCAGAAACATCACAATTAAAAGATATAGATGCAATAAGTGAAAACATGGAATATATTTATAGAACTAAGCAAGAGTATGTAATAATATCTTCTTCTTATATGTTATGTAACATGGATTACAATGAGGCTGCTAAGTATCACGAAGAATCCGGTAGCGATATAACGGTAGTATACAAAAAAACAAATAATGGGAAGACGCATTATGTAAGTTGTAGCACTTTATATATTGATGAAGAAAATAAAGTTTTGAACATTGGAAAAAACATAGGAGCAGAGGACGAACTAAATATATCAATGGAAATGTATATAATGAAAAAAAGCACTCTTATAGCTATTGTAAACAAGTGCATTCAGACTGGATATCATAATTCGATGAAAGAAGTTATTTGTAGTGAAATTACTGAACTTAATGTAAATGCATATGAGTTTAAAGGATACCTCCAATGTGTAAATTCTGTAAAAAATTATTATAAAACTAGTATGGATATGCTAAATGGTAAAGTAACCAAGGAATTATTCTTTAACAAAGGGTTAATCTATACAAAGAGTAAAGATGAAGCTCCTACTAAATACTTTAATGGATCAAAGGTTAGTAATGCTTTGATTTCCAATGGATGTATTTTAAAAGGAAGTATAGAGAAAAGTATAATTTCAAGAAGGGTGACGGTACACGAAGGGGCAGAAATCAAAAATTGTATAATATTTCAGAATTGCGAAATTAAAAAAGGTTGTAAACTGACTAATGTTATAATTGATAAAAATACAATTATAAGTGAAAATACAGTACTAAATGGGGATGAAGATTTTCCGGTGGTTATTGAAAAAAAATTTCGGCCATAACAATTTTAAAAAATAAGGTATATGAAAATAAATAACAAGTATACTTACTTGTTCAGCTTGTTTACAAAATAACAAGTATACTTACTTGTTATTTATTTTCATATATTTAATGGGGGGTTTAGTATGAAAGTATTATTTGTGGCTTCTGAAGCATATCCTTTTATAAAAACTGGAGGCCTTGGGGATGTTGCATATGCACTGCCTAAAGCTTTAAGAAAGCTCGGCATTGACGCAAGAGTAATTATACCTAAATATAGTAAAATTCCTTTGTCATTTAAAAATTGCATGGAAACTATAGCTAGTTTTAAGGTTAAAGTTGGTTGGAGAGATAAGTATTGTGGACTACAACATTTGACTTATGATGAGGTGCCTTATTATTTTGTAGATAATGAAGATTATTTTAAAAGGCCTGAGATATATGGATATTATGATGATGGAGAGAGATTCTCTTACTTTTCAAAAGCAATCTTAGAATCTATAAAATACATGGGGGATTTCGTGCCAGATATAATTCATTGTAATGATTGGCACTCTGGAATAGTACCAGCTTTACTTAAAGAAAATTATAGTGAAGACGAGCGATATAATGAAATAAAAAGTGTATTCACTATACACAATTTGAAATATCAAGGAGTATTCAACAAAGAGATACTAGGTGATTTAATAGATTTAGATTGGAAATATTTTAATGATGAAGCATTAAAATTTTATGACAATGTATCATTTATGAAGGGCGGGATTGTTTTCTCAGATGCAGTAACTACTGTAAGCAACACTTATGCAAGAGAAATACAAACTCCTTTTTATGGGGAATCGCTAGATGGATTATTAGCCTCAAAGGCTGAAAATATATATGGCATAGTAAATGGTATAGATTATGATCTCTATGATCCTAGGGCGGATAAAAAAATATTTTGCAATTATGATGAAAAAAGTATAAAACAGAAAGTGAAAAACAAATTAAAGCTACAAGAAAAACTAGGGTTTACCGTAGATGAAGAAATGCCAATGATAGGAATTACCACTAGACTAGTGAAACAAAAAGGCTTAGATTTAATTGTGGATAAACTCCAGGAATTGCTTATTCTTCCAATACAAATAGTACTGCTTGGTAATGGTGAAGGATATTATGAAGATATATTTCAATACTTTGCGTCTATTTACCCAAGTAGGATATCGACAAATATTATTTTCGATGAGGAGCTAGCACAGCAAATATACGCTGCTTCAGATATGTTTTTGATGCCATCTTTATTTGAACCTTGTGGCATAGGCCAGCTTATAGCCTTGAAATATGGAAGTATTCCAATTGTCAGGGAAACTGGAGGGCTCAAAGACACCGTTATCCCTTATAATAAATATACTAGTATTGGTAATGGTTTTTCTTTTGAAAATTATAGTAGTCAAGAATTGTTAGATGCTATAAAGAGGGCTCTGGATTTATACAAAGACAAAGAGTCTTGGAATAAATTAGTTCAAAATGCCATGATTTCAAACAATAGTTGGGAAAATTCGGCTGAAAACTATATGGAATTATATACTAATCTGAAAAGTAAATTTTAAAATTGCTAGGTGGTGAATATTATAGTAATAGATAAAGAAATATTTAAATTGGACTATGTAGAGAAACTACAAACAATGTTTGCAGAAGATGAAATTGATGCATCGCCTCTGCATCAATATTATGCTTTAGGTGCACTAGTAAAAGACTATTGCTCTAAACCATGGATAGAAAGTAATAAAGCGTATGGAAAAAATAGAGGAAAACAAGTGTATTATTTTTCTATGGAATTTTTAATTGGTAGATTACTAGATAGTAATCTAGTTAATCTAGGTATAAAGGATATTTGTGAGGATGCTCTTAATGATTTAGGAATTAGTTTAAAAAAGATAGAGGATATAGAATCGGATGCGGGGCTCGGTAATGGTGGGCTTGGAAGATTGGCAGCATGTTTCTTAGATTCTATGGCATCTACGCAGATACCGGGTCATGGTTGCGGCATAAGGTATAAATATGGATTATTCAAACAGAAAATAGAAAATGGTTATCAAGTAGAAGTTCCTGATAATTGGTTAAGAAATGGTAATTCGTGGGAGATAAGAAAAGAAAGCAAGTCTGTAGAAGTAAGATTTGGTGGAGATGTACATTTAAATAAAGAGAATGGATTAACAAGAGTTAGCCATGAAAATTATGAGTGTGTAAGGGCGGTACCATACGACACTCCAATAAAAGGATATGAGAATAATACTGTAAATACATTAAGGCTTTGGAGCGCAGAAACTATGGAGGAAGATTTTGATTTTTCATCCTTTAGTCAAGGAAATTATGCAAAAGCTGGTGAAAACAAATATTCAGCGGAGGCTATTTCACAAATTTTATATCCAGATGATAGCTATGAAAAGGGTAAATTACTAAGGCTTAAGCAAGAGTATTTTTTTGTGAGTGCTGGATTACAAAGTATTTTAAGAAATTATAAAAAGAAGAAACTTTCATTTAGTGAGTTTCATAAACACGTGGCGGTGCAGATAAATGATACCCATCCGGCTGTAGCTGTGGCTGAACTAATGAGGCTATTAATTGATGAGGAGGGTTTATCTTGGGACGCTGCAATGGATATTACAACGCGAACTATGGCATATACTAACCATACAATTATGGCAGAGGCACTAGAAAAATGGCCTGTAGATATGTTTAAAAAATTACTTCCACGTATTTATATGATTGTAGAAGAAATAAACAGGCGTTTTTGTAATGAAGTGTATCATAGGTACAATGGAGATTGGAATAAAGTCAATAAAATGTCTATTATTTATGATGGATATATAAGGATGGCGTATCTCGCTATTGTAGGAAGCCATTCTGTTAATGGAGTTGCAAAATTGCATACAGAATTATTAAAGCATCAAGAATTGGCTGATTTTTATGAGTTCTTCCCAGAAAAATTTAACAACCAAACTAATGGCATAACTCATAGAAGATGGCTATTAAATTCTAATCAAAAGCTCGCAGAACTTATAACGGAAACTATAGGTTATGGGTGGGTAAAGTCTCCAAATGAGCTCCATAAATTAATGGATTATTCAAAGGATACCGCTTTTCAAGAAAAAACACATAGCATAAAAACGAATAATAAAATAAAATTTTCAAACTATATATTAACCAACTATGGAACTGAAATTGATCCGAATTCCATATTTGACGTTCAGGTAAAAAGACTGCATTCCTATAAAAGACAAACTTTAAATGTATTCCATATAATGCATTTATATAACCAGCTTCTTGAAAACCCTAATTTAGATATGGTTCCAAGAACTTTTATATTTGGTGCGAAAGCTTCTCCAAGTTATTATATAGCAAAACAAACTATTAAACTTATTAATACAATAGCCTCTAAGATAAATAATGATCCTATAGCGCGCGGTAAAATAAAGATAGTATTCCTTGAAAATTATGGTGTGTCATTAGCTGAGAAAATTATTCCTTGTGCTGATGTTAGTGAACAGATTTCTACTGCATCTAAGGAGGCTTCTGGAACTGGTAACATGAAATTTATGATGAATGGGGCTATAACACTAGCAACCTTAGACGGGGCAAACGTAGAAATATTTGAAGCAGTCGGAAAAGAAAATATTATATTATTTGGACTAACATCAGAAGAAGTAATAGAATATTACAAGAATAAAAGTTATAACTCTTATGATATATATAATAGCGATCAAAGAGTAAATACTATAGTGAATCAATTGGTAAATGGATTTTTAGAAACTCCTAAAATGGAATTTATGAGCATATATGATAGTTTACTATTACACAATGATGAGTATTTTGTGCTTAAAGATTTTGATGCTTATGTAAAGGCACATAGAGAAATTGACAGGTTATATAGACAAAAGTCCATTTGGCAACAAATGGCCATTACAAATATTGCTAAGTCGGGTATCTTTTCAAGTGATAACACTGTAGAGAAATATGCAAAAGAAATTTGGGGAATTCCTGCGGTTAATATTAAATTATAATTGTATAAAAATGCTGTACTAGATTATTATCTAGTACAGCATTTTTTTAAATACATATTGATTTAACGAAAAAAATGTTGTAGTATTGATATACAACTATAAATACGAACAATTAATAAAAAACAAAACTTAATATTCGCAAACTCATATAAGCTTAGAAATATGGACTAAGCGTTTCTACCAAGTAGCCGTAAAATACTTGACTATGGGTGTTTTAATAAAAATAGTTAAATAATTCTAAAATGAATTTTTTTATTATAAACTCCCTAGCTAACGCGTTAAGCCGTTAATAGAGGAGTTTTTTGTTTTGCAATGAATCGTATGTTGAAAATATAGTTAATAAAGGAGAAGATTATGGAAATATTAAAGGATAAAATATTAACGCAAGGGTCAGTAATAGGTAGTGGAATTTTAAAGGTTGATAGTTTTTTGAATCATCAAATTGATATAGTGCTATTAAATGAAATTGGAAAAGAATTTAAAAAAAGGTTTGCACAACATGAAATCACAAAAATATTAACAGTTGAAGCATCAGGTATAGGAATAGCATGTATTGTGGCACAATACTTTGGTAACATTCCTGTAGTTTTTGCAAAAAAACATGAAGCCACTAATTTGGATAGCAATACATATGAAGCTGATGTGTTTTCTTTTACAAAAAATAAGAATTATAAAATTAGAACTAGTAAAAAATATATAAAAAAAGAAGATAAGATTTTAATAATTGATGACTTTTTAGCTAATGGGAATGCTGCATTAGGACTTATAAAAATTGTACGTCAGGCTGAAGCCGAAGTGGTTGGAGTGGGAATTGTAATCGAAAAAGCATTTCAAAATGGAAGAATATGCATAGAAAAGGAGGGTGTTAAAGTAGAATCATTAGCCATAATAAAATCTTTACAAGATAACAAGATAGTTTTTAGCTAAGACTTATTATTTATTATAGGGGAGGAATTAACAATGAAGAAAAAATTAGGAAGTTTATTAATAGTACTTACATTAGTTATGCCTTTAATGCTTGCAGGATGTGGCACTGATAAGAAAACTGAGACAAAAGGTACGCAAAAAAAGGAAATAAACGTAGGGTTTATATATGTAGGACCTGTAGGTGACGAAGGCTGGACTTACTCTCATGATGTTGCAAGAAAAGAGATTGAAAAACAGCTAGCTGTAAAAACTTTGTATAAAGAATCAGTAAAAGAGGATTTAGCAGAAGTTGAAAAAGTATGTGAAGAAATGATTAATCAAGGAGCTAACGTTATTGTAGGAACAAGTTTTGGATTTATGGATGGAATGGAAGCATCAGCTGCGAAACATCCTGAAGTTAAATATCTACATGCATCTGGGTACAAAACTTCAGAAAATATGTCAAACTATTTTGGACGTATCTATCAAGCAAGGTATCTTTCAGGGATAGTTGCTGGAATGAAGACTAAAACTAATAAAATAGGATATGCAGCAGCACACCCAATTCCAGAAGTAATAAGAGGAATAAATGCTTTTGCTCTAGGGGTACAATCAGTGAATCCGAAAGCTGTAGTAAAAGTAAAATGGACTAATACTTGGTATGACCCAGCTAGAGAAAAAGAAGCAGGAAAGGCACTTATTGCAGAAGGTGTAGACGTAATTACCCAGCATCAAGATACTGCAGGACCATTACAAGCTGCAGAAGAAGCAGGAATATCCGCTATTGGATATAATACAGATATGAAAGCTAAAGCACCTAAAGCATATATGACATCGCCAGTTTGGAATTGGACACCATATTATGTTGAGCAAATAAAAGCTATTAAAGCCGGTACGTGGAAATCAGGAAGTTATTGGAAAGGTTTAGAATCTGGAGTAGTGAGTCTTGCGCCGCTCACAGAAAATGCACCAACTGGAGCAAAAGAGGCTGTAGAAAAGGCTAAAACAGAGATTCTTTCAGGTGAAAACAAAATATTTGTAGGACCTTTAAAGGACCAAACGGGAACTACTAAAATTGAAAAAGGTAAAGTCATGACAGATGAGGAATTACTACAATTTAATTGGTTTGTTAAAGGCGTAGAAGGAAAAATAGAGAAATAATATATGATTTTAAAATATGGAGGAGATGATTTAATATGAATGAAATCCCTTATGTATATATAGAGAATATTAGTAAGACCTTCGGAAAGGTAATAGCTAATAAGAATATGAATTTAACGGTGCATGGTGGGGAAATTCATGCGCTACTAGGTGAAAATGGGGCAGGTAAAAGCACTCTCATGAATATGCTATCAGGGGTATATACTCCTGATAGTGGCTCTATTTTTATTCATGGGAAAAATATGAATTTTACTTCTCCAAAGGATGCTATTAAAGCTGGTATAGGAATGATTTATCAGCATTTTAAATTAGTTGAGGAAATGACTGCGAAGCAAAATATATTACTGGGTCAAAATAGAGGCTTATTTTTTAATGACAAGTTAGAAATTAAAAAGATTAATGATATATGTGTAAAATTTCATTTAGAGATGGATGTAAACAAATATGTTTGTGATATGGCAGTAGGAGAGAGGCAAAATCTTGAAATACTTAAAGTACTTTATAGAGGTGCTGATGTCTTGGTATTAGATGAACCTACTACGGTGTTTACTCAACGTGAAACTGAAAAATTATTTAAAATAATGAGAAAGATGAAAGAACAAGGCTGTGCAATTATATTTATAAGTCATAAAATGGATGAAGTAATGGAGATATGTGACAAAATTACTGTATTAAGAAAAGGTGAAGCTATAAAAACAGTTGAAAAAGAAAATACCACTCCAAAGCAATTAACAGAACTTATGATGGGTCGCAAAGCGGATTTATCTATAAATAAGGTAAATAAAGAGCCAGGAGATATAATGCTTAAGGTAAAGGACTTGAAAGTGTTAAATGCTGAAAAGGCAGAGATAATTAAAAATATTAGTTTCAGCCTAAGAAGTTCTGAAATTCTTGGCGTGGCTGGAATTGCTGGAAGTGGCCAAAGGGAATTATGTGAGGCCATTGCAGGAATTGAGAAGGTAGCAAGTGGTGAAATAGTTCTTGAGGGGGAGAATCTAGTAGGGAAATCTCCTAGAGATATTATTAATAAAGGCATAAGTATGAGCTTTATACCAGAAGATAGATTAGGAATGGGACTTGTTGCTTCTATGGGAATGGTGGATAACCTTTTGCTAAAGGATTACCACACGCAAAAGGGGATATTTATAGATAGAAAACCAGTCGTAATTAAAGCAAAAAAAATGGTTGAGAAATTTGAAATTAAGACACCGGACATACATCATCCCATAAAATATTTATCAGGTGGGAATATTCAAAAAATATTAGTTGGAAGAGAATTAAGTATGTATCCGAAGATTCTTGTTATGGCATATGCGGTAAGGGGCTTGGATATTAATACATGTTATACGATTTACGACCTAATAAGTCAAGAGAAGGAAAAAGGAACGGCAGTATTATTCATTGGAGAAGATTTGGATGTGTTAATTAAGTTGTGCGATAGGATTATGGTGCTTTGTGATGGTGAGGTTACTGGCATTGTTGATGCGAAAAAAGCTTCAAGAGAAGAAATTGGTATGATGATGGTGGGAAATACTGCCCAGATGGAGGAGAATTAGATGATGAAGATTGTTAAAAGAGCTGAAACTCGCAAAACTGATAATTTTAAAATTAGAAGCATTGCAATCCTCCTATCATTATTGGTACTAGGTATGTTTTTGTTAGTAATTAAACTTAATCCAATAGACGTATATGCGTCTCTTATAAAGGGAAGCTTTGGCTCGGGTTATAGTATTAAGCAAACACTTATTAAGGCAATACTACTGATTGTAGCTTCTCTTGGAATATCGATAGCCTTCAAGATGCAATTTTGGAATATTGGTGGAGAAGGACAAATAGTAATGGGAGCCTTTGCTGCTACTTTTTTTGCATTGAAATTTCCCTATATGGATAAATTACCATTGTTATTAATAATGTTTTGTGCAGGTATTTTAGGCGGAGGGTTATGGGCATTAATTGCAGCCTTACTTAAGGGGAAATGGAATACTAATGAAACGATTGTAACATTAATGCTAAATTACATAGCCTTAAAGTTTATTACATACCTACAATATGGACCTTGGAAGGATAAGAGAGCAATGGGTTTCCCTAAAATACCTAACTTATCGCCAAATGCAACGCTTCCAGATGTTTTTGGTATACATATGGGATGGATAATCGCAATTATACTTGTGATTATAGTGTATATTTTCATGAAATATACTAAGAAGGGTTATGAAATTTCGGTGCTTGGAGAAAGTGAAAAAACAGCATTGTATGCAGGCATTAAAATTAGAAAAACCATGTACATAGCTATATTTTTAAGTGGAGCACTATGTGGAATTGCAGGTGTAATTCAAGTATCAGCTGTAAGTAGGACACTGTCTGCACAAGTTGCAGGTGGGGCAGGATTTACAGCTATAATTATTGCTTGGCTTTCAGGATTAAGTGCACCCATTATAGTAATAGTATCTATACTATTTGCGGCTCTATTACAAGGAGCGTCATTTATTCAAACAGCATTTGGAATACCTGAAGCGGCTGCACAATTAATACAAGCAATTATACTGTTTTTTGTATTAGGCAGTGAATTCTTCATTAAATATAAAATAAATTTTAACTATCAAGGCATATTAAAGGAGGAAAATAGAAATGAATAGTATAACAACATTTTTAGCCGCTGCGGTTGTAGCAGGTACACCTCTACTTTTTGCCACATTAGGTGAATTATTAACTGAAAAGGTAGGTAACCTTAATTTAGGTGTAGAAGGCATGATGCTTATGGGATCTGTCATTGGATTTATGGCAGGCTTAAGTACGGGAAATCCTGTTATAGCAATGATAGCTGCAGCGATTTCAGGAGCCTTTGGAGCGTTAATTTATGCGTTTTTAACTATAACACTTCGGGCAAATCAAGTTGTATGTGGTCTTACGCTAACTATATTTGGAACAGGGTTCTCAAGTATGATAGGTAAAAAATTGATTGGGCAAGTTACCCCAGATAAGGTTAAATCATTTTTCGTACCTAAAAGAATTCCATTAATTGGAGATGTACCTTTTATAGGAGATATATTTTTTAATCAAGATGTGTTTGTATATTTGGGATATATTATAACTTTGCTTTTGTTTATATATTTATATAAAACTACTAAGGGCTTAAACACCATGGCAGTTGGCGAAAATCCTGCAGCTGCCGATGCAGCTAGTATAAACGTTAATTTGTATAAATATGTGAATACATTAGTAGGCGGAGCTCTTTGTGGTCTTGGAGGAGCATATCTATCTCTTGTTTATGTTCCAGCATGGCAGGAGAATGTAACATCTGGTAGAGGATGGATAGCAGTGGCCTTAGTAATTTTTGCAACTTGGAGACCTCATAGAGCGATTATAGGAGCATACCTTTTTGGAGGGCTTGACATAGTAGGTTTTAGACTTCAAGGATTACCTAATTTTTCAGTATCTCAATATCTTATTGATTTGCTACCATATTTAGTTACAATAATTATTTTAGTAATAGTATCAATGAAAAAATCTAGTAAAAACTCACCACCGGCTGGACTCGGAAACCCCTATTTTAGAGAAGAAAGATAGTTAATTTCTCGAATTTTTTTACATGATACATAATAGGGGACATTTAATAATTATTCAAATGCAAATAGTTGTTAACTGTCCCCAATTATTTTATGTTTTGTGTATAATAATAGTATGATATATAATAGGAATGGTGACAAAATGAAATATGCAGTTATTACATTTACAGAAAAGGGAGATCAAATAGCTAATATTTTAGCTTCAAGCCTTAACATTGATTTGTATTCAAAGAAAAAGCAAAGTGATTTTAATTTTAAGGAAGTTAGTAGAAATGTAATGGAAAACTATAGAGGTGTAATATTTATAAGTTCTACAGGTATTGCAGTTAGAGCTATAGCGCCATACATAAAAAGTAAGGATGTGGACCCTGCAGTATTAGTTATAGATAATTCTTGTAATTATGTTATAAGTCTTTTAAGCGGTCATTTAGGAGGCGCAAATGAGCTTACATTAAAGGTTAGTAAGCTTCTCGAATCACAAGCGATAATAACTACTGCTACAGATAATTTAGGTATTTATGCTCCAGATATGATAGCAAAAGATAATGGACTTATAATTGAAGATTTGAAAAAAGCAAAAGAAATAGCGGCTCTTTTAGTAGAGGGAAGAAAAATTGGATTTTTTGATGAAAGAGGGATAGTACAAACGCCCGTTGGATATAGTAGTAATTTAGAGGACATTAGTGGGTTACTATACATTTGCAGCTCAGAGAGTACTGATAATCATTTAAAGGGACATATAGTGCCTACGCTTAAATTAATAAGAAGAAATATCGTACTAGGGATAGGATGTAGAAAAGATTTTTCAACCCAGAAAATGAAACAAACTGTATTAAGGGTTCTTAAAGAATATAATATAGATATTAGGTCTATAAAGTCTATAACGACGATTTTGATAAAAAAAGATGAGGTTGCAATAAATGCGCTAGTAGATTATTTTAAATGCCAACTTAAAATATTTACGGCAGAAGATATAAAGCAAGTACAACATAAATTTTACGGTAGTGATTTCGTTGAAAAAACTATTGGAGTTAGAGCTGTTTGTGAGCCTTGTGTAGAACTTAGTGGTGCAAGGATTATAAAAAATAAGATGAAATTAGATGGTATGACGTTATGTATAGGTGAAGTATGATATAATAAAGAAGATATTTTTAGTAACAATTATGCAATAAGAGGAGTGTATTTATATGACAACAGATAATAAAGAAGAAGTTATAATGAAAGATATGACAGTAGATAGTAGTGAAGAAATTACAATGAAAGATGCGATGGATAATACTGATGACGTGCTTTTAGCTAAAAAAAGTGAAGATAGCGTTAAAGTTTGGGAAAAATTACAGGAAATCGTAGATGAGAATAAAACGTTAGAAGTAACAGTTAGTGACATAGTAAAAGGCGGAGCTACGGCTTATATTGATGGAGTTAGAGCATTTATACCTGCGTCACAAATCTCAGATTCATATATAGAAAACCTAGAAGACTTTAAAGGCAAAACTTTAGAAGTTAAAATAATAGAACTTGATAAAGAAAATAAAAACATAGTTCTATCAAGAAGAGTAATAGAAAAAGAAGAGAATGAAGGTAAAAAAGATATAATTTGGAATGAACTCAAAAAGGGCGATAAGAGAAAAGGTGTTATAACTAGACTTGCTAAATTTGGTGCTTTTGTAGATTTAGGCGGCATTGATGGTCTTATTCACGTTTCACAATTATCATGGAAAAGAGTTCAAGATCCAGCAGAGGTAGTGTCAGTTGGAGATGAAGTTGAAGTTACTATTTTAGATTTTGATAAAGAAAAAGGAAGAATATCTTTAGGACTTAAATCAGAAGCAGGAAACCCATGGAAGAATATAGTAAGCAACTACAAGCCTGGTGCTATAGTAGAAGGAACTGTTGTAAAATTAATGGATTTCGGTGCTTTTGTACAACTTGAATCAGGAGTAGAAGGACTAGTTCATTTATCAGAAATATCAGAAGAACGTATAGCAAAAGTTTCTGACGTATTAAAAGTTGGAGAAGTTGTAAAAGTTAAAATCGGTGAAATAAACGAAAAAGATAGAAGAATAAGCCTAAGTATTAGAGAAGCAGCAAGAGGAAATGAAGATTTTTCACAATATAAGCAAGAAGAAGAAGCTGGATTAACTTTAGCTGATATATTAGGAGATAAATTCAAAAACTTTAAATTTGAATAAAATTGTAAGTAAAAATAATTAATAATAGTTTTACTTAATAGAGCTACAAGAAGCATAGATTTTTAAAAAAGTCTATGCTGAATTAAGAAGATGATTTCTGTATTGTAAACAGGAGTCATCTTTTTTAGGTTCCATTGATATCTAAATTTAATATCTACTTTTAATAGATTTTTTTAGAAGCGTATGGTAATATATTTATAAAATGTAATTTAATGATATGAAAGAAGGGGATTTTAGTGAGTGAAGTTAAAAAACTTAAAACAAGAGATGAAATTGACAGCATGTACAAGTGGAACGTCCAAAAGATGTATAAGAGTTCTGCGGCGTGGGAAGAAGATTTTGAAATACTAAGATCTAAAGCACCAGAAATGCAAAGATTTTCAGGGAAACTGGGCACTGCTGAGGAGTTATTATCATTTTTAGAAAGCAATGTAGAGATTCAAAGACTTCTAGAAAAATTGCTTGTATATGCACATTTAAGAGGGGATGAGGATACAGCTAAGGCAGAGTTTCAAGTACTTAAAAATAAGATTGATTCATATGCCGCAGAAGTTTCGAGTGCCACTGCATTTTTTGTCCCTGAACTATTATCATTAAAAGAGGGCTTTATAGATGAGGCAATTTGTAAGATTCCAAAACTTAAAATATATGAATTCTACTTACTAGATATTTTAAGTCAAAAGCCTCATACATTAAGTGTAGAGGGAGAAAAGCTATTAGCATCTGTAAGCGACTGCTTAAATGCCCCGGGAAATATATTTGAAATGCTTACAAATGCAGATATGACGTTTCCAAGTATAAAAGATGAAAAAGGTAATGAAATTGAATTAACAGAAGGAAACTACAGTATTTTTATAAAATCGAAGGATAGAAGGGTAAGAAAAGATGCCTTTGAAACATTATTTGGAACATATAAGGGGTTTAGAAATACGTTAACAACATCTTTAACATCATCAATAAAAAACTTTGTATTTAATGCAAAAACAAGAAATTATGCATCAGCATTAGAAAGCTCATTAAAGCCTAATAATATTCCAGTAGAGGTTTATCATAATGTGGTGGATACTATAAACAACAATCTAGACTCCCTCCATAAATATGTAAGACTTAAAAAGAAACTTTTAGGACTTGATGAAATTCATATGTATGATTTATATGTGCCAATAGTTGATGCGGTGCAAGATAGTATTGAGTATGAAGATGCTGTTAAGTTAGCATTAGATGGTATAAAACCTTTGGGTCAAGAATATTTAAATATATTTAAAGAAGGAATTAGTGAAGGCTGGGTAGATGTATTTGAAAATAAGGGTAAACGTTCTGGGGCATATTCTTCGGGATGCTATGACAGTATGCCATACGTACTCTTGAATTATAATCACCAATTAAATGATGTATCTACGCTTGCTCATGAAATGGGGCACTCTATTCATTCTTATTATTCAAGGAAGAATCAACCGTATATATATTCAGAGTATGAGTTATTCTGTGCGGAAGTAGCATCTACAACTAATGAATGTTTACTAATAGATTATTTAATTAAAAATGAGACAGATAAGAAGAAAAGACTATTCTTAATAAATCAGCAATTGGAAGGAATAAGAACTACAGTATTTAGACAATGTATGTTTGCAGAGTTTGAAAAAACAACCCATGAAAATTTTGAGCAGGGTAACCCATTATCTCCAGAGGACTTATGTAAAATTTATCATGATTTAAACCGAAAATATTTTGGAGCTGAAATGGTGGTAGATGAGGGTATTGATATGGAATGGGCAAGAATTCCTCACTTTTACAGCGACTTCTATGTATATCAATATACTACAGGTTTTGCAGCAGCTAATTCTTTCAGTAAAATGATAGTTGAAGAGGGCGAAAGCGCTGTAGAAAGATATAAAGGATTCTTAAAGAGCGGTGGAAGTGACTATCCAATAAATATACTTAAAAAAGCAGGGGTAGATATGTCGTCACCAAAACCTTTAGAGGATACTATAAGAAGATTTGATGAATTATTAGAAATGCTCGAAAAAGAGATATAAAAAAGTATTGGATTTCTCCTGGGGGACTTGCAATAAGAACTTGAAACGTAAAATTTTGTTAAGAAATTCTAAATGAAATTTCAATGTTTCTACATTTCTTATTGCAAGTCGCTTTCAGAGAAATCCAATACTTATTATTTAGATCTTATTTTGAACATTTTTATGACATAGTAGAGGCAAAGATTGCAGGATTTAATACAATGTCAAAAAAAGAAAAAGAAGAATATAATGTTGTTTCCTTGTGTAAATACACGGGGAAATTCATGTTTATGATTGATTTTGAATAAAGGATTTATATGAGCATTATAATTTTAATATATTTAATGGCAGATTTGGTATTGTACAAAGTATAGAGAATACAATAGAAAGAATAATACAAGGAATATAGTGTAGGTAATTAGACCGTATTTATAGTATTCCATGATACATTCTTATATAGATATAAGACGATAAGTACTAAATATATAGTTTGAACTATTATAGTATTTATAGTAAACTATACGTAGAATATAATCGAATTATAGGAGTGCATATAGAAATATGGAAGTAGTAAAAGTGAAAACAGAAGAGGGTAAGGAAAGATATTTTGTTGCAGATGATAATGGATTGCCTATAGAACCAATATTAAAGTTTATTAGGTTTAAGGATAATACTAACTTTGCAAGGAATACTTTAAGAATGTATTGTCAGCATTTAAAGTTATACTTTGAATACTTACAGCAAAGAGATTTAGATTTTCAAAAGGTAACTATAGATGATTTAGCTTTATTCGTGAACTGGTTACAGAATCCTTATAAGAGTTTAAAGGTAATTCCAACGCATCAAGTTGATGAGGCAAGAAGTCCAAGAACGGTAAATATTATAGTAAATGCAGTTTTATCGTTTTATGACTATATTTTAAGACATGAGGAATATAGCAATAACATTTCAGATAGACTTAAAAAGTTTGTATCTACGCCAAGTAGAAACTTTAAAGGTTTCTTATATGGAATAGCTCATGAACAGAAGAAAGTTACAAGCAATATATTAAGGCTTAAAGTTCCAAAATCTAACCCTAAAATACTTACTAAAAATGAAATAGGAACGCTCGTTAGAGCTTGTAATAACCTTAGAGATAAGTTTCTATTAATATTACTATATGAAACAGGAATGAGAATAGGCGAAGCCTTATCTTTATGGATTGAAGATTTTGATATAAGCGACATGATTATAGACCTCCAAGATAGAGGTGAACTTGAAAATAACGCTGAAATTAAAACAGTATCAAGTCCGAGAAGGATTGATATATCGCAGAATTTAGCTGATATGTTTATGGAGTATATAGCTGAATATCATACCGAGGAAGTTGAGACTAACCATATATTCATAAAAATAAGTGGTGAAAACAAATACAAAGCTATGGATTATGTTGATGTTGATAATTTATTTAGAACATTGAAAAAGAAAACAGGTATATATGTTACGCCACATATGTTCAGGCATAGTTCTTTGACAGTTTTAAGAATGTCAGGATGGCAACCAGAATTACTTAGAATAAGAGCAGGACATAAAAATATCTATACTACTATGAATACTTATATTCACCCTTCTGATAAAGAAATAACGGAAGAGTTTAATAAAACTCAACCGAATCTAGACTTAGATATATACAACGGAGGGGATGAATAAAGTGAAGAATTTACAAAAGACAAGTAGTAATCAACAAAGCAAGTATGATGAAATAATTGAGTATTTACAACAAGATAAAGGATACTGGTTAGAAAATGATAAATGGGATTTAACTAAAGATTTTTTCATGGGTAAAGTTACAAGAAATATTAGAAATGTGAATTTTTCTAATATTTCTAATGAATTTTTAAAAACTGAATTAAAATTCTATATTGTTTTTAGCTTCAAGGAAAATTTGCTTAAAAATTCTTATATTATAAGTTTAGCTTCAACATTCAAGCATTTTAGTAACTTCCTAAATAATAATTTTTTAAAATATATAAGTTTTAATGATATAGATAATAATAAATTTCAGCTTAAATTTAAAAATTATCTTGTAACTGTGGGATTTAGAATGTCAGACAAAGGAAAAATTAATTCTATGGAAATGAATAATATACCTTATGTTTTAGATTTTATTAAAGATTTTTCTGATGATAGAGAAGAAACTGAAAAAGATATATGGTATTCAAAGAATATTCCAGGTGCTAAAATCTCTGCAAGTGGGGGTAAATGTGGAAGTGCGTCTTTAAATTTTAATACATTACCTATTTATTACAAAGATATAGTAAAACGCTATTTTAGAACTATAGTAACAAAAAAATCTTGGAGTACTTGTTATGAATATTTACTAAGAATAAATTATTTTTTTAATTATTATTATCAAAACAATTACGGAGATGGATTTTTAGAGAATATAAGCAGAAATGATATAGAAAAATATATATATTATGTTGGTAATGACAGAAAAGATAAAGCTAAGACAGAAACATCTAAATATATAAGCTGGATTAGATTATTTTTAGAATATATTCAAATGGCTCAATATGATAAAGCTCCTAAAAAAGGAATATCATTTTTGATGTTTCAAGATGATATTCCTAAAAGAGAATTAAATAAAGATGAAGTTAAGAAAGCAAAATTTATTCCTGAGCCAATATTAAAGCAATTTGATAATAACATCATGGATTTAGATAGACCACAGTATATTCCTATATATATTCTTCTTAGAGAAACAGGATGGCGTGGTACTGATATATTAAACCTTAGATATCATAATTGCTTAGAACAAATATGGAATAGTAAAGAACAATCCTATAATTATTATCTTTGTGGTGAAATAACTAAAACAGGCATAGCACAACTTAAGATACCTATAAGAGATAAAGTAGCCGAAATGGTTGAAAAATGTATTGATAAAGCTAAGAAGCAAAGCACCGAAGAAAATAATCCGAAGAAATATTTATTTGATACCTATGAAGGTAAGTTAAAAGGAAGACCGTTAAGCAAACCATCTTTATTACTTACTATTCAAAGATTAATTAAACAAAAAGATATTAGAGGTGTTAATGGTGAATTATATCACTTAAACCTCCATTCACTAAGACATACAAGGGCTAAAGAATATGTAGAGCAAGGTATGGGAATTAGTATTATACAGCAAATATTAGGGCATAGAAGCCTTCAAATGACAGTTCATTATGCTACAGTTAGTGAAAATATGCTTTATGAGAAATGGAAGAATATCGAGGATTTAGAATTATTTAAAGTTAATACTGAAACTAATGAACTTATAGAAGTAGATGTAGCAACTGAGGCAGGAGAAAATCTTATTAGATATGAATATGTTAAAAAGAATTTAGATGCTGTAAGAGTTCCTTTTGGAGTATGTTTTAAAGCATCAAAGATACCTTGTAAGCAACAAATGAACCATTGTTTAACTTGTGCAAGTTTCTGTACTACTACCGAAAATGTCCCCGAATACGAGGAAGAAATACTAAAAGTTAAAACACAGATTGAAGTTAGTGATAAATTTGGCAGAGAATTATGGTCAGAAAAGAATAAGCAGTATTTAAATATATTGGAGAAAACATTAGGAAACGTTCGAGAACAAAAGTTGGTTCATAAGAACGGCAAATCGAGGGAGGATTCATAATGGAAGACCATACTAAAGGATTAAAAGAATATGCAAAAAATAAGAGTAAGATTACTTTGGAAAAGGTTGATAAAGCCATTAGGGAACTGTCTTTGACTGAACAAAAAATTAATTTTAATAGTGTTTCTCAATTAGGCGGTGTTTCTAAGACTTTTCTTTATAACAATGAAGAGACTAAGAAAAGGATTGAGGAACTTAGAGATAAGCAAACCAGTAGAAGTATGAACCAAAGAGCTAAATATGATAAAACAGCTAAATCTAAAGACATTATCATAATGGCTAAGGATAAAAAGATTAAAGAACTTGAAGAAGAGAATAAGAAGTTGAAAAAGCAATTAGAGATTCTTAGAGGTAAGTTATATGAAAAGATGTAAATGTCGCAATGGTAATCAAATACGTAATACTATATTTTATTAGGTAGGTGGATTTGTGTGGAAATTATAAAGTTGCAGAAAAATGATATCAAAAATGCTCTTAATTTAGTGTGGACAGTTTTTCAAGAATTCGAAGCACCCGATTACTCAAAACAAGGCATTGAAGAATTCAGAAAATTTATATCTTATAATTCTAACATTGAAAAGTTTGATAAAGGAGAATTATACTTTTGGGGATGTATAGATAATGATGATTTAGTAGGTGTACTTTCAACAAGAGGAATTAATCATATATGCATGCTCTTTGTAAATAAAGAGTATCATAGACGAGGTATAGCAAGAAGTTTATTTCAGATAGTTGAAGAGAACTGTAAAAGCCAGAATAATATTAGCCAGATTACATTAAATTCATCTCCATATGCAATATCAATTTATCATCATCTTGGTTTTTTTGATACAGACAAAGAGCTTACTATGAATGGTATTAGATATACCCCCATGTCATATTTATTAAAGTAAAAAAGCAATACTTGTGGTTGAAATTAAGTCGTAATGTTCTTATAGAACTAAACCGCTAAAAACGGTGGCAGACAAGTGCTAATCATATTAATTTAATTTTTACTTAAATAAAATAGAAAGAAGTATCCTTATTTGACTAAGATACTTCTTTATTATAATACACACTTCCTATAAACTTTTATTGTCGAAATAAAAAATAAGGAAGTGTTATTATTTATGTCAGAATTAAAAGAAAAAATGAAAATGGATATGGAACTAAGGGGTTATAGTCCAATGACTATAAAAAGCTATATCAATCACGTTAGTAACTTTGCTAAATTTTACAACAAATCACCAAAGTATTTAGGTGAAAAAGAAATTTGTGACTATCTACATTATTGTATCATTAAAAAAAAATTAAGTGAAGGAACAGTTAATTATATTAATTCAAGTCTTAAATTTTTTTATACTAAAACTCTAAATAGATATTGGAATTCGGACAAAATTGCAAGGATGAAAGAACCATCAAAATTACCTGCTGTATTATCTCCAGATGAGGTTAAATCCATCTTTGATGTTACTGAAAACCTCAAGCATAAGGCAATTCTCATGACGGTCTACTCCGCAGGATTAAGAGTTAGTGAAGTTTGCAACCTAAAAATAACAGATATTGATAGTAAAAACATGCAAATATTAATTAGAGAGGGCAAAGGTAAAAAAGATAGATATTCATTGTTGTCTAAAGCAAATTTAGAAATCCTCAGAGAGTATTGGAGCAGATATCATCCTACGGAATATTTATTTTCTGGAAAGGGTCGTACAGATTCTATAAGTCCACGTAGTGTTCAGAAAACGCTCGAGAAATCTATAAAAAAAACTAAAATTACTAAGCATGCAACTGTCCATACGCTTCGCCATAGCTTTGCAACTCACTTATTGGATGCTGGTACGGATATCTGCTACATTCAAAGACTTTTAGGACATACCCGAATTACTACTACCACTATCTATTTACATCTTAGAAGGATGGATTTACTTAATATAAAGAGTCCGTTGGATATCCTCTTAGGAGAGAACGATGATTGAGATTCAAGATATATTCAATCAACATGGTGATGAATATAGGAGGAATCATCAGCTTCCGCTGAATATTTTAAAAACTATGATAGCTATTGAAGCTTGTAGAACAGCAGAGCTTGGTGGTCATGTAGACGAATGTGATGAATGTGGACACGTTAGGATTTCTTATAATTCCTGCCGAAACAGGCATTGTCCTAAATGCCAAACTTTATCCAAGGAAAGATGGCTTGAAAAAAGAAAAGAGGATTTATTATCCGTAGGGTATTTTCATGTAGTTTTCACTATTCCTGAAGAGCTTAACTATATAACATTAACAAACCAAAAGGAAATGTATTCTATTCTATTTAAATCTGTTTCTGAAACACTACTTGAACTTTCAAGTGATAAAAAACATTTAGGAGCAGAAATTGGATTTATGGCAATTTTGCATACGTGGGGTCAAAATTTAATGAATCATCCACACGTACATTGCATAGTTCCTAGTGGCGGATTAACTTTAGATGGTAACCGATGGATAAATTCAAAAAAAGATTTCTTTATCCCAGTGAAAGTGCTTTCAAGAAAATTTAGAGGTAAATTTTTATTTTACCTTAAAAGAGCTTATTATAGTAATGCACTTAAATATACTACAGGAATTGAGGAATTAACAAAGAAACATATATTTCAGAGCTTCATAGATAAGTTATATAAAAAAGAATGGATTGTATATTGTAGACCTCCTTTTGGGAGTGCGGAGTACGTACTTGAATACCTTGGTAGATATACTCATAGAGTAGCGATATCTAATCATCGAATTGTAAATTTAGAAAATGGATATGTAACATTTAAATGGAGAGATTATAAAGACCATAATAAAGAAAAGTTTATGACACTTACAGTAGATGAATTTATTAGAAGATTTCTCATGCATGTTTTACCAAGAAAGTTTGTTAAAATTAGACATTATGGAATATTAAGCAATAGAAATAGGTCAACTAAGCTTCAAAAATGCAAAGAACTTACAGGGACAATAGAAAATAAAAATCAAAATTTAGAAGTTAAGTTAAGTGCAGCGGAGCTTCTTTTAAAGCTTACAGGGATAGATATAAATATCTGTTCTTGCTGTGGTAAAGGTAAAATGATTACAAAAGAGAAATTAAATCGCCAAAATTATTCGCCACCAGGAGGAATAAATAAAATAGCATAAAGTTTTTATTTAGGGGAGGGGGAAATTACGTCTATTTTTAGAAAATAATCAAGGCTTAGAATGATTTAAGATGCATTTGTGGAAATTAAAGTTAATACTCTTAGTGTTAAAGAAAATTTCAGAAAGAGGGAAAAGATTGAATCTCCATAGTAGTGGAAACGCGGCATCGTTCTTTAGCTTGTTTCAGAAATTGAGCAACTTTAGTGGCTATCATCATTTAAGCATATACTTATGGTGATAGTTTTTATCGGCTCAACATCTGAATCCAAACCTATTCATATTGCGTACTAATTATAATCATAATGGTTTAATTATAAATAACATAGTTTATATGTAGTCTATGTATAGATAAAGTAAAATCAATCGGTGTAGCATTTGTTACACTAGATATTTAAAGGTGGTATTTAAAATGGAGAAAAAGCTTAGATATAGATTGATTACCGGAAAAGATGATGCGAACTTTTGTAAGAGAATTTCTGAATTACTTGATGAAGGTTATACATTATATGAATCTCCTTCATGTACATTTAACGGACAAGATGTAATTGTAGCACAAGCTGTAATTAAGAATGATAAAAAATAAATATTAAAAATTTAAATTACTTATAAATTGTAGATATTGCATGATTAAATATATTAATATGTAATAAATAGTTGTAAGAAATTACGATGAAATAATTTATTTGTAAACTTACGTCTACAGAACACTAACAACAAATGTACTCCTTGTGACAATATATATTATCGAATATCGATAATATATGTTGTTATTCAATAAAAACTTTGATATAATGTAAAAAATGTATTTTATAAGGGGATGCTTGATTATGAAAAAGGCTCTATCAATAAATTTTATCGAAGTATTTTTAGATGTTTTACTAACTGTATCAGGGCTTTTATTAGTAATGGGTGTATTACATGTACTACTTTATGGAAAGGCTGTATTTACTATAAATATTGGTATTAGTTTTATAGTTTATTTAATTTACATTTTAATGCTTTACAATCTACGCAAAATTGTCTGTAGTATTAAATTAACACCATTTTGTCTTGGCAACGTCAGGAGATTTAAAATAATTGGATATTATATGTTTTCTATAGCTATTTTTGATGCAATCATGAACTACAAAAGACAAGCTGGTATAGAAATATTTGCTACAAGATATGGGTCACTTAAAGGCAGTTTTTTTATGTATATTGTGTTAGCTTGTATGGCTTTAGCTTTAGCAGAAATATTCAAAAAAGCAATTGAAATAAAAGAAGAAAACGACTCGACTGTCTAAAGGAATATAATATTACAATTATCGTAAATTTGGATTTTATACACTTGAAGCTATTTCTCGTGAATTGCAATGCCAACCTGGTGATTTATTAGAATATAAAGAATAATATATATATAAGTTGCGTCGCAACATTCTAAAATAGAGCATCAATTGTATATCTACGATTGATGCTCTATTTTTGAAGACTTCGAAGGTTAGTCATATGATTTTTAACAGACAAGATGTAATTAATAATGACAATAATTAATGTTATTTTTTCCATTAGGGCAGTTTTAGGTATAAATTTCGATGGGGGAGAATCAATTAGTACAATTGTAATGGAAACGATTATGACGTTTTTAGTGTGGAATATTTTAACAGGTGTTTTAAGTGATGTATATTTTACTTGCCGTGAAAAATTAAAAAAGAGTAAAATATAGATGAAATGAATGTGGAAATTATTGCGATTTGGTGGTTTTTTATCTGCTATCCATAGTAGATACATCTTAGTGTAAATATGATATAGTATGAAGTTTTTCCGGAAATGACATGAAATAAGAAGTGCAGAAACATTGAAAGTTGATTTAGAAATTCTACCGATTTATGCGCAAAAAAAAGTATATGTTACATATAATGCATTGAAGCGAGCTTTAGAACTTCTTATTTTATTTTTAATTAAGATGCGTTAGGAAAAACATATGTTTGAGCGACACAGCGAGTTTATGTTTTTTAGCAGATTAATTAAAAGTAAAATTAGTAGTTCTTAGCGAAGTGAATGCATTAATAGTAATATATACTTTTTTATTTTAGTCTTGTTTCTTTTTAGTAATATACCAATATACAGGTAATCCAATTAAGGTTATTGCAAGTCCTATAAGTGCTTTTGAAGTATCAGTTAAAAGTGTACTTACTAGGATATATATACCTCCAGTAATTCCGATGAGTGGAACTATTGGGTAGAAGGGTACTTTATAAGGTCTCTCTAAATCTTTATGTTTTGTTCTTAATATAAAGATACCAGCTACTGCCATTGTGAAGAAAATCCATAAAACAAATATAACAAGATCAGTTAAGGTATCAAAAGAACCGCTAAATACATATAAAGAGGCGAGTACTGCCTCGAAAATAAAAGCGTTTAATGGAGTTTGATATTTTTGATTAACTTTTCCGAGGATCTTATCAAAAGGTAAAAGTTTATCTCGAGCCATGGCAAAGGGTATTCTAACTCCTGTCATTAGGTAACCATTTAATGTTCCAAAGATTGAAATTAATATGCCAGCAGTTATAAACAATGAACCAAATTTTCCAAATAAAACTGTTGCAACATCAGAAGCCACTTTATTAGAACTAATAACAGCTGTTATAGGAATTATGTTTATAATTGCTAAATTAAATAAAACATACACTGTTATAATAACGATTAGTCCTAAAATTATGGACTTTGGTATGTCTTTTTTAGGATTTTTAAGTTCTCCTGCTATATTACCTACGCCTACCCAGCCATCATAAGCCCAAAGTGTTCCAAGCATAGCAGCTCCAAAACCAGCTCCGGCTGCAGTAGTCCCTAGTGGCAAGGAAAAACTGTGAGCTGTTCCTTTTATAAGGCCTAAAGCAATAATAATAAAAATTGGAATTAGTTTTGCAACAGTTGCAATGAACTGAATTTTACTAGCAAGTTTTGTTGATAACACGTTTGCAGTGGTGATAACAAATATCATTAATATTGCAAATAGTTTTTGCTGGATTGGACTCATAGGTACAAAATTAGTAGCTTGAGTTGCTAAAACTATTGCGAGTGCTGCGGCGGCACCAGGTACATAAATAACCGTCTGTACCCAACCAAATAGAAATGCCCATTTTTCTCCATAAAGTTCTTTAAGATATATAAATATACCACCAGTTTTTGGAATAGCTGCTGCTATTTCAGCTATAGTAAGACCAGAAGCCATAGTTATAATGCCACCGGCGACCCAAGCAAGTATTCCCATGGCTGGAGATCCTGCGTTTTTAAATACAATAGAAGGTTTAAAGAAAATTCCTGAACCTATAACCATACCTATAACTAGGGTAATGGATTCTAGTAAGCCGATTTCTTTCTTTAGTGTTTTTGGTGAATTATTGATAGAATCTAATTCTTTTGATGCTTCCAGAATAAATCATCCTCTCTTTTGTTAGTCTTAAAATAATAGAAAACTCATTTAAGTGGGTCAAATCATCTCCTGCGGAGCTGAAATGTCGCTAAAATATATAAAGACATGAAGTAAAAAAGCGGCAAAAGCACTGCATTTTTACTACATGTCCTCTTATCTGAAAGTTTCATTAGATAATAATCTAAGTTGCTCCAATAAAAATATTTTAAATAACTATAATCCCAAATGTAAATTTTATTATTTCTTTATATTTTATTAGCAAATTCAAATATAGTCAAGAAGAATTTTTTAAAACATACAACTTAAAATATCTTCTATATTTGCATTTGAAAAATAATCAGATATATTAAAGGCTGAAAGCGCTTTTTTTACATCAGATTCCACATGATTTATGCCTATAAGGGCAGCATCTATGTCCGAGATATCAAGTTTGCTAAAAAAATCACCATATATCGTAATATCTTTTATTATTCCATGTTGTACTTCCATATTACATTCAACAGTTCCAAATGAAAACTTCTTTTCATTTGTGAAATTATATTTTGGTGAATGGCCAAAATTCCATTCCCAAGTAGAATATTTTTCAGTGGCAAGCTTATTTATACTATTTAAATCATATGGAGTGAATTCATACAAATAATCTGAATTATTTTTTGTAATAATATAGTTCATAATTAACTCTTTAAATTCCATGATAGATAGAGACCGTGTTAAGTGCGAACTTATATTAGTTACCCTGCTTAATACGGATTTAATACTTTTGTCTTGAAATTTTAAAGGTTTAGCTTGTAATGCTTTTGATAAATCCGAAATATTTGATGAAAAAAGCAAGGTGCCATGATGAAGAACTCTGTTTTTGTAATTATATTGTGCATTGCCTGAGAATTTTTTACCTTCAATGGTTAGATCATTTCTTCCACTAAATTCTGCATTTATGTTAAGTAAGTTTAAAACATTTAAAATTGGCAAGGTGAATTTTCTGAAATTATTAAAATTTTCTTCACTACTATTTTTGATAAAAGTGAAATTCAAATTGCCTAAATCGTGAAAAACAGTGCCTCCACCAGACAATCTCCTTACCACAGGAATATTATTTGTTTTTATATAGTCTAGGTTAATTTCTGATAAGGTATTTTGGTTTTTTCCGACGATGATACAAGGCTCATCACTCCAGAGCATAAAACAGTCTTCTTTAAATTTTTTTAGCAAATATTCTTCCGCTGCTAAGTTAAAATAGGGACTTGTATTTGTGTTATTTATATAAATCATTATATTTCCTCCTTGCATTAACTTTAGATTTGAAATTATAAACCAATATATATATTTAATTGAATTATATACCAAAAGGCAGTATAATGAAACATGAAGGAGAATAAAAAAACAATCATTTTTTTTTATATTTCAATGCATATATTTTACAAAAATGGGGGGGGAATTATGTTGAAAAATTTAAAAAAAACGCCGCTATATAGTGTTTATAAAGAATATGGTGGGAAAATAGTTGATTTTGCTGGGTGGCAAATGCCAATACAGTTTGAAGGGATAATTTCTGAACATGAAGCTGTAAGGTCCGCTGCTGGACTTTTCGATGTATCACACATGGGAGAAGTGGAAGTAAAAGGAGCCGAGGCTTTCGAATTTGTACAAAATTTAGTTACAAATGATTTAGCAGTACTTGAAGATAATCAAATACTATATACTTTTATGTGCTATGAAAACGGAGGAGTAGTTGATGATCTTTTAATATATAAATTTGGTAAGGAACATTTCTATCTTGTTATAAATGCAGGGAACATAGAGAAAGATTTTCAATGGATGATTGACAATAAGGGCGCCTATGATATGGAACTCACTAATATTTCAAATGAGGTAGCAGAGGTTGCGATTCAAGGACCAAAGGCACAAAAGATACTTCAAAAAATAGCTGATATAGATTTAGATGAAATTAAATTTTTCTATTGTAAACGAGATGTTCTTGTAGATGGTGTAAAATGTCTTATTTCAAGAACAGGGTATACAGGTGAGGATGGGTTTGAAATATACACTTCCCCAGAGGAAATAGAAAAATTATGGCATAAACTATTTAATATAGGTGAGGAAGAAGGACTTAAGCCCACAGGGCTCGGCTGCAGAGACACTTTAAGATTCGAAGCTTGCCTCCCTTTATATGGAAACGAATTATCTCAAGATATTACACCGCTTGAAGCAGGACTTGGATTTTTTGTAAAGCTTAAAAAAAATGAATTTATAGGAAAAGAAGCTCTTTTAAAGCAAAAAGAACAAGGTCTTAAGAGGAAATCAGTAGGGTTTGAAATGAAGGATAGGGGAATTCCAAGACATGGTTATGAAGTTACTGCATTCGGAGAAAAAATCGGAGTGGTAACAACGGGATATTTCTCGCCTACATTAAAGAAAAATATAGGTCTTGCTTTAATAGATTCTAAATACTCAGAATTAGGTACAGAAATTGAAATTGGGATTAGAGGTAAAGCATTAAAAGCTGAGGTAATAAGTAAAAAATTTTATAAGAAAAATTATAACAAATAAAATTTAGGGGGATTTTAAATGAAAACATTAAAGGAATTATTTTATAGTAAAGATCATGAATGGATAAAAATTAAAGGTAATAAGGCATACGTTGGAATTTCTGATTATGCACAACATGCTTTAGGAGATATTGTTTTTGTTGAGCTACCAGAGGTAGATGCAGAAATTACTAGTGGGGATGTTTTTGGGGTCATTGAGTCTGTTAAAGCAGCTTCTGACATGTATATTCCATTTAGTGGAAAGATTTTAGAGGTAAATGATGATGTAGTAGATAACCCAGTATTAGTAAACGAAGACTGCTATGAAAATTGGATGTTTCTTATAGAAATTACAAATAAGGAAGAATTAAAAGAACTTATGAACGAAGAGCAATATAATGAATATTGCAGTAAGGAGAAATAAGATGTTTCCTTATATACCTAATACTTTAGAAGACGAAAAGGTAATGTTAAAAAGTGTGGGTGCGGAGTCTGTACAGGAACTGTTTAAAGACATACCAGAGGACCTTAAATTAAATAGAGATCTAAATATAAATTCACCCATGTCAGAACTGGAAGTACAAAAACACGTAAAATCACTTTGTAATAAAAATAAAAGCGCTGAAGAGTTAGTTTGTTTTTTAGGAGCTGGAGTTTACGATCATTATATACCTTCTATAATAAAGCATATAGTTTCAAGATCAGAATTTTATACATCATATACACCTTATCAACCAGAGATAAGCCAAGGTACTCTTCAGGCTATTTTTGAATATCAAACATTAATATGCAGTTTGACCGGACTAGATGTTGCGAATGCATCTATGTATGATGGTGCTACGAGTTGCGCTGAAGCTGCTTTTATGGCTGCTGAGCATACAAAAAGAAAATCTATAATTGTATCTAAAACAGTACATCCAGAAATTAGAAAAGTCGTTCATACCTATGCAAAATTTAAGGGATTAGAACTAATAGAAGTAGATGAGAAGGAAGGAGTTACTGATACTCTAAAATTAAAAGAACTTGTAGATAGCAGTGTGGCAGGAGTTATAGTTCAAAACCCTAATTTCTTTGGAATAATTGAAGATATGAGGTCGGTTGAAAAAATTACTCATGATAATAAAGCTATTCTAATAATGAGCGTAGATCCTATATCTCTTGCCATATTAAAAACTCCAGGAGAAATAGGAGCAGATATTGTGGTAGGGGAAGGCCAATCACTTGGAAATGCAATGAACTTTGGAGGACCTTATTTGGGATTCATGGCAACGACGAAAAAACTTATGAGAAAAATGCCAGGAAGGATTGTAGGTCAGACCATCGACGTAGATGGAAAAAGAGCCTTTGTATTAACGCTTCAAGCTAGGGAACAACATATAAGACGCGAAAAAGCGACTTCTAATATATGTTCAAATCAAGCTTTAAATGCATTAACTGCTGCAATTTATCTTACAACTATGGGAAAACAGGGATTAAAAGAAGTGGCATATCAAAGCACTCAAAAGGCGCACTATGCTTTTAATGAAATAATTAAATTAGAAAAATACGAGCCAGTATTTAATAAACCTTTCTTTAAGGAGTTCGTAATTCAGGGACAGGAAAGGGCTAGTATTATTAACGATAAATTATTAGAAAATAATATAATTGGTGGATATGATATAGAGAAAAATTACCCTGACCATAAAAATGCTCTACTATTCTGTGTAACAGAAAAAAGAACAAAACCAGAAATTTGTGAGCTAATAACTGCAATGGAGGGGATAAAATGAAACAGTATAATAAATTAATATTTGAAATCTCAAAAGAAGGAAGACGAGGATATACGTTACCTTGTTGTGATGTAGAGAGTATCGATATTAGCGAAATGATACCTGAGCATTTGCTAAGCAAAAAAGACATATCCCTTCCGGAAGTAAGTGAAGTAGATGTTATAAGACATTTCACTCTATTGTCTAATAAGAATTACGGGGTAGATACTGGCTTTTATCCTTTAGGTTCGTGTACTATGAAATATAATCCGAAAATTAACGAAGATATGGCGTCTATGACCTCATTTACTCAGATCCATCCATATCAAAGTGTAAAAACGGTACAAGGTTCCTTACAATTAATGTATGAACTTAGTGAAAAATTAGCTGAGATATCCGGAATGGATCAGGTTTCACTTCAACCTGCAGCAGGGGCCCATGGAGAGCTTACTGGACTTATGATTATAAAAGCCTTCCATGAAAATAAAGGGGATTTTAAAAGAAAAAAGATTATAGTTCCAGATTCAGCTCACGGAACTAACCCAGCCAGTGCAAGTGTGGCAGGCTTTGAAATTGTAGAAGTTAAATCTAATGAAAAAGGTAGTGTAGACTTAGATAGTTTGAAATCTGTATTAAACGATGAAATAGCGGGATTAATGCTAACAAATCCAAACACTTTAGGTTTATTTGATGAGAATATTAAAGAAATAACAAATCTAGTACATGAAGCTGGTGGGCTCGTATATTATGATGGAGCAAATTTAAATGCCATTATGGGTATAGCAAGACCAGGAGATATGGGATTTGACGTTGTCCATATGAATCTTCATAAAACATTTTCTACCCCACATGGTGGTGGTGGACCGGGAAGCGGACCAGTAGGAGTTAAAAAAGAACTTATACAATATTTGCCTGTCCCAATAATAGAAAAAATAGAAGAAAAATTTGTTCTTAATTATGATAAACCACTATCTATTGGAAAGGTAAAGAGTTTCTATGGGAACTTCGGAGTACTTGTTAAAGCATATTCTTATATACTTTCAATGGGCGCTGAGGGACTAAAGAAGGCAAGTGAAATGGCAGTGCTTAATGCAAATTATATGAAAAGCAAACTAAAGAACTATTATTATTTACCAATTGATAGAGTTTGCAAGCATGAATTTGTTTTAGGAGGTTTAAAGCAGGGACCAAGTGAGGTAACTACATTAGATATTGCCAAGAGACTTCTAGATTATGGATATCATCCGCCTACAATATATTTTCCAACAATTGTAGAAAATGCAATTATGATAGAACCTACGGAAACGGAAAGTCTTGAAACTATGGATGATTTTATTGAAGCTATGATAAATATTTCAGAAGAAGCAATAGAAGATCCACAGCTACTAAAGGATGCTCCATATGATACTCTTGTTAGAAGGCTTGATGAAGTTCGAGCTGCTAGATATCCAGTTTTAAAATATACTAATTAATATAACTTCGGGATAGTTAAATCATCTCCTGCGGAGCTGTAACATCTTCGTAGAAGATGTATTAACGACTTCAGAAGGAGATTTATACTCCCGCTGAAGTTTTCTATTTGTTGGGGCAAGTAACCCCACTTATAGAAGTGGGAGACTTTCCTTCTGAAATGTCGTTAAGATATTCCGAAGTTATACTGATTTATAGGAGGAGGAGCAGTGATGGAGAAGGATATAGTTATAATTGGGGGAGGCCCTGGGGGATATGTTGCTGCTATTCGTGCAGCTCAGCTGGGTGCTAAGGTTTGTATTGTAGAAAAAGGTGAGCTTGGTGGAACATGTTTAAATAGAGGATGTATTCCTACAAAGGCGCTATATAGAAATGCTGAAATTTTAAATACTTTAAAGAATATTAATGAATTTGGAATCGTGGTAGATAGTTACAGTTTTAGCGTAGAAGAAATTCAAAATAGAAAAGACAAAATAGTTAATCAACTAGTGAACGGGGTAGAACAATTATTAAAGTCAAATAATATAGATGTAATTTTAGGGACAGCTTGTTTGAAAGATAAAAATACAGTTTCTATCTCTCTTAAGAATGGAGAATTAAGAGAAATAATAACGAAAAATATAATTATAGCAACTGGGTCTATTCCATTAATACCTAATATACCGGGTATAGATCTACCAGGAGTATTTACTAGTGAAAATATATTAGAATTTAAAGAAGTGCCTAATAAATTAGCAATTATAGGCGGCGGTGTTATAGGTGTGGAGTTTGCAGGTATATTTAATGCATTAGGATCAAAGGTAACTGTTATAGAGTTCTTGCCAAGTATTCTTGCTCAAGTGGATACTGATTTAACAAAGAGATTGAGTGTTTCACTTAAAAGAAAAGGTATAGATATGAGTATCAACACAAAGGTAATTAGTATTGAAAAATCTAATGAACAGCTAATTGTAACTGCCGATGGGAAAAAAGGAGAAATTGTGTTTACGGCAGATAATGTATTGGTATCCGTTGGTAGAACGCCTATGACTGAAGGGCTTAATATTGAGAATTTGGGTATATCGCTTAATAGAAGAGCTATTGTGGTAGATGAAAATTATGAAACTAACATTCCAGGTATTTATGCTATTGGTGATGTGAATGGAATAAGTATGCTTGCTCATGCAGCAACGCATCAAGGTAAAAAAGTGGTTGAGAGAATTATGGGTTATATTGCTCCTTATTCTAGTGAAATAATACCAAGTTGTATTTTTGCATTTCCAGAGATAGCTTGCGTAGGCATAACAGAAAACGAAGCCAAAAAAAAGGGAATGGAGTATAAAACAAGTAAATTTTTATTTGGAGCTAATGGCAAGGCATTAGCACTAGGTGAAGGAGAAGGATTAGTAAAGGTTATAGCAACGCTTGAGGATATAATCATTGGAGTGCATATAATGGGACCTCATGCATCGGATTTAATTCATGAAGGGGCTATGGCTATAAATAATAATATGAATGTTTCAAACATCGCTAGCATGATACATGCTCATCCAACACTATCTGAAGCTTTTGAAGAAGCAGTGTTAGGGTTAAAAGGTGAAGCTATTCATATGGTACCTGCTAAAAAAAGATAGAAGAAACATAAAGATAGTTCAAGAGAGTAATTTTAATTACTCCCTTGGACTATCTTTGTATTTTAAAGCTTTCTTACAAATAATATTTAAATGCTATGCAATTAGAATTATATTTGGACGTTTTGTATCCTGTTGAACCATATTTTGCTATAATATATATACATATACTATTTGAAATTTTAAAATAGTGAATAATGGGAGGGATGAAAATGAGATTATTGCTTACAAACGATGATGGTATAAATGCAAAGGGGTTATATGCTTTAGCTAAAGAACTCGAAAAAAATCATGAAGTAATTATTGTAGCACCATATAATGAAAAAAGCGCTTGCGGACATTCCATAACCCTTACAAGGCCACTTATTGTTAGAGAAACAAAAATTGAAGGGTTAAAATCAAAAGCTTATAGCGTAGATGGAACACCAGCAGATTGTGTAAAAATAGCAATTAATAAGCTCATTGATAGTAAAAGTGATTGTAAAATAGATATGGTAGTATCCGGAATCAATAAAGGATTAAATTTAGGTACTGATGTCTTATATTCCGGTACAGTTTCTGCAGCTATAGAAGCAACTATTTATAAAATACCAGCTATGGCGGTTTCTATGGAAATTAAGCGAAATATTGAAAATTATGAAATGGCAGCTAAATATGCTGGAAAGATATTGCTTAAGGCTATTGAGAATAACATTAAGAATGATATTGTATTAAATGTGAATATTCCTATGCTAAGGGATAATGAAATAAAAGGAATTAAAGTATGTAAAATTGGAAGTAGATTGTATAACAACCGTTATATAGAAACTATTGGAGAAAATAATGAAACTCAATATGAAATTAAGGGTGAGGTAATAGATATTCATGAGGATGATTCTGACACAATATATTTTAAAGAGGGGTATGTTACTGTAACTCCACTTCATTATGATTTAACTAATTTTAAAATGTTAGATGAAACACGCAAATGGTTTTAACGACATTTCAGAAGGAAAGTCTCCAACTTATATAAGTGAGAGTTCTATACTGTAACAAAGAGAAAACTTCAGTGGGGGAATTTATGAATATTAAAGAAAAACCATTAATTTTTGATGGCGCAATGGGGACATATTACGCAAGTGTTTGTGAAAATCCATTATCCAAATGTGAACTTGCAAATATTTATGATAAAAATACCATACTAAATATACATAAGGAATATATAAATGCTGGTTGTAAGGCAATTAAAACCAATACATTTGGAGCAAATAAAATTAGCCTTGAAAGTAATTTCGATACGGTTAAAGAGGTTATTGTAAAAGGTTATGAGATAGCAAGGGAAGCCACAAAGGGTACTGAGGTTTTAGTTTTTGCCGATATTGGGCCAATACCATTTTTAGAAATGATGGATTTATGGGAGGCATACAAAGAAATAGTAGATTTGTTTTTAGATCTCGGTGCAACATATTTTATATTTGAAACTTTTAGCAGTGATGAATATCTTGCTGAGATTTCAAGGTATATTAAGGAGAAAAATCCAAATACATATATTTTGATGGAACTTGCGGTTTCACCAGAAGGGTTTACAAGACTTGGAATAAATGGTGAAAAATTTATAGAGAAAGTTTCGCAAATACCAACTATTGATGCCTGTGGATTCAACTGCTTTTCTGGGCCATATCACTTACTTCAATATATTAAAACTCTTAATATAGAAAATAAAACTATTTCTGTTATGCCAAACTCAGGGTATCCAACAATAATAAATAATCGTACGTTTTTTAATAATACTAAAGAATATTTTGCTGTGCAAATGCTAGAAATAGCAAAGCAAGGTGTGGCTATTATTGGTGGTTGTTGCGGTACAACTCCAGAATTTATAAGGGAAACTGTTGCAAAAATAAAAGGTTTATCAACACGCGAAATTGTTCCGAGTAAAACTGGAAAAGTTAAAATTGAGAAATTAATTGTTAAAAACCTTCTCCTGGAAAAAATCAGAATTGGGAAAAAAATTATTGCGGTAGAATTAGACCCACCACTTGATACAGGAATTGAATTTTTTATGAATAGTGCTAAGAGTCTTAAAGAGAATGGAGTTGATGCAATAACCATTGCAGATTGTCCTATTGCAAGAGTAAGGGTAGATAGTAGTCTACTCGCTTGTAAGTTGAAAAGAGAACTCGACATCACAACAATTCCACATATGACATGTCGCGATAGAAATATTAATGCTACAAAGGCATTACTTCTAGGCTTAAATATTGAGGGGGTAAATAACGTTTTAGTGGTAACAGGTGACCCTATACCCTCAGCCCAGCGTGACGAGGTTAAGGGGATGTTTAGTTTTAATTCTGCAATACTTGCTAACTATATAACCAATCTAAATGATATAACATTTTCATCACCTTTTAATATTTGTGGTGCTTTAAACGTAAATGCTATTAATTTTAGTAGCCAACTATTACACGCAAAAAAGAAAATTGAAAGTGGAGTAACTATGTTTTTAACACAGCCAATTTTAACAAAGCAGGCAGTAGAAAATTTAAAACGGGCACGTAGTGAATTACCTGCTAAGATATTAGGTGGAATTATTCCGATTGTAAGCTATAAGAATGCTTGCTTTATGAACAATGAAATTTCTGGAATAAGCGTTTCTGAGGAAATTATAGAACTATATAAGGACATTTCAAAAGAAGAAGCTAGGGTTCTTGCAATTAAAATATCTACTGAAATAGCGGAAGAAATCTACCCTTATGTAGATGGATATTATCTTATTACACCGTTTAAAAGAATTGATATTATTACTGATATTATTAAGAATATAAGCACTATTAATAATTAATAAATTAAAACTCCAATCATGAATAAATACATGATTAGGGTTTTAATTTTTTGATTACAAATTTTATAAAACTAATGAACTATTATTTCCCAGGAATGTTGACAAGTATTAATTGGTAACATATAATAAACATATGAACAATGATTCATGTGTTCATATGAAAGGGGTGGAATAAATGGGAAAAAACATAGAGGTTTGTACATGTTCTAATATGCATGAAGATGTAGTAGAAAAAGTAAGAAAATCAATACCACGTGAGGAAACGTTATATGACTTAGCAGAGCTTTTCAAAGTTTTTGGAGATGGTACGAGAATTAAAATTCTTTGTGTGTTATTTGAAACTGAAATGTGTGTTTGTGATATAGCTGCTCTTCTTAATATGACTCAATCAGCTATTTCTCATCAACTTCGTGTGCTTAAAAATGCTAGACTTGTTAAGTATAGACGTGAGGGAAAGGTTGTCTACTATTCTTTAGATGATCAGCATGTTAAACAAATTTTTGACCAAGGACTTATACACATAAAGGAACTTAGATAATACTCTATTACATAAAGAAAAATTTATAATATAAAAGCAAATAAAAACTTTGAAAGTGGGGGAGAAAATGAGTACTATAATAAAAAGAGAATTCATTTTAGAAGGTCTAGGTTGTGCTAATTGTGCAAACAAAATTGAAGCTCAATGTAAAAAGATAGATGGAGTATTAGATGCAAATATAAATTTTGTCACTAAAAGCTTAGTAATTCAATTTCAAAGTGAAGAAAAAATAATAAGTGTTATAGATGATGCAAAAAAAATAGTTAAAAGAATAGAACCTGGTGTTAAATTTATAGTAAAACAAGTAAAAACATTTAAGCATGAGGAAAAGGGTCATAGCCATAACCATGATCATAACCATGATCACGGGGAAGAAGGAACTAATAAAAATAAAATTATACGGTTCTCTGTAGGTGTAGTAATTTTCATCGTAGCAGTTTTGTTTAAATTAGATTATTTAATTGAATTTGCGTTATTCCTCATAAGTTATTTATTAATTGGTGGAGACGTCCTAATAGTTGCAGTGAAAAATATATTAAGAGGACAATTATTTGATGAGAATTTCTTAATGGCACTCGCTACAGTAGGAGCATTTTCTATTGGACAATTTTCAGAAGGCGTTGGGGTTATGCTTTTTTATCAAGTAGGAGAATTTTTCCAAGATATCGCTGTAAATAAATCAAGAAAATCTATATCTGCGCTTATGGATATAAGGCCAGATTATGCAAATAAAAAAATTAAAGATGAAATTGTAAAGGTAGATCCAGAGGAAGTACACATTGGGGATATTATAATAGTAAAGCCCGGAGAAAAAGTGCCATTAGATGGTATTGTTATAGAAGGAAAATCATTAGTAGATACAGCGGCATTAACTGGTGAATCAGTTCCAAGAGAAGTTAAAAGCGGCGATGAAATTTTGGCAGGGTGCATAAATAAAAATGGATTATTAACTATAGAGGTTGCGAAAGAATTTGGAGAATCAACCCTTGCAAAAATTTTGGATTTAGTGCAAAATGCTAGCAGCAAAAAAGCACCAACTGAAAATTTTATAACTAAATTTGCAAGATATTACACACCGATTGTAGTTATAAGTGCAACAGCACTAGCAATACTTCCACCCCTTTTAATACCTGGTGCTACTTTCTCACAATGGATATATAAAGCATTGGTATTTTTAGTAGTATCTTGCCCTTGTGCACTCGTAATATCTATTCCACTTGGATTTTTTGGAGGAATAGGTGGTGCATCTAAAAATGGTATTTTGGTTAAAGGTGGAAATTACTTGGAGGCATTAAATAGCGTTGAAGTAGTAATTTTTGATAAGACAGGAACACTAACTAAAGGAGTATTTGTGGTTACGCAGATGCATACAGAAGGTGAGATAAGTAGGGATGAATTATTAGAGTATGCAGCTCATGCAGAAAGCAATTCTAATCATCCTATTGCTACATCTATAATAAAAGCTTATGGCAAAGATATACGTAGTGAAGATATTGAAGGCGTCGAAGAAATAGCTGGAAAAGGTATTAGGGCTAAAGTTAAAGGGAAACATGTGTTAGCTGGTAATTCAAAGTTAATGGATAGTGAGAAAATTTCCTATAATAAAGCTGGAAATGTAGGCACAATAATATATGTAGCTATAGACAAGAAATATGCAGGTAGTATTATAATTTCAGATGAGATAAAAGAAGACTCTATTCAAGCAATAGTCGATTTGAAATCTATGGGTGTTAAAAAAATAGTAATGCTTACTGGTGACAATAAAGATATAGCGACGAGTATTGGAAAAATACTTGGTGTAGATGAAGTTTACTCAGAACTTCTTCCACACGAGAAGGTAGAAAAGTTAGAATTGCTTCAAAAAGAAAAATCACCTAAAGGGAAGATAGTATTTGTAGGAGATGGAATTAATGATGCGCCGGTGCTCGCAAGAGCAGATATTGGGATTGCAATGGGTGGTGTAGGTTCTGATGCTGCAATAGAGGCGGCAGATATAGTAATAATGACAGATGAACCATCAAAAATTGCTGAAGCTATAAAAATTGCTAAAAGAACAAAAACAATTGTTATGCAAAATATTATCTTTGCACTAAGTGTAAAAGCAGTTATTTTAACATTGGCAGTTTTCGGAATTTCAACTATGTGGGAAGCTGTTTTTGGTGATGTAGGAGTCGCTTTAATTGCAGTGTTAAATTCAATGAGAGCAATGAAGGTTAATAGCTAAAAATAGTAAAAGGTTAACAAGAACGAAAAGTTCTTGTTAACCTTTTTTATGTGATTAAGGACTATCGTGTCATAGCAATTTTCATTTGAGTTACTAGTGGATCAGCAATGGTACCAACAATAATCTGGTAGTTATTGTTTCCGATTTTCATAACAGCAGTAGCCCCAAGCTGCTTTAATCTAGGTTCATCAATAAGAGCATTGTCTTTAATAGATAACCTTACTCGTGTAATACAAGCATCTATAGTCTTTATATTTGCTTTGCCTCCAATAGCCTCTAACATACTAATAGCTCTAAGACCTAACTCAGAAGTATTTAGTTTAGCAAGTGCAGGAGAGGTTTCATCATCTCCTCTACCTGGAGTCTTTAAGTCGAACTTCTTAATAGAGAAGTAGAAAACAAAGAAATAAATAACACCGAATATTAAACCTATTATTATTAAAAGTATTGGCTTGCTCGCGATTCCAAAGCTTAGAACATAGTCAAGTATACCTGCAGAGAAAGTGAAACCAGATTTAACGCCTAAAGCAGAAGTTAAAGCAAAAGCTGCTCCCGTTAATATAGCATGCATTAAATATAGTGCTGGTGCAATGAACATGAATAAGAATTCAATTGGTTCTGTAATACCAGTTAGGAAAGCAGTAAAAGCAATACCAAGAAGCATTCCAGTTACAGCTTTTCTATTTTCTTTTTTAGCTGTAGCTATCATTGCAAGACATGCAGCAGGAAGACCAAACATCATAATTGGGAAAAAGCCTGTCATAAATGTCCCGGCAGTTGGGTCTTGTGCAAAAAATCTAGTAAGGTCTCCTGTAACGACCTTGCCAGCAGCATCCGTAAAGGTACCAAACTGTACCCAAATAAGTGTGTTCATAACATGGTGTAATCCAAAGGGAATAAGCAATCTATTTAGGACTCCATATAAGAAGGCGCCTATAGAGCCAGAGTGAGCAATAGAATTACCTGCATTATTAATAATATCTTGAATATGAGGCCAGATATAACCAGCGCCCACACCTATAATTAAAGTGTAAAAGGATGTTATAATTGGAACGAAACGTTTACCACCGAAGAAACCTAAGAAATCTGGAACCCTTATACTCTTATACTTGTTGTATAGGTAACCGGATAATATACCAACGATAATACCTGCTAGTACACCCATATCTATCTTAGAATTAAAAGTGACAGCAACGTCAGTTAATACAAAGTAGCCAACTGCAGCTGCAAGACCTGCAACTCCATTGTTATCATCTGCAAGACCTATAGCTATACCAATTGCAAAAATCATAGGAAGATGGCCAAAAATAGCATTTCCGGCAGCGAACATCCATGCAATATTAAATATATCTGGAGCCCCTAATCTTAATAGTAATCCGGCTGCAGGCATAACTGCAATTGGCGTCATCATAGCTTTTCCAAGTTTTTGAAGATTTGATGAAAATTTGTTGTTTTTAGACATTTTATTACCTCCTCGTTTTTGGATTAGATAAAAATTATTAATTCTTATCCTCCCTGTGGGTTTCATGGCATGTTACATGATTAAATTATAGGGATAAATGCAGTGATATTTATTAATATAGGTGAAAAGATATTATTAAGTATTACTCAGTACTAAGAATATTTAAGAAATCTAACACCATGATATACATGATAAAAAAATCGTTAAAGGTTTACAATAGAGGAATAAAAGAGAATATGCATTATAAATCTAAACTATTTTCTATGGACTCTATAATCGAATCAGATAGCTATTAATACTAAATTGTAATTTGTTGTTTCAAATAGGTTGTAAAAAAAACAAATTTGAAATATAATTGGTATATACAACATAACAACATAATAACATATAAATTGCATATGTGCACTAATTTACCAAAAAATATTATTAATCAAGGAGGGAAAAATTTGAGAAAAATTTCGAAGGATAACCCTATACCACTTCATTATCAAATAAAAGAAATATTACAGGAAATGATAGAAAATGAAGTTTTAAAGCCAGGGGAATCAATTCCAACAGAAAGAGAACTGTGTGAAATTCAAGGGGTCAGCAGAATGACCGTAAATAAGGCTATTATGTCCTTAGTAAATGAGGGGTTAATTTATAGAGAACAGGGAAAAGGGACTTTTGTGTCTACTGCAAAGGTTAATAGTGAAATATCACGGCTCAAAGGATTTACTGAGCAAATGCAAGAAAATGGAGTGGTATCAAAAACTAAAATATTATCTTTTAAGGTAATAGACGCAACAAAGAAATGCAAGCTTGAACTGAAAATGCCTGAAGATGAAAATAAAATTATTGAAATTAAAAGACTGAGATTTAGTGATCAGCAACCAGTAGCAATTGAAACAGCGTGGCTTCCATATTTTTTATTTAATGGAATGACTAAAGAAATTATTGAAGATAAATCACTATATGAAATTTTTCGTCAAAAGTATGGTCATCATCCGGATAAAGCGAAACAAACAATTGAACCTACAATGTTAAATCAATATGAAAGTAACCTTCTTAACCAAGAAAATGATGCTTTGGCACTAATATTTAGGCGAACCACCTATTTAGAAAATGAAACTCCAATTGAATATACCAAAGCCATATATAGAAGTGATAAGTATAAATATCAAATAAACTTAAAATAATAGGAAAACAATCCAGAATTGTCATATACCCCATAGATAAATAAGGAGGTTTTTTATGAAGGGAAATAATGAAAATAAATTTAATTTAGATACAATGAACACCTTTGAAATTCTTAAGAAAGTGAATGATGAGGATAAAAAAGTAGCTATAGCTATTGAAAATGAGCTAAGTAATATAGAGAAAGCTGTGGAACTAATAGTTGAAAGCTTTGAAGATGGTGGGAGGCTTTTTTATATTGGTAGTGGCACAAGTGGAAAATTAGGAGTAATGGATGCATCAGAATGTCCTCCTACATTTGGTACCGCGGATTCTATGGTTCAAGGAATTATTTCTGGTGGAAAAGAGGCAATAAGTGGATGGCTTGAACATACGGAGGATGATCCAGAACTGGCAATTCTAGATTTAGAAAAGGTAAATATAAATAAAAAAGATGTAATAGTCGGCGTAACAGCTAGTGGTAATACCCCTTATGTTGTACGCGCTATGGAATACGCTAAAGAAATGGGTTGCAAAACTATAGCACTTATATGTAATTCAAAGGGCAAAATCAAAGATATTTGCGAAGTTACTATAGCTATAGAGGTTGGATCAGAAGTAATACTAGGGTCAACTAGAATGAAAGCAGGTACTGCACAAAAAATGGTTTTAAATATGTTAAGCACTGTGGCCATGATAAAACTTGGCAAAACTTATACTAACTTGATGGTTAATGTACGACCTATTAATAAAAAGTTACAACAACGTGTACGCGAAATAGTAAAGCTTGCCACAGGTGTGGATGATGCCCTAGTGAATAAAAATCTAGAAATCTGCGAATATGACCCTAAAGTGTGTATTGTTAAAATTAAAAAAGATGTAACCCTTAAAAAAGCAAAAGAAGCCTTGGAAAAGACCAAGGGAAATGTAGCTAAGGCATTAGCAACATTATAATAATTATATTCAAATATTTGATGAGGTGATTAATATTAAAGCTATAGTTAATGGAAAACTTATTATGAGAGATAGAATAATTTATGATAGTGTAATAATTTTCGATACAAAAATTATAGACATTATAAATAATGATAACTTCCTTCAGTATAAAAAAGAGTATAAGGAAGAAATACTAGTGATAGATGCTAAGGGTAAATATGTATCACCTGGCTTTATTGATATTCATATTCACGGCTCCGGAGGCTATGATACCATGGATGCAACGGCTACGGCATTGAGGGTTATAAGTACTACAATAGCTGAAAATGGAGTAACATCTTATCTACCTACTACAATGACTATGGACTCAATTAGTATATATAGTGCGTTAGATGCTATTAGACAGGCAATGTCATTAGAAAATGAAGGGGCAAAGATTCTAGGGGCACATATGGAGGGACCTTTCATAAATGAGAAGTACAAAGGGGCTCAGAAGGCGGATAATATTATAAAGCCCAATTATGATATTATAAAGGATTATTTAGATATTATTAAAATTATAACCCTTGCGCCAGAAAAGGATGAAAATCATAGTTTTATAAAAAAAGTAAAAAGTAATTCTAAAATTACATTATCAGTAGGTCATTCAGATGCAAGTTATGAAGAGGCTGTACGTGCTATTGAGGATGGCATAACACATGCGACTCATACATTCAATGCTATGACTCCCTTAAATCATAGAAAACCAGGAATTGTAGGTGCAATTTTCACAAATGATATAACATGCGAGCTAATAGCGGATCTAATACATGTTCATCCAGCAATTTTTAAGATGCTCATAAATATCAAACATAAAGATAAAATGGTACTTATAACAGATTCTATGAGAGCTGGATGTATGAAGAGTGGCAATTATGAGCTTGGTGGACAGAAGGTAACAGTTGAAAATGGAGCTGCAAGACTTCAGGATGGAACACTCGCAGGTAGTGTTTTAACCTTAAATAAGGCTGTTAAAAACATGTTAAATCATAGTGATTTAGAAATCTATGAGGTAGTGGCAATGGCATCGCATGTTCCGGCAAAGGTTATTAATATAGATAATAAAAAGGGCAGGTTAGAGGCTGGATTCGATGCAGATATAGTTGTTTTTGATGATGATATAGATGTATTTTTAACAATAGTAGAAGGCAAAATAGTTTACGAAACTCAAAAGTAAAATTTTGAGTATTATTATAAGGTGGTGCGAATATGAGAATATTAGTTTTAGATAATTATGAAGAAATGAGTAAAAAAGCTGCTTTGATGATTGCAAGCCAAGTTATGTTAAAGCCTGATAGTGTATTGGGCCTAGCTACTGGAGATACTCCACTTGGCATGTATAAGGAATTAATTGCGTTGTATAACAAAAAAGAAGTAGATTTTAATGAGGTCAGAACTTTTAACCTGGACGAATATTATGGAATTAATAGAGAAGATCCTCAAAGCTACTATAATTATATGATTAATAATTTGTTTAATAGTATAAATGTAAACGTAAAAAATATTAACGTGCCTGATGGTATGGCAATGGATATTGAGGCTTCATGCAGAGGCTATGAAAATAAAATAAAAGAAGTTGGCGGCATAGATATGCAGATCCTTGGTATAGGTGGAAATGGGCATATTGGATTCAATGAACCAGATGTAACCTTTGAGGCAGAAACGCATTTAGTTAATCTTAATGAACAAACAATAGAAGCTAATTCTAGGTTTTTTAAATCAAGAAAGGATGTACCAGTAAAAGCGATAAGTATGGGAATAAAGACAATAATGAACTCTAAGAAAATTATTTTACTTGCTAACGGCTTAAATAAGGCTGAAGCTATAGAAAGAGCTGTTAAAGGTAAAATAAATCCTAATATGCCTGCTTCAATTCTGCAGCTTCATAATGATGTAACAATAATTTTAGATAAAAAGGCTGCTAGTAATTTATAAAAGTAAAACACCTATACTAGATATTAAGCTAGTATAGGTGTTTTATTTAAATTATATATTTATTCTAGTATGCTTATGCTTTAATTAAATTAAAGCTTTCAATTCATTATGTTCGTATAATAAATTATAACAATAAGTTATTATATCACTTCTTTTAATTATTCCTATAAAAACACCATTATCATCTACAACGGGGACAAAGTTTTGATCCTTCGCTAGTGATATTAAGCTCTCTATATCTGCACTAATTAATACTGCTTTGTTAGAGATATGCCTTGGGATATCTTCAATTAAAATTTTATTTGTATCATTAAAACTTAAATTTGGAGTATTCTTTAGTTTCCATAATAAATCACCTTCTGTTAAAGTACCTACATAATTACCTGTTTCATTTATTAAGGGCACAGATGTGTATCTGTGGTACTCCATCCGTTCTAATGCTTGCCTCATTGTAGAGCTTGGTTTTTCATAAACAAGTTCACTTTTAGGTGTAAGAAAAAATGCTATGTTCATACTTTACCATCCTTTAAAGATTTATATTTTGGGTTGTTAGATATCTTACAATATTATTATAACATGTTTAATAGAGTTATTTATTAATAATCTATTAAACATATCAGTATCTATCAAAATGTTGTTAAATACATTTTGGTATATTATAATATATAAAAGAATATTTACCATAATAGGCTGTTGTGGTAATGGTATGGATAGCTGGAAAAATTAAGGAGTGAGTGTATGATCAGTTTTTCATCTGTTGAAGAATATAAAAAGGCTAGCAAATTGGCTAAAGTTAAATATCACATGGACATATCAAGAGGGGCTTCTGGCCATATATTATCCTTAGATAGTATTTTAAAAAAAATAGATATAGTAGCGGAAGTCCCTTTAGGAATAAAAAGCATTCCATTAAAAAAAATAATAGGATCCTATTTTTATACAAGGAGTAGGGATTTTGCAACGAACTTTCTTCCTCTAGCTAGTATTGATAGCGAATTCTCTATGAAATGGCAAGCGGTCTATGCTCATCACATTAAAGATGGAATAATTGACCCTGTAAAAATTTATGAGTATATGAATGAATTTTATGTTATGGAGGGAAATAAGCGTGTAAGTGTATTAAAATACGTGGATGCCTATGCGATAGAGGGCGATGTTACTAGGCTAGTTCCTAAAAAGGATGAGAATGATTTAAATAACATAATATATTATGAGTTTTTGAACTTTAATAATGAGACTGGGATAAATGCTATTTGGTTTTCCAGGGAGGGTAGCTTTACCGAGCTTTTGAAGTATTTGGATGGATATAATCCGAAGCTTAACTTATTTTCAAATAAATACGAGCATTTTTTAAAAAATGTTTATTCACCTTTTAGAAATACCTTTTACGAATTAGGTGGAGATAAATTAAATATTACCACTGGAGATGCGTTTTTAAAATATATAAAAATTTATGGAATCTCAGACGAATTCATAGAAACAAAGAGAAAATCAAGGGTTCGTAAGTTCTTAGGAGAACTTAAAATACTTTCAAGAAACAATGCAGTAGAAATCCAAACGGAACCTTTTGATGTGCGCAGGAAAAATGTTATTACTTCATTTACAAATTTAGTAGGCCCACATAAAAAATTAAGAGTAGCTTTTATTTTTGAAAAGACTATTGATACATCAGGTTGGAGTTATGTTCATAATCTAGGAAGACTGTATGCACAAAATGAATTAGAAGGTGAAATAGAAACTTTTGTTATAGATAATTTTCAAACTGAGGGTGATAGTTATGAAAGATTAAGGGAGTTATGTGAAAAAGATTATGACATTATATTTACTACATGTCCATCTTATCTTAATATAACTTTGAGGGCGGCTTTAAAGTATGACAATATTAAATTTTTTAACTGCTCTCCCGTAAAGGCTTTTAGAAATGTAAGTACTTATTTTGGGCGTTCTCATGAACCAAGGTTTTTACTAGGGCTTATTGCCGGGGCTATTACAAAATCAAATATTATAGGATATATAGATATTTATAATGAAACAGAAGTTATAACGGGGATTAATGCTTTTTCATTAGGTGTTAAAACTGTAAATCCGAATGCGAAAGTTATGATTTCTTGGCTTAATGAAACAGGGGATATCAATCATTCAAAGGAATTAATTCAAGGGCTTCAAAGGCTCGGTGCAGATCTCATAATGCAAAATGACCTAACAGCTTTAGGTAAGGGGTCAAGAGATTTTGGACTATATTCACTAAAGTATAGTGAAAAAGAGGATAAATGGATACCGGAAGTGAACTATGCTTTAATTACATGGGATTGGGGACAGTTCTATGAGAAAATACTTAGAAATATAGTAAATGGTAGTTTTAAAGGTATTTTTAGTACTGAATCTAAACGAGTAAGTTTTTGGTGGGGGATGGACTCGGGACTTGTGGATATTATATATTCAAAACATAATGTACCAATTCAAACTCAAAAATTAGTAGTTATAATGCGCGAATTAATTATTGAAAACAGATTCCACACTTTTACTGGTCCGGTGCACGATACAAAAGGTCAACTTAGGATAAATGATGGTGATATAGGAAACTACGAGGATATGTTATATATGGACTGGTTTGTAGACAATGTTGTAGGAAAACTTCCGGTGGAGGAGTAGAATAATCAGAAGATAAGTAGGTGATTAAAGTTAAAGTTCTATTAGTTTCAGATATAGAAGATAGTTACATTTGGGATCATTTTGATTGTGAAAGGTTTAAAGAAATTCAGATGGTAATTTCATGTGGAGATTTAAAAGCAGATTATTTAGAATATCTAGCGAATATGATTAAAGCACCTGTATTTTATGTTAACGGTAATCATGATATATCATATTTAGAAAAACCACCAGCTGGATGTATCCCTATTGATGATAAGATAATAGTATATAAAAATATTAGAATACTAGGCCTTGGAGGATCTATTGACTATAATAAAGGCCCTTTTCAATATTCTCAAAAGGAAATGCAAAAAAGAGTTTCGAAATTAAAATTGTGTTTATGGAAGAATAAAGGGTTTGATATATTAGTCACCCATTCACCTGCAAAAGGTATGGGGGATGGAAAGGATCTTTGTCATCAGGGATTTGAAGTATTTATCGATATTTTAAATAAATACTCTCCGAAATATTTCTTTTACGCTCATCAGCATTTGGTCTATGGGAAAGGTGATAGAAAAATGATTTATAACACCACCACTCTTATAAATGCATTTAAATATCATATTATTGAAATATAAAGGGCTCATGGGCAATGGTTTTGCCCATGAGCTCTTTATATTTGTTTTATGGAGTAGCGGATATTTTCTTGATTTTTAAGAAATTTAATTTAGTTTCTGTTGTTATAATTGCAACAAATATAATTAAACATCCTAAAATCATTTTTGATGTAAATATCTCATTAAGCATTACAACAGATAAAATAGAACCGAAAACAGATTCTAAACATAAGATAATAGCAGCATGAGTAGAAGTGGTATATTTCTGAGCTACATTTTGTATAATAAATGCAATCATTGTGCTAAAAATTGCTAAATAACTAATTGCAAATATTGTATCTGAATTTAATGATTGTGGCATTGGTTCATAAATTAAAGCGGCTATAATTGAAAATACTGCAGCGGCACCTAACTGTATTATTACAAGTGATATAGCATCAACTTTTTCAGTGAAAAATCCAACAGAAACTATATGAGCTGCAAAAAATACCGCACATAATAGAGTTAAACCATCACCCAGTCCAATACGTATACCTCCATCTAAGGTTAGCATTCCTATTCCAACAAAACACAAAAATGCAGATATTAATGAATATGTATCTGGCTTTTTTTTGCTAATTATCCAATAAAGGAAGGGCACAATAACTACATTAGTTCCAGTTAAAAAAGCATTTTTACCAGCAGTTGTATATTTCATACCAATAGTTTGAGCAGCAAAGCCTAAAAACAAGAGAAGTCCAACCAAAGTACCAACCTTAAGTTCATTTTTAGTAATAAGTTTAACCTTCTTTCTGAAAATTAAAAGCATAATAATCGCAGAAATACTAAAACGCATTGCCATAATATAAAAGGGTGTAAGACTATCTAAAGCACCTTTTACAGCTATAAAACCACCGCCCCAAAAAATTGCAACTAAAAGCAAAGACATATCGGCAAGGATACTCTTTTTTTTGTCAGTAATTTTCATGGTTATCACTCCTTCAATTTGTATGTGTAATACTAAGGTTAAGCGATTTAAATTTTGTGAAATTACTCAAATGTCAGTTGATAAATTATATGTTCCAATAAATTTATTTTACCATAAAAGTAAGCATTAACCTATAAATTATATCGTAATAAGTGATAATTCAATTTTTTTCTTAAACCATTCTATAATCATCAGCTCCATATCAGGTTCACCCTTTCTAGGATATTTTTTTATTTATTGACATTAATAATTAACATATTTATAATTAAATAAAACAGAGCGAAATAGTAAGAATTAATATATACAGTTAGTGGATTCTTTAACGATATTTAGAGGAGAGAGATAAAAGCATGGAAATATATTTAGATAACAGTGCAACTACTAAGCCTTATGAAGCAGTTATTGAGGATGTATGTAGTACTATGAGAAATTATTATGGTAATCCATCTTCAGCACATAGTTTGGGGTTTAAGGCAGAGCAAAAACTTAGAGAGATAAGGGTAAATATTGCGAGTAGCATAAATGCTAGCAGTGAGGAAATAATATTTACATCAGGAGGAAGTGAAAGTAATAATTTTCTTATAAAGGGGTTTGCTAAAACATCTTCAAATATAATAACTACTAAAATAGAGCATCCAAGTGTATTAGACACATTTAAGGCGTTAGAAGATTTAGGAATAAAGGTTACTTATATTGATGTAGATGAAAGTGGTAGAATTGATATAGAAAATCTTATAGACAGTATAGATAAGAATACTCAAATTGTTAGCGTAATGCACGTTAATAACGAAGTAGGTGTAGTGCAGGATATTGAGCTTATAGGAAAACGAATTAAAGAGAAAAGTAGTAGGGCTAAATTTCATGTGGATGCAGTACAAAGTTACGGAAAGATTCCTATTGATGTACAAAAGTGTAATATTGATTTACTATCGACTAGTGCACATAAAATACATGGACCACGCGGAATTGGATTTGCATATATACGGAAAGGACTTATACCGGGTAGCTTAATAAATGGGGGAGGACAAGAAAGAAATTTAAGATCTGGTACAGAAAATCTTGCTGGAATTGTGGGATTTGGAACTGCAGTAGAGACTAGCTGCAAAAATCAACATGAGAATTTTAACAGTGTTTTAGAGGTAAAGAAATATTTTATAGAAAAACTGTCTAAGTTAGATGATGTTATAATTAATAGCAAACTAGAAGATCATTTTATACCGTATATATTAAGTGTTTCATTTAAAGGGATTAAAGGAGAAGTATTACTTCATGCATTAGAAGCAAAAGGGATATATGTGTCTACAGGTTCAGCATGTTCTTCTAAAAATCATAAAAGTAGTGAAATATTAAAGGCACTTGGAAGAAGTTTAGAGGAGCAAGGTGGAACTATACGGTTTAGTTTTTCAGAGTGCAATAATAAGGATGAAATAGACTATGTTATAATCGAATTAAATAAATCACTAAAGTTTTTAAGAAAGATGAACAAAAGATAATGCATTACAGAAGGAGTGTCAAAAGATGAGAAAATTAATTTTAGTAAAATTTGCACCAGAAATCTTTTTAAAAGGGCTCAACAGAGGTAAATTCGAAAAAAAACTTAAAGACAATATAAAAAATGCTATAAGAGACTTAAATTACGAATTTGTTGAAGATCAAGGAAGATGGTTTATATACTCAGAAATGATGGAGGGAATTATAGAGAAGGTTAAAAATGTTTTTGGAGTAATGGAGGTTTGCGTAGTTACACAGGTTGAAGCTTCTATGGAGAGTATTGAAAAGCAAGCACTTTTAGACATGATAGAAAGCGCCGCTAAAACTTTTAAAGTAGAAACTAATAGAGCAAACAAAAAATTTAGCCCAGGGTCTATGGACGTAAGTCGAAAAGTAGGGGGTTATATATTACAAAATAACGAAGACGTAAGTGTAGATGTACATAATCCAGAGTGTACAATAAATGTTGAAATAAGAAATATGGCATACATTTATGCTAAAAGAATAAAGGCAGTGGGTGGATTACCTTATGGAATGAATGGTAGTACTATGCTTATGTTATCAGGAGGTATAGACTCACCTGTTGCAGGCTACATGATGGCAAGACGTGGGGTAGAACTTCATGCAGTTTATTATCATAGCCATCCGTATACTAGTGAAAGAGCAAAGGATAAGGTAAAGCAATTAACTAGTATTTTAAAAGAATACACCGGTAAATTGACTTTGTATGTTGTACCTTTTACTGAAATCCAGATGCAAATTATAGAAAAGTGTAGAGAAGACGAATTAACAATAATTATGAGAAGATTTATGATGAGGCTTGCGTGTGCTCTAGCCGAAAAATATGGCATAAATTCAGTAACTACAGGAGAAAGCATAGGGCAGGTAGCTAGTCAAACTATGGAGGGACTTGTAGTAAGTGATGATGTTTCTGATAGACCAGTGTTTAGACCACTGATCGCTATGGATAAAATAGATATTATAGATGTGTCAAGAAAAATAGAAACTTACGAAACCTCTATTTTACCTTATGAGGATTGTTGTACAATTTTTGTTCCTAAACATCCAAAAACAAAACCAAGGTTAATTGAGATAATTAAATCTGAATCAGTTTTAGATATTGATAGTCTAGTTGAGAAGGCTATTTTGGATATGGAAATTTATAAATAAATATATTTATGTTAGTTAATCAATCATGTGTATTAAATTAAATAAAGTGTTAATAATAATATAATAAACACATATTGAAGGGGTGATTAACATAGCTAAAAAAGGTACAGAGAAAAAATCAGGTTCTAAGGATACTAAAGATAAAACTCAGAAAAAGAATCAAAATGGTAACACAGTTAAATAAGAAGTAATATAAAAAACTAAAGATGTAATTGCAAAAAATAAGCTAACAAAATGATTTATCACTTTGTTAGCTTATTTTTAGTTTATAGAAAATTAATATAACTTGATCAGAGGACATTAAAAGCTGATTTTTATTAAAAATGTTAAAAAAATGTTGAAAAAATTAATAATGCATGATATCATGTATATATAAGACGATAATGAGTGTGAATCATCGTGTAAAAGTTTACACTGAAAACTAATTTAATAATTAAAATTGCGTGTTACTGATACAATCAGGCATGAGCAAAAGTTGTTATAATATTATGGCTACATTTAGGTGAAGCTATAATATTATAATGACTTTGCTCATGTTTTTTGTTTTTGATACATGCCACAAAAGAGAGGGGAATATAAATGAAAAAAGCTTTTGGTGTTTTACAAAAGGTAGGAAAAGCTTTAATGCTACCAGTAGCGCTATTACCAGCTGCAGGGTTACTGCTTGGATTCGGTAATATGTTTCAAAGTGAACAATTTTTAGCAAATGCACCGATATTTAATGCTGGTTGGTTCCAATTAGTAGCTAAAATTATGGAACAGTCTGGCGATGTTATTTTTGGTAATCTTGCATTATTATTTGCAGTAGGGGTTGCGGTAGGTCTAGCCGAGGGCGAAGGAGTTGCAGGACTTGCAGCAATAGTTGGGTTCTTAATAATGAATAAAACTTTAGGTATTGTCTCAGGAGTCACTCTAGATTTAACAGTGGGTCATGCACATCCAGAGTTTGCAAACGTATTAGGAATTCCAACACTTTCAACAGGAGTATTTGGCGGTATTATAATAGGTATTGTAGCGGCACAATTATATAAAAAATATTACAACATTGAGTTACCTTCTTACCTCGGATTCTTTGCAGGTAAGAGATTTGTACCTATAGCTACAGCAGTAGCTGCAATTGGAATAGGTATTGCAATGAGTTTTGTATGGCCTCCAATTCAACATGGTTTAAATGTCTTCTCAAAAAGTATGATTGAGGCTAATCCAACAGTATCAGCCTTCGTATTTGGAGTAATAGAAAGATCATTAATTCCATTTGGATTACATCACATTTTCTATAATCCATTTTGGTATCAATTTGGTGAGTATATAAACAAAGCTGGTCAAGTAGTTAACGGAGATCAAGCTATTTTTATGGCTCAGTTAAAAGATGGAGTATCATTTACAGCAGGAACCTTTATGGCCGGTAAATTCCCATTTATGATGTTTGGGCTTCCAGCAGCAGCACTTGCAATGATTCATGAAGCAAAACCTGAAAAAAGGGTGTTAATAGCTGGTATTATGGGGTCAGCAGCTCTAACTTCTTTCTTAACAGGTATTACAGAACCAATTGAATTTTCATTCTTATTCGTAGCACCAGTATTGTTCGGAATTCACTGCGTATTTGCAGGATTATCATTTATGACAATGCAGCTTTTAAATGTTAAAATAGGAATGACATTTTCAGGTGGACTTATAGATTACTTGTTATTTGGTGTAATTCCAAATAGAACAGCTTGGTGGTTAGTAATTCCTGTAGGATTAGCATTAGCAGTGATTTACTACTTCGGATTCCGTTTTGTTATAAGAAAATGGAATCTTAAAACTCCAGGTCGTGAAGTAGATGAAGAAGAAGGCACAAGTACTACAAAAACTAATCTTAAAGGTCAAGAACATGCAATATTAGTATTAAAAGCATTAGGTGGAAAAGAAAATATAACAAATTTAGATGCTTGCATTACTCGCTTACGTGTAAGTGTTGTAGATGCTAAAAATGTTGATAAGGCAGAACTTAAGAAATTAGGAGCTGCGGGAGTTCTTGAAGTTGGTGACAGCATTCAAGCAATATTTGGAACAAGAGCAGAGCATATAAAAACAGAGGTTAAAGAGGTTATAGCTAAGGGTTTAGATAAATAATATTATAACTTCAATTAAAAATAAATTTTAACACAAAAAACATTAGATAAGTAATATACTTATCTAATGTTTTTTTATGCTTATACTGAACTGTATTGCTTTCTAGTGTTTATTAATAGATAATATATTAATATTAAGGCTAGTATCATTAAGCTCAAATTAATGGAAAATATAGTTTTATTATAGATTAAGCATTCACCAATAAATCTTGAATATAAAACCACATATGAGATCCATGCACTAGAGCCTGCGAGAATACTAATTTGAAGATTTTTATTTATAAAAAAATATGGTAAAGTTGTAAAGAATAATAAAAAAAATATTTAAAGGTAAAGCCCTAATTATTCAATTATGAATAATTAGGGCTTTATAGTATAGTAAAACTATTTAGATTTTGGTTTATGTTTAAAAATATTAAGTTTAATAGTGAAATGTTTATCTAAATACTCGTTTAGTCCTTTGTTCATACAAAACCTATAAGCTGCAAGACTAATGAAAGACCATAGTATAGCGATAACCCATCCACCAAGCACATCTGTTGGATAGTGAACACCCACATAAACCCTACTAACTCCTACAAGAATTAAATATGCGAATATAAAACAGCTAAGTAGATAGGCAATTTTTTTATTCTTCATCCGCTTAAGTATAAAGTAAATAAGAACAATACCAATAGCTGTAGAAATCGAAGAATGGCCGCTAGGGAAACTATAGCCATCAGCTTCAACTAATCTTACTCCCAGGGGTCTAGATCGTTGTACAGTGTTTTTAAGCATCAAATTGGTAAAGCCAGTAATTCCAATATTAAATACACAGCAAATGGCTTCCAATTTGTTGTTCCAAAGATATAATATAATAAAAACCAATAGGGTTATTAAAATCTGTAATTCAGGGTCAGAAGATTTTGAAACAGCAATATAAAATTGATTCCATCCCAAATTCATAGAAGTTGCTAAATAATAAAGCATGTTAATTTAATCATCCTTTCTATATTACATTGAACATTAATATTCATTCGATAGTTAATGTATAAAATTCCAATTAAGTCATAAGCATCAGCTAATATTATATCAAAATTTACAATTAAAAGCTACATTTATATTATTTGTTAACACAGGAGTAAGATATTATTCATATTTTACAATTATAGAATTGTAAAATTGAATATAAACGCAAATCAATATATTTTTATTGAAAAACAATAAAAATATATTGATAAATAACTCGTATAGTAGTAATATAGAATTTGTAGAGAGTTGAAATGCATATCAGGGAATATGTTTGAATGCAGGATAGAACATTAAAATTGCGGGGGGTACTTATAATGGAGAAGAGGTTTGTGCAAGCTATTATTATAAAAGATAATAGGGTTCTTATGGCATATGGTCATAAAGAAAATAAAGAAGATATTAATTTTTTTGTAAAAGGAGAAATTAATGGATGGGAAAGTGCTGATAATGCAATTGGACGCGTGATTACAGAGGAAATAAATATGCCTTATAAAGTTGTTTTTAAACTTAATACACAGTCTTGTTTATATACAGAAACTTATTTAGTTAATATAGAAAGTGTAAGTGATAATTTTGATTTTTCAACAAAAAAAATTGAAAAATCTGTAGGTAATTTAGATATGGATGGTCTAAAATGGATTTCTTTATCTGAAAAAGAAGAATTTCGTAGAAGTGATATAAATTATTTGAGAATTTTATTGGAAGAATGTATAGAGCAAGATTATAGTGAAAGTTGGTTAAAATCAGTGGAAGACTTGTTGTTTTCTTATCCAGATTATAAGTATAATAATATGCAACTATTAAAGAAAAAACGTATGAAGGAAATAAAAAACATAGATTCCCAAATTGGTATACATGAAAAAATATATACTATGGGCATTGCACTTATTTTATCAATAATTTGTGAAAGATTTTTTAATGGTAAACAAATTGGTGTTTCTATTCCTATTTTTTATATTATGTTCATGGGATTTTTTTTATGGAGTGTAAGAGAAAAGATTAGGATTAAAAATAGTATTGGATATATTACCATTATTCCTACATTGCTAATAGCATTAAATTATTCTATTCACTCTAATAATGTTTTGAACTTGTTTAACGGGATTATGATATTGGTACTTGCTGGAGTAAGTACAGTATTAATTAGGTATGAGAATATAAAATGGGATAGTGCAGATGTAATAAAGAAAGTGATTAGCATAGGCATTAAAGCTATTGTAGAGAATGCTTGTAAGCCTTTTACATTTAGTAAATGTAGTATAACTACGAGAAATAAAAAAGAAATAAGTTCTACGAAGAAAAATATATTAAGAGGAGTAATTATTTCTATCCCATTATTAATTGTTATTTTAGTTTTATTAACATCAGCAGATATGGTATTCAAGGACTATGTAACCAATTTTTCAATTGGAATTAAGGATATAGACGTAGGTAAAATCATAGGCAGTTTATTAGTTATTATCATAACTTTCATAATTATATTTTCATATATATGGAGCTTTAAATATAGCTGTGATGGGGGCAGAACTAAAAATAAGGATATACAATGGGAGCCAGTTACTGTTTTAACAATCATTTTTATGATAAATATAGTATATCTTTTATTTTCAATAGTACAGTTTTCTTATCTTTATGGTGGAGGGGATAATTTTCTTCCTCACGAATTTACTTATTCAGAATATGCAAGAAAAGGGTTCTTTGAGCTTGTGGCTGTTACAATAATTAATTTTACAATATTACTAAGCAGTATGAAATTTATTAAAAAGGACAATAAGACAATAAATATAATATCCGATGTATTTTTAACCGTGCTTGTAGCATTTACATTAAACATGCTAGTTTCAGCTCATTATAAGATGTCTTTATATGAGCAAACTTATGGATTTACCTATTTAAGGATTTTCGTTCATATATTTATGCTGATGTTATTTATGTTATTTATAGTAGCGGTAGTTGGCATTTGGAATAGAAGAATACCACTTAATAAGATTTTAATAGTAATTGTTTTGAGTATGTTTATATTAGTGAACTATATTAATGTTGATAGAATAATTGCCGAAAAAAATATAGACATATATTATAAAACTCAGAAAATGGATGTACAATATCTAAAAACTTTATCATATGATGCTATTCCAGAGATATTAAGACTAAAAGATGATTCTAACGCTTTCATTTCTAGTGAGATAAATACTTATATAAACAATATGAAGAAAGAGTTATTAGAAGGCGATTCCTGGTATGAATTTAATTATTCTAAATATAGAGCTAGAAAGGTTATAGAGTAAAAGGTGGTAATGTAAATTGAAAAAAATAAGAGGAAATTTATTAGGGGTTTACGACTTGATGTTAGCAGTGGGCGCTATTTGCATTGGAGTAATGATGGTAAGTTCAAGTGATGGAATATTTATTGAGTATCCAAAAGAATGGCTATCAAAAGTTCCATTTGATAGCTGGGTTACTCCTGGTATTATTGCAATCCTAGTATTTGGACTCGGAAATATTATAGCAGCAATCTTTAGTTTTAGAAAAGGAAATAGTAGGTCATGGGTTGTGTCTGCTGTAATAGGTGGGATATTAATTATGAGCCTTATTGCTCAAGTATTAATTTTAGGAGAGACGTACTTGGCAACTGTTGGATTTATGCTTTTTAGTATAATTCAGTTATGTTTATGTTGGTATGTTTTTGATGGCTATAGTAAAAATTTAATATAATATTGGGTAGTATTCTTACATTAATGGGGGCAAGACATGGAAAATAAAATCAAGATAAAATCAAAGTTTAAAATGGTTTGGAGTTTATCTTTAGTACTCCTAATACTTCAATTTTTGATAGAACATTTTTGGGGGCTACAGTTGCTTATATTGGGTTTGAATGCGAATTTTATAAGGTTGATTCTCAGTTTAAATTTGCTAGTATCACCAATTTATTTTTTTAACTACAATAAGTATAAATTGCTAAAAAAAATTTACGGTATTTTATCCGTTATTTGTTCGATTTTTATTATATTTCTATATATGCTCATTTTCTCAACAAATAAATATTTTTACTTTCAAACGCCATATAAAAATAGCGGGAAAACTTTGGTAGCAGAAGAAACCACATGTTTGATGAGTGGAAGCAGTAATTTTTACGAACAAAAATATGTCATTTTTATAAAACCTTTAAATGAATCCATTTCGACAGATGATGTGGTTAGACCATTCTCAAATGATCAATACAAGATAGAATGGTTAGATGAAAACAGAGTGCAAATAGATTATATTTACAATCCACGTGGCATTCAGAAATCAGATATAATAAGTTTTAACTAAAATTAAAAAAATATATTATTATTTCACAATCTTCTTAGACTGGGAACTAAAAACTAATAAAAAAGAAAGGATTATTCATGTTAGCCCGCTTAAAGGAAAGCCGGGTTAGGAATAACTAGAATTTTTTATTGACTTTTAAGCTTTTAGGTGGGAATTGTAAATATATGAAGAGAGAGGGCAAGGTATGACCTACAAACGTAATAGGTTATTGTATTCGGTCATGATAATAATTGTAATTATTTTAGGATTATGTTCAAGAAAGATGGCTAATGCCATACCATCTATCTTGAATATATATTTGGGCGATGCTCTGTGGGCGTTGATGATTTTTATTGCTTTTGGTTTTATTTTTAGAGAGATGAAAACAAAGATAATTGCATTAATAGGAATATCATTTTGCTATCTTATTGAGATGAGCCAATTATATCATGCTAACTGGATAGATAATATCAGAAAAACAACTTTAGGTGGATTGGTATTAGGATATGTATTTTCATGGAGTGACTTAATAGGATACGCTATAGGAATTTTAGTAGGCGTAATTTTTGAAATTTTGGGCGGTGCAATTCAAAAACATAAGGAAATAAAACCTTCGGAGATAGATTAAATAGTAAATGGTAATTTCTGATTTTAAGTATAATTCAGTTATATCTTAGTGGATACCTATTTATATGTTATAATTTTACATGAAAGAGATAAGTGATTTAAAGGAAGTCAGGAGGAAATAATATGGAGAAAAATATTAGATTCGAGATAATAACTAAAGATAGATTGGGGATAACTGTAATAATATTAGAAAAAATTTATAAGGCGGAAATAAACCTCCTTTCTGTAGAAGTGTTTCCTAAAAAGATTTGTGTTAAGATGCAAAATATGGGTGCTATCAAGAAGGAAGCATTAAAAAAACAGCTTTGTGCAATAGAAGATGTTGTCATGATTAATGAAATTAACTTACTTAATTATGAAGAAAATGAAAGAAAGCTTTTAGCTATTTTAGATTCAGTAGATGAAGGAATAATGGTAATAAACAAAAAATTTCAAATAGATCTTTTCAATAATTATTGCGAGAAAGTATATCATTGTAGAAAAGAAGAGGTTATAGGGACAGATGTTAGGGAACTAATAGGTCAAGATGTCCCAGCTTTAGAACTTGTAAATAGTGGGATAAAGTATGATAACGTAGAAGTAAATATTAAAACAAAAAGAGGAGAAGTACATTACCTAACTACAGGTAGACCAATTATAGATGATAATAATATTACCGTAGGGGCAGTTGCATCTATTAAGGATATTCACAAAGCTATAGAAATCGCAAATATTATCGCTGGGACGACTGAAGGCGCATTTAAGGAAATTATAGGCAATAGTAATGAAATTAAGAAAGTGAAAAAACTAGTTGAAACTGTAGCTAAGAGTGATTCTACTGTACTCTTTAGAGGAGAAAGTGGTACCGGAAAAGAGTTATTTGCAAAGGCAATTCAGAGCTTAAGTAGCAGAAAAAACAGCCAATTTATAACTATAAATTGTGCAGCACTTCCAGATAATTTGATAGAAAGCGAGTTGTTTGGTTATGAAAAGGGAAGTTTTACCGGAGCAATGAATAGCGGAAAAGAAGGCCTTTTTAAAGAAGCAAATGGTGGAACCTTATTTTTAGATGAAATAGGAGAACTGTCTGTAGCTTTACAGGCAAAGCTTTTAAGAGTTCTTCAAGAGGGTGTTATTAGGAAGATTGGTAGTACAAAAGAAGAAAGTGTAAATGTAAGAATTATTGCAGCCACTAATAGGAATTTAGAAGAGATGATTAAACAAGAGAAATTTAGAGAAGATTTATATTACAGATTAAATGTTATTCCAATAGTTATTCCACCTCTTAGAGATAGACTGGAGGATATTTCGTCTTTAGTTAATTTGTTCATTTGCAAATTCAATAAAAAATTAAACAAGGAAATAAAGGGCACAGAGCTTTCATTTATAAATAAATTACTCCAATATAATTGGCCAGGGAACATAAGAGAACTACAAAACGTAATTGAGAGGGCAATGAATTTGTGTGATGGAGAATTTATATCTTCACAGAATATCCTTAGAGATATAGTAGGGGTGAGCATTGAAAAAAATAAAAATGATTTGGATGTTAATAAAGGTTTAAAGCTTAAAGAAGTAGTTGAGATTTGTGAAAAACAGGCTATAGTAACAGCACTCTCAAAAAATAAAAGTTTGAGAAAAACAGCAAAGGAATTAGGGGTTTCACACACTACTATTATAAATAAGATTAACAAATATAAAATACGTGATAAGTAAATCATCTCCTGTAGAGCTGAAATGTCGTTAAACTATGGGATAACATGGATATAATTTTTTTTGCTAATATTCCAGCATTGAAATGTAAAGAAATATTTCCATATGTAAAGAAAATTTTACATAATTACTTCATTAGTGGTTATAAAAAAATCCAGTGTATTCAATAAAATTTAATTGAATACACTGGAATTTTTTATAGTATTATTTAAAATATTAAAAATAATATAGGAAACAGTAGTTAAATCATTACCTGCGGTGCTGAATTGTGAATTTGATATATGAATTAAAGGAATATTTTGGTTAAAGTGGCGGGAAAATTGCTTATATATTTGTATATAAAGAAAAAATTACTTTGGGGGGAATTGTAATGGATAGAGAACATTTACGTAATAGTGGATTTGCAACTAAAGCTATACATGGAGGAAATAAGAAAGATCAATATGGTGCATTGGCTACTCCAATACATCAAACAGCTACTTTTGTTTTTGATTCAGCACAGCAAGGTGGAAATAGATTTGCAGGAACGGAAGATGGCTATATTTATACAAGACTTGGGAACCCTACTAATACAGTTTTAGAAGAAAAATTGGCCATGCTTGAAGGTGGAGAAGCTTGTATGTCTATGGCATCAGGCATAGGAGCTATATCTTCAACTATGTGGACAGCGTTAAAGGCTGGAGATCATATAATTGCAGCACAAACGCTTTATGGCTGTACTCATGCATTTTTGGCTCATGGTATTTCTAGATATGGTGTTGAAGTTACTTTTGTTGATGTTTCAAATCCAGAAAATGTTAGAAATGCTATGAAAGAAAATACAAAAGTTATTTTCTTAGAAACACCTGCAAATCCAACATTGCTTATAACAGATATTGAGGAAATATCAAAGATTGCCCACGCACAAGAAAATTGTATGGTTATAGTGGATAATACATTTAGCACTCCATACATACAAAGACCATTAGAACTAGGTGCAGACGTTGTAGTACACTCTGGAACTAAATTTATAAATGGGCATGGAGACGTAATTTCTGGTTTTGCTGTTGGATCTAAAGAATTTATTGACGGAGTTAGATTATTTGGTGTTAAGGATATGACTGGAGCTAGTTTAAGTCCTTTTGATGCATTTTTGATTATAAGAGGAATGAAAACACTAGAAATAAGAATGGAAAGACATTGCAAAAATGCAATGGCTGTAGCTGAATTTTTAGAAGCCCATCCAGCAGTAGAAAACGTATATTACCCAGGACTTAAAAGTTTTCCTCAATATGAATTAGCAAAAAAACAAATGGATCTTCCAGGCGGGATTATTGCTTTTGTAATAAAGGGTGGAATTGAAGAAGGTAAAAAGGTTATAAATTCCACTAAGCTTTGTAGTATAGCTGTTAGTTTAGGAGATGCTGAAACTTTAATTGAACATCCTGCTTCAATGACTCATTCACCATATTCACCAGAGGAAAGATTAGAAGCTGGTATAAGTGATGGTTTAATAAGATTGGCAGTAGGTCTTGAAAATGTTGAGGATATTATTGCCGATCTAGACCAAGCTCTTAATTTAATTATTAAATAGTAATTAGTATAGTAAATAAGTGAAAATAGGAATTATTATCTCACATGTTACCACGTAGATAATAATTCCTGTTTTTTTATTTTCTATTATCTGTTATTGTTAATCCATTCCATATAACATCAGTATCTTCATTTCTATCTTATATTAATTAAACCCTCTAATCATGCTTATATCGGATATTTTGATTGGGTGTTTTTGTTTGTTATTGTGGTTATTAATTTCCTTAAATGTTGATTTTCTTGAAGTTAGGGGGCCATAAAAATTTATTATTCCCCAAGATGCCAAAAATTTATTGTATTTAGATTTAATTGAAATTGTGATCAGTAATGCTCCTTTTTATATATTAATTCTAAATATTATATAATACATGTTAGAAAAATGTGATTTAATAATTAATTGATTTGTGAATTAAGACATAGAAGCCATGGAAAAAGTGTCATTCCTATAGTTGAATTTTTTATAATTTTTATAAAGGTTTGATTTCATAGCTATGCAAGGTTTAAAAATTGTTTTACCCTGGCATGGTTAGAATTAGAAAATAGTAATTCAGGAGTGGAGTTCGCTAGTATTTCTCCATTTTCCATGAAAATAATTCTATCTGATATTTCTCTTGCAAATTGCATTTCATGGGTAACTACTATGAGTGATATTTTATCAATGGCAAGAGATTTAATGACCTTCAACACTTCGCTGACTAGTTCAGGGTCTAATGCAGAAGTTGGTTCATCAAAAAGAATTAATTCTGGATTCATTGCAAGACATCTAGCAATTGCAATTCTTTGCTTTTGTCCACCAGAGAGAGTACAAGGATAAGAATTTATTTTATCTATTAAATCCACTTTTAAAAGTAATTTTTCTGCAATGTCTATAGCATCTTTCTTATCTATATTATTTACTATAATAGGAGCTTCAATTATATTCTCAAGAACGGTTTTATGAGGGAATAGATTGAAGTTTTGAAAAACCATACCTATTTTTTTAGCAGCATTAATTGATTCAATATTATTAATTTTCTTTTTAGATTCTGCAATAGTTACGCCATTAAATTCAATGAGTCCATTATCCATATGCTCAAGACCACTTATGCACCTAAGCAGAGTGCTTTTCCCAGAGCCAGAAGGACCGATAATTGATATTACCTCGCCTTTTTTCAAACTTAAAGATACATTCTTTAAAACCTGGGTTTTATCATAACTTTTATTTATTTTACATATCTTGAGTAAATCCATAGTAGCACCATCCTTTATTTATCACATTGTTCTTTATTCGTAAATTGAATATTTTTTTTCAAGCTTTTTAAAAGCCAACACAATAAGAGAAGTAAAGATTAAATATATTATTGCGGCAATAAAAAAAGGAGCGATTGTAAAATCTCTAGTTACAATTTCCCTAGCAGCTCTTAGTAAATCTTGTAATCCAATTGCAGCTACTAAAGCGGTATCTTTTATTAGAGTAATCGCCTCATTACAAGTTGGTGGAATTATCCGTTTAAAGGCTTGGGGTAGTATTATTTTTGACATAGTTTGTCTATAATTCATGCCTAAGACTTTAGCGGCCTCGTATTGGCCTTTATCTATAGATTGAATACCGGATCTGAATATTTCTGTAAAATAAGCTCCGTAATTCAAAGAAAAGGTAAGAACGGCTGCAGTAAAAGGAGAAAATTTAATGCCTATAATAGGTAACCCGAAATATGTAAAAAACAGTTGGAGAAGTAAGGGTGTTCCGCGAAATAACCAAGTATAGAGGTCCACAATCTTACTAAGTATTTTTAAATTTGAAACTTTGATTAGTGCGCCTATTATTCCAAGAGGCAAACAAAAGATTATTGTTGCAAAATACAATTCAATTGTAAAGAGGCTCCCTTTTAAAATATAAGTTGTAATGTCTATAAAATTAGCCAAATCTAACACTCCTTCAGAAAAAATTCATAATTATTATTTGATTATATCTTTGCCGAACCATTTCTTTGATATAGTATTGGCAGTTCCATCATTTTGTATTTCATCTAGTTGTTTATTTATTTCTGCAGTAAGGCTTGTATCAGTTTTTCTTATACCTACGCCATAATCTTCTACTCCTAGATTTTCATTAATAACTTTATAATCACCAGGTTTTTTACTAGCATAGTATCTTCCAACTACCTCATCCACTATAACAGCATCAATACGACCAGCGTTTAAATCGAGTAGCGCTTCTGTATTGTTTGAATATTTCTTGGCCTCCTTTAGTGAGTTAGTAAGTAGTGAATCTTTAGCAAGTGCAGCTTCACTGCTGCTACCCATTTGCAAACCTACAATTTTATCAGTTAAATCACTTTTTTTAGAAATAGTTGACTTGTTTTTTACAATAATTGTTTGCTTATTTTGAAGGTATACTTTAGAAAAAGCAATTTGTTCTTTTCTCTTTTCTGTTATTGTTAATCCATTCCATATGGCATCAATATCTTTATTGTTTAGACTTAATATAATTCCGTCCCATTCTACTGGTTTAAAGGTTACTTTTACGCCCATTCGCTTGCCTACTTCTTTTGCCATATCAATGTCAAAGCCTACAATTTCACCACTTTTATCTCTAAATCCCATTGGTGGAAAGTTATCATCAAGACCAATTATTAGTTCTTTTTTGTCTTGTATATCTTTTAAAGAATTATCAGCTGTGGGGGTGTTTCCGCAGCCAGATAAAATAGCGGTTGAAAGTATTGCCACAATTAGTAAGTTAAATTTAATTTTCATTATTAACACTCCTTTATGAATTCTATAAATACAATATTACTTTATTACGTTAGTTATGTAAAGCGGTAAATTAAAGATTAATTAACTTATATATAAATATAAAATTATTACAAGATAAAAATTTATAAATTTTTTAGAATAGATGGGAAAATCATAGTAGTATAAATCTCTCTTCCAGTGGAAAATATAAATGAAGAAAGGGGAGTGTTTTAAATGAGTATAAAGCAGAAACTTACTAATGAGCAATTATCTTCAGTAGGAATTAAGAGAACTGATAATGACAAAGATATGCATACGAATGATGTAAATATTAAAAATAATGAAACAAGAAATAAAAAAAACAAATAAATCATTTAAAAGTGTTTATAGCTAATATTTTGATTAATTGTTTATATTTATAAGATTCGCTTGACATTAAAATAACAAAGTGGTATTCTTAAGTTGAAAATTTAATAGATCCTTCAGGGTAGGGTTAAATTCCCAACCGGCGGTATAGCCCGCGAGCCGAAAGGTAGATCTGGTTTAATTCCAGAGCCGACAGTAAAGTCTGGATGAGAGAAGGAGAATAATGATAAATATAGGAGATTTTCATTTATTAACTATGAAAAATAGTTAATACTGCTTTTATATTTTATTGTGAATATATTTAGTGAACAGCACCGGTAGGTGATGATTTAACAGCACCGATAGGTGATGATTTGACTAGATATATAATTAGCTTATTGAGCCCTGAAAACTTTGTTTTCAGGGCTTTTATTATTTTAGCCACATATATGATTTTATTTGATCAAAGTTATGCATACTAAGAGAGAAATATTTATGAAGATTGGCACCAGAATTATAGAATTAGGGGTGATAAATTGGATAATTATTATATGAGAAGAGCTCTTGAATTATCTAAAAAAGCGGTGGGGTTTGTAAATCCTAATCCATTGGTTGGCGCTGTTATTGTAAAAGATAATAGGATAATCGGTGAGGGGTATCATGAATATTTTGGTGGACCACATGCAGAAGTAAATGCTTTTAAAAATGCCAAAGAAAATGTAGAAGGTGCAACAATGTATGTAACTTTAGAGCCTTGCGCACACTATGGTAAAACGCCACCTTGCGCTGATGCTATAGTGCAAAATAAAATATCTAAAGTGGTAATTGGAATGATAGACCCTAACCCATTAGTTGCAGGGAAGGGAATAGAAATTCTAAGAAGTAGTGGCATAGAAGTAACTACGGGCATAATGGAAACTGAAATAAAGAAAACAAATGAAATATTTGTAAAATACATAACTCATAAAAAGCCATTTTGCATCATGAAAACTGCTATGACAATAGACGGAAAAATAGCAACTTCTATTGGTGAGTCAAAGTGGATAAGTAATGAAAAATCTAGAGCGTATGTGCATGAATTAAGGCATATGGTAACTGGAATTATGGTGGGAATTGGAACTGTCCTAAGTGATGATCCAGAACTTACTACAAGAAGAGAATGCATAATTAGCAAAAACCCAATAAGGATAATTATAGATAGCACAGCAAAAATACCAATAGATGCAAAGGTGTTAAAATGTGATGAAAAAACAAAAACTATTGTCGTTACAACAAAATTTGCGAAAGAGACAAAAATTGAAGCTATTAAACAAAAAGGCGCACAAGTTATTATAACGCCAAGTAAAAATAACCGAGTGAATTTAAACTATTTAATGAGAGTACTAGGTGATATGGGGATAGATAGTATTTTGATTGAGGGTGGCAGTACTCTAAATTATGCTGCATTAGAAGAAGGCATCGTTGATAAGGTTATTACTTTTATTTCCCCGAAAATATTCGGCGGAACAACAGGTAAGACTCCAGTAGGAGGACAGGGAATAGAACATGTAAGTGATGCTATATTGCTTACGGATACTGAAGTAACTAGATTTAACGAGGACATTATGATAGAAGGGTACGTGAATAGATGTTTACAGGGTTAATTGAGGAAATTGGAGAAATAAAGTCTATAGAAAAAGGTGCGAGGTCTGCGAGAATTACCATAAAAGCTACAAAGGTTATATGTGGAATAAAGATTGGTGACAGTATTAGCACAAATGGAGTGTGCCTTACCGTAACAGAATTTAATAAAAATAGCTTCAGTGTAGATGTAATGGCGGAGACTATAAGAAGTAGTAATTTAGGGAAATTGAAATCTGGTTCTCATGTCAATTTGGAAAGGGCATTAATGGCTAGTGATAGGTTAGGAGGCCATATAGTAAGTGGACATATTGACGGAATAGGAACTATTGTAGATTTTTGCATCGAAGAAAATGCCACTTGGGTGTCTGTAGAAACTACAGTGGATATATTAAAGTATATTGTACATAAAGGATCGATTGCAATTGACGGTATTAGTTTAACTGTAGCATATGTTGATGAAAACATTTTCAAAGTATCAATTATACCTCATACAAGAGGTGAAACTACTTTAATTAGTAAAAAAGTAGGTGACGAGGTTAACCTTGAAAGTGATATGATGGCGAAGTATATTGAAAAACTGCTTAAATATGGTGAAGCTCCAGAAAAAAAGAAATCTATTGGTATGGATTTTCTCGAAAAAAATGGATTTGTATAAGCAATCAGTTGTAGACACAGCAAATAACATTACATCGCCAAAAGTGATGATTACAGCACAAAGTGATAATTAAGGGGTGGAAAAATGTATAAATTTAATACTATTGAAGAAGCTTTAGAAGATATTAAAAATGGAAAAATGGTTGTTGTGGTAGATGATGAAGATAGGGAAAATGAAGGAGATTTAATTATAGCAGCCGAGAAAGCTACTCAGGAAAACATAAATTTTATGGCTAGGTATGCACGTGGACTTATATGCATGCCTATAGTTAAAGATAGATTAGATAAGTTAAATATAAATCAGATGGTGGTAAATAATACTGATGTGCATGGAACAGCATTTTCTGTTTCTATTGATGCTGTAACTACCACTACAGGAATATCAGCTGCAGAGAGGGCAACTACTATATTAAAGGTGATAGATTCGGAGGCTTCATCAAAAGATTTCAATAGACCAGGCCATGTATTTCCTCTAGCAGCAAGAGAGGGTGGCGTATTAAATAGGGGCGGTCATACAGAGGCTGCTGTTGATTTAGCAAGACTTGCAGGGTTATATCCTGCAGGTGTGATTTGTGAAATTATGAATGAAGATGGATCAATGGCTAGGGTACCAGAGCTTATGGATTATGTGAAAAAACATGATTTAAAAATGATTACCATAGTAGATTTAATTGCTTACAGGAGAAAAACTGAATGCCTTGTAGAAATGGTTACGGAGGCACAAATGCCAACTAGATATGGTGAATTTACTATCTATGGATTTGTTAATAAGATAAATGGAGAGCATCATGTAGCATTAGTCAAAGGTGATGTAAGAAGTAGTGAATCTGTACTTGTTAGGGTGCACTCTGAGTGTCTTACTGGAGATGCACTAGGCTCTATGAGATGTGATTGTGGAGAACAATATGATGCGGCCATGAAAGCAATAGCAAAAGAGAAAAATGGAATATTGCTTTATATGAGGCAGGAAGGACGTGGAATAGGGTTAATTAATAAGCTAAAGGCATACAATCTTCAAGATAAAGGAATGGATACCGCAGAAGCAAATGTAGCTTTAGGTTTCCCTGTAGACATGAGAGATTATGGCATTGGAGCTCAGATATTGGAACTATTAGGTGCTACAAAAATAAGACTCATGACTAACAATCCTAAAAAAATAACAGGAATTTCAGGCTATGGTATTGACATAGTTGAAAGAGTAGCAATAGTGATGAATCACAATGAAAAAGATAAGTTCTATTTGCAAACTAAAAGAGAAAAAATGGGACATTTACTTGACCCTGAACGAGTATAAGTGTTAAGCACATTCAAGTAAACAATATGATATTAAATTAATAGGAGGAATAGAAATGATAACGTATGAAGGTAAATTAATAGCAGAAGGTTTAAAATTTGGGATTATAGTAGCAAGATTTAATGAATTTATAGGTGGAAAATTATTAACGGGAGCACTAGATGGTTTAAAACGTCACGGAGTTACAGAAGAAAATGTTGAAATTGCATGGGTGCCTGGTGCATTTGAAATACCTCTAGTTGCAAAAAAAATGGCTAAGTCTGGTAAGTATGATGGTGTGATATGTTTAGGAGCAGTAATAAGAGGCGCTACATCTCATTATGAATATGTATCTGGTGAGGTAACTAAGGGAATTGCATCTGTATCACTCGAAACAGGAGTTCCAATTATTTTTGGAATTCTTACTACTGAGAATATCGAGCAAGCTATTGAAAGAGCGGGTACAAAAGCAGGTAATAAAGGGTATGATGCTGCAGTAACTGCAATAGAAATGGCAAATTTATTAAAAGAAATTTAAAATAATAGAACAAAAAAATTCTCCTGCGTGCATTGCAAACGAACTTAAAACTGGAAATTCGATTAAGAAATTCTAAATCAAATTTAATAGTTTATACGTTTCTTATTGCAAGTCACTTCGGAGAAATTCCAAAGTTGCTATTCAGCTGATTTTTAGGTACTACTTTGGGTATTCATTAGGGGTGCATAACAATTATTAACTGTTATGCACCCCTAGACTTTTTTCGCTTTCATCTATACTTATGATATACTATTCTTAAAGATAAGTAGAATGGGGGTAGTCCAAATGGGTATAGGCGATAGTGTATTTACTATTATATTTATTATGATGGGTGCATCGGCTGTTGTTTCTGGTTTGAATTTTGAGAAGAAGCAGGGGAAAAAATATAAGGGCGAAAATTTAGATGAATATATAAAACTAAATAAGCTTGTTTTAATTTCAATGGGAGGAATGATTCTAATTGGTACTTTCCTCGGACAAGGGTTACCTTTATTAAAAAATGTAATAACAAATATAACAATTGGAAGTTTATTTCTCATATGGATTGTTTATTCGGTAGTATCCAAAAAGAAATTTTCAACCAAAAAATAATAAACAGAATGGAAGGTTGCGGACTTCCATTCTGTTTTTAATTTTTTAGATTAAAATATTATATTTCAATGTGCTCTGGTTTTAGCTTGTAAACCACATCTTTTCTTTCTAGCATTATATTAATTTTTTCTTTTAATGCATCATCGTCTAGAATTTTTAGGAGTAGTTCTTTAGTAGGGTTTATTACTGTAGGGTTACTAATTAACTTTAACATAGAGTAATCTCCGGAAGTATCTCCATAAGCATAACTTTGATCCAAATCAATATTATATTTACAAACAAAATGTTCTATGGCGGCATGCTTACTAACACTATCCCACATAGGAATAATAGCACCAGTGTAAATATTATCTTTATTCAATTGATACTTTGTTCCTATATAATCATCAAACCCGTATTTTATAGACATTTCGCGTACAAGTTCTATTGGACTGCCTGATACAGTGATAATGATATGACCCTGGCTCTTATGCCATTTAATTCTATCACGGGTGTAGGTATAAACCCTATCCCCTTTTTGCTTTACAATTTGCTTAGCAATAAACTCGATTTGACACTTATGAAGTCCAATTATGGCCTCGGTATAAATATCAGCCATTTTAAGCAGGTAATTATCATAATTTCCTATTCGCTTATCCCATTTAACATAATAGGGTTTTACTTCTTTGTACCATTTATCATTTTCTATTATTTCGCTTTTAATCAATTTTTTGAATACCTCACTAATTAAACTATCTCTATAGAGAGTACCATCAATATCAAAGAAAGCAGCTATTCTTTTTTTCAAAGTGATCACCTCCAACATCGGTATAATATAATTATTTTAAGAAATTTAAGAAATTTATAATTAGCTATTCGGGAAATATTATTCTTTTTTCAGTGATTATGAAATCCAATGGCACATCATATTCACCAGTGGGCACTTTATCAACTATTTGATAGTCATAGGCTATGCCTATAGTAGGAGTAAGTTTCGTCTTTTTAGGTAAAAATCTATCATAATAACCAGCACCAAAACCTATCCTATTGCAATGTTTATCAAATACTACGCCGGGAACTATTATTAAATCTATATCCTCAATATTAACTTTATCTAATGAGTCATGTTTTGGCTCCATAACACCAATACTAGATTTAGAAAGATCAGTAGTAAGATTATTTATTTTAAAAGGTATTATTTCTCGCTTAGATTGTATGCAATAGGGTGCAATTACTGTTTTACCGTTATCCAAACACCACTTAGCAAGAGGATAGGTATCAACTTCTTTATTGAAACTTAGGTATAACATGATATTTTTGCAATTTATAAATTCAGGTAACTCCATAATTGTGCCTATAATTTTATTGCTAAAATTACTTACATCTTGAATCTTCATACTTTTTCTTTGATGTAGCATATTTTTTCTTAAAGTATCTTTAAGATTATCTTCCATAAGTACCCTCCCCTAGAAATTATTTAAATATTATACTATAAAATTTAAATTAGTATAACATATGTTTATCATATATGCAATTTATAGAATTATATATAAGTTTATATTATTTTAGATAACCAATCTTAAGCAAAATAACACTTCCATAAGTCTCAAGTAATGCATTAATACATTAAAAATTATAAATTGGGAAGTCTATAATTATAATATTAAAGATGCAGGAGTATTAAAAAATACTAGGTATCTTTAAGAAATATAAGGAGGAATATTCATGGACAATTCAAAAATAAGAGAAGTTAATGGAATAGACCACGTTGGAGATGTGCCAAGTGCAAAGAAAGGAATCGTAGATTTTCTTTCAGGTGAGGACAGATATAAAGACTCTATCCCACAGGATAGGCTTAATTCTTACAAAAAAGGTCGTGAAATAGCAGTAGAAATAGAGAATATTTTAAATGGGGATCAAAGGGATTATTAGAATTAAATAAATTTAATATTATTCAAAAATGGGTATAGAGTTTTAATTCTATACCTTTATTCTTTATAATGCAGTTTAAATTGATAAAGTTGAAAAATGATTGTAGCTTTCTGAAAAGTCTGATATTATTATATCTGTAATAGTGTTTGTAAAATTACAAAGACATAAAGAACTTTTTACGTGTTTTTATGGATATTTCAAGTAATATAGGGAGGTTATTTTAAATACATATATGCTATAATATATATTGTATTTAAAAACAATCTAGGGGTGGTGATGTACCATAAAAGGTTCACGTAAAACATGTCGTATACTGTTATTATTGTCTATTTCAATACTTTTAACATCTTGCAAAGGTAATACAAAACCTGTTGAAAAAGAGACCTACCTAATGGGCACAATTGTTCAATTAAAGGTATATGGTGGAAACGCAGAAAAAGCAACCGAGAAAGCATTAAAGAGGGTAAATGATATAGAAGATAAAATGTCTGTTAATATTGAAACTTCTGAAATTACAAAATTAAATGCTAAATCTGGAATTTCAGGTGAGAAACTTAGCGCCGATACATATTACGTAATAAAAGAAGCTGTTAAATATGGTAGATTAACTGGAGGTGCTCTTGATGTAACTATAGAACCAATTGTAAAGCTATGGGGTATAGGTACTGACAAGGAGAGAGTTCCAACAAAAAATGAAATTGATGAAAAATTAAAGCTAGTTGATTATAATGATATTATTCTGGATGAAAAAAATTCAACTATCAAGTTAAGGCGAGCGAGCCAAGCTATAGATTTGGGCGCTATAGCAAAGGGATATACGGCTGATGAAATAAAGAAGGTTTTAATAGATAATAAGATTAGCAGTGCGCTTATAAATTTAGGTGGTAATGTTTATGCTGTAGGAAGCAAACCAGACGGAACTAGCTGGAATATAGGAATACAAAATCCATTAGATACGCGTGGAGAATACTTAGGAACTGTTAGTTTTACTGATAAATCCGTGGTTACATCAGGCAATTATGAGAGATATTTTATAAAGGATGGTGTGCGGTATCATCATATATTTGATCCTAAAACTGGGTATCCAGCAGATAAAGGTATCATAAGTACAACTATAGTATCGGATAAATCAATTGATGGAGATGCACTATCTACAAGTACTTATATCATGGGACTTGAAAAAGGGATTAAATTGATAGAGTCTATTAAAGGTGTAGATGCTATTTTTGTTACCTCGGATAAAAAAATATATGTTACATCAGGCCTTAAAGATAGTTTTAACCTAACGAACAAGGAGTTTATTTATGAAAAAGGGCGATAAAATAGTTTTCATAATACTTTTAATTATTGTAGTAATATCTTTTAGTGTAGCTTTAATATACAAAATCGCAATCAAGGGGTCAGAAAATATTGCAGTTATTAAAAGCGCCGGTACAGTGATTAGAACTATTGATTTAAATAAGGTAAAAGAGCCACAAGAGTTTACTATAAAAACAAAAGATGGCCATTATAATACCATACTAGTTACTCATGATGGTGTTAAGGTAAAAGATTCTGATTGTGCACATAAAGAGTGTGTTAAAAGTGGAAGTATATCAGAGCCAGGTGGGATGATTGTATGTTTACCTAATAAACTTATGATTAGTATTGAAGGCGAAGCAAATAAAGGTATTGATGGTGGGACTTTTTAAATTAAAAAATGTAGGTGAAAATATGGGAAAGACTAAAAGAATGGTTTTACTCAGTATGTTAGTTGCAATAGCATTAGTTATTTATTTAATTGAGGCCCAGATTCCAGTGCTATTTCCAGGAATAAAATTAGGGCTTGCTAATTCTATATCGTTAGTTGCATTAATATTACTAGGGTGGAAAGAAGCATTTTTAATAATGATTTTAAGAACCTTATTAGGTTCTATTTTTGGTGGAAGCATGTCAGCCTTTATGTTTAGCATTGCAGGCGGAGTGCTAAGTAATATAGTAATGGTATTGCTTTACAAGTATCTTAAGAATCACTTAAGTATACCTTCAATAAGTGTTTGTGGATCTGTTTTTCACAATGTAGGTCAGCTACTTGTGGCCGCTTTTATAATTAATGATTTAAGAATATATGTGTATTTACCGGTATTATTAATTTCAGCGATTGTTACAGGGTATTTTATTGGAATTCTATCTAGTATTTTAAAAAGTAGATTAGAAGAAATATTACCACTAAAATAAAAGTATGAAATTTCTCTTGTGAGCATTGCAATACGAACTCGAAACTTGAAATTTGATTAAGGAATTCTAGTCTTTTGCTCATGTGAAATTCTCTAGCACTCACATTCGCCGTCCTGGCAGTCTTACGAGGATTTTACATTCGCAACAGAAGAATTTCTAAATCAAATTTCAATAGTTTTTACGTTTCGTATTGCAAGTCACTCCTGAGAAATTTCATCTTTTGGGCATAATAAGACGTCGCAGTTAAAGGCTGGTCCACATCAGATTTTCTCCTTCATTATTCATACGAAAATTTGATGTGGCACAAGCTCTTTCACTGCTTATACTAAAAGGAAGATTTGGACAATCTTACTCACTGCCTATAGGGAAAACAATCTATTATAGAATCTAAACTTTTATGTTGACAAAATCTCCCTAAAGTTATATATTTATAACATACATGTTATAAATATATAACTTTAGGGAGGTTTCTTTTATGGATCCAAAAATGAGTATTAAATCAAAGCTTGTTCTGCAATTAGGAGTAGCATTATATCAATTAATTGTTTTCTTACTGTATAAACTAAATGTAATCAATCCTGACAAGGGTGCTTCCATGTTTATTCAAGGTCTTTTTGAAATTATGATGGTGGCCATATTTTTCTATAATGAAAAAAGATTAAGTGGTATAACTGATGAATTAGGAATCAGTATATTATCTAAAGTAAATAAGATTGGTATGAATTTTTTAGTAATTTCAATTGTTATATTCAGCTACCGACTTACATCTCCAGCTTTTACAATTTATAAGGAGCTTGTTATTTCAAAGTTTGCAATAGGAGTCTGGTTAATGATAATCATATTTATATTCACTATAATAAGATTATTATCCTTTATGTATTATGATAGAAAGGGGATTTGCAAATAAGTGTCAATTCTAAATACAAACATTAAAGAGTATAGAGAGAAAGCATTAATGAAGCAAGCTGAACTTGCAAAATTAGTGGAGGTTAGACGAGAAACTATAGTGCATTTAGAAAATGGGAGATATAACCCATCCTTAAAATTAGCTATGGATATAGCCAAGGTATTCAATACGACAGTTGAAGAATTATTTAAATTTGTTGATTAATAAATATAACTTTAGATAAATAAAATGAAAAAGATAAGCAGAAGGTTTAAACCCTTCTGCTTATCTTTTTTATTTACTTACTACACTCTCGTCTTTAATAGTGACTTTACTTAAGTTTTCACGAGCTTTTAATGGTTTTGAAATAACCTTTGTAGGACACTTAGTAGAACATAGTCCACACTGTGTACATTTTTCAAAGTCTATTACAGGTAAGTTATTAACCATAACAATCGCCTTAGATGGGCAAACTCTCGCACACATTCCGCAAGCAATGCATCCAACACCGCAATTATCTTTTACTGTTTTACCCTTTGATTTTGAGTTACATTCAATAAGTACTTCTTGAGTAGCTGGAACTAATTCTATTAAATTCTTAGGGCATACTGCAATGCATGCGCCACAAGCTACACAATTATCCTTATATACTACAGCTACACCATCAATGACGTGAAGGGCATTGAACTCACAAGCTCTTACACAACTTGCAAAACCCAAACAACCATCAGCGCAAGCTTTAGGACCACCACCAGGAGCAATAACTGCTTGGCGGCAATCTTTGATTCCATCATACTCATATTTTTCTTTAGCAACCGTGCAAGTTCCTTTACATTTAACAAAGGCAACTTGTGGATTAGCGGTTTCAACGGATACGCCCATTATTTCCCCGATTTTTTCAGCGACAGAAGCTCCACCTACGCTGCATGCATTTAGGAGTGCACCGCCCTCAACTACAGCTGCAGCATAAGCATCACAACCAGCGAATCCACATGCACCACAATTTGCACTAGGCAATGCTTCTCTAACTAGTGGTATTTTAGGATCAACAGCTACGTAGAATTTCTTATTAGCATAACCAAGTACTATACCAAATACAAGGCCTATACCACCAATGCTTATTACTGGGTAAATTAAATTATTTATATCCATTTAAATACCCCCCAATTTTAAACCACTAAAGCCTAAAAATGCGATGGCCATGAGTCCGGCTGTAATTAATGAAATAGGTAGACCTCTAAAGGCTAGTGGCATATTATCATTCTCTTCCATTCTTTCTCTTAACCCTGAAAGAAGTACAATGGCAAGCATATAGCCAGCTGATGCTCCAAGGGCATTAACCATGGATTCTACTAGGTTGTATTTTTCACCTATGTTGATAACAGCCATACCAAGCACAGCACAATTAGTTGTTATTAATGGAAGAAATATTCCGAGCGCTTTATAGAGACTTGGCTGAGTTTTTTTGATAACCATCTCAACAAATTGCACGAGTGCTGCAATAACTAGCACGAATGATAGTGTTGATAAATAAGTTATGTTCAAAGGAACTAAAATCCAGTTATAGACTCCATAAGTCATGAATGAGGCTAAGAACATAACAAATACTACTGCTAGTCCCATACCTTTTGCAGTTTCGGTTTTTTTAGAAACTCCAAGAAAAGAACATACTCCAAGGAATTTAACTAATAAGAAGTTATTTACCAAAAATGCACTTATAAAAATTGAAAAAAGTCTCATTTCCATCCACCTTTCTTAAAAAAAATTATTTTTTGCAACTATGAGCACAAGACCCACATCCAGTACACGCGCCAGTCACTGGATCAATTTCATGAAAATGTGCAATTTTATCATTAACTTTATTTGTTTGATTAATTGCTTTTTGGTTTAATAGAGCCATTAAAATTCCTAGAGTAATAAAAGCTCCAGGTGCTAGAACCATAATTATAGCAGGTTGAAAAGAGGCTCCCAATAATTTAAATCCGTATATTGAACCAGCGCCTAGTAATTCCCTTATTGCACCCAGAATTGCTAAAGCTACTGTAAACCCAAGTCCCATTCCGATAGCATCAAAAATTGAAGGAAGTGCTTTGTGTTTTGAAGCATATGATTCAGCTCTTCCAAGAATTACACAGTTAACAACTATAAGTGGAATAAAAATTCCGAGTGACTTATATAGAGATGGAACAAAACCTTGCAATAAAAACTGAATTAATGTTACAAAAGCAGCTATTATTGTAATGTAAGCTGGTATACGAACCTTATCAGGTATTGCATTTCTTAATAATGATATAAAAAGATTAGAAAAAATCAACACTGCTGTAGATGCTAGTCCCATACCTATGCCGTTTTTTACACTTGTGGTAACAGCTAGGGTAGGGCACATAGCGAGAACTTGCACAAATATTGGATTTTCGGTTACAATACCATTTTTTAATCTTTCAGAAAATACGCTCATTATTTTTCAGCTCCTTTCAATGAAGAGTTGTAAAAATCAATAGCATCGCTAACACCAAGAGTTACAGCTTTTGATGTAATAGTTGCACCTGTAATAGCTTGTATTTGGTTGTCCTTTGAAGGAGCTACTTTTACAACTTCTAATTTTTCGTTTATAGGTTTATTCTTAAATTGATCTGAAAACTTAGGTTCTGGAGCATTAGCACCAAGACCAGGAGTTTCAGTGTGGGCTAAAATTTTAATCCCAGTAACTTTTCCCTCGTTTGATATTCCAACCATGATTTCTACTGGGCCAGCGTATCCTTTTGGAGCAACTTTTATAGCATAACCAGCTATTTCATTACCCTTTAGGCCAGAGTTAACCTCAGAAATCTTTTCATTGATTTTCACGTCTGTCTTTTCAAATTTATCAGCTGTGGGTAATATTGCTTTCATAGCAGCTTGCTTATCAGCAGCAATCGAATTAGCAATAGGTGCTTTTGTTATTTCATAGGCACCGCCTAGTAAGAAGCCCGCAACTCCAGTAATTAAAAGTAAAATCAAACCTAATTTAATATTTTCTTTCAATTATTTCACCTCCCCAAAAATACGTGGAGCAGTAAACTTATCAATAAATGGAACAAATAAGCTCATTATTAATATAGAGTAGGATACTCCTTCAGCATAACCACCATATAAACGTATAATTGTGGTTAAAACTCCACATCCAAGTCCAAAGATAAGTTGTCCTTTTTTAGTCATTGGCGAAGTTGAATAATCAGTTGCCATAAAGAAAGCACCAATCATTAAGCCTCCAGCACAAATTTCATATAATGCATTTCCAGTCATTAAACCATCTCTACCTAATATAGCAGTTAAAACAAATACAGTACCAATAAATACTACTGGAGTATGCCAGCTTATTATTTTCCTATATAGTAGATAGGCTCCACCGATTAGTAATGCAAGTACAGAAGTTTCACCAATGCAACCACCGACATTACCAATAAAAACGTTCATTAGACTAGGTAAATTGTCACCACCAGTTTTAAGTATTCCAAGTGCCGTAGCAGCGGAAGTACCATCAACGGTAAAATTAGTCATGTGAACTGGCCAAGAAGCAAGTAAAAATGCTCTAGCGGCTAAAGCGGGGTTCATTACATTTTGTCCAATTCCACCAAAAAATTGTTTTACAATAATTATTGCGAAAAATCCTCCAATTGCAGGAAGCCAAAGCGGAACAGCAGCGGGCAAATTAAATGCAAGTAATAAACCAGTTACCACAGCACTAAGATCTCCTATTGTAATTTTTCTATGAGTTAGTTTCTGCCATAAAGCCTCTGCCGCAATACATGATAGCACAGATACCAATGTAACTAAAAATGCTTGCATTCCAAAAAAATATATGCCGGCAAAGGTAGCAGGTAGTAATGCTATTATTACGTCTCTCATTATGCCCTGCACAGAATCATTTGATTTTATGTGTGGGGATGAAGATACTGTATACATATAAGTCACCTCTATCTATTTTTTTCGTCTATTGATATTTACTGTTTGTTTACCTTCACGGCAAGTTTGAGTTAAATGACGTTTTGCTGGGCATACATAAGAGCAACAAGCACACTCAATGCAATCCATACCATGGTATTCTTCAAATTCATCGTACTTACCTCTTAAAACTAAAGAGTTAAGTTTTGTAGGGTTTAAAAACATAGGACAAGCGTTCATGCATTTTCCACATCTTATGCAGCTAGATTCTTGTTCTAATTTAGCTTGCTGTTTTGTTAAACAAAGTATCCCCGAGGTTCCTTTAATAACGGGAGTTTTTAATGAACTTAAAGCCATTCCCATCATAGGTCCACCGGATATTACTTTAACGGGGTCTTCTTTAAATCCACCAGCAGCCTCGATAACTTCTTCTATAGAAGTTCCAAATTTTACTCTTAAATTAAGTGGTTCTTTAACTGCTTCTCCGGTTACGGTTAGTACTCGCTCCATAAGTGGTCTACCGTTTACTACAGCGTTATATATCTCAAACACAGAATCAACATTTTGAACTATGCATCCAACGTCTGCAGGGAGCTTACCAGAAGGTAATTCTCTACCAGTAATTGCATAAATTAATTGTTTTTCTGCACCTTGAGGATATTTTGTAATAAGTGGAGTAACTTGTACATTATCCATGCTTTTGCAAGCTTTTTTCATAGCTTCAATTGCATCAGGCTTATTATCTTCTATTCCAACATATCCCTTTACACCAGGGAACATTTGAAGAATAATTTTTAAGCCGAGAGCTATTTCAGTGGATTTTTCCATCATCATTCTGTAATCGCAAGTTAAATATGGTTCACACTCTGCAGCATTTATTATAATGCTGTCGATAATTTTTCCCTCTGGAGGAGTAAGCTTAATATGTGTAGGAAAACATGCCCCACCCATACCTACTATACCAGCTTCTTTAATGATAGTTACGATTTCATTTTTTGATAGCTTTTCATAATCATTGTGAGGTGTCATAGTTAGCACTTCTTCATAAGTGTTATCGTTTTCGATAATGGCAGACAATACCATTGTTCCATTACTATGTAGCCACGGCGCTACGTCTTTTACAGTTCCAGATACGCTTGAATATATTGGCGCAGATACAAAAGCTTTGGATTCACCTATTTTTTGTCCCACCAATACTTTATCACCTTTTTTTACTAAAGGTTCGCAAGGTGCACCTATATGTTGTTGCATAGGAAATACTAAGTTGCCCTTTGGAAGCAAATCTTGAATTGCTTTGTGCATACTTAAGTCTTTACTACCACTCGGGTGAATACCTTTTTTAAAAGTCAAAAGTCCCATAATAAACCTCCTTGTAGTTCTCTGAGAGGCATAACAATTATCAATTGTTACCCTCTTTAGTGGTTTATAGTAGTATAACAATAATTAACTGTTATACTACTATAAAATTATAGCTAAGATTGTAAAAAATAAAAAAGTGTAAAAGCTTAATGCAGTTACAACTAAAATCCACTATACCATATATATTATACCTTTTGTATGTATAAAAGAATACCTTTTATGAAAAAAAACTTTTATGAAAAAGTGAGATTATTCCAATAACTCCACTGGTATAAAATGTGTTCTTAAGGAATATTACAATGAAAAATATAAGATTAATATGGTATACTTAATATGGATAATAAACTATATTTACGAGAAAATATAATTGAAAAGGTAAGGTGAATATGGAGAATAATAGTTTGAATAATTTGGAGATCCAAAGTGTGAATTTAGACATTAATGAGGATATCATAAATAGTTTAAAAACAGAGATTTATAAAAGAAGCAAATTTGAATATAATTCTAATGTTGTTACTATTCCCAATTATTTTTATAGGTTTATAGGTATAAAAAATAATGAGAAAGATTACTATGAAAATTTACATAGTTTAGACAGTGAATTAAAGAAAATAGGGTCATGTTACATACGGTTTGGTGAGGGATTAGATAAAGACATTAGCATAAGACTTCAAAATGTATTAAATGACATTTGGATAAAAGTATTCAAAAGAGAAGTTCTAGATGTATCCTTAATTATAAATTTAATAAGTGATAATGGACTTTTTCCGAATTTATCTAATAAAGTTTTGCTCAGACAAATTAAAAATAATTTAAAGGGACTAATAGAGTATTATATTAAGAGCAATGAAATAATTGATAATCATAAAATTAAAGTTATTATCAATTATGTGATTCATTGGATAAATATTTATTCTAAAGAGTTATTCGAAGAGTTTGATTATATGAAAATTAATCCTAAGGTAGTCTTTTATGGAGAAATTTCAAGAGAAGAAGTTTTTTATTTAATATTATTATCAACCTTGGGTTGCGATATTTTATACTTTAATCCGAAAAACGCTGGAGCTTTTCATGAAATTGATAAATATAATGCTTTTTCAAATGAAATTGTTTATAATTGTAACTATGAAATAAAACCGTTCCCTTCTAATATTGAGGATAGAATTAAGACCACTGCATACAATGCTAAAGAAGAGCTTAATAAGACATTGTATACGGATGATTCTGGGTTTTATAGACCGTGGCAGTTTTCAGATTATAATGTAGAGGCAGTAACCCTTAATACTACATATGAGGAAATATATATTTGGATTAAGGAAAAGGCATACATAAGGGAAGGGTTTAAGGTTAAAGACTCAACTGTAGTCGTGCCCAACATGTTCTCAAAAATTTGTGGCACTCATGAAAATATTGATATTTACTGGAAGGAAATTAACGAGGTATCAACTGGGAAATTTACTAAGTTTTATAATGAACTACCTATAATGGATGTAGTACATTTGGAATATGGAAAATTTAATAAAATATACCCGAGTAATATTTTTTCAGGGTTCAATGTTTCGGAAATGCTTAATTCATCTTGGTGGAAATACAAGGAGCTCAGGTCTGGACTTCAAAAAACTATGGCAGAGAAAATTAAAGACTTATGCCTTAATCCTGTAATAATAAACGTTGAACAGGAAGATTTAAGGGATTTGCAAGTGGATATTTTCTCAGTGTTAATAAATTTAGATACAACATTACTTGAATTACTGCAAGCATATGATTACCCAGAAGAAGTTCCTAAAATTGTAGTTTATAATAATGAAGAAAATGGGAACTTATCTTTCGAAGATTGTATAATGCTTGCCTTTATGAATTCTATGGGAATAGATATAATTATATATAACCCTTCAGGGTATAACGACATAGAAAATTTTATATTTCCTGAGAAATATGACATTCATAGATTAGAAAATGTAAGTTTTAAGTTGCATTTTAAAAAACATGTTGAGAAGAAGAAAGGTTTTTTTGAAAATTTGTTTCGTAGTTAATATTTTGATAGTTGAAAAGTGAAAGCTGATTTTTATGCTATAGCACAAAAATCTTAAAAATAAGTTAGAAAAACATAGGCGCACGAGATATTAGGGGGAGAAAAACATGGAAAAAAATAATCAAATACTTAAAATCGAGGATGAAAACATTGAAGATAAGGCTATAGAGCAAAAAGCAATAAGCATAAGTCAGCAGCTTAAAGTCTCACCACAAGTGATGCAAATTGCAGCCAATATAAATATTAAAGATGCAAATGCAATATTAGAATTTGGAAATGAACCGGCTCAGCAAATATCAAAATTTGCGGATCAAATATTAAATTCTATTAAAAGCAGTAGTGTTGAAGACTCAGGTGTTATGATAAAAGAACTTACAAGTATAATGAAGAAATTTGATAAGCAAGATTTTGAGGAAAACAAAACGGGTTTTCTTGCAAAGCTATTTAGTAAACCAGGTAAGGCAATTGACAAAATGATGGGTAAGTATAAAACCATCGGAGGAGAAATAGACAAAATTTACACGGCGCTTAGTGGTTATAAGGCGGAAATAAATAGTTCTAACTTATCACTTGAAAACTTATATAATCAGAATTTTGAGTATTATGGAGAATTAGAAAAATACATTGCAGCAGGAAATATGGTTGTTGAAAAAAATGAAAATGGAGATATTCCTAGACTTGAGGCGTTAGCAGCGAGTGGTGAACAAATAAATATGATAAATTACGAGAATGCTAAAGCCACTGTTGAAATGTTAAAACAGAGAATTTATGATTTGGAAATGGCTAAGATGGTATCATTACAAACTGCCCCTCAAATTAAAATGATTCAAAGAGGAAATTATAAGTTGATATCTAAAGTTCATTCTGCTTTTATAATAACTATACCTGTATTCAAAAATGGAATAATTCAAGCTATTGCTTTAAAAAAGCAAAAGCTAGTATCAGATTCTTTAGCAGAGCTTGACAGAACTACTAATGAATTATTAATGAAAAATGCCGAAAATATAAGAAGTCAAAGTGTTGACATAGCGAAACTCGCTGGAGGAACAAGTGTAAAAATAGAAACGCTAGAGAAAACTTGGAATACTATTATGCAAGGGATAGAGGAAACAAAGAACATTGAAGATGAGAATAAAAAATTAAGAGAAGCCGGAATAGTTAAATTACATGATATGACAGAAAAACTAAAACAAAAATCTTTAAGCTAATTAATTATAATAGAGCGTTTTAAACTAAACGAAAGATTTAAAGGTGATTATATGGATCTGTTTGAATTACAAGCACAAAAGAACTTACAAAAAGAAGCACCGCTCGCTGAGAGATTAAAACCTGAAAAATTAGAAGACTATGTAGGGCAAGAGCATATTTTAAGCAAGGGAAAGCTTTTACACCGAGCTATAAAAGCGGATAAGATAACTTCGTTACTACTTTATGGCCCGTCAGGTACAGGTAAAACTAGCTTGGCTAAAGTTATTGCAAATACAACGAAATCTAATTTTGTTAGACTTAATGCTGTAACAGATGGGCTAAAAGAATTAAGAGAAGTGGTAGCTGACGCTAAGAATAATTTAGGCATGTACAATACTAAAACCATATTATTTATAGATGAAATTCATAGATTTAATAAAGCTCAACAGGATGCATTGTTACCTTTTGTAGAAAAAGGCACAATAGTTTTAATTGGAGCAACTACGGAAAACCCGTATTTTGAAGTCAATAATGCATTAATATCTAGATCTATGCTATTTAAATTAGAACCATTAAGGAAAAAACATATTGAAAAGATTATTGCACGTGCGCTTGTTGATAAAGAAGTAGGATTTGGGAACACCGATATTTGTATGGAGAGTGAAGCTATAAGTTATCTTGCAGATATGGCAAATGGCGATGCAAGACGTGCACTTAATGCTTTGGAATTATCAGTACTCACTACGGAAAGAGATGAAGATGGTAAAATAAAAATAACCCTTGCAGTTGTTCAGGAATGTCTCCAAAGAAAGCATATAAAATATGATAAGAATAGAGACGAGCATTATGATGTAATTTCTGCGTTTATTAAAAGTATGCGAGGATCGGACCCTGATGCTACAGTACATTACCTTGCTAGAATGATATACGCTGGGGAGGATCCAAAGTTTATTGCCAGGAGAATTGTAATAGCTGCATCCGAGGATGTGGGAAATGCTGATCCTATTGCGCTACTCGTAGCAAATAATGCAGCACAAGCGGTTCAGTTTATAGGCATGCCAGAAGCAAGAATTATTTTAGCACAGGCTGCAATTTATATAGCTTCAGCTCCCAAAAGTAATGCATCTTATATGGCTATAAATAATGCAATTAAAGATGTAGAAGAAAAAAATATAGGGGAAATACCTGTACATCTAAGGGATCAAAGTTATAGTGGTGCAAAGAAACTAGGACATGGAGTAGGATATTTGTACCCGCATGATTATGAGGGGAATTATGTAGCGCAGCAATATTTGCCTGATGAGCTAATTGGCAAAGTATATTATGAAGCCCTTGACAATGGATATGAGAAAAAAATTAAAGAACGCCTTAAGTCACATTCAAACAAATGAAGCAGATAACATAAACTTAAGTTTATGTTATCTGCCTCATTTGTTTGAATGCGCAAAAAAAAGTATATATTACGTATAATGCATTTAAGCGAGCTTTAGAACTTCTTGTTTTATTTTTAATTAAGATGCGTTAAGAAAAACATATGTTTGAGCGACAGCGAGTTTATGTTTTTAAGCAGATTAACTAAAAATAAAATTAGTAGTTCTTAGCGAAGTGAACGCATTAATAGTAATATATACTTGTTTATTTTTTATTTGAAAATATTTTTTTTATAATAGTTAAAATATCTACTATATATACTAAATATTTTTCAAAATATTCTGTTGTACCAATGGCAGAGGCAGTTGTTTTAACTACTACTTCAGTAACATCTTTTATGTTGTCTGTTACCTCATATAAGTTTTTAAATGTTTTTGGTAAAACAGACAATATTTCATCTATATTATCTTCATTTTTTTCGATAATTGAGTTTACACTTGATATAGTTTTAATAAGTTTTAATAACCCTATTATAAGTATAATTAAAATGACTACACCAAGAAAAAGCAATAAGCCTTGTCCTAATTTAAAAAAGTTTATATACATTAATAACACCACTATTCTATAAAATTTTGATTATTTTTTAGTTTCATTTTCAACTATAACAGGTTGTCCTACAACGGTATCTAAATCTTCATTGTCAGTTATAGTCATATCATCTTTTGTTTCAGAAATTACTTTTGAAGTCTTTTTTTCATTTAAATATTGAGAAACTTTAAATTTAGCATCTGTTACACTATCTTTGGCATCTGAGACTTTACTGTTAAGAGATTCTTTAAGGTCAGCACTTTTTTGTTTAATTTTAATTTTAGCATCTGTTACACTATCTTTAGCATCAGAGACTTTATTATTAATAGTTCTCGTAAGCTCTTTTGATGAACGAGCAATATCTTCTCTAGTTTCTTTTCCGGATTTTGGCGAAAAAAGTAAACCACCTAATAAACCACTAAGACTTCCAGCTGCGGTACCAATAAGTATTTTTTTTGCAGCTTTAATTCTTAATTTTCTTTCTTTTTCTTTTTTTGTTTTTTATACCAATTTGAAAATATCATAAATGTTTCCCCCTCTAAATATAAAAACATTATATGGTTGTATATTATACAATATGTAGACTTTTGTCAATACATATAGGAAATGTAAAAAAATATACTGACAAGTACAAATTAAAACAAAAAGATTAGGACTTAGTTTTACACTAGGTCCTAATCTTTTTTGTTTTCATATGATTAATTAGAGCTTACAACCATTTGTGCAATATTATTTGAATGGTCTCCAACTCTTTCAAGATTGGTTAATAGTTCTAGATACACAGAGCTACCAGCAGGAGTGCATTCAAGGCGACTTAACCTAGATATATGCTCCTTTTTAAGCTGTCTTTCCATGGTATCTATCTTTTTTTCTACGTTCATTGCTTTGCGAGCAGATTCTAAGTCGGAATTTTCTAAAGCGGCTATTGCGTTATCAACACAGTATTTTACAGTTTCAAACATATATGTAACATCAGATAGTGATTTTTCTGAAAAAATGAGTTTATTAACCATTCTGCTTTTAGCAAGCTCACCTAAGTTGTCAGCATGATCTCCAATTCTCTCTATATCATTTACAACATTGTAAAGAGAAGTAATAATTTCAGATTGATGTTCAGATAGAGATGTATTTGAAAGCGACACCATATAACTAGTTATTTCTCTCTCAAGATAGTTAATTGTAACCTCATGATCAATAACTGAGTTCATCATTTTTTCATCACAATTAAGGAAAGATTGCATCGCATTAGAAAGATTTACCGAGGCTAATTGACCCATTCTAGTAACTTCCTTAATAAGTTGTCCAACTGCGATAGAAGGAGTTTCCAGTAGTCTTCGATCTAAGTATTCGAGTACTAGAGCAGATGATTTTTCATCCTCACCAGGTACTAATTTATTAACAATTTTAACTAAAGCATTTATAAACCAAACTTGTATAAACACATTTGATACATTAAATAATGTGTGAGCATTTGCAATTTGTCTTTGAACATCTCCACCAAACATCGGAACAATTTTTAATACTAACTTGAAAGCTACCATAAATATTAATGTGCCTGTAAAGTTAAAAATCAAATGTAACAGTGCAGCTCTTTTAGCATTTTTAGTTGTGCCTATACTTGCAAGTAGTGCAGTAGCACAGGTTCCAATATTATCCCCGAAAAGTATCGGAAGTGCAACAGCAAGCGTTATACTACTATTTGAAGCAAGTGCCATTAATATTCCAATAGTAGCACTACTACTTTGAATTGTTGCTGTCATACAAAGACCAACAATAACTCCCATGAACGGGTGCTTTCCTAAAACTAAAATAAGATTCTTGAAGCTATCTAGTTCACTTAAAGGACTCATAGCAGTTTCCATCATTGACATACCAACAAATAATATACCGAAACCCAAAACAATCTCGCCAATGTCTTTAGTTTTCTTATTCTTGCAAAATAAAACTAAAGCAGCACCTATTGCAAGAACAAAGGGTGCGACATCTGTAAGTTTAAAGGCTATAAGTTGAGCAGTCATTGTAGTACCAACATTTGCTCCCATAATAACCCCAGCAGCTTGGAATAAATTCATAAGCCCTGCATTTACAAAACCTATAGTCATTACTGTAGTAGCACTACTGCTTTGAATAATTGCAGTGACACCTGCACCAACGAGTACAGCGAAAAACCTATTGCTAGTTAGAACCTCTAGCATTTTTTTTAGCTTTTCGCCAGCAGCCTTCTGGAGACCATCGCCCATTAGCTTCATTCCGTATACAAATAGTCCTAAACCACCTAAAAGTTGAAAAATCATTTTATAATCCATATTTTAATAACACTCCTCTAAATAGAATATTCCGATGAAATTTTATCACAACAATGTTAAGTTAGTGTTAAGTTTCGATAATTTATGTTAATTTTAAAAAAAAAATGTACATTATTTCAACAAATATTGCGAAATATTAAAGAAAGGTCTATAAGATTCTTCTTTTTGTTAAAATTTCAATTAGTATTAATGCAAAAGCTCCTCCAATGAGCGCAGTTATAAGCTGAGGTGACCCCATAGTAATAACTAGTTTATTAACTATTTTTGGAGGCATATTTAGATTGAATAAGGGAATAAGTTTTGATGCGGAAATTGATAGAAATATGTATTTTATAAAAGCCCCAGTTATAACTCCTAAATGTTCACCATATTTTCCACGTTTATTTAAAATTACAAAACTAAGAACAAATATTATGTTACCAATGATTATAAAGGGGAGGAAGGGTCCTAAAACGCTGGCAAGTTGTCCAGTTAACCAGGCGAGTAGCGGAGTTAAAGAAGCTACTAATACTCCGTAACCACCTCCACAAATTGCAGCTGTAAGTATAAGGATAGCATTAACAGCTGGTCCAACAAAAAATTGGCTTATTCCAGGTAAAGTCTTTCCTACTACTTGAAAAACTATAGCTAGAGCAAGAAAAAGACTTGCTTTTACCAGGTTAGTAACATTTCTATTTTTCATTTTATTCACTCCTAAATAGTTTTTTAAATACTAATTATACCATAATAATAGACAAATGCTGATATTATATGGTATCAGCAATAAGTGCATACTAATAGAAGCAGTGGAGAATATCATATTTGGTAAATAATAACAAAGAACAGTGAGAAAATATTAATGCTGTAACATTTGTTACCGACTTTCAATCTGTGCGCAACTATAATAAAGGTAGTTCAACAATAAAGGACAGATTACTTATGTTGATGTTAATTATTCAAAATACTAAATTTTTATATGGAAGATAATTAGTGCATTCAAATAAATACCAAGTTAATATGAGGCTATTTATTTGAAAGCGGCATTATAAAATTATTATCTATCCAAAAAACAGGAGGAATTTACAATGAGTATGTTTTGTTATCAATGTCAAGAAACTTCAAAGGGCACAGGATGCACATCACGAGGAGTTTGTGGTAAAACAGAGGATTTAGCTAATATGCAGGATTTATTAATATATGTTTTAAAAGGAATATCAATTTATAGCACAAGAGCAAGGGAACTAGGGGTTGAAAATCAAGAAGTAAATAAATTTGTAGTAAATGGATTATTCATGACTATAACAAATGCAAATTTTGATAAAGTTAGATTTATAGAAACAATAACAAAAGCATTAGAATTACGTGAAATAATTAAGGCAGAACTCGTAAATGCTGGTGGAGTAATAGATGGTAAAATACCAGAATGTGCAATATGGACAGGTACTTCTGAAGAATTTGAGAGCAAATCTATGAATGTAGGAGTTCTTAAAACTGAAAATGAAGATGTAAGATCTTTAAGAGAACTTGTAACTTACGGTATCAAAGGAATGGCAGCTTATGCTGATCATGCATATAACTTAGGGTATGAAAACAATGACCTGCATGCATTTATGCAAAAAGGACTTGCACAAACTACTAATGATAACTTATCTGTTGATGAATTAGTTGCATTGGTACTTGAGTGTGGTAAATATGGAGTAGATGCTATGGCACTACTTGATGGAGCTAATACAACTACCTACGGAAATCCAGAAATTACAAAGGTTAATATAGGAACCCGTAATAACCCAGGAATATTAATTAGTGGACATGATTTAAAGGATATGGAAGAATTGTTAAAACAAACAGAAGGTACAGGAGTAGATGTATATACTCATAGTGAAATGTTACCAGCAAACTACTATCCAGCTTTTAAAAAATATGATCAACTTGTAGGTAACTACGGAAATGCGTGGTGGAAACAAAATTCAGAGTTTGAAAGCTTTAATGGACCAATACTAATGACAACAAACTGTATTACTCCTCCAAAGGATTCTTATAAAGAGCGAGTTTATACTACTGGAGCATCTGGATTTCCTTCCATGAACCATATAGCTGATAGGAAAGATGGAACTGCAAAAGATTTTTCAGCTATAATTGAGCATGCAAAAAAATGTAGTGCACCAATTGAAATTGAAAGAGGAGAAATAGTTGGAGGATTTGCTCACAATCAAGTAATAGCATTAGCTGATAAAGTTGTAGAAGCTGTTAAAACAGGAGCAATTAAAAGATTCTTTGTAATGGCTGGTTGTGATGGAAGAATGAAAGGCCGCGAATACTATACTGATTTTGCAAAAGAATTACCAACAGATACAGTTATTTTAACTGCGGGTTGTGCAAAATACAGATACAATAAATTAGAACTTGGAGATATTGGTGGAATTCCTAGAGTCCTAGATGCAGGACAATGTAATGATTCATATTCATTAGTTGTTATTGCAATGAAGCTACAAGAAGTATTTGGACTCGATGATATCAATGAATTACCAATAACATATAATATTGCATGGTATGAGCAAAAAGCTGTAATAGTGTTATTAGCATTACTTCACCTAGGCGTTAAAAATATTCACTTAGGACCAACATTACCAGCATTTTTATCCCCAAATGTTGTCAATGTATTAGTAGAGAACTTTGGAATAGCTGGAATTTCTAGCGTAGAAGAAGATATAAAAATGTTTATGGCTTAAGAAGTTGAACAAGCATCCTAAAAAGGGTGCTTGTACTTATTTAATGACATTTCAGAAGGAAAGTCTCCAATTTCTATAAGTGGGAGTATATGTGCAGCGATCCAGGAGATGATTTAATTACATTGCATAATAAGTTTACATTAATTTAATAGTTAAAAGCAAAATAATAATGATTAATCTTTAAATTAAGTGAAATTCGACAATTTAAGTGGCTATATTTAAATTCTCGAGAATATATTTTAAAAAACCCTTGAATAATTCCAAAATGTATTTTAAACTATAGAAGAGGTAATTTTAACATGAATATTGATTATAAGGTATTAAAATCTCTTAGTAGTAATGTTGTTGTTTCAGAGAAAGACGATAATGTCTATGTTCTTTTTGGTAAAGGAATAGGATTTGGTAAAAAACCTGGTGAACTTATAGCTAAAGGGAGTGCCATAGACCAGAAATTTATTAAAATAGATGATAGTGAAAAAGCTAACTATGTGGAAATCATTCAAAATGTAGAAGGTAAAATATTGGCAGTAGCAGAAGAAATAATTTCTTTTGCGGAAGATAGGTTACAAGAAAAATTAAATTCACATATACATGTTGGTCTAAGCGACCATATTAGTTTTGCAATTAAAAGAATGGAACTTGGAATTAATATAGTTAATCCATTTCTAAATGAAATACAAACATTATACCCTAATGAATATAGCATAGCAGAAAAAGGAACAAAATTTATCAAAGAAAAATTAAATGTGGCTTTGCCAGAAAGTGAAATCGGTTTTATTACTCTTCATATATATTCTGCAAGAGTTAACGAGGAAGTGTCTCAAAGCCTTAAGTATACTAGAATCGTTAAAGAAGTAATGGAATATATCCAAGAGTTACTTGGAATAAAAACTAGTGAAAAATCAATGGAATATGGGAGATTAGTTTCTCATTTAAGGTATGCTTTAGATAGAATAGATAATGATAAGGTTCTAAAAAATGTAATGCTGGGATCTGTTAAAGCTCAGATGAGCGAAGACTTTGAAATTTCTAAGAAAGTATGTGAATTTATATCAGAAAAACTTTCAAAAGAAGTTTGTGAAGATGAAGCTTCATATATTTGTATGCATGTACATAGATTAAAGCAATCAAATTAAAAAACAAAGTTTATAATGTTAGGTGTGTTACTGATTAGATCAGGCATGAGCCATATAAAATGCTAATGAGCATCTTATTAGTTTATGTCTTTTTTTAGAACGTTTTAAAAAGAATGTATAAAGATACTAAAGTAGATAAAGCTACTTTAGTGGATTTTAAAATGTATTTGAAATTCGAAAGATTGCATAAACTAATGTTTATATAATTATTTAAGATTTAAAGTGAAATCTCATAATAAAGAAATTTTAGGTGGATAATAATTAATAATTGAATCTACCTTAGAGAAAGGCGAGGATGATAAAAATGTTTAGTTTTTTAAAAAAGAGCAAAGAAGGAAAGAGTATGATTTTAAAATCTCCAGTTGTGGGAAGATGTTTTGACATATCAGAAATACCTGATGAAGTTTTTTCATCTAAAATGTTAGGTAATGGGATAGGATTTGAATCTACAGAAGGAGTATTATATTCACCAGTTGATGGTGAAATTCTTCAAGTATTCCCTACAAAACATGCCTTAATTTTAAAGAGCAAAGAAGGTATAGAGATACTACTTCACATAGGTATTGATACTGTAGAGATGAAGGGTGAGGGCTTCGAAGCTTTTGCGCAAAAGGGACAACAAGTTAAGGCTGGAGATAAATTATTAACTTTTAATAATGAATTAATAAAAGCTAAAGCTAAAACTAATTTAAGTGTTCTAGTTCTTACAGATAATGAAATAATGGAATCTGTAGAATTTAAGTTAGGGACTGTAGATAAAAATGATGAAGTTATAACAATAAAAATAAAAAAATAGGGAGCGTATATTATGATGGAAAAAAAAGCAATAGTTAAAAGTGAAAGTGGAATACATGCAAGGCCGGCATTATCAGTAGTTAAAGAGGCTTCTAAGTTTAAATCAGAAGTTCTTATAGTAAAAGAGGGCAATGAGTATAATGCAAAAAGTATAGTAGCTATAATGTGTATGGCAGCTGTTAAAGATGATGAAATAACAATAAAAACTACTGGTGATGATGAAGAAGCCGCTGCGGTAGCTATGGTAAAACTTATAGAAGAAGGACTTGGAAAATAGGGGGAATAAGCTATGTTAAAGGCAATAGGTGCATCTCTTGGAATAGCTATAGGCAAAGCATTAGTTATTAGAGAAGAAGTCTTAGAGATAAAGGAAAGCAAGGTAATAGATTCAGAGGTTGAGCTAGCTAGGTTTAATGATGCCTTGCAAGAAGCAATTACTGAACTTGAAAAAATAGTTAAAAATGTAAAAGAAAAGCTAGGCAGTGAGAAGTCAGAAATATTCGAAGCACATTTATGTATGCTTGAGGATCCAGAATTCATAGGATCTATTCAAAAGAAAATAGCAAGCGATAAATTCAATGCTGAATACTCACTACAAACTGTAGCAGCACAAACAGCAGCTATTTTTGAAAATATGGATAATGAATATATGACTGAGAGAGCAGCAGACATTAGAGATGTAAGCAAAAGAGTGTTAAATGTGCTAATGGGTATAAAAGTAGCTTCTATTTCAGAAATTAAAGAAGAGTGTATAATAATAGCAAAGGATCTTACTCCGTCAGATACAGCACAAATTGATAAAGCTAAAGTTTTGGCATTTGTAACTGAAATAGGTGGGAAAACTGCACATACCTCAATTATTGCACGTTCTTTAGAGTTACCAGCAGTAGTAGGTGCAGGTAATGGCATAAGTGAAATTAAAGATGGCGATTTAATTATTGTAGATGGAGAAGAAGGTATAGTTATAATTAATCCTGATGAAGCGACTTTAAACGATTATAAAGAACGCCGAAAAGAATTCATTGAATCTAAACATCAGCTACTTAAATATGCCACTATGAAATCTACTACAATAGATGGCAAAACAGTTGAATTAGCTGCAAATATAGGATCATCGGAAGATTTAGAATCTGTTTTGAAAAATGGTGCAGAAGCTATAGGATTATTTAGAACAGAGTTTTTATATATGTCAAAAGATGCACTTCCAACTGAGGAAGAACAATTTAAGGAATACAAGTCAGTTATTGAAAAAATGGATGGAAAACCTGTTATTATAAGAACCTTAGATATTGGTGGAGACAAGAAATTGAATTACTTACCTATGGACGAGGAAATGAATCCATTTTTAGGATATAGAGCTATAAGACTTTGCCTTGATAGAACAGACGTATTTACAACTCAATTAAGAGCTTTAGTAAGGGCATCTGCATATGGCAAGCTTAAAATCATGTTTCCTATGATATGCAATCTTCAAGAACTTAGAATGGCTAAAAAAATACTCGCGCAGTGTAAAAATGAACTTAAGTCAGAGGGCGTAGTATTTGATGAGAATATTGAAGTGGGTATTATGATAGAAATACCATCAGCTGCAATAATGTCAGATGTATTAGCTAAAGAAGTAGACTTCTTTAGTATAGGTACTAATGATTTAATTCAATATACATTGGCAGTTGATAGAATGAATGAGAAAATATCATATTTATATGATTTTTATCATCCAGCTGTTTTAAGACTTATTAAAATCGTAATAGATAATGGTCACAAGGCAGGAATAAAGGTAAACATGTGTGGTGAAATGGCAGGGGATACAAATCTTATTCCTGTACTACTTGGATTTGGATTAGATGAATTCAGTATGAGTGCCTCTTCAATATTAAGAGCACGTAAAACTGTTACAAATTCTAGCTATGAAGAATGCATAAAGCTATCAGAACCAGTATTATCATTTGGAGATTCAGATGAAATAAAGGAATATATAAAAGCTAATATTAAGGCATAAGGCCTATATTAGTAAATAAGGCTTATACTAACGTATAAGTAATAAAATCAATCGTTTCACTAAAGCAATCTATTCTTAATAAAGGATAGGTTGCTTTTTTGCACTAAAATTCTATATAATATATTTATGTGAAAAATATTTTAAGGATGCCTTCATAAATGTCCATTATGTAAAGGATGAGATTAGATGATTAAATTAAAAGAGAAACTTATATTTCATATAGATGTTAATTCAGCGTTTCTTTCTTGGAGTGCTACGGATAAACTTAGAAAAGGCTCGGATATTGATTTAAGAGATATAGCCTCGGTAATAGGCGGAGACGCGGAGTCTAGAAGAGGAGTAGTACTCGCAAAATCTATGATAGCTAAAAAAAGTGGAATAATAACAGGAGAGAGTTTATTTACTGCAAGAAAGAAGTGTAAAAACATGATAGTTATATCACCTGACTTTAGGTTATATGAAAGATGTAGTAGAAGTATGAGAGAAATTTTTGGAGACTATACACCTTATGTGGAGAAATTTTCTATAGATGAATGTTTTCTAGATATGACAAGTTATAATACCTCAAAAGAAGCAGCACTCAAGATAGCTTGGGATATTAAGGACAGAATAAAAAATGAACTTGGATTTACAGTAAATGTGGGCATATCAAATGTTAAGCTTCTAGCTAAGATGGCATCTGATTTTGAGAAACCTGATAAAGTGCATACGCTTTATGAAAATGAAATAGAAAAGAAACTGTGGAATCTTCCAGTTGGTGAGCTTTTCATGGTTGGAAAGAGAACCGTTCCTAGGCTTAATAATTTAAACATATTTACTATAGGAGATTTAGCTCAGTATGATGTTGGATTTTTGAAATACCACTTTAAAAGTAGTGGACTTATGATGTGGAAATATGCCAATGGTATAGATAATAGAGAGGTAAAGTCAAATAAACATGAGCTAAAAGGAATAAGCAATTCGACTACATTATCAGAAGATGTTAAAAGTAAAGATGAAGCCTATAAAATATTATTAGCATTAGTAGAGCACACAGCTTCTAGATTAAGAAATATAAAAAAATGCTGTTACTGTATTTGCATAACTATAAGGAATCATGAATTTGTTGATTATTCGCGTAGCACGACTTTAAAAAGTGCTACAGATTCAACGCAGGAAATACTAAAAACAGTAAAAAAACTTTTTGATGAATTATGGAAGGGAGATCCAATAAGACTACTAGGAGTTTCTCTTAATAATCTAAGTGAGGATAATTTCAAACAAATATCAATTTTTGATATTGGTAATGATTCTGATGAAAAGAAAAGGGCAATAGACAAAACTATAGACAGTATTAGACGCAAATATGGTGAAACTTCAGTTATGAAATCAGTATTTCTAAAAAATAAATAGTTTATTAAGTCGCAAAGAGAACAAACATATATTATACACTGTTGTTCTAAATAATAAAAAAATGATATAGACTAGGTAAGAAGTATTATTTGAGAAAATGTAACGGAGGTATATGTAAATATGGATAATCGAGCACTTATACCATTATACCTTAATGAAAATATGATAAATAATTTATATACAATTGTAATACAGGAATTTGCCGAAATCAAAAGTGAAAGTACGAGAAAACAGTTAACTATTAGTACCAATACACCATTATATGAACTTACTTGTGGTAAAATAAGGCAAGGAGATTTAAATGTTCAACTTCTTAATGAATTCTCGTCGCAGAAAATTGAAGAAAGAGTCTCAATTGTAATAACAATACTGTCAAGAATAAAAAATATACTAAATGACCAAAGTTTGTTAAAGGTTATAAATAATGAGAGTGATGTAAAGAATATGAAGGAATTTGATTTTGTTCAGTTTACTAGTGAATTGTATAAAAATCCAGTTATAGAATATATAGAAGATATGATTAGGGTTATGGAAATGCAATTGGCTTTTTCACCGGAAACTGTGGAGAACGGTGCTGAAAGCCAAGAGCAAAGAGTTAAGAAGCAAGTTTTAAAGGTCTTAAAAGATGATATGGAAAATTGTAAAAGAGAAAAATGTTTAAAATTCATTAGTAGTAATATAGGGACGAGCAATACAAAAGTTGTAGTGCCCTTAGAGATAAAAAATATGGCAGACAATTTAGATTATATTGAAGGTGCTAAAATCACTGTCCTTGGTAAGGTGGTAAGAATTCCAAAGGAAAATGAAATTAATAACTATAGTTTACTAAGTGGCACATACTTTGATTATTTGAATGAAGAGTATTTTAAAGAATTTAAAAATAGATTTCTAAAAGATACAAGTTTAATTAGTGATTATGATAAAAAACAAATAGAAATTACCGGATCTGTGATTGAAATTATACCTATAGCAATGTATATTTAGAATTAAGATTACAGTGAAAATAAAGGGTGAGTGGAATGATTAAAGATAATACTATATTTGTAGGCTTTATGTTTATACCAAATGATGTAAAAGTAATTTTAGACACTTTAAAAAATAATGGATATGAATCTTATATAGTGGGAGGAAGTATACGTGATTCCAAAATCGGGACATCCATGCCCAAGGACTATGATGTAACTACCAATGCCCTACCACAAGAGGTTATCAAACTCTTTGACAAAACTGTGCCTACAGGTATAAAACACGGAACTGTTACTGTTATGATAAATGGAGATGGATACGAAGTTACAACTTACAGAATAGATGGTGAATACTTGGACAATAGAAGACCGGATGGTGTTACTTTTGTTTTAAATTTAAAAGAAGACTTATCAAGACGTGATTTCACTATAAATGCTTTAGCTTTTAATGAGGAAGATGGGCTTATAGATTATTTTGGTGGCACCGAAGATTTAGAGAATAAAATAATTAGAGCCGTAGGTGAGCCTAATAAAAGGTTTCAAGAAGATGCGCTAAGAATGCTTAGAGCTATTCGGTTTTCAGCCAGGTTAGATTTTGAAATAGAAGAAAAAACTTTAGAGGCTATAAAAGCAAATTCGTTACTTATATTAAATGTAAGTAATGAAAGAATTAGAGATGAATTATGCAAAATGATGGTATCTAATAATACTACTAAAGCTTTAAGATTACTTGAAGAGACTAAACTATTAGAGGTCATACTACCAGAGATTCAATTAGCTGTAGGGTTTAATCAGCAAAATCCTCATCATGATAAAGATATATTTGAACATACTTTGTCGGTTGTGGAAAAATGCCCACATTCACTTAATGTGAGAATAGCAGCATTATTACATGACATAGCTAAACCTTACTGTTTCACTATTGACAAAGATGGGATAGGTCATTTTTATGGACATGATAAAAAAGGTGTTATATTATCTGAGCAAATACTAGGGCGTCTTAGATTTGATAATCAAAGTATAAGTGAAATTAGTGTTTTAGTAAGGGAACATATGAATGTGCTTACAAAACCAACAGATGCATCTGTAAAACGTCTTATTAATAGAGTGGGTGTAGATTTAGTATGTGATCTCTTCGCCTTGCAAAGAGCGGATGCACTAGGTTCACGTTTTCCAGAAGTGAGATTAAAAGAAATTAATAAGGTAGAAGAAAAAACATTAGCTATCTTAGAATCTAAAGTTCCACTATCTATAAAAGAACTTGCAATAAACGGTGGAGATTTAATGAGTGAATTTTCTATTAAACCAGGAGAAAAAATAGGTGATATGCTTAGATTTCTTTTAGATAAAGTATTAGAAAATCCGCAATTGAATAGTAAAGAGAAACTTTTAGCTATAATTTATGATGAATATGTAAAGTGAAAAACTAAAATCGAAGACTACTCTTCTCCTATTTCTTCAAGTAAAGGTTCTTTACTTCCCTTATTTTTCATAGTTTTTAGAATCATAGGTATTAAATCCTTTATAGGAGTTCCTTCAATAGGTGAAATATCAAAATGTAATGCTCCATTTGCTTCAAAGAGTGTTAGAAGCGCTTGAATAGTATCTCCTTCGAATATAGATATGCATAATAGTATGAACTTTCTCTGGAAATGATTTCAGGTCGCACAGGGGAAAGTTATACGGATGCATTTTTTTTTATCCTAGGAGATTTCCTTTTGAGTTATTATGAAAATTTGGTATAAAACATTTACTTAGGCACAAAATAATACATGAGAGAAGGTGTAGTGTTTGAAAGCTAGTGAAATAATTACTGTACTAAATGAAAATGGTGAGAAAGTCGACTTAGAACTGATCGATGCTATTAAAATGGATGGAAATGAATATGTGATAGTTGGTCCTAAAGATTCGGATGAGGCATATGCTTACAAGTCAGTTGTAGTTAATGGAGAAACAGAATACTTGTCCATAGGACAGGGCCAAGAGTTTAAAAAAGTATTACAGAAGTTTAGCGAGCAGTAATACTGCGGTGGCAGAGGCAACATATTTAGAAGTATGTAGTAATAATAAGTAATTAGGAGGAGTATATATGAAGAGTCGTGAAGAAGCTAAGAAGGAAAATTTACGTGATTATATTAAGAAAGATACAAAAACACAAAATGGACATTCTAAAAATCAAATTATTCAAACCGTTGAAGAAAGCGCATATAACGAAAGTGTTTTTGAAACCAAAAAAAATGGATATTAGGTACATGAAAAAAAATAAATAATAAAAGATACATTAATAAAAAGAGCAGGTGTTTGTTATCTAAGCTATGATAGTATATAGTTTAAATAAAGGTTAGCTTGCTCTTTTTGTTATAATAACAAAATGTGATGTAAATAAAAAAATATCAATAATAGATAGAAAGGACTTAATATATGATAAAAATGTTTGAAGAATTTGAGAGGCATTTAATGGAAGATGATAAGCCGTCTATATATTTCGATAAAATAATAAATAATAAGATCATCTTTAATGAATATCCATATACATTGTTAAGTCGTTTAGTAGATATTCCCCAATCTCCACAGTATCACCCAGAAGGAAATGTATGGATTCACACAATGTTAGTTGTGGATAATGCAGCAAAAGTAAAGGAGAAAAGTGAATGTCCTAGAGCGTTTATGTGGGGGGCATTATTACATGATTTAGGGAAAGCACCTACTACAAAAATCAGGAAAGGAAAAATAACGTCTTATGACCATGACAAGGTTGGTGAAGATCTTAGTATAAAATTTCTTGAAGCGCTTACAGATGAGGTCGAATTAATTAATCAAGTTTCAGCTTTAGTTAGATGGCATATGCAAACTCTTTTTGTAAACAAAAAATTACCTTTTGGGGATATGAAAAACATGTCGCAAGAAATATCTTTTAAAGAAATTGCCTTATTATCACAGTGTGATAGACTTGGTAGAGGGGAAATCAGTGAGGATAAAGTTAAAGAGGAGAAAGAAAATATTAAATCTTTTATTCGCACTTGTGAAGAGTATTTATCGCGCTCAAAATAATTTACATAGATTAAGCACTAAATTACTTTGTGAGTTTAACGAGTATAGTATAAAAAGGATTTATTTTTATGGAAAAACCTATGATATACTAATAAAGTATGCAACAAATAAAATTCATTGAATTTACGAAGTTTGGAGATGATTACAGTGAGGTATGAAGGAACAGTATACAGACCACCAAGTGAGGCCTACAGTCTTATACTGCAAGTTACAATCGGATGTTCACATAATGCGTGCAGCTTTTGCAATATGTACAAAGATAAGAAGTTTAGAATACGTGATTTAAAAGATATTATGGTTGATTTACAGCATGCTAAATCAACATATAGGGTAGTTAAAAAGATATTTCTAGCAGATGGAGATGCTTTAGTTATTGAAACTAATAAATTGAAATTGATTTTATTAAAAATAAGAGAATTGTTCCCTCAGTGTGAAAGAGTAGGGATTTATGCTGCTCCTAGTGATATTTTGAGAAAATCTTTAGCGGATCTTAGGCAGCTTAAGGATCTTGGCGTTGGGATTGTGTATCTAGGTGTTGAATCTGGAAGTAATGAAATATTAAAAAGTATAAATAAGGGCGTAACTGCTGAGGAAATGATTATTGCAGGCTGCAAGGTTAAAGAAAGTGGGATAAAGTTATCCACTACCTTGATTTCAGGAATAGGTGGCACAGAAAAAATAAGTGAACATGCAATAGAATCGGCTAAACTTATAAGCGCTATAAACCCAGATTATGTAGGATTTTTAACTTTAATGTTAGAGAGGGGAACCCCTATATATGAGGATATACAGAACGGGACTTTTCATATATTAACGCCAGAACAAATAATGTATGAGATGAGAGAGTTCCTTAAAAATGTAGAAGTTGCTAACTGTGTTTTCAGAAGCAATCATGCTTCAAATTATATGGCACTTTCTGGAACATTGCCACAAGATAAGAATCAGTTAGTGGGAGACATTGACCTTGTACTGAAAGGAAAATATAGGTATAGGCAAGAGGAATACAGAAGACTATAAAACGACTTTCCTCAGAATTTGGTAAAACAAAAAAGGGTGTGGATGTTATGAAGGAAAAAATCATTAGGCTACTTAAGGACAGTGGAAATAATTTTGTGTCTGGTCAAAAAATTAGTGAAGATTTAGGCGTTAGCCGTGCAGCTATTTGGAAACATATAAATATAATTAAAGAGGATGGCTACGAAGTTGAAGCAATTTCAAGAAAGGGTTATAGAATAATTTCCTCACCGGATATACTTACATTTGAGGAAATTAAAAATTTTTTAAGTACAAAATACATAGGTAGAAATATTATTCACTATGATTCTATAGGGTCAACTAACTCTAAAGCTAAAGAGCTTGCGGAGACAAAGCAAGATCACGGCACAGTTATAATAAGTGAAGAACAAACATTAGGACGTGGAAGGCTCGGACGAAATTGGGTATCTCCAAAGCACAAGGGCATATGGATGTCCATAATACTTAGACCAAATATTAACACAGAAAATATATCACAAATAACCCTACTTGGGGCAGCAGCAGTTCAAAAAGCTATTATGAAAATGGGAATTAAAACTAGTATTAAGTGGCCTAACGATATAGTATTTGATGGTAAAAAAGTATGTGGTATATTAACAGAAATGAGTGGTGAAGTAGATCATATTAATTATCTAGTTATGGGAATTGGTATAAATGTAAATTTGGAAAAAGAAGATATACCAATTGATCTAAAAGATGTGGCTACGTCTATAAAGCTTGCGAGTGGTAAATACATGGAGAGGAAGCTTTTGCTTGCCAACATATTAAACATTTTTGAGGAGCTATATAGTGATTTTGTCCAAAATGGAAATATAGAAGAAACTATACAGATTTGCAGAAAAAATTCCATGCTTATAGGTAAAGAAATCCAATTGATTAATAGAGGAAAAGTAACAACAGCTAAGGCAATAGATATAAGTGATCAAGGAGAATTAGTAATTGAAAATTACAAAGGGATAGTAGAATATATTGTTTCAGGAGAAGTTTCTATAAGAGGAATTTCCGGATATAGTAAATAAACTGATGTTTCATATGTTTAAGGGATAATGTAGGATAATTTCCTTTTGAAATGTTATTTAATCTATATTTTTATATAGACAGTATAGCTAGATTAACGGTATAATGTGGTTATTAAGGTTGAAAGGAGAATAGACATGGAAGAAAATAAAATTATAACAATGTTAGATGAAGATGGAGCAAAGGTTGATTTTGAATTAATCGAAATTATTGAGTTAGATGAAAATAAATATGCTTTATTAGCTCCTATAGGAGAAGAAGATGATGCTTTTGTCTATAAAATAGAAGTGGTTGATGGTAAAGAGCAATATATTGCAGTAGAAGATGAAGAAGAATTTGAAAGAGTTTTAGAAGAATATGATTCATCTTTTGAGGAATAAATAGTAGACCAATAACCCAATAAATCGGTAAGGTTTATTGGGTTTTTACTATAAATTTATAATTTTTTTAGATATTAAAAATTATTGTAGTAACTGGAGGAGGTGAAATTTTGAATTTAGTAGAAATTAATATGGAAGCACTTATAGAAACAATTTCGCATGTTGATGACAATTTAGGGAAAAGCTTTCTAGACACAGCTACTGGTGAGGTTATATATATTCCTACAGAAGTAAGTGTAGCATTAGAAAATGGGACTTTAAAAGAAGATACATTTGATAAGTGGTTAAAAGAATTTGTCATCACCGCTATACTTATTAGCGAAGATGAGGTTAATAGATATTTAAGCACTCCTCTAATAGATGAAGACTTTTATATAAGTGCAATGAAAAAATATGTTAATAGTATAATTAGTAATTCAGATTTAAAGCTAGAATTAAAAAGGGCACTAATAAGTGAAGAACCTATAAAAAGTTTTAAACATATTCTAATGGATAAACCAAATGCAACAGATGGATGGTATGAATATGAAGATAAATGCATAGAAGAATTTGTTAGAACATGGTTAATGTCAATTGGTATTGAATTAAAGTATTTAAATTAAAGCAACCTATTTGTTGGAGGTATATATATGTTAGTATATGAAGTAGCAATAAGGCTCGCGCTTGCAGTTTTAGTTGGTGGCTTAATTGGATATGAGAGAGAATATAAGAATAGACCAGCTGGTTTTAGAACTCATATATTAGTATGTCTAGGCGCGGCAGTTACCTCAATGATACAATTATATTCAATTCAAGAAACAACTAATATGATACTGCGGCACCCAGAACTCCAAAATGTCATGAAAGCAGATATTGGAAGACTTGGGGCGCAAGTTATATCGGGAGTAGGATTCTTAGGGGCAGGGACTATTATACATGAGAAGGGATCAGTAAAAGGACTTACTACTGCAGCAAGTTTATGGACTGTGGCATGTATTGGACTTGCAGTTGGTCAAGGTTATTATACTTTAAGTATATTATCAACTATATTTGTTTTTATAGTATTAGTATTTCTTAAGACTTTTGAAGCTAAGTTATTTAAAAACATTAATATTCTTAAAATAGAAATTCAATACGTTAACAAGAAAAACATGGTGGAAAAATTAGAACAGTACTTTGATGGTATGGGCATAAAAGTTAAAAATATAGATTTTTCAATTGATGAGGAAGATGAAAATCCAGATTACAGCACAACAATGTATACAATTTTAGCACCCAGACATATAAAGAGCAGTGGGATTGTGCAAAAACTATGTGCTTTTGAAGAAATATACAAAGCAACTATATTATAAGAGAAAAATAATAAGTGTACTTATTTACAAATTACATATATTAGCGAAATCTCAATTAACAAGATAAAAATCAATGTGTAAATAAGTTTTTTAAATTTATTCATTATTATCACCCCATTTATATTGTATGTTAAAAGAGACGATAAAATAATCAAATCATCGCCTGCGGAGCTGAAATATTAATGACTTCAGAAGGTGATTTATACTCCAATTTATAGAAGTGGGAGACTTTCCTTCTGAAATGCCGTTAAAAGTAAATATACGCGAAAAAAGAGCACTTATTAATAAGTGCTCTTTTGATTTAACAAATCTATCTTCTAGATTTAGCTACTTCAATATTTACTTTTCTACTATTTAATTTCTTACCTGAACTATTGTTTAGAATAGAATCTACTAAGTTCGCAGGAACATCTAAGAAAGAAAATTTATCTAAAATATCAATGCGGCCAAGTTCATTTTTATTAATGTTAGCAGTCTCGCATAGGAAAGATATAATATCTTTAGTCATAACTTCATCCATTCTTCCTATAGATAAGAATAGTCTAACATTATCTGTAGTTGTAGTTGTAGCATCATCTGCATAGTTATAGTTAACTTCTTTATCAAAAATAATTTTGATTAGGGAAGCAGCTACATCTTCATCACCAAATTCTTTTATAAGATTTTGTCCTAGTGGAAGAAAGTTTTCATATAAATTTTCTTTTAGAACTAATTTTATAGAATCTAAAATAGTTTCTGATTTTGCAGCGAATATATCTGTTATAGTAGGTACAGTTTTTTTAGCGATGATACTTTTAGTATCACGTTCAATTTGTCTTATAGCAGATGCTTCTCGTCTTGTAATAAGACTATAAGCTGTGCCTTCTTTACCAGCTCTACCTGTTCTACCAATTCTATGTATATATGATTCGCTATCTTGTGGTAAATCATAGTTTATTACATGAGTAACATTTTCAACGTCGATTCCTCTTGCAGCTACATCTGTTGCAATTAAGAAATTCAGATTACCATCTTTGAATTTTTTAAGAGTATTCATTCTTTGACTTTGTTTCATGTCTCCGTGCATACCTTCTACTGTATAACCTCTAGGTTGTAATGCATCAACTAATTCATCTACACCCTTCTTAGTTTTACAGAATAGTATACAAGTCTTAGGAGCATCAACGTCAAGAATTCTACATAATGATTCAAATTTATTTTTTGGGTTTACTTCATAATAATATTGTTCAATCTTAGAAACAGTCAAAGATTTCTTTTCTATTGCAATAAGCTTTGTTTCAGGATGCATATATTTTTTTGACAATATTTTAATAGCTCTTGGCATAGTAGCTGAGAAAAGTAAAGTCTGTCTATCTTCACTTAAATTACTTATAATGCTTTCAATATCTTCAATAAAGCCCATGTTTAACATTTCGTCAGCTTCATCTAAAACAAGAAACTTAGCATTAGCGAGTTTTAAAGTGCCTTTTCTAATATGATCTAATAATCTTCCTGGAGTTCCAACTACAATATCTACTCCTCTTTTTAAAGCGGATATTTGTCTATCAATAGATTGGCCACCATAGATTGGTAATATTTTAATTCTTTCATGTCTTGCAATACGTGAAAGTTCTTCAGCAACTTGGACAGCAAGTTCTCTTGTTGGAGACATTATTATTGCTTGAACTTTTCCATTTGGTCTTTCCATTAGGCTTAAAATAGGTGCACCAAAGGCTAATGTTTTACCAGTTCCTGTTTGAGCTTGACCTATAATATCAAAGCCATCTAGTACAACTGGAATAGCTTTTGCTTGAATATCAGATGGATATTCAAATTTTAGATCTTGTATAGCGTGGAGTACGGATTCGCTTAGTCCTAGTTCATCAAATTTAAGTTTGTCAATTTTGTTCATTAAAATTCCTCTTTCTTCTCATAAAGTATCAAATACATCTTATTATTACAAAAATATATACAAAATAATAAATATTAAATCAAAAAAGCAAATTCAAATTGCTTTTTTATAATTATTTAAAAAAATTCCTCAAAATTGAGTTCTTCTCAATAACATAAATAAGAGGCAATCCAATTCCATAACAGCAGACTAATTCTCCCCATGCAACTTGCAGCATACAAACTATAAGGGGCATGTCATTAACATATAAAAGCTTTAACAGTATGCCTATAATAATGGCATTAACTACTACAGCCGGTAATGGAGCAAGTATTCTTTTGAATTTAAGTTTGCTTTTACCAATATAGTAAGTTGAAATCGCAGCTATAAGCGTTGCAAGGGAACCGAAAACCATATCCATAATACCTAGTGGACTTATAATATTAGAAACTATACAACCAATTAGCAGCCCAGGAATAGAAAAGGATGCAAAATAAGGTAAAATAGTAAGTCCTTCAGCGATACGATATTGAATAACTCCAAAGCTGAAAAACGATAAGCTTAGAGTTAAGGCTACATAAATAGCAGCCACCATTGCTGCAAAAACGATCTTTCTTATTTTTACAGACATAGTTCCTTCATTTAATTTAATATTCATTTTTGTGCCTCCGTAGTTTTATTTTAAGACAGGATGGTTACGAACTGTCTATGAGTATTTGACTCGAATCTTTATTTTACTCCATATTTCGCAATTAGTCAATAGGGCTTTCAGATTTTCTGAGGTTGTAGGGGATTAATTCTAGTTTTAAATACGTTGAAATTATGGTCTAAAATAGTTAAAAGTATGATATAGTTAAAATATATATGAATTTGTTTTTTGAAGTTAGTATTACAGCTTCGCAGGTGATGATTTAATAACATAGTTTTTGGTTAAAGGAGAATATGATGAGTAAAGAAATTTTTAATACAAAACAAACACAATTAAGTAATGGTATTAAACTTATTACTATTAAAAAGGATAGTCAAATTTCAGCAGTTCATGTTGGAGTAAACATAGGTTCTCTTTTTGAAGAAAAAAATGAAAAGGGAATAGCACATTTTATAGAACACATGCTTTTTAAAGGAACTGAGGGTAGAACTAACGAAGAACTAAACAGCAATCTAGAAAATTTAGGTGGGGAATATAATGCATACACGGATTTTAATTGTACAGTATATACTGCTACAATTTTAAATGAAGAATTAGAGAACTCGTTAACACTTCTCGGAGATATGCTATTAAATTCAACCTTTCCAATTGATGAAATTGAAAAGGAAAGGGGTGTAATACTCGCTGAAATTAGAACGATTAATGATGACATTGAAGATTTAAGCTTTAAGAGAATTAATGAAATTGCTTTTAAATATAGTCCACTTAGAGAAGATACTATTGGTAGCGAAAATATTATAAAAAAAGTTACAAGAAAGCAACTTGTTGATTTTTATAACAAATATTACTTGCCTAATAATTCATTCATATCTATTGTATCGTCGTTTGAACATGAGGATATAATAAACATGGTTAACAAATATTTTGGTGATTGGACAAAGAGGAAATTTGAAAAGAAAAAAATAACTTTTGAACATCATAAGTCTATAAAAAAAATCTCATATAAAAAAGAAATTGAGCAATGCACTATACTGTATTTATATACCTTTAATGGACTATCTAAAGATGAGGAATTAGCACTTAGAATATTAAACTATAAATTTGGAGAAAGTTCTAATTCTATATTATTTAGAGAACTTCGAGAAGAAAGAGGATTGTCATATGATGTTTACACTCATTTAGATACTTCAAATAACGTTAAAATATTATATATTTATACATCGGTGTCAGAAGAAAATGTAGAGGAAGCAATCTATGTAATAGATACTGCTATTAAAGATATTGAAAGTAAAAAAATAGTTTTTGACGATAATACGATAGCCTTGATGAAAAAAATAATGAAAACTGCTATAGCTTCAACCTTAGAGGACTCAACAGACCTTGGAAGTTATGTAATACATCAAGCTATGGACGATGAAGATATATATCAGTTTACTGATGATATGGATAACATGGAGAATATTAAAAGTGAAGACCTATATAATATTTCAAGAAAAGTATTGCAGGAGCCAACAATTCACATATTTTTACCAGAAAAGAGAGTGTAAAATTGAGTAGTATTATAACAAAAATTGAAATACAAAAAAAAAATAAGCGGAGAGTTAACATCTATATGGATGGCGAATATGCATTTGCTTGTGATGCAGAACTTATATATATCCATAATATTACAAAAGGCAGAGTTATGGACAAACAGAATTTAGAAGATATAGCTAGTGAAGATAATTATATTAAGGGGAAAACCTGCGCACTTCACTTTTTGGAGAGAAGCAATAAATCGGCTAAACAAGTAGTTGATAAATTAACGATAAAGGAATTTGATACTAAAACTATAGATAGAGTACTGGAGTTTTTAAAGCGGTATGATTTTATTGATGATAAGCGGTTTGTTGAATTATTTATAAAAGAAAAAATCAGGTCTAGTGGTAAAAATAAAATAAAGTTTGATTTATTAAAAAAATCTCTTCCAAAAGAATTAATTAAAGAAGAACTTAATAAGATAACTAATGAGCAACAGCTCGAAACAGCTTTGAAATTAGGCGAAAAAAAAATCGTTACAATATCTAAGAGTGAGAAGGATACAAAAAAACTTTATAAAAAAACATCAGACTATTTAGCTCGCAGTGGATATGATTACGAAATAATTAAAGAGGTTTTGGCTAAGATAACTGAAAATGACAAAGGAGAGGAATCATGCGATAATGCGCCCTCCGAAGATACTTATCAAGAAGATTATGATAAATTATACGAGTTAGCTAGTAAAAGATACAGCATATTAATCAAGTCAGAATCGCACAAAATAAAGCTATATAAAAAGCTAGGAGACTATCTTTTAAGAAGAGGATTCCAGTGGGATCAAATTAAAAAAGTATTAAAAGATTTAATTAATGGCACAGAAGATATTGTTAATGAAAGCGGTGATAGGAGTGTTTAAAGAGCCCGTAAGCTTAATTTTACTGTTATTGTTTATATACCCAATAATTAAAGGGTTTATATATAAATTCTCATCGGAGCATTTAAAAGGTGGCATTGAGGGAGTTTTTCAAAGTATATCTTTTTTGCTTTCTTTATGTCTAGGTATTTATTATACGAAAAAAGTGCTTATTCAGCACAATGAAGGTATGTATGAGAAAATATATAAAAGTATACCAATGAATGTTATAGGGTTTATTAATAGCAAACCATTAGTGATTTATATATTAATAATGCCAATAGTGATATTAATAATTTATAGTGTTATAAATTTTGTAATTAGTATTATTTCTCACATTACTTTTTATCCTTTATTTGATAGCATAGAGCGCAAAGTAAGGCAAAAAAGTGTTTTATTTAATAGAATTATAGGTGCAGTATTTCAGTTGCCTAAAGCAATATGTTATGTAATTGTTATTACTTTCATATTTAATTTTCTATCACTTCTTAATATAACTGATACATATAATAAGTATTTGGAAGAATCACAAATATATAATTATATATCCAAAGAGGTAGTTATTCCATTGACTAATTCAAAGCTTGCAAAAAAGCTTCCGAATGTTGTAGATAACTCTTTTAAAATTGTAGTAAAAGAGGCTTCTACTTTAGAACCTAATTTACAAAACAAGCCAAAAGGTATAATTTATTATAATGGTATTACTCTGGATCAAGGGGTTAAGTCTAATGATGAAATTAATAAGTTTGCAATTACCCTGGCTGAAGGTAAAAGTGGTACAAGGGAGAAAGCAAGGGTTATTTATAAATGGGTAGGTAGTGAAGTAGCTTATAGCGATGAAAAAGCAAATAGAGTATTAAATAACGATTTAGAAGCGAAATCTGGTGCCATCCCAACTTTTAACTCTAAAAGTGGTATATGTTTTGATTATGCATGTCTATATGTAGCTATGTGCAGAGCTAATAATATAAAGGTGAGAATTATAACAGGCCAAGGATTCAACGGAAGTAATTGGGTTAGCCATGCTTGGAATCAAGTATATATAGAGGAAGAAAACACCTGGATTAATGTAGATCCAACATTTTTAATTGGTGGGGATTATTATGATAGTAAAAGATTTGATATAGACCATAAAGGAGAGAATATAGCTGGAGAATGGTAATAGAATAGCTACCTAAGTTTTAGGGAGCTATTCTATAGCTTTTTAATAATAAATTAATGGCTTTTTCGCAATCTGTATCTTCATTATTTAATGACCAAGCTGTATTGAAATAATATAATGCTTTTTGCTTGTTAACACACATAGCATAGCAGTAAGCTAAGTTGAAAAAATATTTGCTTTCACGGCGCAGGCTTATAGCAGCATGCAATAAAGGTATTGCCTTTTCGTATTTTTTTAAGTGAATAAAACATACTGCGGTATTATAAAGTGAACCAGCCTCATTATCTTTCATTTCTGCGGATTTTTTATAGAGAATTATTGCTCTATTATAATCTTTAGTATTGTATATTTCGTTAGCTTTTTGAAAGTATTCCATTATTATCCTCCTTGTAATTCTCCGAAGAATTATAAATTTGTTATTCTAAATACTGTCCAAGGGTTTTAAAATGTATTCATTTAAGTGGAATTTTATTTGTTTTTATTAACCACTTTTTTTTCGAAAAGTGCAACCATTTCATACATAAGATAAGCTAAGATAGAAAGTATTACTATGCTCATCATTACCATATCTAGTTGGGAAACTTGACCACCATAGATTATTAAAAATCCTAAACCTTCTTTAGCCACTAAGAACTCACCCATAATTACGCCCACCCATGAGAGGCCTACATTGATCTTAAGTGCAGAAATAAAAGCTCCAATAGATGAAGGAATAATTAGATTAATTAATATTTGGTATTTAGAAGCTCCGAAGGTTTTTAAAAGTTTAATTTTATCTTCATCCACTTCTCTAAAACCGCTTAGTATGCTAATTATGGTTACAACTATTGATATTAAAAGCGCGATTACTATTATTGCCTTTACCCCGTTGCCTACCCAAAATATAATAATAGGTGCAAGAGCTACTTTAGGCAAGGCATTTAATACTATTAAGTATGGATCCAAAACTTTTGAAACAAAATCGGACCACCACAATAAGACTGCAATTAAGGCCCCTAATATGGTTCCAAGTAAAAAACCTGTTATTGTTTCAAAACATGTTACTGATATATGAGTTAGCAGTGTACCTTCATTATATATTTGTATAAAGGAATTATACATTTTTGACGGTGTGCTTGTTAAAAAGGAATCAATCCATTTAAGTCTGCCAGCTATTTCCCAAAGGCTAAAAAAAACAATTAGTATTATTATCCTTGTGAAAATAATAGTGTATTTCTCTCTTTTTACATTTTTGATATAATTCTTTTGCTCATCACTTTGAATCAGCATTGCTATTCAACTCCTTCCAAATTTCATTGAAGTAAACTCTGAAATTTGGAGCTTCTCGACGCTTGAGAGGACAAGGGAAATCTTCTCCAAATTCAATATTCATCTCTTTAACGATTACAGCAGGTCGATTTGAAAGGATAATAATTTCATCTGACATAGCGATAGCTTCAGAAATATCATGAGTTACCATTATAGTAGTCTTTTTTTCTTTTTTTATAATTTCATAAACTTCATCACTAATGTTTAATCTAGTTTGGTAGTCTAAAGCTGAGAAAGGCTCATCTAAAAGAAGGACTTCGGGGCTTAAAGCTAGGGTGCGAATTAAAGCAACTCTTTGGCGCATGCCTCCGGATAATTCTCTAGGATGATGATTTCTAAATTCCCAGAGACCATAGCTTATTAAAATATTTTTTACCATTTCCTTATTGTCATCTGTAATACGGTGGTTAATTTTGAGACCCAAAAGTACATTGTCCCATATGGTTAACCAGTCGAATAATTGATCCTTTTGAAACATATATCCAATTTTTGAAAGGCTTGAGCTATCATCATGACTTTTAATTACTATTTCGCCATATGACGGAGTAATTAAGCCTGCTATTATATTTAACAGCGTAGATTTCCCACAGCCAGAAGGGCCTACAATACTTAAAAAGTGACCTTCTTCTACACTAAATGAGATATGCTTTAAAGCAGGAGTTTCTGCAGTTAAAGAGTGATAATTCATGCATATATTATTAATTTCTACTTTAATCACTTTGTCATCCCCTTGAGAGTTATAGTTTAGTATATGAGGGTAGATAATGTATTGTTAACGACATTTCAGAAGGGGCACCCACTTACTTAAGTAGGAATATACATCTATAATAAAAATAAGAGTTAAGTAGAAATATAAAACGCCTTCTGAAGTCGTTAATATTGCAGCATCGCAGATGATGATTAACGATATTTCAGAAGGAAAGCCACCCACTTATATAAATACCATAATAAATAGATAGGGATGTACATACTATAATAAAGAAAAATTAGGTTGAAAATATTATGGTTATTGAGTTATAATTTTATATACTTATGTTTTAATATTATACAAATACAAATACAATTAATAATTACAAATTTTATCAATAATGATATGTAATTAATAGAAAAAATATTATAAGTATCTGTAGCAGAGGGAATAAATTCGGTTTTTGAAGAATAAAGATATATAATAAATAGGCTATTTACTGAAATATTAGGTTATTTTAAAAAAATGGAGATTGAATCCAACTGCATTAACATATATAATAAAATATTAGGGTCAAAAAACACAAATAAATCCAGACTTGCGGGGAAAGAGAAGATAATTATGAAAAAAATATTACATGTTGGATTAGATGTAGGATCTACCACTGTTAAAATAGTAGTGTTAAATAATCAAGAAAAAATAATATATAGTAAGTATCAAAGGCATTTTTCTGATATAAAAAGTACAATAGCCGAGCTTTTATATGAGGCTTATAATGATTTCAGTGAATGCGATATAACTATAGTGGTAACGGGGTCTGGTGGACTAGCCTTATCTAAATGGCTCAATATCACATTTATTCAAGAAGTAGTTGCCAGTACTTATGCTATAGAAAATATTATCCCAAGAACTAATGTGGCTATTGAACTAGGTGGAGAAGATGCAAAGATTATATATTTTGATGGAGGAATAGACCAAAGAATGAATGGTACTTGCGCTGGTGGTACTGGCGCATTTATTGATCAGATGGCATCACTGCTTCAAACGGATGCAGCGGGACTTAATGAACTTGCAAAGAAGTATAAAACTATATACCCAATTGCAGCTAGATGCGGAGTTTTTGCTAAAACTGATATTCAACCCTTATTAAATGAAGGTGCTGCGAAAGAAGATATTGCTGTGTCAGTTTTTCAATCAGTAGTTAATCAAACTATTAGTGGACTTGCTTGCGGTAGACCGATTACGGGAAATGTTGCATTTTTAGGTGGGCCATTATATTTCTTGTCTGAACTACGACAAAGGTTTATTGAGACATTAAAGCTCTCAGAGGATCAAGTTATTTTTCCTAAGGATTCTCAGTTATTTGTTGCGCTAGGGGCTGCTATGTCATCAAAGGATGAGGGCATTATTTCTTTTGAAGAACTAAAGAGGCAGCTTCCAAAGTTAAAGGAAGTATCGAGCCTCGATGTTCGAAGACTTAGGCCTTTATTTATAGATGATGCGGAGCTACAAGTATTTAACAAAAGACAGAGCAAATATAAGGCAGCAAGAAAAGAATTAGCGGATTACACGGGGAATTGTTTTTTGGGAATAGATGCCGGATCTACAACTACCAAAGTTACACTTATAGATGAGGAAGGCGCAATTTTATACTCTTACTATGGAAGTAATGAAGGCAATCCATTGACTGTAGTTAGTAAAATATTAAAACATATATACACTATTTTACCGAGTGAAGTAATCATCAAAAATTCATCGGTAACAGGTTATGGTGAAAGGCTAATAATGGCTGCATTAAAAGTGGACATTGGAGAAATTGAAACTATAGCTCATTACAAGGCAGCAAAATTCTTTTTGCCAGGAGTAGACTTTATATTAGACATTGGCGGGCAAGACATGAAGTGTTTAAAAATAAAAGATGGGGTAATCGATAGTATAATGCTAAATGAAGCATGTTCTTCTGGTTGTGGTTCTTTTATAGAAACTTTTGCTAATTCTTTAGATATGCAAATATCAGATTTTGCAAATGTAGCCTTGTCTGCTAAAAGCCCAGTGGACTTAGGTTCAAGATGTACTGTGTTTATGAATTCAAGGGTTAAACAGGCTCAGAAGGAAGGCGCCTCTATAGGGGATATATCATCAGGACTTTCTTATTCGGTAATAAAAAATGCACTGCTTAAAGTTATTAAGATAAGAGACCCAAAGGACATGGGTAAGAAAATAATAGTTCAAGGCGGAACATTTTATAACAATTCAGTACTTAGGGCTTTTGAAATTATTTCAGGACGAGAGGCGGTTAGGCCAGATATTGCAGGACTAATGGGTGCATTTGGTGCCGCACTTATTGCAAAGGAAAGAGCAGTAAAAGGCAAAATTTCTACATTGTTATCACTCGAACAATTGGATAGTTTTAATGTAGAAACTTCAATGGGTAGATGCAAGCAATGCGCAAATCAATGCGTTCTTACAATTAATAAATTTGATAATGAAAGGGAATTTATAACTGGTAATCGCTGTGAAAAAGCATTAGGAAAAAGCAGTAAAAAAGAAGAGGTTCCTAATCTCTATGACTATAAGTATAAAAGAATATTTGATTATACTCCATTAAAGAAGGAAGAGGCATTTAGGGGTGTAATAGGCATTCCAAGAGTACTTAACATATATGAAAATTATCCGTTTTGGTTTACCTTCTTTACCAATTTAGGATTCAGGGTAGAAGTATCCCAAAGATCTTCTAAACAGGTATATGAAATGGGAATTGCAACTATTCCCTCAGAATCTGCTTGCTATCCGGCTAAAATAGCACATGGGCATATAATGAGTCTTATAAATAAGGGGGTAGACACTATATTCTATCCTTGTATTCCATATGAAAAAAAGGAGCAATCAGGCGCGGATAATCATTATAACTGTCCTATAGTAACTTCATATCCTGAGGTAATAAAAAATAATATGGATATTTTGAAGGAACGAGATATTAAGTTCCTGAATCCTTTTATTTCTTTAGATAATAAGAAAAAAATAATTGATAGATTAGCGGGTGAGCTAGCGAGTTTTGGAATTGATAAAAGAGAAGTTGCTATGGCGGTTAAAAAGGCATGGATCGAAACTGAAAAGGTAAAATTGGATATTCAAAGTAAAGGTGCGGAAGTCGTACAATATATTAGGAGGACCGGAAAGAGGGGTATTGTTTTAGCAGGGAGACCTTATCATATAGACCCAGAAATTAATCATGGAATTCCTAGTTTAATTACGGGATTTGATATGCCCGTGCTTACAGAGGATTCTGTAGCTCATCTAGGTGTTGTTGAAAGACCTTTAAAAATAGTGGATCAATGGGTATATCATTCTAGGTTATACGCAGCGGCGAGTTTTGTAGCAAAAGAGCCCAATATTGAGCTTATTCAGCTAAATTCTTTTGGGTGTGGACTTGATGCAGTTACCACGGACCAAGTTGGAGAAATTTTAGAAAATAGCGGCAAGATATATACAAGCTTAAAAATTGATGAGGGAAATAACTTGGGAGCTGCTAGAATTAGAATTAGATCCTTAAAAGCCGCCCTCGATGAAAGAGACAAGAACGGAACTTTGCCGAGTAAAACTGAGGAAATCAACAGTAGAATTATTTTCACCAAGGAAATGAGAAAAAATCACACGATTTTATGCCCACAAATGTCTCCGGTGCATTTTCAATTTGTACAGGAAGCTTTTAATTCATCAGGATACAATTTAGAAATTTTACCTTCGGTAGATACTAAAGCTGTAGATGAAGGCTTAAAATATGTAAATAATGACGCTTGTTATCCAACAATAATTGTAGTAGGACAAATAATTGCTGCTTTAAAATCAGGTAGATATGAAATAGATAATACCTCCGTTATAATTTCTCAAACCTGTGGAGGATGTAGAGCTACAAATTATATTGGATTCCTTAGGAAAGCCTTGAAGGAAGCGGGGTTTCCAAAGATTCCAGTAATATCCTTAAATGCTGCTGGTCTTGAGAAAAATCCGGGTTTAAAATTCACATATCCAATGGTTAAAAAATCGATAATGGCTTTAGTGTACGGAGATTTGTTTATGAGGGTACTATACAAGGTTAGACCTTATGAGAAGATACTAGGCTCAGCTAATTTACTTTATGAAAAATGGGTGAAAATATGTAAAGAAGCCGTGACAAAAGGTAATAGTCGCGAGTTTAATAATAATATATCCTCTATAGTAGCTGATTTTGACAATCTAGAAATCAAAAACATTTCGAAACCTCAGATAGGTCTAGTAGGAGAGATTTTAGTTAAGTTCCATCCTACAGCTAACAATAATATTATAGATGTTATTGAAAATGAAGGTGGGGAGGCAGTTATGCCGGATTTAACGGACTTTTTCTTATACTGTGCATATGATGCTGACTTTAAATATAAGTATTTGGGTAAGAGTAGGACTGATAAAGTACTAAGTAACATAGCGATTCGATATATAGAAGGTTTCAGAAAATGTATGAAATCAGCTTTAGAAAGTAGTAAAAGATTTCACGCACCTAAAACTATACAGGAATTAGCGAAAGGAGCATCACCTATTTTATCACTAGGTAATCAGGCAGGTGAAGGATGGTTTCTTACTGCTGAAATGGTTGAGCTTATTGAAAGTGGAACAAGAAACATAGTGTGTATGCAACCTTTTGCTTGTCTTCCAAATCATGTAACAGGTAAAGGAATGATTAAAGAATTAAAGCGGAGGTATCCAGGCTCTAATATAACCGCTATAGATTATGACCCGGGTGCAAGTGAAGTAAATCAAATTAATAGAATAAAGCTTATGATGTCCATTGCTTTTAAAAACCTTAAGAGTGAGGAAGAAGTTAAAATTGCGCACCAAGAAGTAGCTAGTGATAAAAAAACAGATTAAAAATCTAATGAATTGTTAATTACAAGTTTTTTCTTAAATTATGCTACAACGAAAAGTATATATTGCTAAGTGATTTCACATCGCGAAGTAATTCTAAAATCTATTTTATTTACAGTTGCTAAAAAATACAAACTCGCTTACGCTCAAACATATATTTTTCTTCACCCATCTGTAATTAAAATAAATTAAGAATCACTAAGGCTAGTTCAAATGCATTTTACGCAATATATACTTTTGTTAGCATAATCCAAGAAAAAATATTCAAATCATCATATTCCACACAATGTATTATGATGAAAAAGTATGGAATTTATTGATATAGACACATAAAAGAATATGGAATATAAGAGAGGGGTAATACCTTCTTTTTTTATGGAATGAATTAATTATCTGATTTATAATACATTTTGTGTAGAATTATAATTTATTATTTGGAGGAAAAAATGAAACCAATAAAATTAAATAACTTTGAAGCATATACGCTAAAAGATGACTTTTACGGTGAAATTATTTCCTATATGTTAATTGCAGATTTCAGAAGAAAATGAACATTGGATGATTTTCCAGAATTAAAAAGAATAGAAGAGGAAGAAGAGTTTGAAAGAAGTAATTTTATTAAGGTAATATTTTTGCATAATTCACAAATTGAAAAAGATCTTGAGAATGAACTAGTAAGCATTGCAGGAGGATTTTTAGAAAATAAGGATGAGTGCCATTCAAATAAAACGCAATGATTTTATCATAGCGTTTTGTTATAACTATATCTAAGTGTAGTTATATTGTATTAAATCTTAATTTTAACAAGTATTTTCTCATATAGAAGTGCACCATTAATAAATTTATTTTGTTTATTAGAATTGACATACTCAAATTTTCGTATTATTATATCTTTAAGATATATAACTAAAAGATACATATCTTAAAGATATAATAATGGGGGATCAACTATGAAAAGACAAAATATTAGAAAATTGATTTTAACAAGTGAAATAAAGGGGAGGACATAAGTGAAAAAAACAAGGTATGTATTACTTGGACTTCTTCAGGAAGAAGAGCTAAGCGGATATGAAATGAAAAAAATTATAGATATACGAATGTCATTCTTCTGGCAGGAGAGCTTTGGGCAAATATATCCAGAACTTAGAAAGATGATAGAAGAAGGATTAATTGAGTTTTCTAACAACGAATCAAACGGAAAAATAAAACGTGAAAAAATAAGATATAAAGTGACTCCCGAAGGGGAAAAAGAGATAAGGCAATGGATGGAAGCAGATAATGAAAAAGACACTTCTAGAAGTGAATTCCTTTTAAAAATGTTTTTATCAAATGAGAAAAATGTGGAGGAAATGCGAAAACATATTATTCGGTTTAAAGAACAATCAGAACAAAAGTTGGAATTATTTAATTTGTTTGATGTGCAGTTAAATAGAGACATAGAAATACATAATAATCATAAGCATATACTTTATGTATTAAATCTAGGCATACGTCAGGCAAAGTTATATATTGATTGGAGTAAGGAAATCTTAGAACATTTGGAGAAGGGAGAATAATATGGATAAAGTAATGGAGATTTTACAAAATAACATAGGATTCTCATGGAAAGGGTTAATAGTCTTTATATTACCTATGCTACCGAATATTCTCTTTTTTATATTGAAGGATCCAAATGGTTCGACGGTAGTAACCAATAAACATCTCTTATTAGATATTATTGAGCATGGCAGTCAAACGATATTTTTTGCACTTTTGATATTTGGGGTCAGTAAGAAAGTTTCTCCAATATTATGTGGATATACAATTTTTATGTTAATAATATTATTATCATACTATGGATTTTGGATAGCATATTTTACAATAGGTACTAATTTTATTATGATTATATCAATAGCTGTTTTTCCTGTAATTTATTTCATTTTAGCAGAAATATGGCTTCACAATCTATTTGCTATTGTACCACTAACGATTTTTGGGATAGCACATACTATAATTACTTATATAGATTATTATTCATCATATTAATATAACAATAAAACCTCAGTTATTCAAATCATAGTTTATTATATTGTATACTTATAGATTTATAGTTTATGTGAAAATGATTTATTCAGTTTATATATTTGATTCGCAAAATAAATCTGTAGGTGGTTCAAAAGATATACAAATAACATTTACGGTTAAAAAGATAAATGGTACATTATGGAAAACGAAGAACCGGCCTAAATTTTAAAATAGGCCTTTGAATTTTAGCAAAACAACCGTACTTACCTTATTTGTGGATAACTTTTTTTATGGAATGAATTAATTATCTGATTTATAACCATTTTGTTATAACAGCACCAACCCCAATTAATATATATAATACCATCATATATACGATCAACATACCAGTTTCAATAGAATGAACACCCATTGAATATAGAATAAGTAAAATAGCCCCACTACCCAAAAGAACAACGTAAAGTACAATCATAAGATAACGTTTCAAAAGTAGCAGAGTTCGTTCATCAGCATCTGGAATATTACCATTTCTTTTTTTATTCCACTTATATAAAATCAAAGTTATGATATTTCCGAATGCTAACCCACCTATAATAGGCATAACATATTCAATAGGGTCTTCACCAAAAATATACATACCCCAAAAACCACCTATCATCATACATAACATGATAAACACCCAACCAAAGATTTGCAATTTTTTATTTTTCATAGTTATTCCCCCTTTGATTTTCCTAAATAAAATAATTCCTCAATTGGCACATCAAAATACTGTATTAATTTTAGTGCTAACTCCAAACTGGGATTATATTTATTTTTCTCAATTGCATTTATAGTTTGCCTCGTAACTTGTAAATCTTCTGCCATTTTAACTTGTGTTATCATCTTTTCTTGACGAATTTCACGAATATGATTTATCACCCTCATTTGTAGCCCTCCAATCAATAAGTAAAGATATCTTTACTTATATTATAAAGAAAATATTACTGAGTGTAAAGATATATTTACACTAAATATAATATACTATTACCTTGAATGATTTTTAAATAGCGTATGTTGTTTCAACATAGAATTATGGTTATAATAAAGAATATAGGAAGTAAAGATTATATGTACGTGTAGTGAAGAGTGAGGTGAAAGAAAAAGTGGGAATCGAAAATATAAGGAATTTTATAAATAGTTCATCGCTTGGTGTTTACGAAAAATACATTATAATTAGAGGGAATCATAAGTATTTGGTGAAGTCAGGAAGAGGATTTAATAAATGAAGACATGGATGATTTATTATTAGACGCGGACTATGCTAAATGTTTTGAAAGTAGCAATAAAAAACAATTAAGGCTAGTAGATAAACATAGTTTAAATATTGATATTGATTTTGAGCAAATAATAGATAAGTACAAAGAGTATTTTAGTGGAAAAAGAGTGGATTTTATTTTGTAATTGTTGAGAGAAAGAATAAAGGAGGTTAAAAGATGCTTCCCAAATCAGTAATTGAAACAGTAGATCTTATGAATAAAGATTATTTTTTAGGACAATTGTCCTATGACATAGTGTCAGAAGAATATAGTTTTAAGCGAAATAAAGAAATTAATGATTTAAAGTTATATCCAGCAGAATTTTATGGATTGTTTGAGCTTAAAGAAATAGAAGTACAAAGTGATGTTATTAGAGCATTTATAGTTAATAGGATAATACCATATAATCGGACGAACTTGAGTAAATATCTTAAATATTATGATATGGAATTTTGGGAGAATGGGAATTGTTTTTAAAAGCAAAGGGAATGTGTTTTTTGGATACTTTTTTGGTAAGAAGAAATAGTAAAGAAACTTATAAAAAATGTCATATTAAATTTACTAATTCAATTAGAGATGATTTATTAACAGAAGAATATTTTTTAAAAAATTAAGGTGGGTTCATATTTTTATATTGGTATATCGTGGTTCAAGTGGATTTAAATCTTCTTGTGCCTTTTTATTTTTTTGAATGTGCATTAGAGTATCCTTAAATCTAAATGTATCTCTATATCTTAAAAAAATGGTATAATTAGCATTATAAATATAAACTTAGGAGATTTACTATGAATAAAATTCTAATAATAGAAGATGATTTAAAACTTAAAAAGTATATGCAAGAATATTTAAATGCTTATGATTATGACGCCATTCTCTTAAATGACTTCGAAAATGTATTAGAAGATGTAAAGAGCATAGAACCTAATCTCATAATATTAGATATTAACCTTCCAACCTTTGATGGCTTTTACTTTTTAAAAATAATTAGAAATAAATCCAAGGTTCCAGTAATTATTGTTTCAGCTAGAAGCGAGGAGGGGGAACAAATTAGAGGAATGGAGCTAGGCGCAGATGATTATGTAACAAAGCCTTTTAGCATGGGGATATTACTGGCAAAGGTAAATGCTGTGCTGCGAAGATCAAATAATGTGGTTGCTACTGAAGGGTTTAATATTGGAGGATTAACCTTGAATAGTGATAGTATGAGGTTAAAGTTTGAAGAAAAGATAGTAGAACTTAGTAAAAATGAATACAAGCTACTAAAGTTATTTATGAGTAATGATGGAAAGGTTATAACTAGAGAAGAATTACTGGAAACCTTATGGGATGATACGGCTTTTATTGATGACAATACCTTAACGGTTAATATAACTAGAGTTAAAAAGAAACTTAAAGATTTGGAAGCTGAAAATTCAATTATTACAAAACGAGGAGTGGGCTATGTGTTTAACTAAATTAGTATTAATGGTTTTGAAAAAAGAAAAGACTGCCATAATAATGTATTTATTAAATACGATAGTTTTAATGAGTTTTTATTATTTGATATTTAATAGCAGAGAAGCCATATATCCTATAACTTTAAGTCTATTTTTCTTATTGATTTATATTATTTACAAAATCAGTGAGTACAACAATTTATATGAAAGACTTAATGAAGCTAAGAAAAGTCCAGGTTATAAAGAAAAATCCAATAATTACAAGGAAGTTTTTGGAGCTGTTAATGAAATACATGATACCTATATAAATAAGTTTTATAAGATGCAAAATAGGATAAAGGAAAGAGATACCCTTATGGCTCAATGGGTGCACAATATGAAAACATCTATAACAGTTATAGATTTGGCTTGTGAAAAAGGGTTAAAAGAGTTAGGTAGTAGTAATGTGATTGATGACATATTAGAAGAAAATAAGAAACTACAGGATAATTTAGAAGAAGCTCTTAATTTGTTTAGATTAGATGAATTTGCAAAAGATTATATTCCAGAGAAAGTTAACCTAAGGGAGTTAGTAGCTAGTGCTGTTAATAATAAAAAAAGAGAATTTATATATAGTAAGGTATTTCCAAGGGTTATTATAGATGAGTATTATTATATTTACACAGATAAAAAATGGTCAAAGTATATGCTGGAGCAGATAATAGCTAATGCTATAAAGTATTCAGAAAAAGAAGATAGCTATGTTACCTTTAGTTTAAAGAAAGAAGATAATTACATAACATTATATGTAGAAGACAAAGGGATAGGTATAAGGAAGGAAGATATATCGCGAGTATTTCAGGCTTTTTTTACTGGGAGTAATGGTAGAAATAATAAAAAGTCATCAGGGATTGGGCTATATATGGTTAAGTTGGTGGCTGATGAATTAGGTCATGAAATTCATATAAAGTCTAAGGTAGGTGAAGGAACTATAGTAGAAATCAGCTACCTTTCAAAATTGTAAGGTTAAGTAATGTTTTTCAATTAGAAAATTGTGACATTAGATTTATACTTAAGTTACAATAAAGGAGTGGATTTATATGGAAATATTACAAATTAAAAAGCTTACTAAAGTTTATAATGCTTTTAAAGACGCAAAGGAAGTTATAGCACTTAATGAGGTAAGTTTTAATGTGGACAAGGGTGAGTTTATAGGGATAATGGGACCTAGTGGAAGTGGAAAAAGTACACTATTAAATATATTATCTGGTATAGATAAAGCTACCTCAGGAGAAGTTCATATTAATGGACAGGATATTATTAAAATGAAAAAGGATGAGCTAGCTTTATTTAGAAGAAGGAAGGTAGGCTTTATATTTCAAGATTTTAATCTTTTAGATAGCTTAAATGTTAAAGAGAATATAGCTTTTCCTTTAATAATAGATAAAGTTAATCCTAGAGAAATAGATCGGAAAGCTAAAGATATTATGAAGTACCTAGATATAGAAGAGCTACAAAACAAGTACCCTTATAATATATCGGGTGGAGAAAAACAAAGAACAGCAGCTGCTAGAGCACTCATATGTGAACCTTCAGTTATATTTGCTGATGAACCAACAGGTAATTTGGATTCAAAGTCTTCGAAAAGTATAATGACAACTTTTAAAAATATGAATGAGGAGAAAAGCGCTACAGTAATTATGGTAACTCATGATGCCTTCGCAGCATCTTTCTGTAAAAGAATAATTTTCATAAAGGATGGGGCCATAAAATTAGAATTAATATCAGATGGTGACAGAAACAAGTTCTTTGATAAAATACTAGAAGCACAAAGTGTTATAGGAGGAGAGAAATAATGACTTTTACTTCTATAATAATAAAGAACATTAAGTTTAATTTTAAGAAATATATAGCTTATTTCATAGCTAATAGCTTTATTATAGCTGTTTTATTGATGTATGGCAGTCTAATATTTAGTAAGGAATTTACAATGGCTTCTGATGCTGATGCTTTTAAAGGGAACTTTATACCTATGTTGGTGTTAATGATTGCATTTTCAATTGTATTTATTTCCTATACAACTATATCCTTTATAAGATATAGGGGAAAAGAATTTGGAGTATATTTGACGTTAGGGGTTACTACTAAGGATTTAAGGAAGATATTATTTATTGAAAATATTTTAATACTGTCTGCTTCTTTGGTAACAGGTATGATAGTCGGAACCTTGTTTTCTAGACTATTTTATATGATAATAGGTAAAATACTTTGGATTGATAATTTTAGACCTAGTCTAAATATAAAGACCTACTCTATGTGTTTAGTTATAGCCATAATTATTTTCTTGGTAAATTCAATATTTCAAGTGATATTTGTAAGAAAGCTATCCATAATAGAACTTATAAAATCCTCTTCTAGGGCAGAGGTAGGTAAGGGTAATTTTATAATTGGAACAATAGCTTTGATAGCGTTAATAACCGCATTGTGTCTTTTTCCTAAAATAGTTAAACAAGAAATATTTATAGGAAGTGAAAGCGCATTACTCATAATTATTATAACAACAATAATAGCACCTTATTTTATAATAAGTTCACTAATATCTATGGTAAATAGAGTGCTTGTGAATTTTAAAAAGACATATAATAATAATCTTTTGGTATTATCCAGTGTGCAGCATAAGTTTATATCTTATAAAAGCGTTATTTACTTAGTTCTGATATTGGCAGCAGCAGCTATTACTTTTATAAGCATGACATATAGTATGTATGGCACAATAGAAAAAAACATAAACATTATGTATCCTTATGATTTTGGCTTTATAGAAAATACAAAGCTTAATAAAATATCAGACCAGGAGCTTAAAAACATAGTAAAAGCGAGTGGTGGGGAAATAAAACAGCATAAACTTTTGGAAAACATAGATATTATGGAGTATAGATCTTATGAAGGGAAGGTTATGACCTATGGAAATATTGCTCTTATAAGTGAAGGTAATTATAATAATCATATGGGTACAAATATTATTGTAAATAATGGAGAACTAGTACAGGTACTTAACTCCCCTACAGATAGTAAATATAAGGATAGTGACGTAATTATTAATTTAAATGATTCCTCTAAACAACAAAAACAAATTGCAAATCTTAAAGAAGATAAGAATGCACGGATTGTGGATTTTTTAGCTACTATGAATAAGGATAGCTATATATATGTTGAAAAAAGTAAAAAGAAATATATAGAAGGCCTATATACTAATGAATTTTACTCATTAGATTATTCAAGGGGAACAGCTCTTATAATTAATGATGATGATTATAAAAGAATAAAAGGTAAGTTAGGGCAGAAGGTTGTTTCTTGTGACCATTTAATTAAGTTAAAGGACCCTAAGGATTATAAAAGCTTTAATAGTATTTTAAGTGAATTAAAGAAGTTAAATCGCGGAGATGAGTCTTTAAAACCAGAATTTAAACAACGAATTTTAGAGAAAAGCATAAAAGAAAATGGCTTTATTCTTTTCTCAAGTTTATTTTTAGGAATGATGCTTTTAATATCCAGTGGAGTGGTATTATATTTTAAGGTATTAACTGGTGTTGATGAGGAAAAGGAAAGGGTGAAAAAAATGGTTCAATTAGGCATGACAGATAGGGAGGTATCAAAGGTTTTAACAAAAGAGCTTACAATAATCTTTTTTACTCCAGTAATTTTGGCTGTTAGTTTAATAACATATTTTTTCTCTGTAATATATGGAGTTGTACCAAATGGAGAGTATATGTTTAATAAATCACTTTGCGTGTTTGCAGCTTATATAGTTTTGCAAATGGTAGCTTTCTTTATTACAAGGGGGAGGTACATTAGGGAAGTAGTTGGATAGTATTATTTTCTTTATCTGTCATTCATCTTAGACACATATTAGGATAACGGTATATATGGTATATTAAAATAACAATTCAAAAGGGAAGCCATTTGAACTGCCCCCTGTCAAGTAGACAGTGGAAATAATTAAAGATTTTATGTAAGGCGTCTATCATTTGGTAGGCGCTTTATTTATGCTGCATTACCTAATAGATATCGCTGATATTCCATTGGTGTCATGCACTTTAAACGTTTTTGATAACGTCTATTATTATAATATTCTATATAGTCTTCAATCGATTTCTTTAAGCTTTCATAGTCTTCAAATTTATGAAGATAATACATTTCTGTTTTTAAGATTCCCCAAAATCCTTCCATTGGACCATTATCAATACAATGCCCAACCCTCGACATGCTCTGTATCATTCCAGCTTTTTTTAGTTTTTCTTTAAATATTTTTGAAGTATACTGGAAACCTCGGTCACTATGAAATATTGGTTTAGCATCAGGGTATACTTTAACAGCAAGATTAAAGGTTTGATAAACCAATTGGTTATTATTAGAATGACCAATGACATATGAAACAATACTTCTATCACCTAAATCAAATATTGCACTTAGATAAGCCTTTTGTCCACTTCTCCCATATTTAAACTCGGTTACATCTGTAAGCCATTTTTTATTGACTTGTTCTGCTTTAAAATTTCTATCCAAAATATTTTCTGCAGTAACTTCAGGAGTTGACTTAATATAATTATATCTTTTTTTTCTGCATACGGATTTTAATCCTAATATCTGCATCAGACGATAAATTCGTTTATAATTAACTTTTTTATTATATTCTCTACGGATTTTAATCGTCATCTGGCGATAGCCTAAGATACCGTCTTTTTCCTCATATAACTCACAAATAAGCTTTAATAATTCTTCGTTTTTCAATACTCGGTTACTTTTTTCTCTGTGTAGCCATTTATAATATGCAGAATGGCTAACGCCGCCTATAATGCACAACTCAGTTATAGGAAATTTATCTTTGTTAGATAATTCTTGGATTGCAAGATAAGTATCTTCGTATCTAGCTTCGCTTAATATCGCCTTCTTTCTATCTCTTGGATTTTTTTTAGAAGAGCATTCTCCATCCGTAATCTTCTATTTTGTGCTTCTAAAAGCTTGTATTGAGCTTTTAGCTTTTCATCTTCTGTCATTAACTCTTCAGCCTTTGGCTTTCCACGTCGGTCCAAAAGCCCTTCAATACCAAACTGATTATACTTCTTCATCCAGGTATAAATCTGAGGATAAGATACCTTATATTTTTCAACAGTTTTATTATAACTGTTATTGTTTTCAATACAGTACTTTATGATTTCAATGCGTTCAATATAAGAAGTTTTGCGTCCTTTGGTCATGATTATTTTTCCTCCTGTTCCAGAAGATTTTATGTTTTCATGACCATTATACTTCTTTATCCAATTGCATAAAACTGTATTTGACGAAATATGATACTTAATGCATAAATCATTCAGTGAGCCATGCCCATCAAGATATTCTTTTACAATGTTAATCTTGATTTTGGCAGTATAAGAAGTATTTTTGCTAGAATGTTTTAACCCAGCTTCACCTTCTGATTTATATCGTATTACCCATTTTTGAAAAGAACTCTTATGTACTTGAAGTTTGTTGCATAAACTTAACATACTAGCTTTTCCATTTAAATATGATGTTACAGCCTTAATTTTTTGTTGGTCTGATATAGTTGATTTTCTTCCCATAAAAAAATAGCCCTCCTTATAGTAAACAGTTTTATTATTTTAACTGTCTACCATAAGGGGAGCATATCAATTTTATTTGGGACTTCCCTTAATTTATATATTAATATTATCATTTATTTTTTAATTTTTTTCATTAGCTCAATATACAATTTTGGGTCTGCTTCTGATTTGTAAACAAATACCTTCCACTTACCATTTTCGTTTAAAAGCCCTATATATCCTTTTGCTGTATCAGTTCGTTCAGCCTTCCCATTAGTAGAAATAAACTTCAATTTAGCTTCATAATAATATCCAGCTTTATCTTCTTTCTCACCATACAAATTTTTATCTAAGATAAAGTCTGTAACATGTAAAGTATAATTATTGTCATTACAGAACTTTGTAGCCACAATATTGTAATGTCCCGCAATAGTTTCATACCCCTTTGCTGTCATTAAAGGTAGTAAATTTTTATCAAGGGACTGTATAATTTTGATATATTCCTGTGTATGTGGTATAACTCCATCAGTATTTGTGGGATTTCCACTTGCTATATCCATTTTTTTACCTTCCCTAAGAAGTTTCTTATACTCAGCAACTTTTTCTGTATTTACCGTGTAGAGATTTCTTCCAAGTTCTTGAGCAACTTTTTGTGCATTGTTTTCATCTGAACTTTTACATCCAGTAAAAGCTATAGTTATTAAAAATAGTAGACTGAATAATTTCATTATTTTTTTCAGGATTATTCCCCCTTTATTATATATAAATTGCTTACCGTTAAGCTTGCCATAATAAAATCTGCGGAATACTTTATATAGTCTTATTATATCCGAATATTCAGAAAATGTTAATTATCAACATTAAATTTAAACATAGCCTTTTTTATAGTTGAGAGTTGATAATTGAGGTTGAGTTTTCATTTGGAAATTCTTATTTTATGTTTAATTAAGATGCGTTACGAAAAACATATGTTTGAGCGACAGCGAGTTTATGTTTTTTAGCAAATTAATTAAAAATAAAATTAGTAGTTCTTAGCGAAGTGAATGCATTAATAGTAATGTATACTTTTTTACTTTTTATTTTAAGTCTTTTACGGCTTTGTCGCTAAAGGAATTGTTGACGATTTTATTAAAAGATGGTCTTTGGGGAATTAACGCTGCGTTATAAGATTGTATTATATCCATAAGCTTTGTTAAGTCATCTGATTTTAATATTGGGTTCGGCGCAAAAGCATTTATATCTCTATAGTTTTTAATGGATGAAGTAAGAACAGCCTCATCTGCGCCAGGGAAATAAGATTTAATTGAAGTCATTACTTCTTTATCGGAATGACTACTTACCCATTTTTGACCTTTATATATTGCATTAGTGAATTTTTGAACCATTTCTGGATTTTTTTCTATATAAGATTTTGTGGAAAAAAAACATGTATAAGGTATGGTTCCAGCGGACGCTCCGATGGAGGCTACAATATGTCCAGAATTATCTTTTTTCATCATACTAGCACTAGGTTCAAAAAGAGTAACATAATTACCTGCTCCGCCCTTGAAAGCACCGGACGTAGCTGTGAAAGCGAGGTTTGTAACAAGATTTATATCAATAACTGGTTTAATACCATGATTTTTTAAGACATACTCAAAAGCCATTTCAGGTACGCCGCCAGGTCTTCCTCCTATTACAGTTTTACCCTTTAAGGATTCCCATTTGAAATTCGCTTCAGCATTTCTGCCTACTAAGAAAGATCCATCTTTTTGTGTTAATTGTGCAAAAATAACAGGATAGTCTTCTCGGTGTTGATTATAGATGTAAATAACTTGCTCAGGTCCACAGAAACCTATATCTACAGATTTGCTTAATACCTGCTGCATAGTTTTGTCCGCTCCCTGCCCAGTTGAAAGGTTGATTTCAATACCCTCTTCTTTAAAGAAGCCTTGAGAAATAGCTGCATACATAGGGGCATAGAAAATAGAACGAACTACTTCACTTAATTTTACTTTTACTAAAGCATCACTAGGTTTCTTTTTACAGCCGGAAAATAAGGTGGTTATCAAGGCGAAAGAAAGAAACAGGGAAAAAATCGAAATTTTTTTAAGCTTCATAGATACCTCCATATTATATAGTTGCTATAATTATATAATATGAAAGAGCGTGTAGATGTGACATTTTAAATTCAAAAATGAAATACCTTGACATATGTAAATTAAGAGGTATACAATAAATGAAAGACAAGTGAATAATAATTGAACAACTAGATAATAATTTCATAAAACATTCAAAAGCGTAGATGAAGAGGAGTAGGGGAAAATAATATTAAGAGAGGAAGATCCAGAGGCTGTAAGATCTTCTATATGAAAAACCTTGAAGGTAGCTTCGGAGCTTCTTTGCCAATTCATGTAATTATGAGTAGATGGCAAAGACGGTTTTCTTAATCGTTAAATTTTAAAGAGCCTGCAAAATTGTAGGAAAAAAGGTGGTACCGCGAGCTTTTCGTCCTTTTATAGACGAAGGCTCTTTTTTTATTGTTTGAAATTTATTGCTAAAATAAATTGACATACTAATTATTGTTTAGGAGGAGTTAATAATGGAAGAAAATAATAATATTGCTAAGAATTATGATCCAAAAGAGTTTGAAGAACGACTTTACGCATGGTGGGAAGAAAAAGGATTTTTTACTCCAACCGTTGATAAAGATAAAAAACCATTTACAATAGTAATGCCCCCACCAAACATTACAGGAAAATTACATTTAGGGCATGCTCTTGATAATACTCTTCAAGATATTCTAATAAGAACTAAAAGAATGCAAGGGTACAATACCTTGTGGCTTCCTGGTGAGGACCATGCTAGTATTGCAACAGAAGTAAAGGTTGAAAATGAACTTTTAAAAAAAGGGCTTAAGAAAAAAGAAATGGGAAGAGAAGCCTTCCTTGAAAAAGTTTGGGAGTGGACTAATGAATATAGAGAAAAAATAAGAGGACAAATAAAGAAAATGGGATGTTCTGTTGATTTTACTAGGGAAAGCTTTACCATGGATGAAAACTTAAACCATGCAGTAAGAGAAGTTTTCGTTAAATTATATAAGGATGGACTAATATACCAAGGCAATAGGATAACAAATTGGTGCCCAAAATGCATGACGGCAATTTCAGATGCTGAAATAGAGTTTGAAGAACAAGAGGGGCACTTCTGGCATGTTAAATATCCAATAATAGGTAGCGATGAGTTTTTAGAAATAGCTACCACGAGGCCGGAAACTATGCTTGGAGATACGGCGGTAGCTGTAAATCCTAAAGATCCACGGTATACACATTTAGTAGGAAAAAAAATAATGCTACCTCTAGTAAATAGAGAAATACCAATAATTGCAGATGATTATGTTGATATAGAGTTTGGAACAGGCGCAGTTAAAATTACTCCAGCACATGATCCTAATGATTACCAAGTAGGAAAAAGACATAATCTTCCAGAAGTAGTGGTTTTGGATGAAAATGCAGCTATATGCGAGGGTTATGGAAAATATTCAGGTCTTGATAAATATGACGCAAGAAAGGTCATGGTAGAAGATTTACATAATGCAGGACTACTTGTTAAAATAAAAGACCACGCTCATAATGTAGGTACTCATGATAGGTGTAAAACCACTGTAGAACCAATGTTATCAAAACAATGGTATGTTAAAATGAAATCACTTGCAAAACCAGCTATAGAGGCTGTACGGGAAAATAAAACTAAATTTGTTCCTGAAAGATTTGAAAAAACATACTTCAATTGGATGGAGAATATTCAAGATTGGTGTATATCAAGACAGTTATGGTGGGGACATAGAATACCAGTATGGTATTGCAAAGATTGTGGGGAAATTATAGTTACAGTTAATGCGCCAACAAGTTGCAGTAAATGTAATAGTACAAATCTTAATCAAGATAAAGATGTGCTTGATACTTGGTTTAGTTCAGCATTGTGGCCTTTCTCAACACTTGGCTTTCCAAATAACACAGAGGATTTAAAACAGTTCTATCCAACAAGTGTTTTAGTAACTGGATATGATATTATATTCTTCTGGGTAGCAAGAATGATTTTTTCAGGGATTTATAATTTAGGGGAAGTGCCATTTGAAACAGTAGTAATACATGGAATGGTTAGAGATGATCAAGGAAGAAAAATGTCTAAGTCTCTGGGAAATGGTATTGATCCATTAGACGTAATAGACCAATATGGTTCAGATGCGTTAAGGTTTTCGCTCGCAACAGGAAACTCTCCAGGCAGTGATATAAGGTTCTATGAGTCAAGAGTTGAAGCAGCTAGAAACTTTGCTAATAAAATTTGGAATGCTTCTAGATTTGTTATGATGAACAATAATTGCGAATTAATGGAGAAATATAAAGATAATAAAAATTACACTGTTGCAGACAAATGGATATTATCAAGAATGAACACTGTAATAAAAGAAGTTACAGAAAATATTGAGAAATATGAAATAGGGATAGCACTTCAAAAGACTCATGATTTCATGTGGACAGAATTCTGTGATTGGTATATTGAACTTGTTAAACCAGTATTATACGCAGAAGATGGAGAGGCTAAAGGCATCGCATTAAATGTATTAAACAATGTATTAAAAACTGGGCTTAAATTACTTCATCCTGTTATGCCATTTATAACAGAAGAAATTTATACTCACTTAGATAATGAGTATGAATCTATAACGATTTCTAAGTGGCCAGAGTATGACGATGCTCTTAAAGATGAAAAAGCGCAGGAAAATATGAATTATATCATAGAAGCGATAAAAGACGTAAGAAATGCTAGATCGGATATGAATGTAGCACCTTCAAGAAAAGCTAAAGTATTTATATATGCTACAGAGGCAAAAGAAGCATTTGAGGAAGGGATGGTTTATTTTCAAAAACTTGCATCAGCTAGTGAGGTTAAGTTTCTAGCTACAAAAGCCGAAGCACCAGAAAATGTAGTTACAGTAGTAACTAAGGGCGCGCAGGTATATATGCCGTTACTTGAGCTTGTAGACTTAGAAAAAGAATTAGAAAGATTAAATAAAGAAAAAGAAAAACTAAAAAAAGAAATAGATAGAGTAGAGAAAAAGCTTTGTAATGAAAGATTCACAGCTAAAGCTCCAATTGAAGTGGTTGATGAGGAAAAAGCTAAGGGCGAAAAATATAAAGAAATGTATGATTTAGTAATTAAAAGTATAGAAAACTTGAAATAATCTTTAATAAAAAGCAAGATAAACTATAGAATAGACACTTGAAAAGTCTATTCTATAGTTTTTTTTTGTTTTTACCATACAAATAAAAAGTTGGAATATTGAAAAAAATGAATGGTGTGAGTTCAGCATACCAATAATTATGCAAGGTGTATTGATAAAGAACAGGAGAAAAGATTCTCTAATTTGATCTACTATAAGATAAGTGAAAAAAGGTGAATCTAATTTAGAGGTGGCCAACTATTAAAATAAATGAAACATATAAAAATATATTTCATTAGTTTAATTCTATTATTAATTCCTTTTTCATAAATAGAAATATAGATTACTATGAATTTATTTTCATAATGAAACCTGTTATATATACTAATGTATTTTACAAAACATACAAAATATATAAAAAACACGAAGGAATCACAAATAAAATATGGATAATATATGGATTTACTTACAAAAAATACATTGACTTCTGGAAAAATATTATTATACTTAAAATAAGATTAAAGGGGAGGACCTACGATAGTGCAAAATAATACTGTGAATATTTTTCATATCAGCATTTATAAAGGTTAAGATGGCTATGAAATATGAAGGAATATAAAAGATATATGAATAATATATTTAATTATTTTATTGTTGTAAAATGGACATGTTAAAAAAAATCGGATAAATCAAATGATTTGATAACGGAATAGTTACATGAAAATATTTTAAAATGAAATATTTATCCGGAGCAACTTCAATAGTATAAGTAATTCGAATCTTTCAACAACGAGATAATCTTGTATTCTTAAAATTAATAAAGGTAAGATAATAAGCTATAATTCAAAAAACAAGATTAGTGTTTATATAAGGGGGAAGAAAAGTACCAATATTATAAGATGGGGGGGCAAAAGATGTTAAATTTCTTTGTTAAAAGACTATTTTCAACTGTGATTACAATCTTCGTCGTTATCACAATAACTTTTTTCTTAATGCGATTAATGCCTGGCGGACCATTTTCTGGTGAAAAAAAGCTTAATCCACAGGTTTTAGAGAATTTGAACAAGAAATTTGGTTTGGACAAACCTGTATTTAAACAATACACTATGTATCTAAAAAATCTTTCGCATGGGGACCTAGGTCCTTCAATGACATATGAAGGAAGAACAGTTAATGAAATTATAGGATATTCTCTTCCGGTTTCTGCTAGATTAGGTGTGGTTTCTGTAGGGTTTGCTATGGTATTAGGTGTATATCTAGGAATAGTTGCAGCCCTCCATCAAGGAAAATGGCCGGATAAATTATGTATGTTTATTTCAACCATTGGAATTACGGTACCAAGTTTTGTAATTGCGACACTAATGATTTATGTATTCGCAATAAGGATGGGTATATTTCATGCCATAGGGCTTGAATCTCCTATGGATTATGTTCTTCCGTCAATTGCTCTTGGAGCATCTTCGATGGCCTTTGTTGCAAGACTTGGAAGGTCGGCTTTACTTGATGTTATAAGGACGGATTATATTAGAGTTGCAAGGGCTAAGGGACTTTCTAAAAATGCAGTTATATATAAACATGCTTTAAGAAACTCATTAATTCCTATTGTAACTTATATTGGACCACTTCTTGCTGCTGTTTTAACTGGTAGCTTTGTAATTGAAGGGCTGTTTGGTATCCCAGGTATGGGCCGAGAATTCATTACAAGCATAACAAACAGAGATTACACCGTGATAATAGGTTTTGTAACTTTAGATGCTACCTTCTTAGTACTTTCTAATTTTGTTGTTGATATACTTTACGCAGTAATTGACCCAAGAATAAAAATTGAATAATAGGGGGTGCATAAACATGGAGATAAATAGTGAGTTATTTGAAAAAATACCAAATGACAAGAAAAAAATGAATGAGATAGTTAGACCAAGTGAAACTTATCTACAGGATGCTTGGAGAAGATTAAAACAAAACAAGCTTGCGATGGGAGGATTAGTTTTTGTTATATTAATAACTATACTTGCTATAGTTGGCCCAATGTTATCAAAGTATAATTATTATTCTCAGAATTTTAGAATTGCAAACCAAAACCCTAGTGCGACTCATTGGCTCGGTACTGATAAGTTTGGTCGCGACCAATTTGTAAGAATATTATATGGAGCAAGAATTTCACTTATCATTGCATATGTTGCAAGTATATTAAATCTTGTTGTAGGAATTTTGTATGGTAGTATTGCAGGATATGCAGGTGGTATTGTTGATAATTTAATGATGAGGATTGTTGATGTAATTTGGTCAGTACCTAGTATGATTTATGTTATTCTCTTGATGGTTATACTTACTAAACCAAATCATCCATCAGCCGATGGGGGTATGTTAAATATTATAATTGCAATGGCAATATCCTTTTGGGTGGTAATGGCAAGAATAGTTCGTTCGCAAGTTATGGCACTAAAGGAACAGGAATTTGTCCTTGCTGCAAAGGTTTCAGGTGCGTCTAGCATGAGAATAATACTAAAACATCTTATTCCAAATAGTATGGGACCGATAATAGTAACAATGACAATGTCTGTACCGGGTGCTATTTTTACAGAAGCTTTTCTTAGTTTTATAGGACTTGGAATTTCTGCACCTCAAGCATCATGGGGAAGCCTTGCGTCAGAAGCATTAGATGGATACCAACTTTACCCATTACAATTGTTTTTCCCGGCGATGGCAATATGTTTAACAATACTTGCATTTAATTTCCTTGGTGACGGCTTAAGAGATGCTCTAGATCCAAAGATGAGAAAATAAGTAAGGGGGGAATTATGGAAAAATTACTTGAAATAAATAATTTAAAAACATCTTTTTTTACACATGTAGGAGAGGTGCAGGCTGTAGGTGGAGTATCCTTTTACTTAAATAAAGGTGAGGCTCTTGGAATAGTTGGAGAATCCGGAAGTGGAAAAAGCGTTACTATGATGTCACTTATGAGACTACTTGCTGATACAGGGAAAATAATAGATGGTGAAATGCTATTCCAAGGAAAAGATTTAGCAAAGATTTCCGAGAAAGAAATGGAAAAAATAAGAGGAAATGAAATTGGAATGATATTTCAGGACCCCATGACTTCCCTAAATCCTGTATTCAACATAGGTAATCAAATAATGGAACCATTACTTAAACATAGAGGATTAAGTAAGCAAGAAGCTTTTGATAAGTCAGTGAAAATGCTTTCATTAGTTGGAATCCCAAGTCCTGAAAAAAGAATGAAACAATACCCTCATGAATTTTCTGGTGGTATGAGACAACGTGCAATGATTGCTATGGCATTATGTTGTGAACCAAAATTGTTAATTGCAGATGAACCTACAACAGCCCTAGATGTTACTATACAGGCACAAATTCTTGAACTTATGAAGGATATTAAAGAAAAATTAAACACTTCTATTATTCTTATAACGCATGATTTAGGCGTGGTTGCAGATGTTTGCGACAGAATAAATGTTATGTACGGTGGATTAATTGCAGAGACGGGGTCTACTAAGGACTTATTTTATAATCCAAGGCATCCATATACTTGGGGGCTTTTAAATAGTATTCCAAATCCCCAAAGTACCATAAGGGAAAAACTGAAACCAATAGAGGGTCAACCGCCAGATTTGTTAAAACCTCCTGTGGGATGTCCATTTGCAGCTAGATGTAATTATTCTATGAAGATTTGTGAAAAGCAAAGACCGCCATTATTTCAAATTAGTCCTGAGCATAATGCAGCTTGCTTTCTAAATCACCCTAGTGCACCTAAGGTAAAAGCACCTGTTGGAAGGGGGAGTTTATAATGAGTGTTGAAAAAGTATTAGTTGAAATAAAAGATTTGAAAAAATATTTTCCTGTTAAAAAGGGATTGTTTGGTACAGCTCATAGTTATGTAAAAGCAGTAGATGGTATTTCTTTTACGATCAATAAAGGTGAGACTTTAGGGCTTGTGGGAGAATCAGGCTGTGGTAAAACAACCTGTGGAAGAACAATAATAAAGCTATATGAACCAACTGGTGGACAAATAATATACGATGGACATGATTTATCAAAGTTAAGTCAAAAGCAGATGCTTCCTTATAGAAAAAAAATTCAAATGATATTCCAAGACCCCTATGCTTCGTTAAATTCAAGAATGACTGTTGGCGACATAGTTGGTGAATCAATTGACATTCATGGTGTTTATAAAGGTAAGGATAGAATGGCAAGAATTCAAGAACTGTTAACAACGGTGGGATTAAACAGTGAACATTCTAGCAGATATCCACATGAATTTTCTGGCGGTCAAAGACAAAGAATTGGTATAGCTAGGTCTCTAGCAGTGCAACCAGAATTTATAATTTGTGATGAACCTATATCTGCACTTGATGTTTCCATACAAGCACAGATTATAAATATGCTCGAAGAGTTGCAAGAAAATATGGGATTAACATATCTTTTTATAGCTCATGATTTATCAATGGTTAAGCATATATCAAATAGAATTGGAGTTATGTATTTAGGTAAAATGGTTGAAATAGGTAAAAGTGATGAGGTATATAGCCTCCCAATGCATCCATATACTCAGGCGCTACTTTCGGCTATTCCAATACCGGACCCTGAAGGTGCAGCACTAAGAAAGAGGATTATGCTTGAGGGAGAAATACCATCACCTATAGATCCTCCACCGGGATGTAGATTTAAAGGTAGATGTAAATATGCTAAGGCAATATGTTCAGAGGTAGACCCAGAGCTTAAAAATTTAGGGGCAGACCACTTTGTGGCTTGTCATTTATTTTAAATGGTATAAAAATTTTGTTTAGCGAATATATTATTGAGTATAATTCGATGCTTTGCAACGAATAGTTATATATATAACAGGGGGGAATAATAAAAATGAATAAATCAACAAAGATTAGTGCAACTTTGCTTGCGGTAACCTTAGGGGTATCATTGCTATCGGGCTGTGGCACTAAAGCGGCACCAGAGGCTAATGGCAAGGTGCCGCAGGTAATAACTTTCAATTTAGGTGCAGAACCTAAGACTATCGATCCAGCATTAAGTCAGGCAAGTGACAGTGCAGATGTTATCGGAAATGCTTTTGAGGGTTTGATGAGATTGGATGATAAAGATAAACCAATTCCAGGTATGGCTGACAGGTATGAAATGTCAAAAGATGGTTTGACTTATACGTTTCATATTAGAAGTGGCGCTCAATGGTCAGATGGCAAACCAGTTGTTGCTGGTGATTTCGAATATGCGTGGAAAAGAGTTTTAAAGCCTGCAACTGCTTCTGTATATTCTTATCAACTTTTTTACTTGAAGAATGCCCAAGGGTATAATGAAAGCGAACTTGCAGCTGACAAGAAAACAGCTGGTGTAAAATCAGCAACTGTTGATGAAGTCGGAGTTAAGGCTAAAGATGATTCAACTCTTGTAGTTACCCTCGAAAACCCAACTGCTTACTTCTTATCACTTATGGCTTTCGAAACATATATGCCGATTAGAAAAGATGTAGCAGATAAAGATGCTTCTTGGGCAACCAAACCTGCAACTTATATTACTAATGGTGCATTTAAAATGAAAGAATGGAAACCTAAGGATGTTTTGACTTTTGTAAAAAACGACAAATATTGGGATGTTAAAAATATTAAACTTGATACTCTTAACTATAAAATGTTAGAGGATCAAACAGCAGCACTTTCAGCATATAAAGCCGGTCAAATGGATCTCATTAAAGACCCACCACAATCAGAAATTCCTGCGCTTGTAGCAGATGGTAGTTGCAAAATCACTCCTAATTATGCAACTTACTACTATGTGCTAAATCTTACAGCAGAGGCGGTTAAGATAAATCCAGAGGCTGCTAAGGCTATACAAAACCCTAAAGTAAGAAAAGCATTATCGCTTGCCCTTAACAGAAAAGACATAGTTGATAACGTTAGTAAAGGTGGGCAAACCCCAGCAACGTCATTTGTTCCAAAAGGGAGTCTAGAACCAAATGGTAAGGATTTTGCAAATAAAGCTTACTACCCAGCGGAGGGAGATATAGCTCAAGCTAAAAAATTACTAGCTGAAGCAGGGTATCCCGATGGAAAAGGATTCCCTAAAATAACTTTACTCTATAACACCCTTGCGGGACACCAAAATATAGCTGCTGCAGTTCAAGATATGTGGAAAACAAATCTTGGAGTAAATATAGAACTTAAGAACCAAGAATGGAAGGTATTCATACAAACAAGAAATACTAAGCAATATATTCTTGCAAGAAATGGCTGGAATGCAGACTACACAGATCCAATGACATTCCTTGATTTATTTACAACAAGTTCAGGAAATAATGACGCTGGATACAGTAATCCAGCATATGATGCAAAAATAATAGCTGCAAAAAAGGAATTAGATCCAGCTAAGAGAATGGCTATTTTGCATGAAGCAGAAGACATTATTATGAACAATGATGTTGTAATTCCTATTTATGGGTATACAAATACAATGGTTTCAAAACCAAATATTATGGGAGTTCGTACATCAGCTTTAGGAAAACATTGGTTCCAAAAAGCCTACGTAACTGCTGCTAAATAACATAAAATAGCAAAATAATAAAATGCCCTATAGAATAGATAAAAGTCTATGCTGTAGGGCATTTTTATGAAAATAAAAGAGGTGGGTTAACAGATCTAATGGGGGAATAGATGTTAACCGTCTCTAATGTTTTCTCAGGTATTAGTAGGCAGTATCTATACATAAAATAATTCCTAAAAAGAATTACTTAGAATATTTTATTTGAGTAATGATTAAAGTGTTACAAATTTTTTAGATTTTTTATAAAAAAGGTTGTTAACTGCCACTAAGTTGGTATAAAATTTAACCGGACATAGTTATTTATTTTGAAAGGAAGGATAAGCATGAATTATGATGAATCTATAGCTTACATAAAAAATACAGCAAAGTTTGGTAGCAAACTTGGGCTTGAGAGAACTGAAAAAATATTAGAACTTTTAGGAAACCCGCATAAAAAATTAAAGTGTATACATATTGCAGGAACTAATGGGAAAGGTTCAACTACTGCTATGGTTACTACGATTTTGGTCGAAGCTGGATATAAAGTAGGCTCATATACTTCGCCATTTATTGAAGAGTTTGAAGAAAGAATGCAAATAAATAATAAAAACATCTCTAAAGGAGATTTAAGTGATGTTGTAACAGAGGTTTCTAAAGCGGTAGAAAAGGTAGTGGAACTAGGATATAGTAATCCAACAGAGTTTGAAATCATTACCTGCGCGGGTTTTTTATATTTTTATAAAAACAATATAGATTTTGCAGTGGTTGAAGTAGGGATAGGTGGAAGGCTTGACTCAACAAATGTAATTACACCTATTTTAAGTATTATTGCATCTATTAGTTTGGACCATACGCTAATACTCGGAGATACTATCGCTAAAATTGCTTGTGAAAAAGCAGGTATTATTAAAGAGGGGATTCCCGTAGTTATGTTTCCGCAACAAAAACAAAGCGAAGAAGTAATAGAAAGAATATGTAGAGAAAAAAAATGCAAATTAATAAAAGTATCACAGGATTCAGCGGTATATTTAGGGAAGGGAAATTTACAATATAGTGCAGTGGATTCAATGGAAGAAACAATGTGTGCTAGTAATAATGCTATAACTCAAAAATTGAAAGTGCAAACTTCAAATAATGATTATACTATTGATTTATCACTTTTAGGAAAACATCAATTACTAAACTGTTCTGTAGCGGTTCATGCTATAGAGGAGCTTATAGAGCAAGGCGCAATGATTAATAGAGATCATATAATAACAGGGCTTGGGAGTGTAGTGTGGCCAGCAAGGCTTGAGGTGATGCATAAAAAGCCTTTAGTAGTTATAGATGGTGCACACAATATAGATGGTATAGAAAAACTTACGCAGAGTATTGATATGTACTTTAACTACAAAAAAATCATATTAATTTTAGGAATCCTTGCGGATAAGCAAGTGGAAGAGATGATAAAAACTATAGTTCCAAAGGTGAGTAGAGTTATTACTGTTACCCCCCATAGCGATAGGGCAGAACTCTGCGAAGAATTAAAAATCCAAGTAGAAAAATATACTATGAGTTGCGAGGCAATTGAAGATTATGAGGATGCATATAAAAAAGCTTTGAGCTACTGCGATGAAGATGATTTACTGTTAGTGTCAGGTTCTTTATACATGGTGGGAGATATGAGAAAAATAATACGAAATGTTCATAGCCATTAATAGTAATAAAAATAAATTGACACATATTACTAGATAATATGTGTCAATTTATTTTTATTATATAGGAAACAGCTTGCGGAAAATATTAAATTCAAAACATATGTACCGCATATGCAGCCTACCGGCTAAAAGACTTTTGGTGGGGATTAAAGAAAATTATTATTTTCTTTATCAGAAATTAATCTTAAATACATCTTAGGGCACTTCGTCTGTCACAAAATATCCTCAGAATCTTTGGTTTGTTATTTTCTTTAAGTTCCCTTAGTGTAAATATGATATAGTATGAAGTTTCTCCGGAAGTGGCACCAAATAAGAAGAGCAGAAACATTGAAATTCCATTTAAAATTCTTCTTTTGCAAATATAAAATTCTCGTGAGACTGACTGGAAGGAAGGCTAGCGAACCGGCGCACGCCGAATGTGAGTGTTAGAGAATTTTATATTTGCAAAAGATTAGAATTTCTTAATGGAATTTCACGTTTCAAACTCTTATTTGGTGCCACGCAGGGGAAACTTCATACGAATCGTATTCTTATTTGGTTAAGCTTTTGCAACTAATTCTTCCAGTGCCAAAGCTAATTGGTCTGGGCAAGAAGTGCTTTTACCACCACAGTTAATACCCTTAAGTTTTTTTATAACTTCGGAAACTTCCATACCTTTTACTAAGGTTGAAATTCCACTTAAATTTCCAGCGCATCCTCCTGTGAAAACAACATTTGTTATTTTATCGTCAACGACTTCAAAAGTTATTTTTTTTGAACAAACGCCTTTTGGATCATAACTATACATAATTTACTCCTCCGTCCTTTGTAATATTAATAATTACAATAGTTATTATATACTATTAAGTATCCTCATTTCAAGAATTTAATTTTAATGAAAACAATGTTAGCATATTAGCGCTATTTTCATATTATGGTTATGGGGAGGTGAGGGATTTGAGAAAGTTATATGTGTGTAGTACTTCAGCAGATTGCATATCAAAAGTTAACTTGGATTTGTTTATAGAAGAAGAAAAAATATATTTGGATAAAAAAAATCTCAAAAGAATTGGTCCTCATGGTATATATATATATAAAAACAAGATATTAACAGCTAATAGTTATGATAATAGTATTTCTATGGTTGATATTGATAATAATGAAACAGAAAGTTATTTTATAGGTATGCATTGTAATGATTTATCAGTTTATGATAATAGGGCATATGTTATTTGTGGAGATTCTGATGATATAATAGTTTTTGATTTAGACAAAAAAACAATTGTAGAAGTAATTCCATGTGGTAACTCACCACATAGTATTTATCTTTGTAAAAGAAAGAACCTTATTATAGTGGCAAATATGAATAGTGACAGCATAACAATAATAGATTGTGCTCAGAATACAAATATTAAAAATATTAGGGTGGGGGCATATCCTACTAAAGCTCTAATTACCCCGGATGGAAATTATATTTTAGTTTGCGAGAGCAATATAGGTATGGACAATAAGGGAAGTATAAGCATTATTTCATTAAAAAACTATAACGTATTATACAAGATACCTGTTGGTAATTCGCCTGTGGACATGTATTGTAATGAAAAATACTGTTATGTATCAAATTTTGGAGATGGCACGGTGAGTATATTAGACATAAATAATTACAAAGAGATAAAAAAAATTAAAATTGGGGGTATGCCTCGGGGAATACTCGAAGATGAAAAATATTTGTATGTAGGTGATAATTATAACAATTTGCTTATTAGAATTGATAAAATTACTGAAAATAAAAAAGCCATCTCTATTGGCGGAGAGCCCACAGGTATGGCACTTTTATAAAAATCAGCTTCTATAGAAGATTAAGATTAATCATCTATGAGAAGATTAATTATTTTAGCATAAAGTTCAGAAGGGTTTTTTCTCCATTTACTGCATAAATTTCGTGCTTGCTTGTTCGACGCAACACTAAGTTTAATATCTATAAGTGTAAAATTATCTTCTGAAGCGGTTAGGTTAACTAAATAATTATTATTGTTTTCTATTGTGTAATCAGCACTAACCGTGAGTGCTTTTTTGATGTTTTCAATATGAACTTTCAAATAGCTATCAATAAGTTGTATCTTGCTTTCAGAAATTCTTCCTTTAAATAAAGATAGAACATTGTCACCTTTTTGCGAAATGACTAATCTATGCTTACCTTTCTGATCAGTATGCTTAAGTAGGTTAGATGCAATAAGTTCAGTAATATATTGTTGCAAAGTAAAATAATTTATAAAATTATTCTCTAAAATAATTTGCGTTATTTGAATATTAGAAATAGGGAGCTTTATTTTATAAAATATATAAAGTAAAAGAAGCTTATTTTCAGCTAAGTCTAAAGCATCCTCAAACATATCTGTTCCTCCTTGTAGTCTGCTTAATATAAAACAATAATGAACGGTATCATTTCATGTAAAATTAACTATAAACATTATAACATAAAAAGCACCGAAATGAATCGGTGCTTTTAATTTTAATACTATATAATGGTTTATCTGAATTTTCAAAAGAAATAAACTTTATAAATTAAATTATACACATATATATTAACTTATAGAATATAAATTTAAAGTATAAATGTGCGAGGAGACGATAGGGGATATCTATTACTTTGGCACAAAGCGATTATAAGGAGGATATAAGAGGATATGAATTACATAAAAAAAAAATTAATAGTATTTTGTGCGATTTTCATTGTGATTTTATCAATTATAGGTGTTTATAACTTAAAAACTAAGGGTGCGTTTTTGGGTGAGCAACGTAAATTACCAATTTACTCCGTAGATACTAAAGAGAAAAAGGTTGCGATCTCTTTTGATGCAAACTGGGGCGATGATAGAACAGATGATATATTAAAAATATTAGATAAGTACAATGCTAAAGCAACGTTTTTTATAGTGGGAGCGTGGCTAGACCAGTATCCGGATAGGGTAAAGACGATGCATCAAAAAGGTCATGAAATAGGAAACCATTCCAATAAGCATCCTATAATGACTACAATATCCAAGGAGAGAATGAACAAAGAAATAACCACCACAGATGCTAAAATAATGGCTATAACAGGGAAAGAAACAACCCTTTTTAGATGCCCATCTGGAGAATATAATAATTTAGTAATTGAAACCGTAGAATCAACAAATCATTATTGTATTCAATGGGATGCAGATAGTATTGATTGGAAAGAGCAGGGGGCAGAAATTGAGTATAATAGAATAATTAAAAAGACTAAGCCGGGCTCCATACTTTTATTTCACAATAATGCAAAGTATACCCCTGAAAATTTAGAAAAAATTTTAAAACATTTTAAGGCTCAAGGCTATAAATTTGTAAAAATATCAGATCTTATATACAAAAAAAACTATTATATAAATGAATCAGGAAAACAAATACAAAAATAAAAATTAAATGTATTGAAATCCACGGTGTATTTGTATTATAATGGAAATACCAATTAGTTATAATTTTGGAAAAATAGATATAAACAAAATTCTCTTAATATTAGGTATATTACATTGAAAAACTGAATATTTATATTCTAAAGAAAGTTTATTAAAAAAAACTAAGGGAAAGAGGGATTATGATGGATAATGTTATGTTAAATAACAAGATTTATTTAGAAGGAAAGGTAGTATCTGAATTGAAATTCAGTCATGAAATGTATGGAGAAGGCTTTTATGTATTTGATTTTGAGGTTTGGAGACTTAGTGAAACAACAGATATTTTAACTATAACAATTTCTGAAAGATTAATTGCAGGTATGAATATTACAATAGGAAATGAGTTTATAGTTGAAGGTCAACTTAGATCTTACAATAAATTCGTTGACGGATCTAACCGATTAATATTAACGGTATTTGCTAGAGATATTAAAATTTGTGAAGAACACAGTAAGAATCCAAATCAAATATTTTTAGATGGATATATTTGCAAGAGTCCAGTGTATAGGACAACTCCGTTTGGGAGAGAGATTGCGGACATGCTTTTAGCAGTTAACAGATTGTATAATAAATCTGATTATATACCTACAATTGCTTGGGGACGAAATTCTAGGTTTTGTAAAAGTCTTGAAGTAGGAGATAATATAAGAATATGGGGAAGACTTCAGAGTAGAGAATATCAAAAGAAATTATCAGATGACGAAGTTATAAAGAAAGTGGCATATGAAGTCTCTATATCAAAGATGGAAAAGGTTGCTAAAGATGGTGGGGGCACTGTAGAAGCGGATATGATTGATGAAGAGCAGGACCTTGAAGCTCTAGACGTTATATAGTATAGATATGTAGAATGAATTTTCTTCTTTTAATGGGGTTGAAAAGAGCATATATTACGTAAAATACATTCGAACAAGCTTTAGTAATTCAAACTAATTTTATCGGAAGATACGTTAAGAACAGTACATGTTTGAGCGTTAGCGAGTTTGTACTGTTTAGTATCTTTCAATAAAATTAGTTTAGAATTACTTAGCAAAGTAAGATGAATTTGTAGTAATATATGCTCTTTTAATTTTTGTTATTTTCTTAAATCATCAAGTAGTTTAGTTTTTTCTTTAGTTCCACTATCCACATTTTTTATTATTTTTGCGGGTGTTCCAGCAACTACAACATTTTCAGGAACATCATTTACAACTACAGATCCTGCTGCCACTATAGAATTATTTCCGATTTTTACTCCTTCTAAAATTACAGCATTGGCTCCAATTAGTACATTGTCTCCAATTTCACAAGGACTTTTACTTGGAGGTTCTAACACTCCTGCGATTACTGCACCTGCACCTAAATGAACTCTTTTACCGAGTTTACCTCTGGCACCAACAACAGCGTTCATATCTACCATAGTTTCATCGCCAATTTCAGCACCTATGTTAATTATGGCACCCATCATTATAACGGCATTTTTACCTATGGTAACCTTGTCGCGTATAATTGCACCTGGTTCAATTCTTGCATCGATATTTTTTAAATCTATCAAAGGAATAGCGGAGTTTCGTCTGTCTTGTTCAAGTTTGGATTTTTTGATTCTGTCTTTATACTTTATTAGAAAATCTGATACCTCATTACTTTCTCCAAAAAGGATATAAAAGCTTCCGTTACCAAAACTTTCTATATTGCCAAATTCGCATTGTGATAAATCTCCATCAATATAGAGTTTAAGTGGAGTTGCCTTTTTAGCTTCTTTTATGTATCTTGCAATTTCATAAGGGTCGGTTAAATCATAGTTCATAGTTAATCTCCTTTCGTATTATAAGTATTAAGCCAAATTTTCATTTTTATGCATTTAATTTCGATTACACCATAAATATTAGCATTATCCTAGAACAATTTAAAAAATACTGATTTTTATTCTATTATATAGTAAAATACTTATAATGCAAATAATTGAAAGCACAAACACATTGAAAAGGATGATGTTATGAATAATTTATTTTCAAAAAATGTAAGCAATGTAGAGATTTCTGGAATTAGAAAATTTTTTAATAAGGTTCCACAAGTTGAAGGGGCGATTTCACTGACTCTTGGTCAACCTGATTTTCCAGTGCCTAAAAATATTAAGAAAGCCATGATCCAAGCTATTAATGAAAATAAAACTGAGTATACAACTAATGCAGGTATTCCGGAGCTACGACATGAGATTTCTAATTTTTTATGCGGCACAGGCATCAACTATTCAGCTGATGAAATAACTGTGACTGTTGGTGGAAGTGAGGCACTTCTATGCACATTTGCAGCATTTTTAAATGTTGGAGACAAAGTGCTGGTACCGACTCCAGCTTATCCAGCTTATGAGAGCTGTGTAAAGATTTTTGGAGCAGAAGTAGTTAATTATAAGCTTAACAGTGATTTTACTATTAATTTTGAAACATTAAATAAACTTATTAATGAAGAAAATCCTAAGATTTTAGTGATGTCACATCCGTCTAACCCTACTGGAGCAACATTAACATTATTCGAGCGAAATAAACTTTTTCAAATTCTAAAAGAAAAAAATATTTACATAATAAGTGATGAAATTTATAGCTCATTATGTTATGAAAAATACTATTCATTAGCTCAAATTGATGAATTAAGGAATAAAGTAATTTTGGTGGGTGGATTTTCTAAAATGTTTTCAATGACGGGACTTAGAGTTGGATATGTTTGTGCTAGCAAATATATCATGGATAATATAATGAAAGTACATCAGTATAATGTTTCTTGTGCAGCCTCAATATCTCAATGGGGTGCGTGCGAAGGATTACTTTCTAGCATGAATGATGTAAATAATATGAAAGTGGAGTTTGAGAGGCGAAAAGATTATGTATATAAAAGGTTGAAGCAAATGGGAATGGATACAACTATTCCTAAAGGGGCCTTTTATATATTTCCCTCTATAACAAAATTTTCTATGAGTAGCGAAGAGTTTTGCAACAGACTGTTGAATGAAGGCAAGGTCGCTGTTGTGCCTGGTTCGGCTTTTGGCACCGGAGGAGAAGGTTTCATAAGGATATCATATTCTTATAGTATGGAAGTGTTAAAAGAGGCTTTAGATAGAATGGAAAAGTGGATTAAATCATTACCTGAGTAATTTTTAAAAATATTGAACTAGAAAAGCAACCTATTTAAGTATTTAATACTTTGAAGGTTGCTTTTCTAGTTTAAAGGCTAAATCATCTCCTGCGGAGCTGTATTAACGACTTCAGAAGGAGATTTGTACTCCAACTGAAGTTTTTTATTTGTTAGGGCGCGTAACTCCAGCGTGTAGTAATGGGAGACTTTCCGTCTGAACTGTCGTTATATTGACATATTAACTACATCATCCATACTATATAGACCTTTTTCTTTTCCGTATATATATTCGCAAGCTTTAAGTGCACCTATTGCAAAAACATCTCTTGATATTGCAGTATGCTTAATTTCAATACATTCTCCTTTTCCTGCAAATATGACTTCATGATCACCTATAATACTTCCACCACGGATAGCATGAATCCCTATTTCATTAGGTTGTCTTTTACTTAAACCATCACGTCCTTTGACAAAGGTGGTTTCGTCATCTATAGAATCTTTAATTGTATTTGCAAGGAGTAAAGCGGTACCACTAGGGGAATCGACTTTTTGATTATGATGCTTTTCAATTATCTCAATGTCAAAATCCTTGTAAAGCATATTGCTTATGCTTTTAAGTATATTATTAACAACATTTATACCTATAGACATATTTGCAGAGTGGAATACTGGGATTTCGGTGCTGAGGGAACTAATTTTAGATAACTGTTCTTGCGTGTAACCAGTAGTGCAGAACACAATAGGGATATTTTTCTCTTTAGAATACTTACATAAGGAATCTAAAGCATCTGGCCTTGAAAAATCTAAAATCACATCTATATCATTTTCGCATTCAAGTATGCTATCATAGCATGTATAGCCTAAATTAAATGAATTTTTATCAACACCTGCAACAATTGAAATCGTTGTTGATGCTTTAGCCATTTCAGAAATAACTTTGCCCATCTTTCCATTGCAGCCATTTAGAAGCATTCTAATCATTTGATTTCCTCCTTTAAAGGGATATTATATGCTTTTAATTCTTTTTTTAGAATCTGTAAATTTATTTCATCCATTTCACATAGTGGTAGTCTTAAAGCCCCGACTTCCATTCCCATAAGATTCATAGCTGTTTTTACAGGGATAGGATTAGTTTCTATGAATATAGAGCCATTAAGAGGAAGATACTCCAATTGTATTTTTAGAGCTTTTGCATGCTCGCCTTTTAAATATAATTCACACATGTTATGAATCACTGTAGGAATTATATTTGAAAGAACAGATATAACTCCGATACCTCCTAAGGAAAGTATAGGTATAACTTGGTCGTCATTACCTGAATAGATATCTATTCTATCTCCGCAGAGTGCTTTAATCTGTGCTATCTGACTTATATCGCCGCTCGCTTCTTTAATTGCTACAATGTTTTGTACTTCGCATAATTTTAGAAGTGTGTTTGGAGTAATATTAAGACCTGTTCTCGAAGGAACGTTGTATATTATTATTGGTGAAGTTACACTATTTGCAATTGCTTTGAAATGCTCAACTAAGCCTTTTTGAGTAGTCTTGTTATAGTAAGGCGTAATTACAAGTAATCCGTCTACGCCTATTTTTTCTGCCCATCTACTCATACTTATTGCAGCGGCAGTATTGTTACTTCCTGTGCCCGCGATTACTGGAATTCTCTTATTAACTAGATCAACTACAAATTTTATAGTCTCTTTTCTTTCTTGCTCTGTCATAGTAGAAGCTTCACCTGTAGTACCACATACTACAATAGCATCTGTCATGCTTTTGATATGCCATTCTATTAATTCTTCGAGTTTTTTAAAATCTACGCCTCTTTCATTAAACGGAGTGACTATTGCAACACCAGAACCTTTAAAAATACTCATAAGATTACCTCCTAGTAGTTTATACTATATAGTTATTAATTTAGATCGCTTTTAGTGAAGCATTTCGTAATATTCTTCATAATGAATTAGGAAACACATAAATTATCACTAAAATATTTTTCTTCATTAGATTATATTATATAGCCCATATGTAAAAATATATATACTTTAAAAAAAAAAACTGAAAATCAGCAAGGTATAATTTAATGGGTATATTTATAAAACTGTAATTTAAATCATATTATGATTAAATAACGGGTAATATTTATTTTTTATTATGAATAAAAAAACCTCGAATTGTAAAAAATATAAGATATTACAATTATAATTAGGAGGTATATGATGGGTAAAACACCTTTGAAAAAAGTTATAAAAGCTAAGTTAAGAACAAATAAAGAGTTAACTAAAAACGAAATGCTAAGAGAATCGTTAAAATATGAAATAGCGGAAGAATTAGGATTAACAGAAAAGATAGATGTGGATGGTTGGAGTGGATTAACAGCAGAAGAAACAGGAAGAATTGGAGGCTTAATGACAAAAAGAAAGAAAGCCATAAATCTCCCTAAAAACAAAGATTTTTAAAGATATTAAGCAAATTAATTTGGACAATATTTGGTATATAGGTTAGTATATTATATACCATTATAGTATTAAGAGGAATATAAAGGAGAAATGTTAATATGAACTGTTACAAAGAGTTTGCTTGTATATATGATGAATTAATCAATTCTGATATTGATTATAAAACATGGGCTTCCAAAATATTATGTATTTGCAAAGAGCATCACTTAGATATGGAGAGTTATTTAGATTTAGCCTGTGGTACAGCAAATCTTACTATAGAAATTGCAAATGAGTTTAAGCATACCTGGGCAGTTGATTTATCTTGTGATATGTTAAGTCAAGCAGAGAAAAAGATGAGGGATGCTCGGGTAGGAGCAAAATTTGTATGCCAAGATATTTGTGAATTGAATTTAGATAATACTTTTAACCTTATAACTTGCGGATTAGATTCTAGCAACTATATATTAAAAAAAGAAAATTTTAAAAAGTATTTATTAGGCGCTTATGATTTATTAAAACAGGATGGGTTATTCATCTTTGATATTAACTCTTATTATAAACTTACCAATGTGCTTGGTAATAATATTTATAATTACGATAGTGATGATGTAGTGTATATTTGGGAAAATTATTTAGAAAATGATATAGTACAAATGAATTTAACTTTTTTTGTAAAAGAAGGACAAGTGTTCAGACGCTTTGATGAGCAACACTCTGAAAGGGCTTATAAAGAAGAATATGTAGAAAGTGTTATAAAAGAAATTGGGTTCGAAATAATTAAAAAGATGGATAACTATGAAGATAAAGTAGTAAGTAAAATCACAGAGCGAATATGTTACGTACTTAAGAAGTAAAAAACAAAAATAGTTTACAGGAGGCTAGTATATGGATAAATTGGTTAGAGCTACTGCAAAGGAAGGCCAGGTTAGAATAGTCGCAGCAATAACTACGGGTTTAGTAAATGAGGGAGTTTCTATGCATTTGTGTGCACCCACGGCAGCAGCTGCTTTTGGTAGGATGCTAACGGCTGGTGCTCTTATGGGGAGCATGTTAAAGTCGCAGCAAGATAGTTTAACACTTCAAATTGATGGCGGAGGAGAAGCGAGAGGCGTGGTAGTAACTGCACATGCTGATGTAAGTGTAAAAGGGTACATAGGAAACCCTAATGTAGATTTGCCTGCAAACAAACAGGGGAAACTTGATGTAAGTGCTGCCGTTGGTACGGATGGTTATTTAAGGATTATAAGAGATATGGGACTAAAGGAACCGTACATAGGTCAAGTGCCAATCTGTACAGGTGAAATTGGGGATGACTTAGCTTATTACTTTACTGTATCAGAGCAAACGCCGTCTGCTGTGGGACTCGGAGTTTTAGTTGACACGGATATGAGCATTAAAGCTTCAGGAGGTTTTATAATCCAAATGATGCCTGGTGCAGACGAATTTTTAGCTGATATAATAACGTATAGGCTTGAAGAAATTCCATCTATAACTGAATTAATAGCAAAAGGGATGAACATCGAAGAAATTTTGGAATTTATTTTTGAAGATATGGAACTTAAAATACATGAAGAGGTTAAGCCGACGTATAAATGTGATTGCTGCAGGGAAAGGGTTGAGAGGGCCTTAATAAGTATAGGTAAAAAGGATTTAGAAGAATTATATAATGATGGTAAAACCGAAGAACTTAAATGCCATTTTTGTAATGAAAATTATGAATTTAATCATGAAGAAATTGGGCAATTACTTAAAGAAGCTAATTCATAGATAAAAATGCAGCTTTGGATAAAGAGAATATAGTATATGTGGTATTGCTTTTTATAGAAAGCAATACACAAACTATATTCAATAGTAATATATGTTTCAAATCGTAGCAAAGTGGAGTAAATTCGATAAATAGGGAGTATAATTTAAATATACGTGAATATTCACCATATTTATGGTTGACAGCCGTAAGGAAATCTTATAATATAATAAAGTACTCACAAAGTACACATGGACGAGGAAGTTAACAGTAAAGTAAAAAAACAGTTAATACATAAAGTTGTTGACAAGTTTTATGAAATGATGTAAACTGTACTAGTCTGATAAAGATATGTGGGAGCATAGCTCAGCTGGGAGAGCATCTGCCTTACAAGCAGAGGGTCACAGGTTCGAACCCTGTTGTTCCCACCACATATGGCTCAATAGCTCAGTTGGTTAGAGTGCCGCCCTGTCACGGCGGAGGTCGAGGGTTCGAGTCCCTTTTGAGTCGCCATTTGAATTTAGTAAATTTGAAAATTATTAAGGCTGGATAGCTCAGTCGGTAGAGCAGAGGACTGAAAATCCTCGTGTCCCTGGTTCGATTCCTGGTCTAGCCACCAGTGTTGCGGAAGTGGCTCAGTGGTAGAGCGTCACCTTGCCAAGGTGAACGTCGCGAGTTCGAATCTCGTCTTCCGCTCCAACTATAATTATGAATAATGGCGCTATAGCCAAGCGGTAAGGTCAAGGTCTGCAAAACCTTTATTCCCCGGTTCAAATCCGGGTGGCGCCTCCAAAACAATAAAAAGTAGTCTAAATGCTGATATTTCAGCATTTAGACTACTTTTTTTATTTCAGTATATTTTGGATTCGTTAGACTCTAAAAATACTACCTCTATCGATTAGTTTTCCATTTCTCAAAAATACAGGTTCTACCTTATGCTTATTTAAAAAATTTAATACTTCTTTCCCATACAAATAATGATCTAAGTGACCATAAAAAGCTAAGACATTATCTTCGATAAGACCTGTTACGCCACCTATAAAACCGTAGTTAAGCCCGGGAAGGATAATATCACCAGGTGGAATTAATAAAATATCTATTTTTTCAATGCTTAAAGCCTTAGCGATAGAAACATCACTAGTTATGACTGCATGATCATTTACAATGCAAGTAGAACATTTTGTATAACCTTGCTTAACGTTTATTAATTTTCTTGTTTTTAATAGTGACAAAAGATTAGTATCAGTAAAATTAACTGAGTGAATAAAAAGATTGCCTAGGCTTAATGAATTGAGACATATGTCATAAGGGTATTTATCTTTTAAAGTTGAATTTGATTTATAAACTTTATAATTTAACAAAATTAAGCTCAGTATGAATTCATTATCCATGTCTTTATGAACTATAATATCTTTGCCTAAAATATGCATAAGCATATCAGGGTGACCACATACAGCCTCGTATAAAATGTTGCTAGGTGGGCAAATAAGCAAGTTATATCCTCTAGAAACTAAATATTCTTTTTCTTCATTATGAATTCTAAAATCAACAATAATATTTTTCATTACAATACTCCTATTTAATATTTATTTTCTTATGTTTATTTTATAACACAAAGCTATCACAAATTGCAATATGTCGATAATTGTTTAATCTATTTTGCATATACATTAATATTACACACATACTATCTTAGTGAGAAAGGAGTGTGCGAAATGCTTTTATTAACTATTGTATATAATAGGAGTATGGAATGTATTATTGATGAAATTAAAGACATTAAGAAGTGTTTTGAAGATAAAAAAAATTTTTCAGGTATATCGGAAAATATAATAGGGGATACTCACGTAGTAAAGTTTTTTTGTGATGATGACAACTTAAGCGATGCTAGTATCAAAACATTTAATTTGCATGTTGCAAACATGTTATATAAAATAGTTGTAATGGAATTTTGTAAAAAAGGACTCAAAAAATTTTTAGATGAATCTTATTTTTTTCTGCAATATGATGAAATAGAACAAATTAAACCTAGGATACAAGAATACTTGAGTAGTGAGGGCGAAATATCCGGACCTAATGGAGTATATTGTATGAATAGGAAAAATAGTATAATTGATAAGATAACTAAATGTATAGAAGAAAATAATGAAATTAATATAAGTGGATTTTTAACCTTTAGGACAAAAGAGCTAAAGGGAGATTTAGAGTGCATAGTGGATAAAGTTGTGGAAGAGTATATGGTAGAGAAAGAATATAATGAGTTTATAAAATTGCTTAAATACTTTGTTGATGTTCAGGATAGTAAGGTAGATGAGATTAATATTCTAATTGAAAAAAACGGAAATTATCGTTTAACAGATGAAGAAGGTAATGATTTAGTAGGAAATATGATGATGGAGTTACCGGATGTTAAATTTGATTCAAAAGAAAATCGAGAGGAACTTATTATTAGCACTATGATAACCAATGCTCCTAAAAAAGTAATTATACACTGTGTAGAGCATTGTAAAAATAAAGAACTAATACAAACGATAAACAAGGTTTTTGCAGATAGGGTCTATTATTGTGATAAATGTGTTAAATGTGAAGAGATAAAAAAAGAAACTCTTGTATGGTAGTAAGGCATATTGATATGTGAATAAAATAAATAAAAAAGTGTTGACAAACAAATACTTAGATAGTATACTTTGAATTGTTGTGAGTGAAAATATAAAAAATATTTTAATATAATAGAGTTATCTTTTACAAGAAGAAACAGCCGTTTCTCACCTAACAGTAATGCTAGTTAGGTTAATTAGTAATTTAAATTTGTTACTATTAGGGACGGCATTTTGTCGTCCTTTTAATTGTTTAAATATTATATTTTTATCTAAATACACTTAGGAGGTGAAAATTATTAGTAAAAACAAAGATTTCATGATGAATGAAGAAATCAGAGTTAGAGAAATAAGAGTTATTGGAGCTGATGGTTCTGCATTGGGTATCTTGAATACTAAAGATGCGTTGAATCTTGCGGAAGAGAAAGATTTAGATTTAGTTATGATGTCTCCTACCGCGAAACCTCCAGTATGTAGAATAATGGATTTTGGTAAGTTTATCTATGAGCAACAGAAAAAAGAAAAAGAAGCTAAAAAGAAACAAAAAGTTGTTAATCTTAAAGAAATACGATTAAGTGCAACAATAGAAGATCATGATATTGCAATTAAGGCTAGTAATGCTAAAAAATTCTTGTTAGATGAAGATAAGGTAAAGATAACCGTAAGATTTAGAGGTAGAGAAATTGAAAACTCAAAAGTCGGACATAAGATATTAAAATCTTTTGTAGAAAAAATCGGTGATGTTTATATTGTTGAAAAACCAGCGAGACAAGAGGGAAGAAATATGATAATGATTTTAGCTCCCAAAAAAGCATAACTGAGAGGAGGAATTTTATTATGCCTAAAATGAAAACACATAGAGGCGCAGCAAAAAGATTTAAGAAAACAGGAACAGGTAAGTTAAAAAGAGCTAAAGCTTTTACAAGTCATATATTAACAAAGAAAAGCCCGAAAAGAAAAAGAAACCTTAGAAAAACAGCATATGTTTCAACAACTCAAATAAAATCGATGAAGAAATTGTTACCATACTTATAATTGAATGGTGATTAGGAGGTATATTAAATGGCAAGAATTAAGCGAGCAGTTAACTCTCGTAAAAACCATAAAAAAGTATTAAAGCTTGCAAAAGGCTACTATGGTGGTAGAAGTAAGTTATTTAAAACAGCTAATGAAGCAGTAATGAGAGCACTTAGAAATGGTTATATCGGAAGAAAATTAAAGAAAAGAGATTTTAGAAAACTTTGGATAGCTAGAATCAATGCTGCTACAAGGTTAAATGACCTTTCATATTCAAGATTCATGAATGGAATGAAACTTTCAGGCATAGATATTAACAGAAAAATGCTTTCTGAAATTGCAATAAATGATCCAAAAGCTTTTGCTGAATTAGTAGAAGTTGCAAAAAAACAATTACAAGCATAAAAATTATTTATTCAAAAATGTAGCCATACGGCTGCATTTTTTATTGCATTTTTGACAAAAACATGTAAAGTGATATAATTAGTAAAACATCATAGTTGAAAATTTAGAGGTGAATAATTTGAAATTAGATATTAAAGATCTTAAAAAGAAAAGCATATATACTCCTGTTCGGATACTTGCATTAGGGTTTGCTATAGTCATAGTCATAGGGGCTATACTATTAAGCCTACCTATAGCTTCGCAAAGTGGTAAAATTACGCCTTTCATAGATTGTATATTTACCTCTACATCTGCTGTGTGTGTTACGGGACTTATAGTACTAGACACGGGAACATATTGGACATATTTTGGCAAAACAGTGATCATGTTACTTATAGAAATAGGTGGACTTGGATTTATGTCTGTAGCTACTTTAGTTTTTTTAATTTTAGGGAAAAGAATAACATTAAAGGAAAGACTAGTGATGCAGGAAGCTATGAATGTAAACTCATTACAAGGGTTAGTGAAAATGGTCAGATATGTATTGATATTTACAATTTATGTTCAGATAACAGGTGCGGTGTTATTCTCAACACAATTTATTCCTGAATTTGGAATTGCCAAAGGGATTTATTATAGCGTGTTCCATTCGGTGTCTGCGTTCTGCAATGCTGGGTTTGATTTGATTGGAAACTTTAATAGTGTCACTGCTTATGCTAGTAATTCTGTAGTAATATTAACAATTGCAGCATTAATAATAATAGGTGGGTTAGGATTTTATGTTTGGGTAGAAATTTATAATTGCAAGGGAACAAAAAGATTGTCCCTCCATGCTAGAATAGTTATTTACTCGACGATAGCATTGGTTGTTTTAGGGGCAATACTTATGTATATTTTTGAGATGAATAATGCTGACACTATGCAAGGAATGTCTATTAAGGGCAAATTTTTATCTTCCGTTTTTGCATCAATTTCCCCAAGAACAGCAGGGTTTAATTCTATACCACTCGGTAAAATGACCACGGCGGGAAAGTTTTTAACAATAATTTTAATGTTTATTGGAGGATCGCCTGGATCAACGGCGGGTGGAATAAAAACGACTACTGCCATTGTGATTTTTATGACTATAGTGTCTGTGGTTCGTGGAAGAGAAGATACTGAAATATTTCAAAAGCGCATAAGCAAAGAATTTGTGTATAAAGCGTTTGCAGTATCACTTATTTCCCTAACAATTGTTATATCAGTTACCATGATATTATCTATTACACAGAGCCCGAATATTCCTTTTGAATACTTTTTGTATGAGGCTACTTCAGCATTTGCTACAGTTGGATTAACACTCGGATTAACTACAAAATTAACATTTGTAGGAAAGGTAATAATCTTACTTACCATGTATGCAGGGAGAGTGGGACCACTTACTATAATACTAGCATTAGCTAAAAATAAAAAAAGTAAATCGGGAAATATAAAATACCCAGAAGGCAAAATTTTAATTGGATAGGGGTGGGGTTAATGAGTAAAAAACAGTTTATCGTTATAGGTCTCGGAAGATTTGGAGAATCCGTTGCTGAAACATTATATTCTTTGGGAAATGATGTATTAGCAGTTGATTTTGATGAAGATGTAGTTCAAAATATTTCGGATAATGTAACTCATGCAGTTCAAGCTGATGCGAATGATGAAAATAGCTTAAGGGCTCTTGGAATTCGTAATTTTGATTGTGCAGTCATTAGTATAGGTTCTAATATCCAATCTAGCATTTTGGCAACACTCTTAGTTAAAGAATTAGGAGTAAAATATGTGATAACAAAAGCGACTAATGCCCTGCATGCTAAAGTATTATATAAAATAGGTGCAGACAGAGTAGTTTTTCCAGAAAGAGATATGGGTGTACGCGTTGCTCATAATTTAGTATCATCAAATATATTAGATTATATTGAATTATCTCCTGATTATAGTATAGCTGAAGTTATTAGTCCTGAAGAATGGCATAATAAAACCCTGGGAGAATTAAATATAAGAGCTCAATATGGTATAAATGTAATGGCTATAAAAAGAAACAATGATATTGATGTTGCTCCAGCAGCTGATAATATTGTTGAACCAGGTGATATTATTGTTGCAATAGGTAATATTGAAGAATTAAATAAGTTGGAAAATCTAGTTAAATAAGGAGCATTCAGTTTGGAACATATTCAAAGTAAGGATAATTTATTGATTAAAGATATCAAAAAGTTAAAAGAAAAGAAATATAGGAAAGACAGTAATATGTTTTTAGTTGAAGGTTTCAGATTTGTAGAAGAAGCTTTGGATTCTGATTTTGAAGTGGTGCACATTTTTATAAGTGCTAGAGGAGATTCAAAATATGAAAACTCTTGTATGAAAAACAAGCTACAGAAGAATACTAAAGTTTATAGTGTTAGTGACAGTTTATTTAAAAGTATTTGCGATACGGATAATCCGCAAGGTATTATTGCTACAGTTAGAAATAAACCGGTAGAGATTAAATATGATCATGGCTTCTATATGTTAGCTGATAAAATACAAGATCCAGGTAATATGGGAACTATAATTAGAACAGCTCATGCGGCGGGAGCACTAGGAGTTATAATTACAAAAGGAACTGTAGATATCTATAATGAAAAAACTTTAAGATCCACAATGGGTTCTATTTTTAAAATACCCGTTATTTGCGATAGTGATCTATCGGTGGTGCAAAAGCTTAGGAGCGCTGGATTTAAGCTAGTTACTAGTTCATTGGATACTGATAAAAACTTCTATAATGTAGACCTTAGAGAGAAAGTTATTATATCAGTTGGAAATGAAGGAAATGGAATAAGCGCCGAAGTTTATGAGATATGTGATTTGAAAATTAAAATTCCCATGCCTGGTGGTGCAGAATCTTTAAATGCAGCTGTAGCTGCATCAATTATGATGTATGAAGTCGTAAGACAGAAAAATAATATATGATTTTTAAATTCATAGTTGAATTTTTTTGTAGTTGTGGTTATAATATTTTGTATACTACCATAAATTAATAATAAACTGTGACGGAGAAAGTAAATATAAAGATACTTACAGGGATAAGAAGCCTTAGACTGAGAGCTTCATTAAGAAATTTTTATATCCAAGTTCACTCCAGAGTTCTAATGGTGAAAAAAAGTAGCCGATAGCGGGTAAAACCGATAAATTTATCTAAGAGGACTATTTTTAGTCAATTAGGGTGGTAACGCGGATTTTCCGTCCCTTTATTGGGGATGGTTTTTTTTGTTTTATAAAGAATTATCAAAATATGAGAGGAGCATTCATTATGAAAGAAAAGTTAGAAACGATAAAAGCTGCAGTTTTAGAAGAATTAAAAGGAGCTGCTATTAAAACAGAATTAGAAAATATCAGAGTTAAATATTTGGGCAAAAAAGGTGAATTGACGCAAATATTAAGAGGCATGGGACAGTTATCAAATGAAGAAAGACCAATTGTTGGAAAATTAGCAAATAAAGTAAGAGAGGATATAGAGACACTTATAGATAAAGCTTCAGATACATTAAAAAACAATGAAAAAGAAATGAAGCTAAAAAGTGAAGTTATAGATATATCTATGCCAGGGAAAAAACAAACAGTAGGTAAAAGACATCCGTTAGAGTTAACACTTGAAAAAGTTAATGAAATATTTTTATCTATGGGATTTGTTATTGAAGAGGGCCCTGAGGTAGAAAGAGATTATTATAACTTTGAGGCATTAAACATACCTAAAAATCATCCGGCAAGAGGTGAACAAGATACTTTTTACATAAATGATAATATAGTTTTAAGAACCCAAACTTCACCAATACAAATAAGAACTATGGAGCTTCAGAAACCGCCTATAAAAATGATAGCGCCAGGTAAAGTTTATAGATCCGATGCAGCAGATGCTACTCATTCACCAATATTTTATCAAATTGAAGGGCTTATAGTAGATAAGGGAATTACCTTTGCTGATTTAAAAGGGACGCTAGAATTATTTACGCAAAAAATGTTCGGGGACGAAATGGAAACAAAGTTTAGACCACATCATTTTCCTTTTACAGAGCCATCAGCTGAGATGGATGCCACTTGCTTTGTGTGCAATGGTAAAGGGTGCAAGGTTTGCGGCGGTAGCGGCTGGATAGAACTTTTAGGTTGTGGCATGGTTCATCCGGACGTTTTAAGAAATTGTGGGATTGATCCAGAAGTTTATAGCGGATTTGCTTTCGGGTTTGGCCTTGATAGAATTACAATGTTAAAATACGGAATAGACGATATTAGAGCACTTTATGAAAGTGATATGAGATTTTTAAAACAATTCTAAAATATAAATAATAATGCAGCTTCGCAGAAGATGATTTAATACTATACAAATTGTAGGAGGATATAAAATGAAAGTTCCAGTTAAATGGCTTAAAGATTATGTAGATATAGATATTTCACCAAAGGTGCTTGGAGATAAGTTAACCATGTCTGGTTCGAAAGTAGAAGAGGTTATTATATCAGGTGCTGAAATTGAGAAGGTTGTTACAGGGAAAATAATAAAAATAGAAAAACATCCGGATGCTGAGAAATTAGTTATATGTCAAGTAAATATAGGATTAGACGAGCCGACACAAATCGTTACAGCAGCTACTAATATGAAAGAACAGGATATAGTACCAGTAGCACTTCACGGATCAACGTTACATGGAGGACTAAAAATAAAAAAAGGTAAACTCCGTGGAATAGTTTCAAATGGTATGTTCTGCTCTGAGGAAGAACTTGGAATTGCAGTTGATGAACCAGTTGATGGACTAATGATACTTCCAAGCGATACCATCATTGGAAAAGACATAAAAGAAGTATTAAATCTTCAAAGTGTACTAATAGATTTTGAAATAACTTCAAACAGAGCAGATTGCTTAAGTATTCTAGGAATAGCTAGAGAAACGGCTGCAACTTTAGGCACGCAGTATAGAAAACCAGCACTTGATTATAAAGCTACCTGCAAGGATAATGTGGAAGACCTTTATAAGGTTCATATTAATGATGAACTTTGCAGAAGATATATGTTAAAGGGTATAAAAAATGTAAAAATTGAGCCTTCTCCACAATGGATGCAGGAAAGACTTATAGAAGCAGAAATTAGACCTATAAATAATATAGTGGATATCACAAACTTCGTTATGGTAGAGCTTGGTCAACCTATGCATGCATTTGATGCTAGGCAAATTACGACTAATGATATAGTGATAGAAAGAGCGGGTAACGGAGAAAAATTTATTACCTTGGATGAGATAGAAAGAGATTTAGATGAAAGCATTTTAACTATTAAAGATGGAGATAGAACAATAGCAATTGCAGGCATTATGGGAGGCTTAAATTCAGAAATTAAAGAAGACAGCACAAGCATAATATTTGAGAGTGCAAACTTTAATGGGGTTAATATAAGACTCGCTTCTAAGAAATTATCTTTAAGAACCGATGCATCTTCTAAATTTGAAAAAGATTTAGATCCTAATATGGCTGAAATGGCAATGGATAGAGCTTGTCATTTAATAGAAGAATTAGGTGCGGGTGAAATAATGGACGGATGCACTGAGGTATATCCGAGTAAAGTTAAATCTCATACTTTAGAAGTAGATGCAAATTGGATTAATAAATTTTTAGGAACTAATATATCTATGCCCAATATGAAAATATACCTTGATAGATTAGAACTTGCTACAGAAATAACAGGGGATTTTTTAGTTATACATGTGCCTACGTTTAGGTCTGATATTAACATTAGAGAAGACGTCGCAGAGGAAATAGCTAGAATGTATGGTTATGATAACATACCATCTACTATTCCTAATTGTGAAACTTCAAAAAGTGGGAAAAGTGAAAAGCAAAAGTTAGAAGATAAAGTAGTGCTTTCTTTAATTGGCAGTGCACTTAATCAATCCATAAGTTATTCTTTTGTAAGTCCTAAAATATTTAATAAAATATTAGTTCCAGAAGATAGTGAGTTAAGAAAAGTAGTTACTATAAAAAATCCTTTAGGAGAAGATTATAGTATAATGAGAACTACAACTATAGCATCTATGATGGAATGTTTATCAAGGAATTATTCAAGGAATAATGAAGAAGCTAGGTTATTCGAAATAGGTAAGGTGTATATACCAAATGAAGATGCAGATAAGCTTCCAGAGGAAAGAAATATATTAACTATAGGAATGTATGGAAATGCTGATTATTTGGATTTAAAAGGTGTAGTGGAAAATGTATTAGATATTTTGGGAATGAAAAATACATCATTTAAAAGAGAAAGTGAAAATCCAACTTATCACCCAGGAAAAACATCAAACCTATATGTAAAGAGAGAATTTATAGGTGTGGTTGGAGAAATTCATCCGAGTGTTTCGGAGAACTATGAAGTGCAGCCAAGATGTTATATAGCAGAATTAAACTTAGATATATTATATAAATATGCTGACTTAAATAAGAAATACAAAGCACTTCCAAAGTTTCCAGCTGTAACAAGGGATATTGCACTTATAGTTGATGAGAGGGTTCTAGTTCAAGACATTGATGATATAATTGTAAAGCAAGGTGGAAATATTTTAGAAAGTGTAAAATTATTTGACGTGTATAAGGGGAAACAAATAGCAGAAGGAAAGAAAAGTATAGCCTATGCTATAGTATATAGACGCTCGGACAAGACATTAACAGATGAAGAAGTAAACAAGGTGCATGAAAAGATATTAAGATCTCTAGAGCATAAATTAGGTGCTGAACTTAGATAATGAAAGTAAACTAAAACTCCCTTAGTAATAAGGGGGTTTTATCATTGTGCGCCCGGCATGGGCGCAATCTAATGGGTGAAAGTCCCTAGCACGGGTTAATAGTGCCAAGTGCATAGCTTAAGACAAGGGTGTCCATCGTGAGATGGAATCTGAAGGAAGTTGGCGGCCAAACTCCGGTCTGACGAACAGAAACTACATATAAGGCATATGCTTGTGGGTAAGTTTGCAATACAAAACGAAGCCCAAAACTATTCGAAACAAGTGGTGTAAATGTAGCAGATAGATGGAGTGAAAGATTGCGTTCTTACCCGGGGAGATCTGATAGGTAAGTTGTGGATATGAATTTAGAAATAACAACCCATACAGTGATGTATGGCTGAACTATCAGAAGTCAGCAGACGTCATAGTACCATGCAAAACGCGTTAGCGTGGGAAGGACTGAACAATAGGAGGTTTGGAATTTTGAAGGATACGAGAAAATATGATAAAAGCAGACAACTTCATAAAGAAGGCTCTCTACGAGAGAATAGAGTGGAACTCGAAGGTAATGTAGAAGTGCATAGTATTTCCTCTATGTCAGAAGAAGGAAGAAACGATGTGAATGAATATGATAATGGTTTACTCGAGCAGATATTATCGAGAGATAATATGAATAAAGCATATAAAAGAGTAAAAGCCAATAAAGGAAGTCATGGGATTGATGGTTTGACAGTAGATGAACTTCTACATTATCTAAAAGAGCATGGACAAGAATTAAGGCAATCATTATTAGAAAGTAGATATAGACCTCTAGCCGTAAGAAGGGTAGAAATACCAAAACCTGACGGTGGAATTAGGCTACTTGGAATACCTACTGTATTAGATAGAGTTATTCAACAAGCGATATCACAAACTCTAATACCAATATATGAAAAGAAATTTTCTGATAATAGTTACGGTTTTAGACCTTTAAGAAGTGGAAAACAAGCTGTTGAAAAATGTAGGGGATATATTAATGCTGGACATACATGGACGGTGAATATAGACCTTTCTAAATACTTTGATACGATAAATCATGATAAATTAATAAGGATACTATCGGAAGATATTAAAGATAGTAGAGTAATTTCTCTGATACGAAAGTATCTACAAAGTGGAGTGATGATAAATGGGGTATTTATGAATACAGAAGAAGGAGCACCTCAAGGCGGGCCTTTGTCCCCATTATTAAGTAACGTAATGTTACATGAACTCGATGTAGAACTAACAAAACGAGGACTAAACTTTTGTAGATATGCTGATGATGCGAATATATACGTCAAAAGTGAGAAATCAGCAAATAGAGTAATGAAGAGTATTACGAGATTTATTGAGGAAAAGTTAAAGCTTAGAGTGAATAAAGAAAAGAGTACAGTAGATAGACCTTGGAAACTTAAATTTTTAGGATTTTCATTTTACCGAGCAAAAGGTGAATACAGAATGAGAGTTCCTCAAAAACCTATAATCAAATTCAAAGCAAAGCTAAAAGAATTAACTTCAAGAAGTAATGCGATGAGCATGAAATATAGGTTTATGAAACTTAAGCAAGTGATAGTTGGATGGATAAATTATTTTGCTATTGCAGACATTAAAAGTATTCTTAAAACACTTGATGAATGGTTAAGGCGAAGAATTAGAATGTGTTTTTGGAAACAATGGAAAAAGATTAAAACAAAATATGGGAACCTTGTTAAATTAGGAATACCAAACAATAAAGCTTTGCAATATGCAAATACAAGGAAAGGCTATTGGAGAACATCCAATAGCCCTATATTAAACAAAACATTGACCAATAAATACCTTAAAAATATAGGATTAGTTTCTATATCTGAGACATATTTATTAAAACATTAATTTCTATTGAACCGCCGTGTACCGAACGGTATGCACGGTGGTGTGAGAGGTCGCTAAATAAATTAATTATTTAGCTCCTACTCGATTCATGCAATCTCAAAAAACAAATGAATATTGTATTAATTGTATGCATAATTTGAAAAAATTGGTTTTATTAAAAGTTATATTGTGGTACAATAAGTTTAACTAATCTGTCTAAGAGGGTGTTTTAGATGAACGTTGTAACAATAAAGATAAACGGTGTTGAATATAATTTAAAAGGTGATGAAAGAGAAGAATATTTACATATGGTAGCTAGTTATGTTGATAAAAAAATAAAAAATATAATGAGTAATAATGAAAAGCTTAGTACTTCCTCAGCAGCAATTTTAACTGCTTTAAATTTAGGTGATGATATGTTTAAAAGTAAGTCACTTTGCAAGGAACTTTTGAGTAAGGGTGAATCTTTAGAAAAACATGATAATGAATTGACTGAGCAGTTAGAAGGTTTAAAAAAACAGTTAAATCATTTGGAAGACTATAATCAAGAATTACTTAACAAGTGTAAAAACACAGAAAAAACTGAATATGTAAAAACATTAGAGCAAGAAAATATAGAGATGCAACAACAATTAGATGTGATGCAAGTGACTAGTAAAAGTTGTATCGAAGAAAATAGAAGAACAAAAACAGAAAATAAAGAAATGAGATTTAAGCTTCAATCTTATAAGTACAAAATAATCGATTCACAAAATAAGTTGATAGAATACCAAATTAGTTTAGCTAAACAAAAGAAAATTAATAATCCACTTTTAGCTTCACATAAAAAATAAAAATTATTTAATTGTCGCCGAAAGGCGATTTTTTTAATGGACGAGAAATATATTTACAAAAGGCTCACAATTTTTAAAATAATTGTGAGTCTATTTTTTATTATAATGACTTTAAGTTGATAAAGTGTAATATTAAAATGCTCATGAAACATATAATTATATTGATAGCGAAATTAAAGACTGTTATATTAACAACAATTATTAAGTTATATCAAATTGTTTATAAAAAAAGGGGGGAAAACAATGAAAAGAAGAATTGCTGGATGTTTAAGTTTAGCAATGTCAATGGCTCTAGTATTATCGGGTTGTGGTAAAAGTGATGTTGGGAGAGCAGCGAAGGATTTAAAAGGATCAGAAGTTATAGCGGCTGTAAATCCAGAAAAAGTGCCACAAACAGCAAAAAACAGAAAAGATACTTTAATTGTTGGATTTACAGCACCAGAAGGAAAATTTAATCCCATATATGAAAGTTCAGTAGATGATGGTTATGTTGCTCAATTAGTTTTTGAAGGGTTATTGACAAATGATGCGAAAGGAAATCCTGTAGAAAAAGTAGCTAAGAAATGGGAGATTTCAAAGGATAGCAAAACCTATACCTTCCATTTAAACAAAGGCATTAAATTTAGCAATGGAGAAGAATTAACTGCAAAGGACGTGGAATTTACTTATACAGCTATTTGTGACCCAAAGTATGATGGACCCAGAACAGACGCTGTAGATAAATTGGTTGGGTATAAGGAATACAATAAAGGTGATGCTAAAACAGTTAAAGGCATAAAGGTTATAGATGACAATACAATTTCATTTACATTAACAGATGTTAAATCACCAGCTCTAAGTTCTGATTTTATTTATGGAATTATGTGCAAGAGTTATTATGCATTTGAAAAAGGTAATATAGATAAATTAAAAAAAACATTCTTAAAACCGATGGGCAGTGGTCCATATATATTTAAAGCATATAAGGCAGGTCAAGAAGCTGACTTTGAGAAAAACCCTAGTTATTGGAAGGGTGAAGCTAAGATTAATAAGTTAATATTAAAAGTTACTAATGCTCAAACCAATATTCAATCACTTTCCGCTGGTGAAGTAGATATTGATAGAATTGCAACTGAACCAGAAAATATCCAAATGCTTAAAAGTGCAGGATTCATAGATATGCAACTTTTTCCGGATAATGGATATGGATATATAGGGTTAAATCTTAAAGATGAAAAATTAAAAGATGAAAGGGTACGGCAAGCACTTACTTATGGTTTAAATAGAAAAGGATTTATAGATGCTAGATATAAAGGATATGCTGATGTTTGTAATGCACCAGTATCACAAGTATCTTGGGCATATACTGATGACATAAATAAATATGAATATAATCCTGAAAAAGCAAATAAATTATTAGAAGCAGCAGGTTGGATTAAAAAGGAAGATGGATTTAGATATAAGGATGGTAAAAAGTTTCAAATCCATTGGATGACTTATCAAGGAAGTAAATACGTAGAATTGTTAATTCCAATAGTAAAGGAGAATTGGAAGGCCATAGGAATAGATGTTATTCCTGAATTAATGGAATTCAAGACTATGTGTACAAAGGTTTTTGATGAACAAAAATTTGATATGTATAATATGTCTTGGACTTTAAGTATTGATCCAGATCCATCAGGATTATTCTCAGAAAAGCAAGCAGAGCTCGGTGGATTCAATCCAGGAAATTGGGTAAATAAAGAAAGTGAAAAATTAATGGCAGATGCTCTTAAGACTACGGATGTAAAAGAAAGAAAGGTATTATATCAAAAGTGGTTAAAACTTTTCACAGAGGAAGCTCCATATGTTTTGTTAGATCAATGTAAAATGATGTGGGCTGTAAGTTCAAGAGTTAAAGGTATAAACATCTCTCCATATGTTAATTTTACTTATCAAATTGCAGATGCAGAATTGATTGAACCTAAAGCTAAATAGGTAAATGATGCTTTAATTATATTTTGCTATGCTTGGGGTTACCAAGCATAGTTTATAAAGGGGGATTGTCATGAGGCAGTATATAACTAGAAGATTACTGCAAATGATACCAGTTTTAATAGGGGTATCTATAGTAATATTTTTAATATTGCAGTTGGCACCAGGTGATGCATTAACAGGTAAAATGGATCCACATTTAACACCAGAAAGAAAGCAAGAATTAAGACATCAAATGGGACTAGATCTACCGGCGTATAAGCAGTATCTTAGATGGGCTGGAGGAGTACTTCATGGGGATTTTGGCGAATCTACTAACTTTAAACAGCCAGTAGGAAAGGTTATGAACACATATATTTGGAATACATTTTACCTAGCTATACTCTCATTAATACTAAGTGTATTAATCTCAATTCCAATCGGAGTGGTTTCTGCAACTAAGCAGTACTCAAAATTTGATGGATTTTTCACCGTGTTTGCCCTGATAGGTATTTCTATGCCCTCATTCTTTTTTGGTATGCTTCTTATAAAAGTTTTTGCTGTAGACCTTAAAATACTTCCGGTTTCTGGAATGAGCACGGCTGGAAGTACAGTAGCAGGCATTTCCTATGGTTTAGATGTAGCTCGTCATATGATACTACCGCTAATTGTACTTACTTTAAGTAGTGTGGCAGGTCTTATGAGATACACAAGATCAAGTATGCTAGAGGTAATAAGGCAGGATTATATAAGAACAGCTAGAGCTAAAGGACTTAAAGAAAAAGTGGTTATATATAAACATGCTCTTAGAAATGGAATGATTCCTGTTATTACTTTACTGGGATTTTGGCTTCCTTTATTATTTTCTGGAGCGTTTATTACAGAAAGCATTTTTGGGTGGCCTGGCATAGGACCTATAGAAATTGCTGCAGTAAGTGGACGTGATTATCCACTGCTCATGGGAATAAATATCTTATTTGCAGTGTTAACTTTGGTTGGGAATCTAATTGCAGATGTTACTTATGCCGTAGTTGATCCGAGAATAAGGCTTAAATAGGAGGTGTTAAAATGCAAGCAGAAGTAAAACCAAAAGTGAAGCAAATTAAAAAAGAAGAAATTTTAAGCCCTTGGAAGATAATAAGAAAACGGTTAAAAAAGAATAAACTAGCTATATTTGGAATGTATATACTGTTGTTTATGGTGATTATGGCATTAATTGGTCCATTAATATCACCTTATAAAATGGAAACTATAGATTTATACAATGTATCATCTTCACCTTCTTTTAAACATCTTTTGGGTACCGATGATGTGGGAAGAGATGTTTTAGTAAGAGTGATGTATGGGGGCAGAATATCTCTGTCAGTAGGAGTGCTCGCTGTATTTGTTGAAGTACTAATTGGAAGTATGTTAGGAGGAATAGCAGGCTTTTATGGTGGAACAGTGGATAGTGTAATAATGAGGATAGTTGATATATTCTTATGCTTTCCAAGTTTGCCACTACTAATAATGCTGGCAGCTGTAATGTCAGATTTAAATGTTGCCCCACAGTATAGGATGTACGTAGTTATGTTTATTATAGGATTACTTGGATGGCCAAGCCTTTGCCGTATTGTTCGAGGACAAATACTATCGCTTAGGGAACAGGAATTTATGCAGGCAGCAGAAGCTTTAGGACTTAAGGATAGAAGGAAAATATTTAGTCATCTACTACCAAATACCTATGCGTCTATTATAGTTTCAGCTACTTTAGGTATAGGTGGTGCAATTCTAACGGAATCAGCATTAAGTTTTCTAGGACTTGGAGTTACTCCCCCTACGCCGTCTTGGGGTCAAATGGTCCAGGCAGTTAATAATGCATATATATTACAATTCAAACCTTGGATTTGGGCGCCTCCTGGCATATGCATTTTCTTAACGGTAATGGGTATAAATTTATTTGGAGATGGACTTCGCGACGCCATCGATCCCAAACTAAAGGTTTAGGAGGTGTATTATGAGTAAAAATTTAGTGGAGATAAAAAATTTGAAAACATATTTTTACACAGAAGATGGAATTGTGAAAGCTGTTGATGATGTTAGTTTTAATATTAGAAAAGGTGAAATAATAGGTGTAGTTGGAGAATCGGGTTGTGGTAAAAGCGTTACGGCAATGTCAATAATGAGATTAATTCCGTCACCACCCGGAAAAATAGTTGGAGGCGAAATTCTGTTTGAAAATAAAAATATTTTAGAACTTAAAGGCGATGAAATAAGAAAAATAAGGGGGAATGACATAGCAGTAATATTTCAAGAGCCTATGACTTCATTAAATCCTATATTCACTATAGGGTATCAAATAGAAGAAGTAATAATGCTCCATCAAAAGTTAAATAAAGTTAAGGCTAGGGAAAAAGCAGTAGATATGTTAAAGCTAGTTGGAGTGCCAAGAGCTGAGGACATAGTGAAGTGTTACCCTCATGAGCTTAGTGGAGGTATGCGCCAAAGGGCAATGATTGCAATGGCTGTGTCTTGTAATCCAAAGCTTTTAATAGCAGATGAGCCAACTACTGCATTAGATGTAACAATTCAAGCGCAAATACTTGATATTATGAAGGATCTAAAGAAAAAGCTTAATACTTCAATAATGCTAATAACTCATGATCTTGGAGTAATTGCTGAAATGGCAGAATATGTAGTAGTAATGTATGCTGGTAAGGTTATTGAAGAAGCACCTGTAATTGAGTTATTTAAAAATCCAATGCATCCATATACTGAAGGCTTAATGAAATCTAAACCTTCACTGGATAAAGATGTAGATAGATTATACTCAATACTCGGACAGGTTCCAAACCCAATTAATATGCCAGAAGAATGTTATTTTTGTGCAAGATGCCCGAAAGCTATGGATATTTGTAGAAAGAAGCAACCACCTACTTACGAGATAAGGCAAGGACATAAGGTAGCCTGCTTTTTATATGAGGAGCAAAACAACTAATAAATATTTTGTACTATGAAGCGATGCAAGGAGGGGAAGTAAGTGCACGATGAAATAGTTAGAGTAGAGAATTTAAAAACATATTTTCCTATTCAGGGTGGAATACTTAAAAAGACTGTAGGTTATGTTAAAGCTGTAGATGGGGTATCTCTATATATAAATAAAGGTGAAACCTTGGGCCTAGTGGGTGAATCAGGATGTGGGAAAACTACAGTTGGTAGAACTATGTTAAGGCTTATAAACAAAACAGAAGGCAATGTTTATTTTAAAAATCAAAATGTATTTGATTTATCGAAAAAAGATTTAAGAAAGATGAGACCTAAAATGCAAATAATTTTTCAAGATCCATATAGTTCTCTTAATCCAAGACTTACTATAGGGCAAATAGTTGGAGAATCGCTAATAGATCATGAGTTATTGCCTAAAAGCGAAATTGCTGGTAGAGTTCAAGAGGTGCTTGAGATTTGTGGGCTTGCACCTTATCACATAAGAAGATACCCACATGAATTTTCAGGTGGGCAAAGGCAGAGAATAGGAATAGCAAGAGCTCTTATATTAAATCCTGAATTTATAGTTGCTGATGAACCTGTATCAGCACTAGATGTGTCCATTCAATCTCAAATAGTTAATTTAATGTGTGATCTTCAAGAAAAAATGGGGTTTTCATATTTATTTATTTCGCATGATTTAAGTGTAGTAAAACATATTAGTCATAGAATAGGGGTTATGTACCTAGGATCTTTGGTGGAATTAGCATCAAAAAATGAATTGTATAATAATCCTCTTCATCCATATACGAAGGCATTGTTATCGGCAGTGCCTCTACCAGATCCAACATTAAAGAGAGAAAGAATTATTCTTAAGGGAGACATACCAAGTCCGGCAAATCCACCCTCTGGCTGTAAATTTCATACCCGATGTCAATATGCTGTGGAAAGATGCAAAAATGAATGTCCACAGTATAAAGATGTAGGCAGTAAACATTTTGTAGCTTGCCACTTGCTGTAAGGTAATGATTGGTAGCATAAAAGGATAGTATATTGAATTTCCAAAGTAAGGGGGGAATATATGAGACAGGAAAGAGAACTAGAAAGAATAAAGGATAGTGATTTGAATTGTGATGAAGGTGTAGGATGGAAGGACATTGTAGCCATTGTTATAGCACAATTTCAGATATTTATGCCAATAGTTATGGGAGCTGCATTAGTCATGAGTTTGTTGTTATTTATTGTAATGAAAGTATGGATCAGAAGTTAATAATAGTCAACTAGTAGTTGTAAAAAAATGTATATTTGTTTAAAAATACACCCTAGAGATAATGAAAAATTTGTCGAAGATGAATTTGCACTATCACTTGGGTGCTTATTTGGGTATAATTGAAGTGTAGGGACATTTAATCTCATGCCCCTAATGTTAGAACATGAAAAGGATGGTATGTATATGAATTTGTTAACAATAGAAGAAATGAGTAAAAGTTATAGTGAAAAAATACTCATTAATAAAGTGTCATTAGGTATAAGTGATGGCGATAAAATTGGATTAATAGGAGTTAATGGAACAGGAAAATCAACTTTTTTAAAAATAATAGCTGGCTTTGAAGTTCCTGATGGGGGAAGAATTTTAAAGGGAAACAAAGTGAATATAGAATATTTATCTCAAAATCCTAAATTTGACCCAGAAGCTACAGTGCTTGAGCAAATTTTTAAAAGTGAAACTGATGTTATGAAGGTTATAAGAGAATATGAAGTAGCTATGGAGAAAATGGAGGAAAATCCAGAAGATGAATCCGTTCAAAATACTTTAATGAACCTTAACACTAAGATGGACGCATGTAACGGATGGGAAGTTCAAAATGAAGCTAAAATAATACTTACAAAGCTTGGAATAACCGATTTTAAGCAGCGAATAGGCAACCTTTCAGGTGGACAAAGAAAAAGAGTCGCTTTGTGTAGTGCTCTAATTACTCCCTCAGATTTATTAATTTTGGATGAGCCTACAAATCATATGGATAATAAAATAATAGATTGGCTTGAGAAATTTTTAAATAGTAGAAAAGGTGCACTACTTATGATTACTCATGATAGGTATTTTTTAGATAGAATAACAAATAAAATTATTGAGCTTGATAAGGGTAATCTATATAGTTATCAGGGGAATTATAGTGTGTTTTTGGAAAAGAAAGTTGAAAGAATGGCTTTAATGGATACAATAGAGAAAAAAAGAGAGAGTTTATTTAAAAAGGAACTAGCTTGGATAAGACGTGGGGCTAAAGCTAGAAGTACTAAGCAAAAGGCGAGAATTGACCGTTTTGATGAGCTTCGCGATGGAAAAGTTGATGTAACAAACGAAAAGTTAGAATTATCCTCGGCATCTACTAGACTTGGTAAAAAGATTATGAATGTAGAGAACATATATAAAGCATATGGTGATAAAAAATTAATTAGTAATTTTAGTCATACTTTTACTAGGAGAGATAAAGTAGGTATTATAGGACCTAATGGTATGGGGAAATCTACGCTTATGAATATTTTAAGTGGAGTATTAAGCCCAGATTCAGGGGTAATAGATTGGGGAGAAACATTGAAAATTGGCTTTTTCCATCAAGAAAATGGTGAGATGAACGAAAAGCTACGTGCTATAGAGTACATTCGAGAAGGTGCAGAATATATAACTACAGGCGATGGAGAACAGGTTACAGCTTCTCAAATGCTTGAGAGATTCTTATTTGATGGAACTACTAAGCATTCATTTATTTCTAGTTTATCCGGTGGAGAAAAACGAAGACTATATTTATTAAGGATTCTTATGGAAGCTCCAAATGTACTATTTTTAGATGAGCCAACTAATGACTTTGATATTCAAACTCTAGCAGTACTCGAAGATTATTTAGATGGGTTTAGTGGTGTGGTTATAACTGTATCTCATGATAGATACTTTTTAGATAGAGTATCTGACAAAATATTCAGTTTTGAGGGAAATGAAAAGATAATTCAATTTGTAGGTAATTATTCTGAGTATAAAGAATATATAGAAAAAAATCCGAATTTACTAGAAGTAGATAAAGAAGACAAAAAAGATGTAAATGAAGAGGTTGCAAGCAGTAAAGATGAGGCAATTAAAGAAGAGAAGCTTTTGAAAATTACATTTAAAGAGCAGAAAGAATTTGATGAAATCGACGGTAAAATTGAGCAAAAGGAAGCAGAACTTGTGGATATTAATAAAAAAATCAATGATGGAAGTAGTGATTTTGAATATTTGCAGAAACTAGTTAAGCAGCAAAAGAATATTGGAGTTGAAGCTGAACAGCTAATGGTGCGATGGACATATTTAAATGAATTAGTTGAGAAAATAGAGCAGCAGAAAAACAATTAAATCATCACCCACTTATACAAGTGGGTGATTTTGTTTCTGAAATGTTATTGAAAATTTATGAGTGATAAGTTTATTTAATAAAGAAGGTATGGTCTGTGGATAAAAATAGAGATATAAAAATATCTGTGCGTAACTTAGTAGAGTTTGTACTAAGGGCTGGCGATTTAGATATGAGGTTTATGGGGAGTAGCAGAGCTGTAGAGGGAACCAAAGCACATCAAAAAATTCAAAGTGAGAATAAAGAAAAGTATTCGGTATTACTTGGAGAAGAATATCGCGCTGAGGTAAGTTTAAAACACAGTATACTATATAATGGGGCCTCGATTATAATTGAGGGGCGTGCTGATGGTATTCTAATCAAAAATAATAAAGTTACCATAGATGAAATTAAAACAGTTGCTAAGGATATAGAACTTATTAAGGAAGATTATAATAGTCTTCACTGGGCTCAAGCCAAATGTTATGCATATATATATGGGATTCAAAATAATCTTGGGCTTATTAATGTTCAATTAACCTATTATGAAATAGATACGCAAAAAACTAAGCAGTTTATCAAAGCTTTTTCAATTGAAAAACTACAAGAATTTTTTGATGAAATTATCTCTAGCTATTTTGTATGGGCAAATATTGCTAGTGAGTGGAATAAGGAAAGAGATAGTACTATAAAAGAGTTGTTGTTTCCGTTTGAAAATTATAGGGACGGTCAAAGGGAACTAGCTGTCTGCGTATATAAAACAGTAGTAGAGAAAAAGAAAATGTTTGTGCAAGCCCCCACAGGAATAGGTAAAACTATATCTACTTTGTTTCCGGTGGTTAAAGCTATGGGAGAAGGGCATACCACAAAGATTTTTTACCTAACAGCCAAAACTATAACAAGACGAGTTGCAGAGGATGCCTTTGATAAAATGAAATCAAATGGACTTAAATTTAAGACGATTACACTAACAGCAAAGGATAAAGTATGTCTTAGTAAAGGTAGTGCATGTAATCCGCAGCAATGTAAATTTGCAAAAGGACATTTTGATAGAGTTAATGAAGCGCTACTTGATATTCTGAAAAATGAAAATACATTTAGCAGAGAAATAATTGAGATATACTCAAATAAATATAACGTATGTCCATTTGAGTTTTCATTGGATTTAACTGTGTGGGCTGACAGCGTTATATGCGATTATAATTATGTATTTGATCCTAGGGTTTACTTAAAAAGATTCTTTACTGATAACGGTGGGGAATATACTTTTTTGGTTGATGAGGCTCATAACTTAGTGGATAGAGCTAGAGAAATGTTTTCAGCGCAAATTAGTAAAAAATTGATTATGCAATTGAAAAAAGATATAAAAGGTCTTGACGATCAAATGTACAAAGTTTTGAATAAGTTAAATGCTCTTATCAACAGCATGAAGAAAATGTGTAATGAAGATGGATATTACAAACAAAATGCTGAACCAGTGGATGTATATAACCTCCTTACGAGGCTTACTAAAATATTAGAAAAATGGCTCACGAAAAATGAAAAATCTGAAACATATGATAGTTTTTTAGAATTGTATTTTAACTCTTTGAGTTTTATTCGGGTAGCTGAACTTTATGATGATAAATATATAACCTATGTAGAAAGTGGGTTAGATGACGTAGTATTAAAAATATTTTGCTTGGATCCATCTAAGCTTTTAAGCGAGGCGTCAAAAAGAGGTCAATCAGTGATATACTTCTCTGCAACGCTACTACCATTAGTATACTTTAAAGAGATTTTGGGTGGAGAAAGTAAGGATTACCATTTAACGCTGAATTCTCCCTTTGACAAAAGTAAGCTTAGGGTAATGGTAGCTAAGGACATTTCTACTAAATATAAATATAGAGAAAATAGTTACCTAAAGATAGTAGAGTACATATATTCTGTAATAAGTGCTAAGAATGGAAATTATATGGTATTTTTTCCTTCATATAAATATATGGAGGAAGTGTGTAATAGTTTTACGCAAAAGTATCCACATATCAAAGTAAGTATCCAAACCAATTCTATGACTGAAGATGCCAGGGAAGAATTTTTGCAAAACTTTAGTAGTTCGAGTGATGAGAATATTTTAGGTTTTGGAGTTTTAGGTGGTATATTTTCTGAAGGTATTGATTTAAAAGGTGATGCATTAATTGGTGTTATAATCATCGGTGTAGGTCATCCTATGATTTGCTTTGAACGGGAAATTATTAAAGAATACTTTAATAATAAAAGCAATTGTGGCTATGAATATTCTTATATGTACCCAGGTATGAATAAAGTACTACAGGCGGCGGGAAGGGTAATTAGAACAGAGGAAGATAGTGGGATCGCGCTGTTAATAGATGATAGATTCCTTAACCAAAGGTATAGACGACTTTTCCCAAAGGAATGGGACAATTATCATATAATAAATAATAGCACTCATGCTAAAAAAGAGATTTGTGAATTTTGGGAATAAGGAATTGTAAAAATAATATTATCTAAGAAAATAAAAAAACTTGAGCATTTGCTCAAGTTTTTTATATACAAATAATTAAAGTCTATTTATAAGATACTGTGGGGGGATAAAAAAGGAAACTAATTTAATAATAACCGCTACAGATACATCTACATAAAATATTTTCCTTTTTATAGTTGGGGGTATTTAATTTTAAAGGGATTATATCAAAATAAGTTTCCTATATATAAACGGTATATTTCGACTTATTTCTTACTCTAAGATTAACATGTATTACACATATAGTCAATGGGATTTTTAAAAGTTTAATATAAGCTGATTAAAAATGAAAATAGATAAATATATTCGACAAAATATAATGAAATTTACATTTTCATTTAGTGATTTATCAGTGATGTTATAACATTTTTGTAAAATATTAATTCTAACTAGTTTTATATTTTACTTATATCGTATTCTCTCTATAGGTTAGTTAGCTATATAGGTTGACGATTTCCTATACTATTAATTAAATAAGTAATAGTAACAGGAGCTTAAAAGGTTTTTGGGGGTATTTTTTACAGAAAATTAATAATAATATAGCATTTATAGTGCTAGAATATAATATAAGAGTAACAATGCTGAAAGTGCTAAATTAAAATTATTATATTTAGTTTACTGCTTACACATGTTAAAGTAGATAACAATTAATAATTGTTATCTACTTCAGAAAATGATAGGGGGAATAGTATAAATGTTTGTTAAATCTTCTAGAGAAGTTTATGGCTGGGATAGATTTTCAACAGCAACCTTATTGATAGGAATATTTTTGTTAGTAGCTAGGTATTCATGGATTTTAGGAACAGCACTTATTATATATTCAATTTGGAGATGTAGGTCAACTAATGTACATGGGAGAAATAATGAAAAATTTGTTTTTGAAAATATAGAAAGACATTTTTATCGTAAAATCAATAATTTAAAACAAAATATTAAACTAATTAATATTAAAATTAAAAATTATAGACCTATAGAGAGATTAAAGGAAAAAAAGAAGTATATAATAACTAGCTGTCCTAAATGTGAACAAAAATTAAGATTACCAAGAGGAAAAGGTAAAATTATTATAACTTGCTCAAAGTGCTGTAGCGAGTTTAGGTTGAAGACATAAAAAAAAGATATCCTTTTAAAGGATATCTTTTTTTTATTGTTAGGCTTATATGCCCTATTTTATTTAATAAAAAATTATCTTGAATTATTTACCTGAACCTAACTCAGCAAGACAGTCTTTACAAATATTTTTACCTTTGTAGTTTACAACGTCTCTTGCATTTTGACAGAAAATACAAGCTGGTTCATATTTTTTAAGAATAATTTGATCACCATCTACATAGATTTCTAAAGCGTCCTTGATATCTATATCCAAAGTTCTTCTCAATTCTATAGGAATAACAATTCTTCCAAGTTCGTCCACTTTTCTTACAATACCTGTTGATTTCATTTAATTTCCTCCTCAAACATCTTTCGACTTATTTATAATTAAATTGTAGCAAAAATAACATAAAACGTCAATAGGTTTATGAAAATATTTAAGAAAAATAATAAAAATTAACAAACTTTTACGTATTATGCAAAAAAAATATAATGGTCTGTCATTTTAAACATTATTATAATATCTTATACAATATACATAAAATTTTAATAATTACAATATTCATAATAGATTGTAATTGGTGTAAATCATGATAGTAAATAAAAAAAGGTTAGTACAGTGGGTACTAACCTTTAAAAATGTAACTATCTATAATTAGTGAATTGTAGGGGAATATCAAAATCTTTCGATTTTATTAAAGCCATTACTTGCTGTAGATCGTCAAGGTCCTTGCCGGTAACCCTTAGCTGATTATCCATAATTTGAGCTTGAACTTTAATTTTGCTGGATTTAATTTCAGCAATTATTTTTTTCGATTTTTCAGTAGAAATACCTTTTACAATTTTGGCTGTTTGCCTTGCAGAACCTAATGTAGCAGGTTCTTGTTTACCTAGATCTAATGCTTTTCCAGATATACCTCTTTTAATTAACTTACTTACAAGAACGTCTATAACTGATTTTAATTTAAAATCATCATCAGATATTATTTTAATATCTTCTTTTCCTAGGTTAATTTCAGTAATAGTATTTCTAAAATCATACCTTTGTTTAACTTCTTTCAATGCTTGGTTTATTGCATTGTCTACTTCTTGCATATCGACATCTGATACTATGTCAAACGAATGTGCAGTTGCCATAATTAAAAACCTCCTATATATTTTTATGTTAATTAATAGAATCTTATTAATTAATAGTAGATTAATAATTTGAAAATGTCCAGTAGTTAATGAGTAAAAATTATAAAAACTATAAACTTGATAGCGATTTGTTTATTTATGAAATGTTATTAAATCATGAAAATCAAATGTTTGATATGTTTTAAATATCATAAAGTTGACGAAAATAGATAATAATACATGTTTTGATTAAAACAAATACAAAGTTCGTCGCCATAAAGGTACAAATTTTTTAAAATAATGTTATACTATTGTAAGAAATTATTACGTATGAGAGGAAGAAATATATGTTGCGTGAAGCACAAGAAAAATTAAAAAAGTATTATGGATATGATAATTTTAGAAAAGGACAAGAAAATGTAATAGAGAGTATAATAAGCGGAAAAGATACCTTTGCTGTAATGCCTACTGGTGCAGGGAAATCGGTGTGTTACCAGATACCTGCTCTAATGCTAAAAGGAGTAACACTCGTAATATCACCACTTATATCGCTTATGAAGGATCAAGTAGATACATTGAATAGTATAGGGATAGCTGCAACATATATAAATAGCTCATTAAGTATTAATGAAGTTAATGAAAGAATTGATAAGGTAGCGCTTGGGGAGTTTAAGCTTCTTTATGTTGCCCCAGAAAGGTTAGAATCAGACTTCTTCTGCAATATGTTAAATAGATTAACAATATCGCTTTTAGCAGTGGATGAAGCTCATTGTGTATCTCAATGGGGACATGATTTTAGAACCAGTTATGCAGCAATTTCTAGTTTGATAGAAAAATTACAAGAAAGACCAATTATAGCGGCATTTACAGCTACTGCAACAGAGGAAGTAAGGTTAGACGTTATAAAGTTATTAAAATTAAGAGAGCCGGATGTTTATGTAACTGGTTTTAATAGAGAAAATTTGAGCTTTACTGTTATTCGTGGAGAAAACAAAAGAGATTTTGTATTAGAATACATTCAAGATAATAAAGACCAAGTAGGGATAATATACACTTCTACAAGGAAGGAAACGAATAATCTCTATGAGCTTTTGAATAAAAAGGGATATAGTGTTGGAAGATACCATGCGGGGCTAGGAGATGAAGAGCGAAAACAAAACCAAGAAAAGTTTTTGTACGACGATATCAACATTATTATAGCTACAAATGCTTTTGGAATGGGAATAGATAAATCAAATGTTCGATATGTAATTCATTATAATTTGCCAAAGAGTATGGAATCTTATTATCAAGAAGCGGGACGTGGAGGCAGAGATGGAGAGCCTAGCGAATGTATACTGTTATTTTCTGCAGCAGATGTGTTACTTCAAAAATTTTTTATAGAACAAAGTGTCGTATCACCTCAAAGGAAGGTAAATGAATATAAGAAACTTCAAGCTATGGTGGATTATTCACATACTTCAAGATGTTTACGACAGTTTATTTTGGAATATTTTGGCGAAGAAAATGTTCAAGATAAATGTGACAATTGCAGTACATGCAATGATGAAAGTGAACTGGTAGATATAACTATAGAGGCACAAAAAATATTTTCTTGCATCTTTAGGATGAAGGAGAGGTATGGTACTTCATTAATTGCAGAAGTACTTCGTGGCTCAAAGAATAAAAAAGTTTTGGAACTTGGATTTGATAAGTTATCTACCTATGGGATAATAAAGCAATATACTGTTAAAGAGATAAGAGACCTCATAAATGTGCTTACGGCAGAAGAATATCTTTCACTTGCAGATGGTCAATTTCCGGTGGTTCATTTAAAAGATAAAGCAGTGGCAGTACTTAAAAATGAAGAAAAAGTGTATCAAAAGGTTGAGAAAAAGAAAGCTAAGGTAGCTCGCGATACTGGTTTGTTTGAAATATTGAGGTCCCTTCGAAAAGAAATTTCAGACCGGGAAAAAGTTCCACCTTATATTGTGTTTGCAGATAGCGCGTTAAGAGAGATGAGCGAATATTTCCCAGTAAATAATAAAGAAATGCTAAACATTAAAGGGGTAGGAGAATCTAAGCTTAAGAAGTATGGTGAGGAATTCATTCAGGTTATAAAAAAATATATGCAGGAAAACAATATAGAACTAAAGGCAGAAATACTATATAATGAAAATGATGAGAAGGTTCAAACTGAATGTGCGGTAGAAAAAGCTTGCGAAAATGAAGGAAAGATCCCTAGCTATGTTATTACTTATAATATGTATAAAGAGGGTAAAAGCATAGAGGACATAATTTACGAGAGAAAATTAAAAAGCCTCACAGTACAAGAACATATATTTAAATGTGCTTATGAGGGTTTTGATGTTAATTTAGATGATTTTATTCCAAAACATCAGGAAGCGCTTATTATTGAAGTTATAGAAAAAATTGGAGCTTCAAAGCTTAGACCTATCAAAGAAGCATTACCAGAAGAAATAGATTATTTAGCTATAAAAGCAACAATATTTAAATACGCTAACAATAAGATTTCTTAGAAAAAAGGAGAAAATATGAATAAATTATTTAATGAACTAGGATTACAAGAAAACCTTATAGAAGGTTTGATTAAACAGGGGATACAGAGCCCTACAGAAATTCAAGTAAAGGCTATACCAATTGGACTTGAGGGCAAGGATATTATAGGAGAATCAGAAACAGGTTCAGGTAAAACACTGGCTTACTTATTACCTATATTTCAAAAAATAGACACAACATCAAAGGATATTCAAGCGATTGTACTTGCACCTACTCATGAACTTGCAATGCAAATACATAAGCAAATAGAATTGCTATCAGAGAACTCAAATAGCAACATCAAATCAACTACCATAATAGGTAATGTTAACATCAAAAGACAGCTAGAAGCTCTTAAGGAAAAGCCACATATAATAGTTGGATCCGCAGGAAGAATTTTAGAACTTATAACTATGAAGAAACTGAAATCACACTTCGTTAAGACTATAGTAATAGATGAAGGCGATAGAATGATAGATGAAGATAACATAGATGGGGTAAAGGCCATAATAAAAACTACGCTTAGGGATAGACAAATTATGATATTTTCAGCTACGATTTCGCTTAAAGTTGTTGAGATTGCTAAAACTTTGATGAAGGATCCAGAAGTAATTAAAGTGGGTGATAAAAGTCAGGTAAATCCTAATATAGAGCACATGTATTTCGTAGTTGAAAAGAGAGAGAAACTGGTTCTACTCAGAAAACTCATAAGTGCTACTAAACCTGAAAAAGCAATAATATTTATAAACAAAAGTGATGAGGTAGAAATTACAACTTCAAAGCTTGGTTATCACGGATTAAAGGTTGAGGGTATTCATGGAAGCTCTGATAAACTTAATAGAAAAAAAGCTATTGAGGATTTCAATGCAGGAAAAATTCAACTATTAGTTGCTTCTGATTTAGCAGCTAGAGGCCTTGATATAGTAGGAGTGTCACATATATTTAATCTTGATATACCAGAGAATCCTAAGGATTATTTACATAGGGTAGGTAGAACGGCAAGAATGGGTGAACATGGTTTTGCATTATCTATAACAGAAGAGAGAGAACTTGATCTAATTAAAAACTATGAAAAAGATTTTAATATAGAAATTCTGCCTAAAGATATTCGTATGGGAACAATTATTGATTTACAAAACACACCTAAAGCAAAGTCAATAGAACATAATTTTAGATCTGATAGCAAAGCATCAAACACTAATAAGTCTAATAAAACTAGATAAGAAAGAAATAAATTACATTGGCCTAGTTTCTTTCCGTATGGTATAATGAGTCAGTAGTTTTGACTAGAATGAAATTACTTAATGTATGGAGGTATTTATAAAGATATGATTAGTACAAATAACGTAAGTTTAAGATATGGTGCACGTAAATTATTTGATAATGTTAATATAAAATTTACTCCAGGTAATTGTTATGGATTAATTGGTGCGAACGGTGCCGGTAAATCAACGTTTCTTAATATATTATCAGGTCAAATTGAACCTAATACAGGAGAAGTTAATATTACAGCAGGAGAAAGATTAGCATTCTTAAAGCAAGATCATTTTGAATTTGATGAATATGAAGTTGTCAAAACTGTAATGATGGGGCATGTAAGATTGTTTGAAATAATGAATGAAAAAGATGAATTATATGCAAAACCAGATTTTACTGATGAGGACGGAATTAGAGCTTCGGTACTAGAAGGCGAATTTGCAGAACTTAATGGATGGGAAGCTGAATCAGAAGCTTCAACTCTATTGATGGGACTTGGAATAACTGAAGACCTTCAAAACAAAACAATGAAGGAATTAACAGGATCAGAAAAGGTTAAGGTACTCCTTGCTCAAACACTATTTGGAAAACCAGACATTCTATTACTAGATGAGCCTACAAACAATTTAGATGTAAAATCTAAAAATTGGCTTGAAAGTTTCCTACTGAATTTTGATAGTACTGTTATAGTTGTTTCCCATGATAGACATTTTTTAAATAAAATATGTACTCATGTTGCAGATATAGACTTTAGCAAAATTCAATTATTTGTTGGAAATTATGATTTTTGGTATGAATCTAGTCAGTTGGCTCTTCAAATGGCTAAAGATCAAAATAAGAAAAAAGAAGAAAAAATTGTTGAATTACAAAACTTTATTGCTAGATTTAGTTCTAATGCATCTAAAGCAAAACAGGCTACTTCTCGTAAAAAGCAATTAGATAAATTGACTTTAGATGATATAAAACCATCTTCTCGTAAATATCCATTTGTTGGATTTAAGCCAGAAAGAGAAGCGGGAAATGATTTATTGACAGTTAAAAATCTAAGTAAAACTGTGGATGGAGAAATACTTCTTGATAATGTTTCTTTTATAGTTAACAAGGGAGATAAGATTGCTTTTACAGGTGCAGATGAAATAGCTAAAACTACATTATTTAAGATAGTAATGGGTGAAATGGAGCCGGATAGTGGTGAGGTTAAGTGGGGAATTACTACTTCTAAGGCTTACTTACCAAAGGATAACACGGAATATTTTAATGGCGTAGATTGCACATTAGTTGATTGGCTTCGCCAATATTCAGATGAAAAGGCTGAAAGCTTTATTAGAGGCTTTTTAGGCAGAATGCTTTTCTCTGGAGAAGAGGCCCTTAAAAAAGCCAGCGTATTGTCCGGTGGAGAAAAGGTTAGATGCATGCTTTCTAAAATGATGCTTAGTAATGCTAATGTATTAATTTTTGATGAGCCCACTAATCATTTAGACCTAGAGTCTATTACGGCGTTAAACAATGGGTTAACTAGCTATACTGGAACAATGTTACTTACATCTCATGACTCCCAACTAGTTGCAACAGTTGCAACTAGAATAATAGAAATTACACCTAAGGGGATAATGGATAAACAAATGACTTATGATGAATTTATAGAAAATAATGAAGTTCAAAAAGAACTAGAACTTATGTACAAATAAAAAAGAAGCACTTCTAATAATATTATTAGGAGTGCTTCTTTTTTTATTAAATTAACAACCAAAGCCACCAAAGCCGCCGAAGCCGCCACGGCCACCAATACCACCACAGCCTAATAGTAAAAGAATTATCAAGATACTGCCATTTCCGCAGCCAAAGCCACTTCCAAAGCCACTTCCAAAGTTATTATCACAGCAGCAAGCAGGTTTACAACAACTAACAGGCTTACAACAACTAACAGGTTCACAGCAACAACAACAATTTTTATGTCTATGACTCATATAAATAACCTCCTTATTTTTAATAAGTAAAAGTTTAAAAATCAACGTAGGTAGCTAAATTAGCAACTTAAGAAGAAATTTTACACTTAAACTTAAGTAATGAAGTTGCTTTGGTGTTAATGCCACCATAAATAGGTGATGGACTGCTTTTGAAAGGTCGTTAAATGAATGAAGTTGTAGCTGTACTTTAATATATTCCGCATTTTATTAAGTGTGAATATAAGTTGTAGGAAATCTTTAAAAAAAAATTTGATGAATCCTTTTATTTTCTCATAAAATATTCATAAGACCTATTCATCATACAGAAGTAATGTCATTCCTATACGCATAGTATAATTATGTATATAATAACAAAAAATAGAATTTAATTGCGATTTATGATATAATAGAGTACATAATTAATATTAAGTTATAAATATCTTATATGGGTCACTGACAGTCACCTAAAAAAAGGGTTTTTCCTAAAAATATAGAATATAAGTATTAAGGATAAAAATTGTTTTAAAATGGGAGGTACATGATATGATAAAAGAGAATACGTTAACTTCGGCTAAAGAAGCTGGTGGATCAACAGCAGAAGAGGCAATAACAATAGTTTCTGATGTTACAAAAGAAAATGTTGATAAGACTATTAATGCGGTGAAGGATATGGCTAAAAATGTTAAATCAAAAGCTAGAAGGGCAACTACTGCTACAAAAAAAACAGCTAAAAAAACAATAGCGAAGAGAATTGATGTTGGATTCTATGTTCAATATAAGGGAAAAGAGGTTTCCAAAAAAACAATACTAGAAAAAGTTTATGAAGAATGGGTAAAATCTCACAAAATTACAGAACTTAAAACCTTAGATGTATATATAAAGGTTGAAGAAGATATAGCCTATTGCTTGGTAAATGGTGAAATTAAGATTAATTTGAAATTATCCTAACATAATTCAATAATATTTTAGGAGGGGATTTTTAATGTTGCAAGAAAGACTTAATAAGGTTCTAAAGATCATGGCGCTAAAGAAAACACCTCAAATGATAGTTTCTGACCCAGCGGCTATATTCTATCTTACGGGGAAGTGGATTTTATCAGGAGAAAGAATGCTTGTACTCTATATTAACTTAGATGGACATAACAAATTGTTTATAAATGAGTTATTCCCTATAAGTGAAGATTTAGGGGTAGAAAAGATATGGTTTAACGATACTCAGAGTCCAGTAGAAATTCTTGCAAGAAACATTGATAAAGATAAGCCTATGGGAATAGATAAAAATTGGCCAGCTCATTTCTTAATAAAATTAATGAAGCTTAAAGGTGGAAGTACATTTGTTAATGGATCTGAAATTCTTGACAGAGTAAGAATGTGTAAGGACGAAGGTGAAAAAGATCTAATGAGGGCAGCTTCAAAATTAAATGATACCGCTGTGGATAAAATGATAAAGCTTATCCCTAAAAAATATTCAGAAAAGAAAATGGGAAAGTTGCTTGGTGATATATGGGAAGAAATGGGTACTGAAGGGCATTCATTTGATCCGATTATAGGTTATGGGGCAAATGCTGCTGATCCTCATCATGAATTGGATGGATCAATGGTTAAAGAAGGGGACAGCGTAGTTATTGATATCGGATGTAAGATGAATTCATACTGCTCAGACATGACTAGAACTGTTTTCTATAAAAGTGTATCAGATCATAGTAGAGAAGTTTATAATATTGTTAAAGAAGCAAATAAAAGGGGAATTGAAAAAGTTAAAGCAGGCGTTAGATTTTGTGATATTGATGCTGCAGCTAGAGACTATATCTCGGAGAAAGGATATGGAAAATATTTTACTCATAGATTAGGGCATTCAATAGGAATAGAAGTTCATGATTTCGGTGATGTTTCCTCTGCTAATACTGATAAAGTTCAGCCAGGACAAATTTTCTCCATTGAGCCAGGTATTTATCTTCCGGGTGACGTGGGTGTTCGTATAGAGGATTTAGTAATAGTTACGAAAGAAGGTTGTGAGGTATTAAACCATTATACAAAGGACTTAATTATTGTAGAATAGTATAAAAGTGCTAAATAAAATAAAAGAGTTAAATAATATAAAAGGGCTTTGATAAATTAAAATTTTATCGAAGCTCTTTTATATTATTTCGAGGGTATAAATAATTTTCATTGTTATATATAATGTATAAGGTGTGGGTACACTAATGTAAGAGGATATCCACAAAATTGAATTTAGTAAATAACAACAAAGTAAATGGATATAACTTGTAAGATAAATTTTAAAATTTAAAAGGAGCGATTTAAAATGGCGAAGAGCTTTCCAAAAGGATTTCTATGGGGCGGAGCAGTAGCAGCTAACCAATGTGAAGGTGCGTACAATGAAGATGGCAAAGGGTTATCAACACAAGATATTGCACCAAAAGGTATAATTGGGAAAGTTACAGAAGAACCAACAGAAGATAACATGAAATTAGTAGGTATTGATTTTTATCATAGATATAAAGAAGATATTAAACTGTTTGCACAAATTGGGTTTAAAACATTTAGAACATCAATTGCATGGTCTAGAATATTTCCAAATGGTGATGATGAAATGCCAAATGAGAAGGGATTACAATTTTATGATGATTTATTTGATGAATGTCTAAAATATGGAATTGAGCCACTTGTAACAATTTCACATTATGAGACTCCTCTTGCTCTTTCTAAGAACTATAATGGGTGGGTAAATCGTGCGTTAGTAGGATTTTTTGAGAACTATATAAGAATAATTTTTGCTAGATATAAAAATAAGGTGAAATATTGGCTTACTTTTAACGAAATTAATTCAGTATTAAATGCACCATATATGAGCGGTGGTATATTTACGGATAAAGAAAAATTAACGAAGCAAGATTTATATCAGGCGATACATCATGAATTAGTAGCAAGTGCAATGGCAGTTAAGATTGGGCATGAAATGATACCAGGAGCAAAATTTGGATGTATGATTCTTGGTGTACCAAATTATCCATTAACGCCTCATCCAAGCGATGTAATTGAAGCAATGAAACAGGATAGAGAAAATTTATATTTCGCAGATGTTCACGCAAGGGGAGCATATCCTAAATATATGGATAGATACTTTAAAGATAACAATATTAAAATACATATGGAGCCAGGAGACACTGAGGTACTTAAAAATACAGTGGATTTTATCTCATTTAGCTATTATATGAGTTCTTGTGCAACAGCAGACCCTAAAAAGAGAGAAGTGGGAACAGGAAACATTATTTCAGGTGTACATAACCCATATCTTGAAGCTTCAGATTGGGGGTGGCAGATAGATCCACAAGGATTGCGTTACATACTTAATCTTTTTTATGACCGTTACCAAAAACCTTTATTCATTGTTGAAAATGGGTTAGGTGCTATTGATAAATTAATAATTGATGAAAATGGAAACAAAACAGTAATTGACGATTACAGAATTAAGTATTTAAATGATCATTTGGTTCAAGTAGCGGAGGCAATCGACGATGGAGTCGATATAATGGGGTATACTTCATGGGGATGTATTGATCTTGTTAGTGCAACAACTGCAGAACTCAGAAAGCGTTATGGATTTATCTATGTTGATCGTAATGATGATGGAACAGGTACATTAGAAAGATATAAGAAAAAAAGCTTTGATTGGTATAAAGAAGTAATTTCAACAAATGGGAAAAGTTTAATATAAAATAAGAATATAATTTTTTATTGGAGGGATAATCATGTTAAATATAGGTTGTCATTTATCAGTATCAAAAGGGTATAAAGCCATGGGGAAAGATGCTCTTAGCATAGGGGCAAATACATTTCAGTTTTTTACTCGTAATCCTAGAGGTAGTAAAGCAAAAGAAATTGATCCGAGTGATGTAGAAGCTTTATTAGAAATATTAAAAGAAAATAAATTTGCGACAATCTTAGCGCATGCGCCATACACACTTAATGCTTGTTCTGCTGATGAAAAAACAAGAGAATTTGCAGTGATGATTATGGAAGATGATTTATCTAGAATGGAATACTTCCCGAATAGTTTTTATAATTTCCATCCGGGTAGCCATATAAAACAGGGTGTTGAGAAGGGAATAGAATATATTATAAATATGCTTAACACTATATTGAAACCAGAGCAAACCACTACGGTACTTCTTGAAACAATGGCTGGTAAAGGAACAGAAGTAGGACGAACGTTTGAAGAATTAAAACAAATTCTTGATGGTGTTACCCTTTCAGACAAAATGGGTGTATGTCTTGATACTTGCCATATATATGATGCTGGTTATGATATCGTTAATGATTTAGATGGCGTAATAGATGAGTTTGATAGAATTATTGGACTTGATAAGCTTTATGCAATTCACTTAAATGATAGTAAAAATCCATTTGAAAGTCATAAAGACAGACATGAAAAAATTGGAGAAGGTTCAATTGGAATAGAAGCGATTAGTAGAATTATTAATCACCCCAAGTTACGTCACTTACCATTCTATTTAGAAACACCAAATGAATTAGCTGGTCATGCTGAGGAAATTAAGATATTAAGAGAAGCATATAAAAACTAATAAAATACTATTGATAAGTTAGGTTTTCTTTGTTAAAATAGAATCGAAGACATATTTCAATTATTGACCCAGTGGGACGTTTTAATTCCCGCTGAATATAAAGCGTATTAAATTACCATATACATATGGAAGGAGATAATATTATGATTTATTCAACAGAAGTTTCAGAAATGATGTGTGTTGCAAAAGGACCTAATCATGGATCGGCACCAATTCCTGAAGAAGGAAAATGGGTACAAAGTAAAGAAATTAAAGATATCTCAGGTTTAACACACGGAATTGGCTGGTGTGCTCCTCAACAGGGTGCATGCAAGCTTACTTTAAATGTAAAAGAGGGTATAATACAAGAAGCATTAGTTGAGGTAATAGGATGCTCTGGTAGTACTCACTCAGCTGCAATGGCATCAGAAATACTTCCAGGAAAAACTATTTTAGAAGCGTTAAACACAGATTTAGTGTGTGATGCAATAAATACAGCTATGAGAGAGTTATTCCTTCAAATTGTTTACGGAAGAACTCAAACAGCATTTTCAGAAGGTGGACTACCTATAGGAGCTGGACTTGAAGACTTAGGTAAAGGTCTTAGAAGTCAAGTTGGTACAATGTATGGAACACTTGCTAAGGGCCCAAGATATTTAGAAATGGCTGAAGGTTATGTTACTAATATTGCATTAGATAAAAATAACGAGATAATAGGTTATAAATTTGTTCAACTTGGAAAAATGATGGAAATGATCAAAACAGGTATGGATGCTAATGAAGCTATGGAAAAAGCTACTGGAAGTTATGGTAGATTTGCAGAAGCAACAACAGTAATCGACCCAAGAAACAAATAATATAAGAAGGAGGAATAATTAAATGGCTTTATTTGAAAGTTATGAAAGAAGAATAGATCAAATATTACCTGTGTTAAGTAAGCACGGTATAAACTCACTAGAAGAAGCAAGAACAATTTGCGAAGAAAAAGGTATCGATGTTTTTGGTATAGTTAAAGGAATTCAACCTATAGCATTTGAAAATGCTTGCTGGGCATATGCAGTAGGGGCTTCTATAGCAATTAAAAATGGTTGTACTAAGGCAGCTGATGCAGCAGTATATATAGGAGAAGGTCTTCAATCGTTTTGTATACCTGGTTCTGTTGCTGATGACAGAAAAGTTGGAATTGGACATGGTAACTTAGCAGCTATGCTTCTACGCGAAGAAACTAAATGCTTCGCATTTTTAGCTGGACATGAATCATTTGCTGCTGCTGAAGGTGCAATTGGGCTTGCAAGAGCTGCAAACAAAGTAAGAACAGAACCTTTAAAAGTAATACTTAATGGTCTTGGAAAAGATGCTGCTTATATAATTTCAAGAATTAATGGATTTACTTATGTTCAAACTAAATTTGATTACTATACTAGTAAATTAACAGTAGTTAAAGAAACAGCTTATTCTGATGGAGAAAAAGCTAAAGTAAGATGTTACGGAGCAGATGATGTACGCGAAGGCGTTTCAATAATGCATTCTGAGGGAGTAGACGTTTCAATTACAGGAAACTCTACAAATCCAACAAGATTCCAACATCCAGTTGCTGGTACTTATAAAAAAGAATGTTGCGCAGAAGGTAAGAAATACTTCTCAGTTGCATCAGGTGGTGGTACTGGAAGAACTCTTCACCCAGATAATATGGGAGCAGGTCCTGCTTCATACGGAATGACTGATACTATGGGAAGAATGCATTCAGATGCACAATTTGCAGGTTCTTCATCAGTACCAGCTCACGTTGAAATGATGGGACTTATCGGAATGGGTAACAACCCTATGGTTGGAGCTTCAGTTGCGGTTGCGGTTGCAGTAGAAGAAGCAATGAGTAAATAAAGTCTAAGAAAAGGTACAAGCCCAGCATTTAGTGATAATTGACTAAATGCTGGGCTTTTATTTTCGTCTATAACTAATGTCAAATCAAATTACTAGATTCAAAAAAAAACTGCTGAATGGTTAAGAGCGGAGTAGATAAAAAGATAGACATGAGAGAAGTCGCATGTCTATCTTGTGTTAATGAAAACTAGTAGTCATTACTACCAGTTGGTTTACCTACATAAAGGTTATATCCTATGAAAACCGAGACAATGCTTATTATAACTGTAGCAATAGCTACACAAATCAGAATTGTAGTTCCTAGAGGCATTATAGAAAAACTTTCAAAAAATTCTACTTCGCCAGTGTATGATGATATCGGCATAGAAGATTTTAGAAAAGCTAAAAGTCCATAACCGATAGTAGCAAACCCAGCAAAACTTAAGAGCCTAAGTTTTTTGCTTTTTATAAAAGTAATTGCAACTCCCACAAAAACAATTATTACTAATATGCATAACATTAATAGATCTCCTTTTGTTGTGTCTATTACTTGATTTATAGCAGAGTCTGGGGGAGCGTTACTAAAACCTTGGGAATCCGTAAGGTATACAAATCCAAATATACTACCGAGTAACACAGCACCAGAAATATAGAATAGGATGTACATTATAAATATCATAACTATTGGTAGCAAAAATATATTTAACGCTGTATATTTTCGGCTTACAGGAACAGTTTCAAAAAGTTTGTGATCACCATGAAGGATCCCATTAATCATCCATACAATTATAATAGGCAAATTACAAGGTAAAAAAGAATCGAAAATTGCTGTGTTTCCGAAAAATATAGATATATTCATGAAAATTATTACAGCAAAAGCAAAAACATAAAGTAATACCTTTAAAGGGGCTGGTGAGTTAATATCAATTGGAGGATATGAATTTAGCAATAGCTTTTGATAAGCAATGAATTTTTTTAACATGTTAAGCACCTCTCTCCTTTATATAGTTTATAGGATATTAACATTGAAATAGGGATTATTACTACACAGACGCAGACTAATAATAATAAAAATTCATTGTAACGAGGCATTATTGCAATGCTTTTCCAAAAATTTATTGTACCAAGTTCAGTTACAACCGGTAATAAGTTTTTAAATAAAAGAAGTACTATTAGGATAAGTACAACTCCAAATATTGTAAGGGTTTTTCTAAGGCAATTAAGCCTTATAAAAAATATGGGCAATAAGATACTAGCTACTATAGTAGAGGTGCACCCTATTAATAATATAGTTTTCCAACTAATTATTAATACACTCATACTCGAAGTGAAGTTTAATTGTGTCATAAGCCTCGCAAATAGGAGCAATATAGCAGCTGGAAAAGTAATAAATATAAAAACAAAAAAATAAATATTTATAAGCGAATACAATTTTGAAACTGGTACAATTTCAAATAATTTATTTTGTGAATTTATAGTGGAGTAAATTGCATACAAAGCAAAAACCGTGGTATAGAATATAAATCCTCCATCTCCGAATATTAGGTCTAAAGTAATCATAATTAGCATGTAAATAAATATACTAAAAAAAACAAATGTTAAAGAATTTTTCGTATTAGCGAACCATGATGAATCACTTAAAAGTAACTGATAATTCCAAAATTTCTTTAGCATTATTCCACCTCCTTGTAAAACTTTCTATTATTTGCTAAGTGGTAGTTCCTTGTCATCTTCATTTTTTCGCACCCATGTAAAGCATAATGTCCTCAATTGTAGGCCTGGCAGTTTTAACCCCTTCAAAATTTTGAAGTTTTAGATTTTTGTTGCATAAACCCTCATATCCGAAGGTCGTTTCCTTTATTCCTACAAGTCCAGATTTAATTTCATCTGTCATAGATTCTCTTTCAATATGTGCAAGGAGATAGGTATCAAGCATTTCATCTTTCCCCTTGGAAAAAACAATTTTACCATTATCAATCATTGTTATATAATCAGCAATTTTTTCAAGATCACTTGTAATATGAGTTGAAAATAGTATGGACCTTTGCTCATTTTGCATAAGTTCTAAGAGTAAATCAATTACGTCAGCTCTTGCGATTGGGTCAAGCCCTGCTGTGGGTTCGTCAAGTATAATTAAATCTGGATTATGACATAGGGCCATTATAACTCCAAATTTCATTTGCATACCTTTTGAATATGCTTTGAGCTTTTTACTTGGGTTAAGTTCAAAGCGGTTCATAAGTTCGTCAAATTTTTTATCATCAAAGGTTTTATAAAAGGGTGATATCATTTTTTTAATTTTAATAGGTTTGAGGTTAAGAGGATAAATTAGACTGTCAAAGACAACTCCTATATTTGCTTTAACTGTTTCTTCATTTCCGAACATAGGAGTACCATCGAAGAATATTTGTCCCGAAGTTTTTGGAATCATATTAAGTATTGTTTTAATAAGGGTGGTTTTGCCTGAACCATTCTTTCCTATAAACCCCATAATAGTTCCTTTTTCAATTGAAAAACTTATATCATCCAAAGAGAAATCTCCTATATTTTCATTTAAGTTTTTGATTTCCAAAGCCTTATTAGTCATTTTTACTACCTCCGTATATTTCATTTATAACTTTAAGCATTTCCTCAGAGGATATGCCACAAGCGTCTGTAAATTCTTTGATTTCAAGAAGTCGTTCATGAAGCATGTCAATGTGTAGTGCCTTAATTTTCTTCTTGTCAATCTCTGCAACAAAGCATCCTCGTCCTTGTAAATTGATGACAATACCCTCTTTTCCAAGTTCTTCATAAGCACGTTTTACTGTTATGATTCCAACCTTCAAATCTTTTGCCATAAGCCTTATTGATGGCAATTGCTCCTTGGATTTTAGCTTTCCGCTGAGTACCATTTCTTTTATTTGATTTCGTATTTGCTCATATATGGGCGTTTGAGAAAGGGATGATATAAGAATATTCAAACATATGACCTCCTTGTCTACTGTTATTATAAGATAGATACAGAAAGATGTCAATAATTTCTTTAAAATACAATTTATTAATTAGAGACTATCCTTGACATGTTTTTTAAAAAGAATTAACATTATAATAATTAAAACTTAAGAGGGTGAGTCCTATAAAAAAAAGAATAGCTGTTGTAGCGTTGGATTATATGGCTGCAAAATTTTACGAAAATCAGATTAAAGAGCTTTTTGGTGAGTTAGTAACCACGTGTGCTTATAATGTATTAAATGGATCGGTTAAAAAAATAAAGGAAGCTGATTTATTTGTGGTTTCAACCGATGCTTTTGAAAACATTACGGATTTTCAGGAATGCATCCCCATTGATGTCCCTAAAGTAGAAATTGCAGTGGCCTTTACTAACAAATCTCTTGATATTTTAAGGAGTATTCCAAATGGAAGTAAAGCTTTATTTGTCAATCTCAGTGAAAAAATGGTGCGCGAGGCTATAACTAGACTCAGCCAACTAGGCATCAATCACATAGAGTTTACACCATATTATCCAGGAGCTAAGCCAGTTAGTGGGTTCGAGCTGTCGGTAACACCAGGTGAATTACGTTATGTACCAAAAGATATAAAGACTATTATCGACCTTGGGCAGCGTGTGCTAGATTCAACCACAATGGTGGAAATAGCACTGAGGCTAAAATTTGATTACCTATTAGAGAGGGAAAAATTCAAGGAATATTTTCGTTCTTTAGCTGTCAATAATTATAGCTTTAATCAACTGTTTGGAAGATCTCTTCAAATGGAAAGTCAATTTGAAATTTTGATGGAAATCATGGATGAAGGTATTATTGGTGTGAATGAGGATGATATTATTTTTGCTTGTAATTCAAGAGCACTAGAAATTACAGGTGTTACGAAAGAACAATCCATCGATCATCCTGCTGCGTTAATTTTATCGTTTTTACCTTTTGAGGAGTGTAGGAGTACGCGAAAAAAGATAAATAATCGTTTGATTAGAGTGAGTGGTGTGGATATTACTGTAACCGTTACTCCTGTAATACGTGGAGATGAATATCTCGGTTCTTTTGCTACTATACAAAAATTTACTGAAGAAGAGTATAAACAACATAATTTGCGTCTTCAATTACTTAATAAAGGTCATAAAGCTAAATATACCTTTGATGATATCATTGGGGAGAGTGATGTAATAAAAAAAGCATGTACCATTGCTAAAAAAATGGCGAGAACCAATTCTACTGTCTTAATTACAGGTGAGAGCGGAACGGGGAAGGAACTTTTTGCACATGCTGTACATAACGAATCAGAGCGTCATAACTATCCTTTTATTGCCATAAACTGCGCAGCGATACCAGATAATCTGCTAGAAAGTGAACTGTTTGGTTACGATGAAGGATCTTTCACTGGTGCTAAAAGGGGAGGAAAATTGGGGCTTTTTGAATATGCTCATAGGGGAACAATATTTTTAGATGAAGTAGAAGGGATGAGTCCAGCCCTCCAAATAAAACTGCTTCGTGTTATTCAAGAAAGAGAGATTATGCGAATTGGAGGCAATAAAATTATTAGTATTGATGTACGAATAATAGCTGCAGCCAATGAAAATCTTGAAGAGCTGGTGTCTAACGGGAGTTTTCGTAATGACCTCTACTTTCGTCTAAACACCTTGCCAATTCAGCTTCCTCCATTGCGAGAGCGCGGTGAAGACATTATGCTGCTGTTTGACTACTTTAAACATAAATTGGGAGGAAAATTCATCCTATCTACACAAGTAATTAATGCATTGCTCTCTCATAATTGGAATGGAAATATTCGTGAACTACACAACTATGTAGAATATCTCACCTATATAGATAAAGATATAGTGTATTACGATGATTTACCACCTGGGTTCTACAATAATGCTATGTCAACATTAAAATGTAAGTCTGATACTAGCACTAATCTAGATACTAAACTTTTGGAGCAATTAGCAGGTAATCAATTAGATGATTATTTTTTTGTACTAGACAGATTGCATGTGGGATTTGTTCAACAAATTTCCATGGGTAGATTATCAATTTCTGAGCAAGCAGAAAAAACAGGACGCTACCTAACCCAACAAGAAGTTCGCGGTATTTTAAATGATTTAAATAATTTAGGTTTAATTAAAATGTCGCGAGGTAGAGGTGGTAGTAAAATAAATGACCGAGGCATAAAGGTTTTCAACAAACTGCAATCTCAACTTAAATAGACATTATTTTTCATTAAATTGGCACCATATTTGTTGTATTTATGTTATAGCAAATATTTCTTGCATAAATAAATATAAGAAGGGTGTAAATTTTGAAGTAATAGAATCTTGTTCTAATAATTGAAGATCAATTGTTAGAACAAGATGGAGTCTATTCAATAGATTTTAAGGACTTTGAAAGAAAATTAAAACAGAAAAGAACTAATTAAAAAGCAATGTAAAATTATTCTTCAATGAGATTAAAAGACCAAGTGATATCTGATTTATAAGTATTTGCAACACCACTCTCAACCTCAAAGGTAGTTTTAAGCGCATCTTCTATCATTTCAGGGGTCATACCTTTTCCTTTTATATTATATGAAAGATCAATTTTTTCGATAGGCTTTGGAACCACTGCTCCTCTTTCTCCATTCACAATCACTTCGTATTCTGAAATTTGAGCCCCTCTAGCCTTAAGCGTTGTAACTATATCTACACTTGTACATGCTGCAACCGCATGAAGAAGTATTTCAATTGGCTTTGGACCTAAAACTTTTCCGTTATTCATTTCTGCTGGACCAGCCAGCACGAATTTTGCTCCCTCTCGAGTTGTACATTCAAATGCCGCTCCGTCTCCAAGCCATTTTACTACTGCGTTCATCATAATAATTAAATCCTCCTATATTCATAATATGGTATGTGTTTAAGTTAATAATAACTCATAGACTTCAAAAAGAAAAATTGATATAATAAATCATAATCATATAAAAAATTTATGGATGAAGAAAGGATAATAACATGGAAATTCGCCAACTTAATACATTCATTACTGTAGCGGATCTTAATAGTTTTACTCGAGCAGCATATACGCTTGGATATACTCAGCCTACTGTCACATCTCAGATACAGTTGCTAGAGAGCGACCTAGGAGTTCGTCTATTTGAACGTATTAGGAAGAATATTTCGCTTACCCATGAGGGTGAAAAATTTCTTGTTTATGCAAGACAAATCGTTAATCTGTGTGAAGAGGCAAAAGATGCAGTAAAAGATTATCCTGCTAGAAAAGGAGTTGTGACGATAGGAGCATGGGAGTCGTTATGCACAACACGGATAGATAACCTTCTCAAAAAGTTCCATTATAAGTTTCCCGACATTGAAATCATATTAAAAACTATCAAATCTACGGAGTATCAAGAACTTTTACTGGATAACCAGATTGATGTGGCCTTTTGCTTGGAGCGTATGATAACAAGTTCAGATTTCATTGTTGAATTGGCAATACCCGAACCTTTAGTATTACTCGCAGGACCGAACCATCCTATTGCAAAGTCCATTAGTGTATATCCCGAAAACATCGTTGACTATACCCTTATTTTAGCAGAAGAAGGCTGTAGCTATCGGAAGACGCTGATGAAAATACTTAGCGATTGTGGTTTGACTCCCAAATCAATTATGGAAATCGGTAGTATCCAATCTATGAAACAGCTTGCAATCGGCGGTTTAGGAATTATACTTCTGCCTAAAATTACAGTTGAAGAAGAACTATCAAAAGGTGAGCTTGTTGAATTGAAATGGTGTGGACCTTATTTTGAATTCTTGACTCAAGTAATTTACCACAAAGACAAGTGGATGTCGCCTGCTTTACAGACTTTGCTGAATATGACGAAGATAATCCTTCCAATGCAGTATTGTCAGAAGTGATATTAGACTGCTGCCCATATCTCGTAGGAGGTAAAGTAGTGCTTTTATCAGAAAAGGCATAGCAAAATTTTGCTATACCTTTTTGTGAACTTTTTATATAAGTCTATTATTTTTAAAACTCAAATAGGTCTTTTTGTGGGAACAATCCAAATGCTCCGCCGGTATGAATAAATAGAATATTTTCGCAGTTTTTAAAGGTTCCCTTTTTAATTTCTTGTACTAATCCATACATTGCTTTACCGGTATACACAGGATCTAAAATAATTCCCTCTAGTTTTGCAAAGTCGTGGATAAATTGAAGCTCTTCTGCTCTGCTAAGAGCATATCCTCTTCCTACATATCCATCTATAATATGAATTTCATCTTTAGAAATATGTAAATTCACATCGATGTATTGCATACTTTCATGAGCTATTTTATAAATCTCATTTTTGAAGTGTTCAGCGTCATCACAAACGTTGACGCCATAGATTTCACCATTATACTCTAGTGTTTTGCTTGCTAGAAACAGTCCGGAATGGGTTCCACCAGATCCTACGGCTAGTACAATTTTATCAAAATGTACACCTAGCTCTTTTTCCTGGCAAATAATTTCCTTCATGGCATTATAGTACCCAAATCCACCAATCCCATTAGAAGCACCTTCTGGTATAATATAAGGTTTACAGCCCGTTGCCTCTAATTGCGCTTTGATTTGTTCCATAATTCCAGCTTTATTATTTTTATATTCTTCTGGAGTAACAAAACGAATCTCAGCTCCCAAAAGCTTATCTATAAACAAATTACCATCTGATTCTGTTTCTGAGTCCCCTCTTAAAACAAGGACTGATTTCATTCCAAGTCTTGCAGCGACTGCTGCCGTAGATCTACAATGATTAGATTGGATTCCTCCGCAGGTAATAAGTACATCACATTTTTGATCAAGGGCTTCCTTTACAGAAAATTCAAGTTTCCTTATTTTATTACCAGATACTTCGGTTCCTGTTTGATCATCTCTTTTTATATAGATATTAGGTCCGCCCAGTTTTTGAGAAAGTCTTTCTAGTTTTTCTATTCGTGTGGGTAAGTTTGCAAACGTTATTTTTTCAGGAATTTTAATCATTGATTACTCCTCCTTTTTTATACAAATGCTACAGCTTCTATTTCAAGTATTCCATCTTTAGGTAGTTTTGCCACCTGGACACATGAACGTGCTGGTTGATTTGAAGTAAAATAGCTTTCGTATACTTCATTTACTATTGCAAAATCATTCATATCTCTAAGAAAAATTACCGTTTTTACGACTTTATCAAGAGATGATCCTGCTTCTTCTAATATTGCTTTTAAATTTTCAATAGATCTTTCTGTAGCTTTTCTTACGTCGCCACTTATAAGTTCTCCGGTTTCTGGTACAAATGGTAGTTGACCAGATGTAAATAATAAATTTCCTACCTTAATTGCCTGTGAATATGGTCCAATTGCTGCAGGTGCTTTTTTAGTTGAAATAATTTCTTTTATCATAATTAATCTCCTTCTTTATGAAACTATATTTTAATTTTGAAAGTCTTTTTAGCTTTTATCTTACAATAATAATATACAAGTAAACCTAATAATGCAAGTTCTAATCCTAGCATAGTACTATTAGGTGAATACTTACTATTATTAAAGTTTACAGTTTAGGATTTATTGTACATAAAGTATTAGATGCTAAAAATCATCCGATGTAAGTTTTAATTGTAACTCGTATTTGCAAATACACTTATATTACAAGCAATAACTATGCCAATGTTATTGAACCCTTTTCTATATTATTAAGAATTTATAGGACTAAATCAGTTATTTAAGGGGAGAGCATTCAACCTATAATATAGAGTTAACATCTATAAATCATTAGCCTTTGATAGAAGATGATAAAGATTGAACATTCTTCTTCATCCAGTCTTTACCTTCTACCAATCTAGTAACTATCATAGATGTTACAGCGTCACCAGTGCAGTTTATCCATGTTGCAGCAGGATCTACAAGGAAACCAAGAGTTGCAATAATTGGAAACGCTTCTGGCGGAAACCCAAATAAGTTTACAATCAACATTTCACCGATAAGTCCACCACCTGGAACACCCGACATAACTACGCCGCCCATAACTGAAATGGCTAGTGCAGCAATATAGGTTCCAATTCCAGAGAATCCTTGTCCGAATATTCCAAATAAAAATGAAATTTTTAATATCGAAGAGATAACAGTACCGTCCATATGCATGGTCGCACCGATTGGCAATACAATTTCACGGATATCCTTTGGAACTCCCATATTATTAGTAGCCTTTAGGTTAACAGGTAGAGTTGCAATAGAGCTTTGTGTTGCAAGAGATGTAATTGACGGTTCTAAGATGTTTTTGAAGAAAATTTTTATACCCTGAGTACCACCAGCAAAATATGAATATCCAGAAAATGCAACAAAAAAATATACAATACATAGTGGATAATATATAATCATAGCTCTTGCATAAGCTCCCAAGAGCTGAGGACCAAATTCGCCAATGAGGCTTGCAAAATAAGCACCTAAACCAATTGGAGCGTACAACATAATAATGCTGATAAATTTCATCATAACTTTGGACATAGCGTCTAACCCCTTAGCTATAATGTTGTTTTCAGCGCCAAGGGAACTAACACATAAACCAAAGAAAATAGAGAATATAATAAGAGGCATCATATTAGAGCGAGAAAATAAGCCACCAAAATCAGTTACAGTTAGTGTCTTAACAATTTGATCAGAAAGCTTGACGGATTCCAACGCTTTAGCAGATTGCAATGTTAGGTTAACGCCAGCAGCAGGTGGAAAAAACTTGACAACAGCAATAACGATAACGCCGGCAATAAGTCCCGTAGTGACAAATGTCAAAAACATGTTGCTTATAATTTTCCCAAGTCTTTTCATATTGACCATAGTTCCTACTGCACCAGCTATGGTAACAAAGACTAGAGGGGTTACAACGGTGAACATTAAGTTAAGAAATACATCACCAAATGGTTTAAGTACTGTTGCTTTTTCACCGAAAACAATTCCAATTATGCTACCTATTATAATAGATAGCATTAAAACAATAGAGAAACGATAGTTTTTCCATGTGCTTTGTTTTTTTTTGTTCATTTTAATATCTCCTTTTCATTGGTTGGTATTGTTAAGAAATAAAAAGACATTTCAAACAATCCTTGACTTTACGCTTTTTTATAATTGATAATGAGCAATTACCTGTTATACAATCTGTGGACAAATAATGACATTGTTGATTAATCACGATTTATAAGTACGGTATCGTTTACTTTAACGAAAATAATTTTGAATAAATATTGAAAATAGGTGTGATACCTATTCCATTATGTACGCTTAATATAAGTGTACAATTGCTCCTTGCATTAGCAACTTAATAATTCCATTTTTGTAATCATAGTTTTTATCCTTTCATTTCTTATATCAAGCTTGCTATAATGGTAACTAGCAAATTTTATGCCAATAAATGAGGTTTTTGCTCTTTTTCAACAAAATTCGGTAATTAGAGATGAAGAATTATTGGTCTAAATGAGAATGATGTAATTTTTGATTGCAATTCAAGAGGAGTAGACAATATTTTTCATTTAAATGGTTTAAGTTGTATAACTTTAACCATTTAAATTATTCAAAAGCAATTTTTTCAATAAAAGATTTATATATATTAGATACTTAGTTAAAGACCACTCCAAAAGATCAATCAGAAAATTGGCATCATTTTTGCTATATTTATGTTATAGCAAGTATTTCTTGCACAAATAAATATAAGAAGGGTGTAAATTATGAAGTATAATTTTGATGAAATAATTGACCGTAGTAACAACTTTGCTGCAAAATACGATGAAAGAGAAAAAAAATTTGGAACTTCTAATGTAATACCATTATGGATAGCAGATATGGAATTCGAGGTAGCTAAGCCCATTAATGATGCTATCATCAAAAGAGCGAAGCAAGGAATCTATGGATATACATCTCGCCCTGACTCCTATTATGAAGCTTTTTGTGATTGGGAAAAGACTCAAAATAATTGGATAGTTAATAAAGATTTAATTAGTTTCAGCCCCGGTGTTGTTCCATCTCTATCGGTTATTGTCAGAGAATTTTCTAATAAAGAAGATAAAATTTTGATACAGACTCCAGTCTATCCAGAATTTTATGACGTAATAGAATCTTGGGGAAGAGTGGTAATTGAAAATCAATTATTAGAACAAGATGGAGTCTATTCAATAGATTTTGAGGACTTCGAAGAAAAATTAAAACAGAAACCAAAGTTATTTATTATGTGTAGCCCACACAATCCGGTAGGCAGAGTGTGGATCCGAGAGGAACTAGAACATATTACTGAACTATGCCTACGCTACAATGTAATGATTGTTTCAGATGAGATACACTCAGATTTGATATTGTGGGATAATAAACACATTCCTACTGCTAGTATATCAAAGGAGGTTTCTAGTAAAACCATCACCTGTACTTCATGTACAAAAACTTTCAACTTGGCAGGACTACAGGCGTCTGTAGTGATTTTTCCGAATGCTGAAGTTAAAGAGACATTTGATGTTTTTTGGAGAGGTATGGATATCCATCGCAATAATTGCTTTAGTCTTGTAGCGGTAGAAGCAGCTTATAGGTATGGTCAAGAGTGGCTTACACAGTTAATTCCATATATTGAGGGCAATATTGATTTCATAGGAGAGTTTTGTAAAAACAACATACCAAAAATTAAACCTAGCAGACCTGAAAGTACTTATCTGGTTTGGCTTGACTGTCGTAAACTAGAATTGGGAAATGATGAACTGAAAGAATTTATGATAAATAAGGCGGGTCTAGGACTTAATGCTGGCAATGATTTCTGTCGTAGTCTTTCTGGATATATGCGTGTAAATATAGCGTGTCCACGTTCAATACTTGAGAAAGCTATGCTACAACTTGAAAAAGCTGTTAATTCATTGAATAGGGATTAGATAAAATTATAAACAAGCAGTGATATACTTGGATTTAACGAGGGATATGAAAATAAAGAAATAGCTGTAGTAATAATTAATTTTACTACAGCTATTTCTTATTTATCAAACAATCTTTGGAAAATTCCTTTTTTCCTGTGAAGAATTTCGTCGGCTACTGCTTTGGATCGTTGTCTTTCAAGACTTTGAGTTAGATTATTAACCAATTGAATATCGTGTTCTTTAATGGTTTCGGGTAATGATAACACGATTTTATTTTTCTCTTGTTCTTGTTTAAACAGGACCTGTGTATTTTCTAATAATTTATTAATATCATAGAGTTGACCGTCTTTAACAGTTAATTGCTGTTTAATAAATTCGATATTACTTTTAAGTATTTCAATCATATCTTCTTTTAATAGATTCACCACTGTAACTGCAACTTCTGATTCTGCTTCTGAAGAGTGATTATATTTTAGAGCTTGTTTAATTGCTTCTAGACCTTTTTCTTCTACACATGTTTTACCATTGTGGGATATTAAAAAAGGTTTTACTTCAGGTAATTTCATCTTAGCGTAAGCCGTTACTTTACTGATATTTAAATGTTTAGCTATTTTAAATGCATCATAGATCATTGTACACGCCTCCTAAATTATATATAGAAAGTATTCTCCAAATATTTCCAAATACCTTCTATAATAAATTAAATTTAATAAGGCCATTGTAAAATTTAATTAAACACTTAGCAGGAATGTATAGTAAAGTACTAAGATTAGGAGTTTTATCGGGTTAAGGGTTAGTTAATAGTGCCGTTAAATTTAACGACACTATTAACAATGGAAAAGGTTATTTTTGCTTAAATTCTTGCTGTAAGTACTTTTGGAAGTCTTGGCATCGTAATAATATTTTCTATATGGATTTTTATTTAAAAAAATTCATGAAGAATACAATAGTTGGGATACCTATGAGGTCAATTAGAAATGCTCCGACTAATGGAACTATTAAAAATGCCTTTGGAGATGGACCATATTTTTCAGTAACAGCTCCCATATTAGCTATAGCATTTGGAGTAGCGCCAAGACCATGACCTGCCATACCAGCTGCCATAACGGCTGCATCAAAATCTTTTCCAAGGAATTTAAATACAACAAATACTGTGTATAATATCATAAATATTACTTGTGCAGTAACTATTATTAATAATGGTCCTGCAAGTCCTACAAGTTCCCATAACTTCAATGTCATTAATGCCATTGAGAGGAAAATTCCAAGGGACACGTTGCCCATTAAATCTATGGTGTAATAATCAAGTTTAGCGATGTGTATTTTATCATTTATATTTCTAAAAGCTACAGATACAAACATAGCGCCTACATATCCAGGTAAAGAAAGGCCTGTAGCTGTTGAAAACCATCCGCTGGCAATAGACCCGATTGTCATACAAACAGTTATTATTGCCATATGAGCCATAACCATATTCGTTGTGATTTTTGTATTTCCTGTGTCGCTTACTACATTTTCAAAGGATTTTACGTCATAGTTATCTGATGTACTAGGTTTTAATTTGTGTTTGTCTATTAAATGCTTTGCAATGGGGCCCCCGATAAGACCACCAGATATAAGACCAAAAGTGGCGGCAGCTATAGCTACGGTAGTAGATCCTGCAATACCCATAGCCTCAGCAGTTTTTCCAAAAGCGGCTGCTGCACCATGTCCACCTTCCATTGAAACTGAACCTGCCATAATACCAAACATAGGGTGAATTCCAGTAATCTTTGCAAATACAATGCCTATAACATTCTGTGAAATAGCAAGGACTCCACATAGCAGCCAGTAGATAATTAAACATTTTCCACCTTTTTTAAGTAATTTAAAACTTGCGCCAAGTCCAATAGTCGTAAAGAAAGCTATCATAAAAGGAGATTGAAAAGTTGTATCCATACTAATTGTTATTAGACCGCTCTGTTTTAAAACAAGCGCAAGTATTGAAAATAGTAAACCTCCAATTACAGGGGCAGGAATACAAAACTTTCTAAAAAAAGCTACCTTTTTTATAAGCCAGTAACCTAATAGTAATAATAAAATTGCGGTTGCTAAGGTTGCTACCATATCAACCTTGAGAGTAAGTAAATCTTCTACTAATTCTGTTTTCATAATTGCTCCTCCTTTAACATCAAGACAATGTAAACGTTGTCTTGATTAATTTTATTATACCACTTTCTAATTTTAACAGTGCTAGACATCTATAGAAACATAAGAGTGGTTTTAATAATATATGTAGAATTAAATACTATATGTTCGATAAAAAAGTATCAGTTAATTATTTAGTAATAAGGATTCGTTTAGAGAGGATTTATAATAGATTTGAGATAATTAGTAAATAAAAACTGTATATTGAAATCAGTTCCAGATATTAAGGATCCACCAATCTGATACTTTAGGGAAATCCTTAATTGAATATGTGAAAAACTCTAGGGAACGGGGGTTTTGGTAAATCATTAGACTTTTCAAAGGCTTAAAAGAATATAAATAACTGTAAGGAGTGATTTATATGAAGTTGATATATACATTATTAGTTGTAAAAGTATTGTATAGTGGAAAAGCTAATCCGAAAAAAATAGTAAAAACAATTAAAAAGGAGTCTAAGTTTTGGGGTAAATTAATTACTGAAATCAGTAAACATTATAAGTAGGTTTGTATCTATATAAAAACGTTACAACTTCACTTGTGAAAATATAGGGTTTCCATCTTTATCTAACAATACAGTAATTCCTCCAGCATAATCCTCAATATTAATTAAATAATTTGTTACTGTGTCTGTATCTACAAGTATTTTACAACGTACTGCTAATGCATCAGCCCGATTGCATACAGTTTTAAATGTTTTATTTCTTATCTTATCATTCTTATTAAACATTTTTTCCTCCTATATTTTTTATTTCGCAATATTATTAAATATAGCCAAAAATTAAGGTTGTATACTTAATAGGGGGAGACTTTTGTTATTTGACGACAGTTTCTCAAAAAAATGTTTCTATGTTGATAATAATTAGCCATGTGTATCAGGATGCGAAACATTGAATTATTTAGACTAATATGTAGAAATATGAATGTAATCTAGCTAGAGTAGCTATGTTGTGAAATTATGCTCTTATTTATGTGATAGAATACTCCTTGTCGTCACAAACGAGTGGCACGATAAGCTAACTGTTGATAACTATTTAGTATGTTTTCAAATGAAAATAAATTAAAAAAATGTTGACAAAACAAGAAATACCTAGTAATATAGTAGAAGTCGTCACATGATGACAAAGCGAATTGGTCTTTGAAAATTAAACAGAGAAATAGGTAAAGATAGCGAAATAATATTTCGTTAAACCAGTTAATTACTTTAGTATAAAGTAAAATTTAGTCGTAAGACTAAAAAGTATGTAATGAGCTTGCGTAACAACTTAACAGTTGTCGCAGATTAATCATTTCAACTAAAAAAGTGTAAACTTTTAAATTGAGAGTTTGATCCTGGCTCAGGACGAACGCTGGCGGCGTGCCTAACACATGCAAGTCGAGCGATGAAACCTTTCGGGGTGGATTAGCGGCGGACGGGTGAGTAACACGTGGGTAACCTGCCTCAAAGAGGGGAATAGCCTCCCGAAAGGGAGATTAATACCGCATAATATGTTTTGGTCGCATGATCGAAACATCAAAGGATTTTTCTTCGGAAAATTCCACTTTGAGATGGACCCGCGGCGCATTAGCTAGTTGGTGAGGTAACGGCTCACCAAGGCGACGATGCGTAGCCGACCTGAGAGGGTGATCGGCCACATTGGAACTGAGACACGGTCCAGACTCCTACGGGAGGCAGCAGTGGGGAATATTGCGCAATGGGGGAAACCCTGACGCAGCAACGCCGCGTGAATGATGAAGGCCTTCGGGTTGTAAAGTTCTGTCTTCTGGGACGATAATGACGGTACCAGAGGAGGAAGCCACGGCTAACTACGTGCCAGCAGCCGCGGTAATACGTAGGTGGCAAGCGTTGTCCGGATTTACTGGGCGTAAAGGATGCGTAGGCGGACATTTAAGTCAGATGTGAAATACCCGAGCTTAACTTGGGTGCTGCATTTGAAACTGGGTGTCTAGAGTGCAGGAGAGGTAAGTGGAATTCCTAGTGTAGCGGTGAAATGCGTAGAGATTAGGAAGAACACCAGTGGCGAAGGCGACTTACTGGACTGTAACTGACGCTGAGGCATGAAAGCGTGGGGAGCAAACAGGATTAGATACCCTGGTAGTCCACGCCGTAAACGATGAATACTAGGTGTCGGGGGTCGAACCTCGGTGCCGCCGTTAACACATTAAGTATTCCGCCTGGGGAGTACGATCGCAAGATTAAAACTCAAAGGAATTGACGGGGGCCCGCACAAGCAGCGGAGCATGTGGTTTAATTCGAAGCAACGCGAAGAACCTTACCTAGACTTGACATCCCCTGCATAACCCAGAGATGGGCGAAGTCCTTCGGGACAGGGTGACAGGTGGTGCATGGTTGTCGTCAGCTCGTGTCGTGAGATGTTGGGTTAAGTCCCGCAACGAGCGCAACCCTTATCATTAGTTGCTACCATTAAGTTGAGCACTCTAGTGAGACTGCCCGGGTTAACCGGGAGGAAGGTGGGGATGACGTCAAATCATCATGCCCCTTATGTCTAGGGCTACACACGTGCTACAATGGTGAGTACAAAGAGATGCAAGACCGCAAGGTGGAGCCAAACTCAAAAACTCATCCCAGTTCGGATTGTAGGCTGCAACTCGCCTACATGAAGCCGGAGTTGCTAGTAATCGCGAATCAGCATGTCGCGGTGAATACGTTCCCGGGCCTTGTACACACCGCCCGTCACACCATGAGAGTTGGTAACACCCGAAGTCCGTGAGGTAACCGTAAGGAGCCAGCGGCCGAAGGTGGGATTGATGATTGGGGTGAAGTCGTAACAAGGTAGCCGTAGGAGAACCTGCGGCTGGATCACCTCCTTTCTAGGGAGTAGATGTATTGACTTCGGTCGATGCAATAGAAGAATATTAATTTGTTCTTCAAAAATATCTATTGTAATTAATCGTACCTAGTTCTCTGTTTAATTTTGAGAGACTAATTTTATCTAACTCTTAGGAGTTAGATAATGAATAGTTTTTCTTAAAATGTTCTTTGAAAATTGCACAGTGAAAAAAGTTGTTTTAAAAAAATTAAAACTACGCAAGTAGTTTATAAATTGATTTAATACAATTTCGCAAAATTAATATAACCGTCTATGTAAATAGACAGAATCAAGGTCAAGCTACAAAGGGCGCATGGCGAATGCCTTGGCACTAGGAGCCGAAGAAGGACGCGTTAAGCTGCGATAAGCTTTGGGTAGGCGCAAATAGCCTGTGATCCAAAGATTTCCGAATGGGGGAACCCACATAGTAACAACTATGTACTGCATACTGAATAAATAGGTATGCAGAGGTAGACCCGGGGAACTGAAACATCTAAGTACCCGGAGGAAGAGAAAGAAACATCGATTTCCTAAGTAGCGGCGAGCGAAAGGGAAAGAGCCCAAACCCAGGTCTTTGATCTGGGGGTTGAGGATAGATCATAAATACTGCAATTCCTTAATTGAAGATAGCTGGAAAGCTGCTCCGCAGAAGGTAATAGGCCTGTAAATGAAAAGGAAAAACAGTCAGATCTAATCCAGAGTACCACGAGACACGTGAAACCTTGTGGGAAGCTGGGAGGACCACCTCCCAAGGCTAAATACTACCTAGTGACCGATAGTGAAGAAGTACCGTGAGGGAAAGGTGAAAAGAACCCCGGAAGGGGAGTGAAATAGAACCTGAAACCGTGTGCCTACAACCGGTCGAAGCACTTTATATGTGTGACGGCGTGCTTTTTGTAGAACGAGCCAACGAGTTACGATATGTAGCAAGGTTAAGTACTTAAGGTACGGAGCCGAAGGGAAACCAAGTCTGAATAGGGCGCATAGTTGCATGTCGTAGACCCGAAACCGGGTGACCTATCCATGGCCAGGATGAAGCGGAAGTAAAATTCCGTGGAGGTCCGAACCACGTTGGTGTTGAAAAACCATGGGATGAGCTGTGGATAGCGGAGAAATTCCAATCGAACTCGGAGATAGCTGGTTCTCCTCGAAATAGCTTTAGGGCTAGCGTCGATTAATTGAGTAATGGAGGTAGAGCACTGAATGGGCTAGGGGCTGACAACAGTTACTGAACCCTATCAAACTCCGAATGCCATATACTTTTATTTCGGCAGTCAGACTGCGAATGATAAGATCCGTAGTCAAAAGGGAAACAGCCCAGACCATCAGCTAAGGTCCCAAAGTGTAAGTTAAGTGGAAAAGGATGTGGGATTTCTAAGACAACTAGGATGTTGGCTCAGAAGCAGCCACTCATTTAAAGAGTGCGTAATAGCTCACTAGTCAAGAGATCCTGCGCCGAAGATGTCCGGGGCTAAAACTTACCACCGAAGCTATGGGTGTACACAATTGTGTACGCGGTAGAGGAGCTTTCTGTACTGGCTGAAGTCATACCGTAAGGAGTGGTGGACGGTACAGAAGTGAGAATGTTGGCATGAGTAGCGAGAGTTAAGTGAGAATCTTAACGGTCGAAAACCTAAGGTTTCCTGAGGAAGGCTCGTCCTCTCAGGGTTAGTCGGGACCTAAGCCGAGGCCGAAAGGCGTAGGTGATGGACAATCGGTTGATATTCCGATACCACCAATGGACGTTATTAGAAATGGGATGACGCAGGAGGATAAGATGTGCACACTATTGGATGTGTGTCTAAGCATTTAGGCGGAGCAGACAGGCAAATCCGTTTGCTCTTAACGCTGAGATGTGATGGGGAAGGGAATTTATTCCTGAAGTATCTGATTCCACGCTGCCAAGAAAAGTCTCTATCGAGGATATTGGTGCCCGTACCGCAAACCGACACAGGTAGGTGAGGAGAGAATCCTAAGACCATCGGAAGAATTGTTGTTAAGGAACTCGGCAAATTGACCCCGTAACTTCGGGAGAAGGGGTGCCTACGTAAGTAGGTCGCAGAGAATAGGCCCAAGCAACTGTTTAGCAAAAACACAGGTCTCTGCTAAAGCGAAAGCTGATGTATAGGGGCTGACGCCTGCCCGGTGCTGGAAGGTTAAGGGGATTACTTAGCGCAAGCGAAGGTATGAACTTAAGCCCCAGTAAACGGCGGCCGTAACTATAACGGTCCTAAGGTAGCGAAATTCCTTGTCGGGTAAGTTCCGACCCGCACGAATGGCGTAATGATTTGGGCACTGTCTCAACAACACATCCGGCGAAATTGTAGTGCAAGTGAAGATGCTTGCTACCCGCGATTGGACGGAAAGACCCCGTAGAGCTTTACTGTAGCTTAGCATTGAATTTCGGTATTGTCTGTACAGGATAGGTGGGAGACTGAGAAACATGGGCGTCAGCCTGTGTGGAGTCATCCTTGGGATACCACCCTGACAGTACTGAGGTTCTAACTGGAGGCCATGAATCTGGTCACAGGACATTGTTAGGTGGGCAGTTTGACTGGGGCGGTCGCCTCCAAAAAAGTAACGGAGGCGCCCAAAGGTTCCCTCAGCGCGGTTGGAAATCGCGCGAAGAGTGCAAAGGCAGAAGGGAGCCTGACTGCGACACTTACAAGTGGAGCAGGGACGAAAGTCGGGCTTAGTGATCCGGTGGTACCTCGTGGGAGGGCCATCGCTCAACGGATAAAAGCTACCTCGGGGATAACAGGCTGATCTCCCCCAAGAGTCCACATCGACGGGGAGGTTTGGCACCTCGATGTCGGCTCGTCGCATCCTGGGGCTGAAGTAGGTCCCAAGGGTTGGGCTGTTCGCCCATTAAAGCGGCACGCGAGCTGGGTTCAGAACGTCGTGAGACAGTTCGGTCCCTATCCGTCGCGGGCGTAGGAAATTTGAAGGGAGCTGTCCTTAGTACGAGAGGACCGGGATGGACAAACCTCTGGTGCACCAGTTGTCACGCCAGTGGCATCGCTGGGTAGCTATGTTTGGAAGGGATAAACGCTGAAAGCATCTAAGCGTGAAGCCCACCCTGAGATGAGATTTCCCATAATGCGTGTTTTTAACACAAGTTAGTAAGACTCCTGGAAGACCACCAGGTTGATAGGTTAGAGGTGTAAGCATGGTAACATGTTCAGCTGACTAATACTAATAAGTCGAGGGCTTGACCTAAATAAATAATTAAAAGTAACGCGATATACTTCTTTCGTAAGAAAGAAGCGAGGCTTTGAGCGTGAGCGAAAAGACTAATTCACTGTGCAATTTTCAGAGAATATTTATATTCTCAATCTGGTGATTATGGCATGAAGGTAACACCCGTTCCCATACCGAACACGAAGGTTAAGCTTCAATGCGCCGATGGTACTGCAGGGGTGACCTTGTGGAAGAGTAGGTTGTCGCCAGGTAAGAAAAAACCGCTAAGTTTAACTTAGTGGTTTTTATTTGGTTAAATACAATTACATTTTTGGATTTTAGTGACACTTTAATTTTAGGAGAATATACTATAGGGACAAGATCCATACTTCTAAAAAAAAGGGGTATTCAGTATGAATAAAAGATATCTATCAGGTATTGTCTTTATAGTTGTGGTTATGATAAGTGGATGTACTTTAGCGAATAAATCGGAGGCTGCGGTGAAATTGCCTCCTAGTGACGCAAAAATATATCAAACTAACGTTAGAGTATCTCAAAATACTATACAAAAAGAAAATGTACAAAATAACAGTATTAAACTTTTAGCTCAAAAAAAACAACAGCCAATTGCTCAAATAATATTTAAGCAAGGAAATAAGGGCAGTAAAGTTAAGGAAATACAGCAAAAGCTTAATAAATTTGGTTATAAACTTTATGCAGATGGAGACTTCGGACGATTAACCTATTATGCGGTTATAGACTTTCAAATGAGAAATAAGCTAATCAAAGATGGCATAGTAGGTAATTTAACACTAAAGAAACTTAATATGAAACCAACTTCACAGTCTATGTATAAACCACCAGTAATACAAAAATATACACCTAAAGTTTCAGTTTCAAACAATTCGTTAGAAAAAACTATAAACAGTAAGAACATTTATAGTTCAACTGCTTATTTTATATGGATTGATTTATCTCACCAAAGGGTAAATATATTCAAAGGGTCTAACAGAAAATGGAATCTTGTTAGATCAATGGTTTGTTCTTCAGGAAAATCAAGAACACCAACAGTTAAAGGTAATTTTACCGTTGGAATTAAAGGAAGCTACTTTATTTCAGATGGAGGCGCTAGGTGTAAATATTATACTCAAATAAGAGGTAACTATTTATTCCACAGCGTACTATACGATAGAAAGGGTAATTATGTTATAGATAACACCCTTGGAGTTCCTGTATCTCACGGATGTGTAAGGTTAGCTTTAAAAGATGCTAAATTTATATATGATAATATTCCAGCTAGAACTGCTATTTGGAGCAAATAAAAAGTAAGTTATAAAAGGATATATACTCGAAAATAAGAATTCCATTTGGTATTCTTATTTTTATTGTATGCTACAATGTGTTAAGTTATTCTTTAGTTATGCTTAATAGCTCTATTTTATAATTTCCATCAGGAGATGCTACTTCTACTATAGTTCCTACTGTTTTTCCGAATAATACCATTCCTATTGGTGACTCAATACTAAACTTGCCATTTAATATATCCACTTGTAATGTTGTTACAAGTTCTATTTCTTCGATATCATCGCTACCTTCAAATTTTATCATTAATTTATCACTTATATTTGCCCCTTTAGTATTATAAATAACATCATCTATAACTTCAGCGGTTCTAATCATTTTTATTAAATATCCCATTCTTCTGTAGTTTTCGTACATATTTGTTTTGGCAGCTTTATATTCAGCATTTTCACTTCTATCACCGTGAGCAGCAGCTATCATTTTTTCATGTGCAATTTCCATGGTTAAAGGACCTTTACGATAATCAAATTCTTTTTGAAGATCTTCAAGATCTTTTTTAGTAAGCTTATTATTCATTTTAGCACCTTCTTTTATCTTTTTTACAGATTGTTTACTATATAATTTAATAGTACATTTATAATTCAATTTCTTAAAAAATCTGGAGTATTACTTGTATATTTTACTATTGAACTTGCCGTTTTTCAACTTTTTTCAGTAAGTACTGTTATTCTTCCATCCACATGACCACCAATGATCATAAGTTAATGATAGCATTAATAACTCCATCTAAGTCTATAAGGTATTTTATTGTGGGCATTTATGTAAACATTTACAAATAAAAAGCACCTCCGAAACAAATCTTCATGATTATTATAAATATGTAGAAATATGTTTAAAGTTTTTTATCCAAATATTGAGAATAATAGAGTATAATAAAAGAAGTCATTGTAAGTAATATAAATAAAAAAATATTAAATATGAAGATGAGAAAAACAACTTAAAGAGGGGGTTGTAAATGCAATCAATATTAAGAACAGCAATTGAAAACAGTAAAAAAATTACGAAAGATGGACAAGTAGCAACGTATATTCCTGAACTTGCAAAGGGGGATAGAGATGCTCTTGGAGCATGTATATTTGACATATGCGGTAATATTATTGTAGAAGGTGACTACCTAACAAAGTTCACTATTCAAAGTGTATCAAAGGTGGTAATCCTTATATGTGCTCTTATTGATAATGGAAAGGATGTAGTTTTTTCTAAAGTAGGTAAGGAACCTTCAGCGGACCCATTTAATTCATTGGTTAAGTTAGAAATGAAGGAGACACATAAACCATCAAATCCGTTTATAAATGCAGGTGCAATAGTTTGTACATCCCTTGTGGAAGGAGATAATGGGATAGAAAAATTCAGTAAAATTCACAATATGATGAAAAAATTAGCAAATAATAATGACATTGAGGTGAATTATTCAGTTTATAACTCTGAAAAATTAACTGGGAATACAAACAGAGCTATTGCTTACTATCTAAAGGGAGCAGGCATAATTGAAAAGGATGTAGAAGACGTATTAGACGCATACTTTAAATGCTGCTCAGTTGAGGTAGTTGTTGAGGATATAGCAAGAATGGCATCAGTAATTGCAAACAATGGAGTAGCACCATGGTCAAATGAACGGTTAATTCCAGAGTACATCAATAAAATAGTTAAGGCTATTATGATGACCTGTGGATTATACGACAGATCCGGAGAATTTTGTATTGAGGTTGGTGTTCCTGCTAAAAGCGGAGTAGGGGGATGTATTATGGCTGTTGTTCCAAACCGTATGGGAATAGCAGTTGTAGGGCCAGCACTTGATAATTACGGAAATAGTATTGCTGGAACGAGAGTTCTAGAAGAACTTTCTAAAGAACTCAATCTAAGTATCTTCTGAATTTTGTAATAAAATACATAATAAGGTATGGTGTAGAAAAAAATTATTATATTTCAGTATTTAAATTATTAGAAGGAGTGTGACAAAATGTTAAATTTATTAAATTCTATTGTAACATCAGTTAATAACATACTTTGGTCTTACGTGCTCATAATTTTACTTATAAGTATTGGAGCATATTTTACTATTCATCTTAAGTTTCCACAGTTTAGATTTTTCTCTCATACATTTAAACTTCTTAGGAATGGTAGAAAAACCTCAGATGGCGAGGAAGGTGTGGCGGTATCATCGTTTCAGGCATTCTGTATAAGTGTTGCTTCTCATGTTGGTACTGGAAATCTTGCGGGGGTTGCAATAGCCGTAACAGTTGGAGGTCCAGGAGCAGTTTTCTGGATGTGGGTTATAGCTCTTTTAGGTGCAGGCTCAAGCTTTGTTGAAAATACATTAGCACAGATTTATAAAGTAAAGGGTGAAAACGGATACAAGGGTGGCCCTGCATACTATATGGAAAAAGCGCTTGGCAAACGAAAACTTGGTATAGTATTCTCAGTACTTATAACTATATCCTTTGGACTTGTATTTAATTCGGTTCAGGCAAATACTGTAACATTAGCTTTTGAAGGAGCTTTTGGTATTACAAGATTCTGGGGGGGCATGATCCTGGTAGGACTTACTGCTTTAGTTATATTTGGTGGCGTTAAGAGGATAGCAAAAGTTGCAGAGATTCTAGTGCCAGTTATGGCTGTAGCCTATGTATTTGTTGCATTCTTTGTAATTTTCAAAAATATAGCTCAAGTTCCAGCTGTATTTAAAATGATTTTTCAAGGTGCTTTTGGTTTAAAGCAATTTACAGGCGGTGGAATTGGTGCAGCGATTATGATGGGTATTAAAAGAGGACTATTCTCAAATGAAGCAGGTATGGGAAGTGCTCCAAATGCAGCAGCTACAGCAGATGTAAGTCATCCTGTTAAACAGGGTATTGTGCAAGTATTTGGGGTTTTCCTAGATACTATAGTAATATGTAGTGCAACAGCATTTATCGTTTTGGTTTCTGGCGAACATTTAAACGAAGGACTTACAGGAATAGAACTGACACAAGCAGCATTAACATCGCAGGTAGGTGAATGGGGGAACATATTTATAGCTGTATGCATTTTCATGTTTGCGTGGAGTTCTATAATTGGAAACTATTATTATGGTGAATCAAATATTGAGTTTATGAATGGAAATAAAATATGGCTTACTACTTTTAGAGTAGGTGTACTTGGTATGGTATTTTGGGGATCAATGTCTTCAATAAGTATTGTATGGAATATGGCAGATTTATTTATGGGAGCAATGGCACTCATAAATCTTGTTGTTATTTTCAAATTAAGTAAGGTGCTTCCAAAGGTAATTAAGGATTATGCAATTCAGATTAAACAAGGCAAAGATCCAGTATTTCATGCGGATTCTATTGATGGACTTACCAATACTGAGTGTTGGAATAAGGATTAGTAGGGAATTCTAATAGCATATTTTAAATCGGTTATTGAACAGGCCATATACGGTGTATATTTTAGTATATGGTCTGTTTTTATATATTATAAAAAAAATTCTTTATAAATATTAGGGAAGCAAGATTTTTCATATCATAAATTTTATTGGAATTATTTTTAAAAGTGTTAGAATTAATTAACTTGGTATATAATGATATTATTAGATAGAAAAGTAGTTTTAAAATAAATTATAAGGTGTGTTGACATGGAAGAGTTAAGAAGCGCGATTAATGAAATATTAAAGCAAGATATTTTAAAATTAGTTATTAGTAATAAAATGAATAAAGATGTACAGTATAATAAAATAACATTCGTATTGAAAGAAGATGATGTAAAGCAATATTATCAAATAGAAAAAAACACCGATAAGCAAGCTTTCCATGAGAATATTACTATAGATGTTTTAGGAGAAAAAATACTAGAATATGTATCAGCGAGTTATAAACAAGTAGATGCTTGGTCAAATACAATTACATTTGATTTGAAAATATCTAAAAAAGGTAAAATTCATTTAGGGAAGAAAAAAAGTGATAATGTAAAAATTGCTAATAAAGGACATAACAAAGAAAAAAATTATATTCTTAAAGAGGGTATGATAATAGAGCCTCTTATAGATTTAGGCATTTTTACAAAAGAAGGCAGGGTTGTTAATTCAAAATATGATAAGTATAAGCAAATAAATAAGTTTGTTGAAATTATTGATGATGAAATTAAGAAGAATGATTTTAAAGAACTTACTATATTAGATTTTGGATGTGGAAAATCTTACTTAACATTTGTATTATATTATTACTTTGTTGAAATCAAAAAAATCAATGTGAAAATGATAGGACTTGATCTTAAGGAGGATGTAATTAAAGAATGTAATGACATATCTAAAAGATACAATTATGAAAACTTACATTTTGAGCTAGGGGATATAAATGGATTTAAATATGATAATAAAGTTGATATGGTAATTACATTACATGCGTGCGATACAGCTACTGATTATGCTTTATATAATGCGATAAAGTGGAATAGTAATATGATTTTCTCTGTTCCTTGCTGCCAACATGAATTCAATAGCCAAATTAAAACAGAGTCATTATCGATACTAACAAAGTATGGAATAGTACAAGAAAGGGTTTCGGCACTTATGACAGATTCAGTAAGAGCAAATCTTTTAGAAAGCGTCGGATATAAAAGTCAGCTTCTAGAATTTATAGATATATCACACTCTCCTAAAAACATATTAATTAGAGCTTCAAAAGCTAATATATCTAAGGATAAAAAAGAGAAAGCATTATCTGAAGTTAATATTTTAATGAACCAATTTAATTTAAATTCAACATTATTTAATTTATTAAAAAAAGATAATTTAATTTAAATTATATCGATTAATATGGATAACATAATGATAGCTTAATCAATCTAATTTAAATTCAACATTCTTTAATTTGTTTTAAAAATATAATTTTAATTTATTTTTTATATTAAGAGACGATAAGCTAGAGTGCTGAAAAAAATTTATAAAAAGAGAGTAGATGAGATGAAAAAATGTTAACAATATATGCGGTATCGGATTCAATAGGAGAAACAGCGGAACTTGTGGCTAAATCAGTAGCGAGTCAGTTTCCAGATAGTGTAATAGTGAAAAAAACACCACATATTAAAACAGCTGAGGATGTTAATTATTTTATTAGCAAAATAGATAGGGATTCAAAAGTAATGATTATTTCGACCATTATTATGGTAGATGTAAAAGAATTTTTAGTACAAAGATGTGTAGAAAAAGGAATATTTGTATCGAATGTTTTAGGACCAGGGATAGGACTAGCTTCTAAGTTATTAAATAAACAGCCAGAATACATTCCAGGAGCAATATGGAAAATGGATAAGGATTATTATAAAAGAATAGAAGCTATGGAGTTTGCTATGCAATATGATGATAGCAGGGATTATGATGGGATAAAACATGCGGACGTAGTGCTTATTGGTGTTTCAAGAACTTCAAAAACCCCATTGTGTATGTATTTAGCTAATAAAGGAATTAAAGCTATAAATATACCGTTAGTACCTGAAGTTCCTGTTCCAGAAGAACTATATAACATTCCTGGAAGGAAGATCATAGGGCTTAAAATAAATCCTTTTGAGCTTATTGAAATAAGAAAAAATAGAATTGGTAAATTCAATGGGCTTAATGCTAACTTTCAATATGCTAATGATTCAAGAATATTAGATGAGTTAGATTATGCTGAAAAAATAATGAAAAAAACAAGGTGTTTAACAATTGATGTTACTAAAAGAGCTATAGAAGATACGGCTTTAATTATTATGAAAAGTATAGGGTATGATCAATAGTATTTTTAATGCTTTATTTAATAATAGTAATATTTTTAAATAAATGCTTTGCTGTGTAATAATTTTACTTAAAATAAAAAATTTGTATTTCGTGTGTGAATTTTATGATACATTAATAGCATAGTAAAAAAATATAAACTAAATGTTAAAAGGGAGTAGCTGCCTATATTGGTGATAAAGTCAACATACCGACCTTTTGGTCTGGCTTTATGGTGGCTGAGTTCATTCAAGTTAGACTTTTAACACAATGGTTTTATCGTTGCATGTAAGGTCTTTTTTAGTATAATCATTTATGCTAAAGAAGATTTTAAGCAGGATAGAATTTCATTGTGTTGAAGGTCTTTTTATTTATAAATTTTAATTTAAAGGGAGGGCATCAAACGGCGATATTTATTAAAGCATTATTACTTACTTAATCGGTGTCCATTTCAGAAACAATATTATTAGCTATTAATTATTATATAGTATATAATGGTAACAAAGAAAGGAAGTTTTTGTATGAGGACAAGAGGAAATAAAATATCTATAATTGGAGCAGGTTTTGTAGGTTCTACTACGGCATTTGCTTTAATGACTGGAGGATTAGCATCTGAAATTGTAATTGTAGATATAAATAAGGAAAAAGCTGAGGGCGAGGCAATGGATTTATCACATGGAGCTTCCTTCGTAAGGCCTATTGAAATAACGTCTGGAGAGTATTCAGACACAAAGGATTCAGATATAGTAATTATTACAGCTGGAATTGGTCAAAAGCCAGGAGAAACAAGGCTTACCTGTATTTCGAAAAATTTAAAAATATTTCAAAGTATAGTTCCGGAAGTTGTAAAATTCAGTCCCAATTCTATATTATTGGTAGTGTCAAACCCCGTGGATGTATTGACTTATATAACCTATAAGCTTTCAGGATTTCCAAGCAACAGAGTAATTGGGTCGGGGACGGTTCTTGATACTTCGAGATTTAAATACCTGCTTAGTCAGCATTTTGAAATTGACGCTAGAAATATACATACCTATATAATGGGTTAACATGGGGATTCAGAAATTGCTACTTGGAGTTTAACTAGTATTGCGGGTATGAATGTTGATGAGTACTGTGATATGTGTCCTAAAAAATGTGGTGGAGAGATGAAGTTTGATATATATAAGGAAGTAAAAGAAGCAGCCTATACTATTATTAAAAAAAAGGGTGCAACATATTATGCTGTTGCCCTAGCCATAAAAAGAATAGTTGAAGCAATATTAAGCAATGAGAACTCTATTCTTACAGTATCATCTCTGCTAAAGGGTGAATATGGAATCCAGGACATTTATATGGGAGTTCCAACAATTTTAGGTAGAGAAGGGGTAAAAAAAATACTACAAGTCAAACTCAATGAGGATGAAACAGATAAACTTTTGGAATCTTCAAAGGTGCTGAAGACAGTTATAAAAGATTCCAAAATATAAGGTTGAGGCATCCGAAATAAAATAACAAGTAAAAAATTGCCGAATTTCATTTTAGAATAATTAAATAGGATTATGAATATAAAAAGAATCTTTTCTGAATAGTTAAGATTTTTTTTGTGCTAAATTTTTAACGTAACCCATCTCCTATAACACTTTTAGGCATAATATTATTCTCATTTGAACAAATATTAAGCCAACTATTACCCTTTATAAATGTGCCAGTGCCGATAGGGACATAACTGATGTTACTTATTTTATTATCTTCTTGAATTATAGAATTGTTGCCAGAACTATAAAATAATTTTGATAAAGGGAACCCATATTGAACTGCCCCCTGTCAAGTAGACAGTGGAAATAATTAAAGATTTTATGTAAGGCGTCTATCATTTGGTAGGCGCTTTATTTATGCTGCATTACCTAATAGATATCGCTGATATTCCATTGGTGTCATGCACTTTAAACGTTTAATCGATTTCTTTAAGCTTTCATAGTCTTCAAATTTATGAAGATAATACATTTCTGTTTTTAAGATTCCCCAAAATCCTTCCATTGGACCATTATCAATACAATGCCCAACCCTCGACATGCTCTGTATCATTCCAGCTTTTTTTAGTTTTTCTTTAAATATTTTTGAAGTATACTGGAAACCTCGGTCACTATGAAATATTGGTTTAGCATCAGGGTATACTTTAACAGCAAGATTAAAGGTTTGATAAACCAATTGGTTATTATTAGAATGACCAATGACATATGAAACAATACTTCTATCACCTAAATCAAATATTGCACTTAGATAAGCCTTTTGTCCACTTCTCCCATATTTAAACTCGGTTACATCTGTAAGCCATTTTTTATTGACTTGTTCTGCTTTAAAATTTCTATCCAAAATATTTTCTGCAGTAACTTCAGGAGTTGACTTAATATAATTATATCTTTTTTTTCTGCATACGGATTTTAATCCTAATATCTGCATCAGACGATAAATTCGTTTATAATTAACTTTTTTATTATATTCTCTACGGATTTTAATCGTCATCTGGCGATAGCCTAAGATACCGTCTTTTTCCTCATATAACTCACAAATAAGCTTTAATAATTCTTCGTTTTTCAATACTCGGTTACTTTTTTCTCTGTGTAGCCATTTATAATATGCAGAATGGCTAACGCCGCCTATAATGCACAACTCAGTTATAGGAAATTTATCTTTGTTAGATAATTCTTGGATTGCAAGATAAGTATCTTCGTATCTAGCTTCGCTTAATATCGCCTTCTTTCTATCTCTTGGATTTTTTTTAGAAGAGCATTCTCCATCCGTAATCTTCTATTTTGTGCTTCTAAAAGCTTGTATTGAGCTTTTAGCTTTTCATCTTCTGTCATTAACTCTTCAGCCTTTGGCTTTCCACGTCGGTCCAAAAGCCCTTCAATACCAAACTGATTATACTTCTTCATCCAGGTATAAATCTGAGGATAAGATACCTTATATTTTTCAACAGTTTTATTATAACTGTTATTGTTTTCAATACAGTACTTTATGATTTCAATGCGTTCAATATAAGAAGTTTTGCGTCCTTTGGTCATGATTATTTTTCCTCCTGTTCCAGAAGATTTTATGTTTTCATGACCATTATACTTCTTTATCCAATTGCATAAAACTGTATTTGACGAAATATGATACTTAATGCATAAATCATTCAGTGAGCCATGCCCATCAAGATATTCTTTTACAATGTTAATCTTGATTTTGGCAGTATAAGAAGTATTTTTGCTAGAATGTTTTAACCCAGCTTCACCTTCTGATTTATATCGTATTACCCATTTTTGAAAAGAACTCTTATGTACTTGAAGTTTGTTGCATAAACTTAACATACTAGCTTTTCCATTTAAATATGATGTTACAGCCTTAATTTTTTGTTGGTCTGATATAGTTGATTTTCTTCCCATAAAAAAATAGCCCTCCTTATAGTAAACAGTTTTATTATTTTAACTGTCTACCATAAGGGGAGCATATCATATAATGTTACCTCAATTTTGGGATATATTTTAAAGGTAATAATTTATATAGCAGTACTTTCAAAATAATCTCTATTTGAAAGTACCGCTGGAGAATCAGGCTTATATTCAGCCGCTTTATTATTATATTTAATTGACTCTGCTCTACTTCCTAACCTGTCATAACAAACACATAGTTGTAAATTGGGTATATATCCCCAATAATCATGAGATATAAAGCCCCAACTATTAACTGGCTTATTAAGTTCTGATGCGAGCTTATACCAAAAAATAGCCTTGTTATAATCGGAAATCTCAAAATAGTAGGTTCCTATAGTACAGCATATTTCAGCTCTTGGAGTATCATATTCAAAGCTTCTAAGTAGTATTTTTAGCATGGCTTTTTTATCACCTATAATGTTATAACAGTTAGAAAGATCAAAGCAGGCACTTATATTATCCTCTACCCAGCCCTTTTCTGTGTCTAAAAATTCATTGAAATATTTTATTGCTTCTTCAAAAAATCCATTTTGATGTAATTCCCTGGAATAATAGAAGAGTCCTCTTGGTGTTAAAGATTGCCCATCTGACAGCAATTTTTTATAAATAGATATATTTCTACCTTGTACTGCGGCATGTTCTTTTCTATGTGTTATGCAAACATCGGCGTTTATAATATTTCCTCCCATTACTAGGCATTCATGAACAGGTTCTGTCCATTTACAATTATTTATTCTTTTTGACAAGCGTTCTCTAAAATATGATAAGGTAACTGTTCCATTTTCATCAAAGCCTACGTTATACATCATCATAACATTATCTACATCTAGAGTTAAGCTTTGCTTAAGTTGTTTAAATTTTTTTATATCTTCTTCGAGAATGATATCATCAGCGTCTAGCCAAAGAATATAATCCATTTTTGCTTTAGAAAAAGAAAAATTTCTAGCAGCAGAGAAATCATCAATCCACTGGAAATTAAAAAAATCATCTGTATATTCTTGTGCAATTTTTTTTGTGTTATCTGTGGAGCCAGTGTCAACTATTATTATTTCGTCAACAATATCCTTAATACAGTCAAGACACCTACCTAAAACATCTTCCTCATTTTTTACAATCATACATAAACTAATAGTTACCATATAAGATATAAGCCTCCTAAAACAAATTTACAGTATATAATATGCTGTGGGTTGGAATAGGGAGCATATTTAAAAATAAATTATAAAATGTAACTAAGGTTATGAAAATCATTTTTAAGGCCATTAGAATGCATTTATAAATAGGATAGGTACACTTTTTAATAATAAGCGTAATATGTAATTGAAGCATAATTTGCTGTGACTAAGTGATCGAGGAAGGGATAAAGTAATGATTGAGAATAGGAAAACTTCAATAATAATTTTAACTTACAACAATCTTATTTACAATCACAAATGCGTTGATAGCATAAGGAAATACACTAAAGAGAATACCTACGAAATAATTGTTGTAGATAATAATTCTACTGATGGGACAAGAGAATGGCTTAAAGACCAGAAGGATATAAAATCTATTTTAAATGATGAAAATGTAGGTTTTCCAAAGGGCTGTAATATTGGAATAGCTGCATCAGGCAAAGAAAATGATATTTTGTTTTTGAATAATGATACGGTAGTTACTCCAAGGTGGCTTGATAATCTTAAAATATGTCTTTACAGTGATGATAAAGTTGGAGCAACTTCATCTATAACTAATAATTGTTCTAATTATCAGTCTGTAAGTGTGCCTTATAGTGATGTTAAAGATATGATTCCATTCGCTGAGGCTAATAATGTTTCAAACCCCGAGAAATGGGAGGGGAAAGTAAGGCTTGTGGCATTTTGCATGCTTATAAGGAGAGATGTTCTTAACAAGATTGGCGTTATGGATGAGCAATTTTCACCTGGAAATTTTGAAGATGATGATTTATGCATGAGAATTATAGAATCGGGATATAAGATGATGCTTTGTAATGACAGCTTCATACACCATTTTGGCAGTTCATCTTTTAATAAAGATTATACTGAATTTAATAATGTACTAACGACAAATCGTAAAAAAATTGAGGATAAGTGGGGGTTTAACTCTAACGTAGGCAGCACATTAAAATTTGACATAATACAGCGTATAGATGAGCCAAAAGAAAATGGTCTAAATATTCTTGAGTTTGACTGTGGGCTAGGTGCTACACTACTTAAGTTGAAATATATGTACCCTAACGCTGATATATATGGTATAGAGACAAATGAGCATGTAGCGAGGCTAGGTGGAAAAATTCTAGAGTTAATAACTGATGATTTTGAAGAAAATTATAGCATGAACTTTAAAAAAGACAAGACAAATTTTTTTGATTATATAATTCTTGGCAATAGACTTCAACTAAGTAAAGACCCTTGGACATTACTAAATGAAATAAAAAAATTTTTGAAGCCTGGGGGATATATAATTGCGACTATTCCTAACTTAATGCATCATTCAGTTATAAAAGAGTTATTAAGAGGAAGCTTTATGTACAGCGGAAATTCTATTTTAAATAGAAATAATAATAAGTTTTTTACTTTAACAGATATATGCAAAATATTCGATGAGTGTGGGTATAGTAATCCATATATATTTCATTATCGTACTGAATTAACACCGGAAGATGATCAGCTATTAAATAATATTTGTGGTATTGTTGGTAAAGATATGAAAGAGTATTTCTTATCTTACGAGTATGTAGCTAAATATCAAAAAAATGTATAGTGTGCAGAGATTGACAACTATGTTGGCAGTCTCTATTTTTTAGCAAGGAGAAAATTGGCATAGTGTAATTGTTAGACTTTTTTCGTTTTATAGAAATATTTATGACTATCTGAGGCTAAGCTAGTTTATTTTTGTTGCAAATTGTCGTATGGTGTATAATGATTAATGTAAACAAAACTGGATATAATTACAAAAATAAATATTAAAGATTATCAGGTGGCAAAATTAAATACCAAGTGGTTAAAGGAAGGTAGTAAAAATGTATAAACATGAAATATTATTTCAAGATTATTTAGAACTAAAAAGTAAAGAATCAAAAGATTGTATTATGGGTTTTCAAGAATACAATGAGCCTGGGAAAGATATAGAAATTAAAGTTAATTTAATAAATGGCGACTGGTTAAGGGTTTATTATAATGATAGCGATATAGATTGGTGTTAAAAAATAATGTAGCTATTATATTAGAGTCAGTTGTTTGTAAACAGTCTGAAACATAAAAATAATCCTCCCAATTTGGGAGGATTATTTTTATGTTAAGATAAACCAAAGAAATACCTTAATTTTTTTATAGATAACATAACTTATTAGCAAGCTACCTTATTAGCAAGCTACCTTATTAGCAAGCTACCAAGCATATTCCCCTTAAGTATCTACAAGTATAAACTATGATTTCTCTAATTCTATATAGTTCACTTTCCTTATTTCGTGCCCTCCAGATTTTTGCATAATCACAGAACCATACTTCGAGATTTTCTGCGAGATCCATTGGACTAAATACTGTATCTACATCATTTTTAGAATACTCATTCTTCAAAAGATTTAGGAAAAAGCTATTCACAAGTTGTATTGCCCTTGCTGAAACAATAAATTCTTGCAGATCAAAGGTGTTTATGCACACTTTTTTAGACAATGTAGTAAACTTATTTTCTATTTCACAAGCTATGTCATAACCAGCTAAAATCTTTTTCCAATCAAGCTCGCTGAAACTTTCTTTAATATCTGAATTTTTACTATGATTTTCTTTCCATTCGACTAGTTCATACCAGCCTACGATCTGCTCCTTGGATAATTTATTAAGTAGAGACACGAGTTCAAGTGAGTCATCACCATACTCTATTAAGGACAACGCTTTAAATACATTTTCAAACTCTTTCTCGCCATCTGGGTTCCATGATAAGGACGCTCCGTATGCCATGCCTGGAATTGAGCTACTTAAAAAATTTATATGACCAAAATCTCCCCAGTCAGTATTGAGAACGCCTGTTGCACCATATTTAACACCATAGGCTACCATTCTTTTAATATTCTCAAAACCCTTATCGACTTTGTTCACTAGTTGATTCCATCCCCATACACCTGGGCACACGTACTGCTCCATACCTGACTCAGTTATTGCTTTTGTGCCATCCTCTTTGGCATTTTCGTTATAGTCCCAATTAAGACATATGGCATCCTTACTTATATTATTTAAAAGTTCAGGATGATGTAAAATCACATCCCCCCAGAACATAACCTTCTTGCCTTTTTTCTTGACTATATCTATTACTTTGTTCAAAAATTCAACATACAACATTCCAACCCCAACTTCATCGGCTTTGGCTTTACTTTTACCCTTTCCTAAATCAAAGGTTTCATCACAGCATATATTGAATGTGTCTGAGCTAAATAGCGGTATATATTGCATTAGCATTTCTTCAACTAGTTTTATGCTACCTTCATTAGTTGCATCCAGTGTGTGTGAAACCATTCTATGACCAAAAGAGTACTCGCCTCCCTCACTGTTTTCTAGCTCACACAATTCATTGAAGGACTTTGACCTAAGCACCTCATACATATGCCCGAAGGTAGACAAGGATGGGATTAATTCAACATGCCTTTTTTTGCAATATTGGTCAAGTATTAATATTTCCTCCGCTGTTAGTGGATCTTTGTCCATCCATATTTCACTCATGCCTTTAAATGCAAAAGTATGTTCTATATACAATTGCAACTGATTAATTTTATAAAAAGCTGCCCTGTCAACTAGTTCCATAAGCATTTCAAGTGTTGGTACCTTGCCTCTTGTAACATCATGATAGAACCCACGGTTAGTAAAATATGGCTCGTCTTCAATTTTGAGATTTGGAAGTAAAGTTCCATTTTGCCTAATAATTTGTCTAAATGTCTGTACTCCATAAAATATGCCTATGGAAGTAGCAGCACATATTTCGATGCAGGTTCCACCAATAATTAAGGTGTAAGCCTCTTTTGGACCTGATACTTTTTTAAATCTAATTACGGTTTTATCATTATGGCAATCAAAGGCCTTATTTATTACTAATTTGAAGCCTAATTGTTGCTGAATTTCATCTTGTAATACAATCGCGGCATTTAAGTCATCAAAATCACATTGGTAATCTAAGACTATCTCCGTATCACGTCTAAGTTGCAATGTACCTTTATTTAGTTCTAATTGTTTTGGACTTGGTATTAAAAACATATTGTACACTCCCTAAATTTTGTTTGATTAGAATCCGGGTTACTAGCCCTTAACTAGGGTAATAAATCCCGATTTTACTGAGTATTATAGAGAAAAATATCTATAAAATAAAAGCATCCATTTTATAATAGTTTTGCGATAAACTTTATATAAAAAGATGCTAATAAAATGAACAAAAAATATTTTAAATCAAACTCTTACCTACTTCTCTACGCTATACCATATTGGAGAAGAAATCAATAGACTTATAGATAATAAAAAAATTACCAAAAGCAATTAATAACAAGGATACGGTTTCAAGCCATAGTCTAAGACTTAGAAGTGTTTATATTAACATTTGTGTAAAAATAAACTACATATATAGTAAAAGCGTATATGTTAACTTTCTACATTATATGTGTCTATTATAAATGCATCTTGTTAAAAGAAATAAAAAATGTGTTATCAATATATAAAACGGTAAGATATTATATATTGATACTAATAGAGTTGATTTTGAAATGTATTGATAATACTTAGCCATGTGTATCTGGATGCGAAATATTGAATTATTTAGACTTACATGTAGAAAAATGAATATAATCTAGCTAGAGTACCTATATTGTGAAATTATGACCTTATTTATATGATAGAATACTCCTTGTCGTCACAAACGAGTGGCACGATAAGCTAACTGTTGATAACTATTTAGTATGTTTTCAAATGAAAATAAATTAAAAAAATGTTGACAAAACAAGAAATACCTAGTAATATAGTAGAAGTCGTCACATGATGACAAAGCGAATTGGTCTTTGAAAATTAAACAGAGAAATAGGTAAAGATAGCGAAATAATATTTCGTTAAACCAGTTAATTACTTTAGTATAAAGTAAAATTTAGTCGTAAGACTAAAAGTATGTAATGAGCTTGCGTAACAACTTAACAGTTGTCGCAGATTAATCATTTCAACTAAAAAAGTGTAAACTTTTAAATTGAGAGTTTGATCCTGGCTCAGGACGAACGCTGGCGGCGTGCCTAACACATGCAAGTCGAGCGATGAAACCTTTCGGGGTGGATTAGCGGCGGACGGGTGAGTAACACGTGGGTAACCTGCCTCAAAGAGGGGAATAGCCTCCCGAAAGGGAGATTAATACCGCATAATATGTTTTGGTCGCATGATCGAAACATCAAAGGATTTTTCTTCGGAAAATTCCACTTTGAGATGGACCCGCGGCGCATTAGCTAGTTGGTGAGGTAACGGCTCACCAAGGCGACGATGCGTAGCCGACCTGAGAGGGTGATCGGCCACATTGGAACTGAGACACGGTCCAGACTCCTACGGGAGGCAGCAGTGGGGAATATTGCGCAATGGGGGAAACCCTGACGCAGCAACGCCGCGTGAATGATGAAGGCCTTCGGGTTGTAAAGTTCTGTCTTCTGGGACGATAATGACGGTACCAGAGGAGGAAGCCACGGCTAACTACGTGCCAGCAGCCGCGGTAATACGTAGGTGGCAAGCGTTGTCCGGATTTACTGGGCGTAAAGGATGCGTAGGCGGACATTTAAGTCAGATGTGAAATACCCGAGCTTAACTTGGGTGCTGCATTTGAAACTGGGTGTCTAGAGTGCAGGAGAGGTAAGTGGAATTCCTAGTGTAGCGGTGAAATGCGTAGAGATTAGGAAGAACACCAGTGGCGAAGGCGACTTACTGGACTGTAACTGACGCTGAGGCATGAAAGCGTGGGGAGCAAACAGGATTAGATACCCTGGTAGTCCACGCCGTAAACGATGAATACTAGGTGTCGGGGGTCGAACCTCGGTGCCGCCGTTAACACATTAAGTATTCCGCCTGGGGAGTACGATCGCAAGATTAAAACTCAAAGGAATTGACGGGGGCCCGCACAAGCAGCGGAGCATGTGGTTTAATTCGAAGCAACGCGAAGAACCTTACCTAGACTTGACATCCCCTGCATAACCCAGAGATGGGCGAAGTCCTTCGGGACAGGGTGACAGGTGGTGCATGGTTGTCGTCAGCTCGTGTCGTGAGATGTTGGGTTAAGTCCCGCAACGAGCGCAACCCTTATCATTAGTTGCTACCATTAAGTTGAGCACTCTAGTGAGACTGCCCGGGTTAACCGGGAGGAAGGTGGGGATGACGTCAAATCATCATGCCCCTTATGTCTAGGGCTACACACGTGCTACAATGGTGAGTACAAAGAGATGCAAGACCGCAAGGTGGAGCCAAACTCAAAAACTCATCCCAGTTCGGATTGTAGGCTGCAACTCGCCTACATGAAGCCGGAGTTGCTAGTAATCGCGAATCAGCATGTCGCGGTGAATACGTTCCCGGGCCTTGTACACACCGCCCGTCACACCATGAGAGTTGGTAACACCCGAAGTCCGTGAGGTAACCGTAAGGAGCCAGCGGCCGAAGGTGGGATTGATGATTGGGGTGAAGTCGTAACAAGGTAGCCGTAGGAGAACCTGCGGCTGGATCACCTCCTTTCTAGGGAGTAGATGTATTGACTTCGGTCGATGCAATAGAAGAATATTAATTTGTTCTTCAAAAATATCTATTGTAATTAATCGTACCTAGTTCTCTGTTTAATTTTGAGAGACTAATTTTATCTAACTCTTAGGAGTTAGATAATGAATAGTTTTTCTTAAAATGTTCTTTGAAAATTGCACAGTGAAAAAAGTTGTTTTAAAAAAATTAAAACTACGCAAGTAGTTTATAAATTAATTTAATACAATTTCGCAAAATTAATATAACCGTCTATGTAAATAGACAGAATCAAGGTCAAGCTACAAAGGGCGCATGGCGAATGCCTTGGCACTAGGAGCCGAAGAAGGACGCGTTAAGCTGCGATAAGCTTTGGGTAGGCGCAAATAGCCTGTGATCCAAAGATTTCCGAATGGGGGAACCCACATAGTAACAACTATGTACTGCATACTGAATAAATAGGTATGCAGAGGTAGACCCGGGGAACTGAAACATCTAAGTACCCGGAGGAAGAGAAAGAAACATCGATTTCCTAAGTAGCGGCGAGCGAAAGGGAAAGAGCCCAAACCCAGGTCTTTGATCTGGGGGTTGAGGATAGATCATAAATACTGCAATTCCTTAATTGAAGATAGCTGGAAAGCTGCTCCGCAGAAGGTAATAGGCCTGTAAATGAAAAGGAAGAACAGTCAGATCTAATCCAGAGTACCACGAGACACGTGAAACCTTGTGGGAAGCTGGGAGGACCACCTCCCAAGGCTAAATACTACCTAGTGACCGATAGTGAAGAAGTACCGTGAGGGAAAGGTGAAAAGAACCCCGGAAGGGGAGTGAAATAGAACCTGAAACCGTGTGCCTACAACCGGTCGAAGCACTTTATATGTGTGACGGCGTGCTTTTTGTAGAACGAGCCAACGAGTTACGATATGTAGCAAGGTTAAGTACTTAAGGTACGGAGCCGAAGGGAAACCAAGTCTGAATAGGGCGCATAGTTGCATGTCGTAGACCCGAAACCGGGTGACCTATCCATGGCCAGGATGAAGCGGAAGTAAAATTCCGTGGAGGTCCGAACCACGTTGGTGTTGAAAAACCATGGGATGAGCTGTGGATAGCGGAGAAATTCCAATCGAACTCGGAGATAGCTGGTTCTCCTCGAAATAGCTTTAGGGCTAGCGTCGATTAATTGAGTAATGGAGGTAGAGCACTGAATGGGCTAGGGGCTGACAACAGTTACTGAACCCTATCAAACTCCGAATGCCATATACTTTTATTTCGGCAGTCAGACTGCGAATGATAAGATCCGTAGTCAAAAGGGAAACAGCCCAGACCATCAGCTAAGGTCCCAAAGTGTAAGTTAAGTGGAAAAGGATGTGGGATTTCTAAGACAACTAGGATGTTGGCTCAGAAGCAGCCACTCATTTAAAGAGTGCGTAATAGCTCACTAGTCAAGAGATCCTGCGCCGAAGATGTCCGGGGCTAAAACTTACCACCGAAGCTATGGGTGTACACAATTGTGTACGCGGTAGAGGAGCTTTCTGTACTGGCTGAAGTCATACCGTAAGGAGTGGTGGACGGTACAGAAGTGAGAATGTTGGCATGAGTAGCGAGAGTTAAGTGAGAATCTTAACGGTCGAAAACCTAAGGTTTCCTGAGGAAGGCTCGTCCTCTCAGGGTTAGTCGGGACCTAAGCCGAGGCCGAAAGGCGTAGGTGATGGACAATCGGTTGATATTCCGATACCACCAATGGACGTTATTAGAAATGGGATGACGCAGGAGGATAAGATGTGCACACTATTGGATGTGTGTCTAAGCATTTAGGCGGAGCAAGCAGGCAAATCCGTTTGCTCTTAACGCTGAGATGTGATGGGGAAGGGAATTTATTCCCGAAGTATCTGATTCCACGCTGCCAAGAAAAGTCTCTATCGAGGATATTGGTGCCCGTACCGCAAACCGACACAGGTAGGTGAGGAGAGAATCCTAAGACCATCGGAAGAATTGTTGTTAAGGAACTCGGCAAATTGACCCCGTAACTTCGGGAGAAGGGGTGCCTACGTAAGTAGGTCGCAGAGAATAGGCCCAAGCAACTGTTTAGCAAAAACACAGGTCTCTGCTAAAGCGAAAGCTGATGTATAGGGGCTGACGCCTGCCCGGTGCTGGAAGGTTAAGGGGATTACTTAGCGCAAGCGAAGGTATGAACTTAAGCCCCAGTAAACGGCGGCCGTAACTATAACGGTCCTAAGGTAGCGAAATTCCTTGTCGGGTAAGTTCCGACCCGCACGAATGGCGTAATGATTTGGGCACTGTCTCAACAACACATCCGGCGAAATTGTAGTGCAAGTGAAGATGCTTGCTACCCGCGATTGGACGGAAAGACCCCGTAGAGCTTTACTGTAGCTTAGCATTGAATTTCGGTATTGTCTGTACAGGATAGGTGGGAGACTGAGAAACATGGGCGTCAGCCTGTGTGGAGTCATCCTTGGGATACCACCCTGACAGTACTGAGGTTCTAACTGGAGGCCATGAATCTGGTCACAGGACATTGTTAGGTGGGCAGTTTGACTGGGGCGGTCGCCTCCAAAAAAGTAACGGAGGCGCCCAAAGGTTCCCTCAGCGCGGTTGGAAATCGCGCGAAGAGTGCAAAGGCAGAAGGGAGCCTGACTGCGACACTTACAAGTGGAGCAGGGACGAAAGTCGGGCTTAGTGATCCGGTGGTACCTCGTGGGAGGGCCATCGCTCAACGGATAAAAGCTACCTCGGGGATAACAGGCTGATCTCCCCCAAGAGTCCACATCGACGGGGAGGTTTGGCACCTCGATGTCGGCTCGTCGCATCCTGGGGCTGAAGTAGGTCCCAAGGGTTGGGCTGTTCGCCCATTAAAGCGGCACGCGAGCTGGGTTCAGAACGTCGTGAGACAGTTCGGTCCCTATCCGTCGCGGGCGTAGGAAATTTGAAGGGAGCTGTCCTTAGTACGAGAGGACCGGGATGGACAAACCTCTGGTGCACCAGTTGTCACGCCAGTGGCATCGCTGGGTAGCTATGTTTGGAAGGGATAAACGCTGAAAGCATCTAAGCGTGAAGCCCACCCTGAGATGAGATTTCCCATAACTCGCACGTAAGTGCGATGTTAGTAAGACTCCTGGAAGACCACCAGGTTGATAGGTTAGAGGTGTAAGCATGGTAACATGTTCAGCTGACTAATACTAATAAGTCGAGGGCTTGACCTAAATATATAATTAAAAGTAATGCGAAATACTTCTTTCGTAAGAAAGAAGCGAGGCTTTGAGCGTGAGCGAAAAGACTAATTCACTGTGCAATTTTCAGAGAATATTTATATTCTCAATCTGGTGATTATGGCATGAAGGTAACACCCGTTCCCATACCGAACACGAAGGTTAAGCTTCAATGCGCCGATGGTACTGCAGGGGTGACCTTGTGGAAGAGTAGGTTGTCGCCAGGTAAGAAAAAACCACTAAGTTTAACTTAGTGGTTTTTATTTTGGTGAAATATATTATAAGGTGATTGTCAGTCAGCTTATAATATAACAAGTGAAGACACTAATAAAAGGAGCTTGACCGAAAATGGTTAAGCTCCTTCTATTAGTGCGCCAGGTACGGGGCAATTAGCTTCTTCTATTAATATCACTAAATAAAGCATTTAGTGAAGCCGTATCAATATTCGCAGAAATACCAACCCTAAAATACCTTTGTCCATTGTATTCTATTTGTATATAAGTGGAAGTTTATTGCCGGGATGGTAACTATATTTTTATCTATTTCAACATTTTGATAGTAAAGTGAATTTATACTGGACCAACACTACAACTCATAATATGAGCTCCCCTTGTTTAATTTATTTAATGATTATTTGCCATTAGTAAAATAGTTTAATGTAAAGCTTTTTTTATTTACCGCTTAGACTATAAGTGTATCCATACACTATCATATGCTATATGCATATGGTATACTTTTACTATTAAATAAATTTTTGGGAGGTTATTCTATGGAAAGATATGAAATTAATAAAAATTTAGCTCAAATGTTAAAGGGCGGAGTAATAATGGACGTTGTGAATGTGGAACAGGCAATAATTGCAGAAAAGGCAGGGGCTTGTGCGGTAATGGCACTAGAGAGAGTACCATCAGATATTAGAAAAGAGGGTGGTGTGGCTAGAATGTCTGACCCTAGAATGATTAAAGAAATAAAGGCAGCCGTTTCTATTCCAGTAATGGCTAAAGGTAGGATAGGACATTTTGTTGAGGCACAAATTTTGCAGGAAATAGGGGTAGATTTTATAGATGAAAGTGAAGTTTTGACTCCAGCAGATGAGCAGTATCATATAAATAAATGGAATTTTAAAGTTCCTTATGTTTGTGGAGCAAGAAATTTAGGAGAGGCACTAAGAAGGATTGGAGAAGGTGCTGCAATGATAAGAACAAAAGGTGAAGCAGGCACAGGAAATGTAGTAGAAGCTGTCAGGCACATGAGATGTATAATGGATGAAATTAGAAAAGTGAAAAATGCTCCAAAAGAAGAGCTAATGACAATTGCTAAAGACTTTGGTGCCCCAATTAATTTAATTGAATATGTATGGGAAAATGGTAAACTTCCAGTAGTAAATTTCGCTGCAGGTGGAATAGCAACGCCAGCTGATGCAGCACTCATGATGCAACTTGGGGCAGAAGGAGTTTTTGTTGGTTCAGCAATATTTAAAGCGGAAAATCCACAGGCTGTAGCAAAAGCTATAGTTTTAGCAACTACATACTATAATGATCCAAAAGTTATAGCAGAAGTTTCTGAAAACCTTGGAGAAGCAATGAGTGGCCTAGAAATAAGTGAGATTAAAGAGAAGTTTTCAGAAAGAGGATGGTAAAATTGAGAATTGGAGTTTTATCACTTCAGGGTGGTGTAATAGAACATATAAATCATATTAATAAGCTTGGTCATGAAGCTGCAGAGATTAAGAAAATTGAGGATATCAAAGATATACAAGGGATCATTTTACCAGGTGGGGAAAGTACAACGATAGGGAAAATTTTAAAGGAAAGAAATATGATTATGCCTTTAAGAGAAAAAATACTCTCAGGATTACCTGTGTGGGGAACTTGTGCTGGTATGATACTACTTGCTAAATACATTGAGGGAACAGACAATGAATATCTTAAAATTATGGATATAAAAGTAAAAAGAAATGCCTACGGAAGCCAAATCGATAGCTTTAAAAGGAGTGTTGTAATCGATAAGATTTCAAGTGAGCCATTGCCACTAGTTTTTATTCGAGGTCCATTAATTACAGAAGTTTCGAGCGATGTTAAAATAATATGTACTCTTGATGGGAAAATTGTAGCAGCAAAACAAAATAATATGTTTGCTACGTCTTTCCATCCGGAACTTACTGATAGCTTAGAAGTTCATAAATATTTCATAAAAATGTGCAGCTCTAATAATACAAAGCTTTATTAATAAATTAATATTATTCCCATACATTTTAAGTTTCGAACTTATTTGAAAATTAAAATGTATGGGATGTCTATTTATACTTAAAATAATCTGCAATAGTAGGCAGCTCTTAGGGTAAACATTTATCAACTTGGTGACTTTACTAATAGTCTTGTAAAAGCCAAGGTAGGTGATAAGGCATACATTGATGGTAGTTTTGGTAGCTGTCTTTTGTGTCACTTGAGATCCTCACAACATTGTTCTTAGATTAATTTTGAAAGATTTTCAATTTAGCAAGTGATTTTAAGAAAAATCAGCACTTCTGTTTAATAACAGAGGTGCTGATTTCTTTATTGAAAAGGAATTAATTGCATAAAGTTAGAATTTTATGGTCATTATAGGGTCGATTAACAGAAGCGTTTAATAATCCAAGAAAAGTAAATAGTTAAATAATATGGGTTTAGACTTGCGCATATTGGGAGCTATTATACTTAGGATTTTTGTATTATAAATGAGAATTACTCTGAAAAATGAAAAAAGGGGGACTTATAATGTTAAAAAGATCATTAGCAATTGGTTTAAGTTTAGTTCTAACATTAGGTGTGGTAGGGTGCGCAAAAAAAACACCTGCTGGAGATGAGGCGAAAAAGATGCACATTGGTATTGTTACGGGTACTGTATCACAAGGTGAGGATGAGTTGCGTGGTGCCGAAGCAATGATTAAAAAGTATGGCGATGCTGCTTCCGGCGGAATGATAAAGCATGTTACTTATCCAGATAATTTTACGCAAGAACTAGAAACTACTATTGGAACAATTACTGGTCTTGCAGATGATGCAGACATGAAAGTAATAGTAGTAAATCAAGCAGTTCCAGGTACTGTTGCAGCATTTAAGCAGATTCGTGAAAAAAGACCTGATATATTATTGTTAGCTAATTCTTCTCAAGAAGATAGTGCTATGATTGAAGAAGCTGCGGATTTAGTTGTGGATCCTGATAACGTAAGCCGTGGATACCTTATGATACTCGCTGCGAAAAAGATGGGCGCAAAAACTTTCGTGCACATTTCTTTCCCTAGACATATGAGTATAGAACTTCTTTCACTCAGAAAAAATATTATGGAACAAGCTTGTAAAGACTTAGGAATTAAATTCGTATTTGAAACAGCTCCAGACCCTACCAGTGACGTTGGAGTTCCAGGAGCACAACAATTTATTCTTGAAAAAATGCCTGCATGGGTTGAAAAATATGGAGAAGATACAGCATTTTTCTGCACAAATGATGCTCAAACAGAGCCACTTCTAAAACGTGTTGCAGAACTGGGGGCGATATTTGTTGAACCAGATCTTCCTTCACCAGTAATGGGGTATCCGGGTGCATTCGGTATTGATTTAAAAGAAGAAGCTGGAGATTGGCCTGCTATCCTTAAAAAAGTTGAAGAAACTGTAGTTGCTAAAGGTGGTTCTGAAAGAATGGGTACATGGGCATTTTCTTATGGATACACAGCTAGTGAAGGTTTAGTAGAATATGGCAAGAACGTGGTAGAAGGCACAATGCAAAAGGGCAATCTTTCTGATGTAATAAAGGCATTTGGTGCATATACACCAGGCGCTGAGTGGAATGGTTCACTGTATACAGATAGAGTTAGTGGAAACGAGATTTCTAACCACGTAATGATTTATCAAGACACTTATGTATTTGGAAAAGGATACCTAGGTAACAGTAAAGAAGTTGTACCAGCACAATATAAGCTTACAAAATAAGCTAAAAAATATTGAACATTTAGGAAGCGGTCTATATAGACTATTCTCAGTGTATTATTATTATTATTATAACCAAATAAGTGTGAATTGCTTTGCTTGCATATGTGTGCAAAGTAATTTTCCTTATGTTGGGATAGAGGTGAATTTATTGTCTACAGAAAATGTACTACTTAAGGTAGAAGGCGTTGGCAAAGAATATGACGGAAACAGAGTGCTTAAAGATATAAGTTTCACACTTGAAAAAGGAAAGATATTGGGACTTGTCGGAGAGAATGGAGCGGGCAAATCTACATTGATGAATATCTTATTTGGTATGAAGGTGATTTCTGAAACTGGCGGTTATGAAGGTTCTGTTTATTTAAATGGAGAAAAAATCAAATTCAAGAGCCCTGTGGATGCTTTAAAAGCAGGAATAGGAATGGTACACCAAGAATTTTCACTAATTCCTGGATTTACGGTAGGAGAGAATGTACTTCTTAACATGGAAAAGACCAAGAAAAGCTTGATTTCAAAGGTCCTAGGTAAACGTATGGAAACTATAGACTTACCAGAAATTCGAAAGAGCGCTCAAAAGGCCATAGATACATTAGGGGTTCGGCTGGATACAGAAACACTGGTATCTGAAATGCCAGTTGGGCATAAGCAATTTATAGAAATAGCACGTGAAATTAACAGAAGTGGGGTTAAACTTATTGTTTTGGATGAGCCAACTGCAGTACTTACAGAATCTGAAGCTGAGGTTCTATTGAAATCTATGAGGCTTCTTGCAGATGTTGGTATTTCCATTGTGTTTATATCTCACAGACTTCATGAAATAACAGCCATTTGCGATACTATTGTTGTACTCAGGGATGGGTTAGTTGTTGTAGAGACACCAGCAGAGAATGTGGATGTAAGACAAATTGCGGAATGGATGGTAGGTAGAGATGTTGATGCAGAAGCTAAATATATAAGGCCAGTAGTAAAAATTGACGAAAAGGATATAATTTTCGAAACTCGAAATCTCTGGGTGGACATGCCTGGTGAAACAATTAAAAATGTTTCATTAAAGGTTCGTAGAGGTGAAATTTTAGGTATTGGTGGTCTTGCAGGGCAAGGTAAGCTTGGAATCCCTAATGGAATTATGGGACTTTTTATGTCAGGCGGGGAGATTTTCTTTGAGGATAAACCACTCCGTTTAAACAATACATTAAATGCGCTACAAAGTGGCATAGCATTTGTATCTGAGGACCGTAGAGGTGTTGGATTACTTTTAGATGAACCTATTGACTGGAATATTGCTTTTAATGCCATGCAAGTACAAAACAAATTTCTTAAAAGTTATTTAGGTGGGGCGATTAAGTGGCGTGATGAGAAAGCTATGAAAGCATGTGCGCTGGAATACATAAAGTCACTAGAAATTCGGTGCACTAGCCAGCGTCAGCCAGTGCGTAATCTCTCAGGTGGAAATCAACAAAAAGTTTGCCTTGCAAAGGCATTTGCTATGAAGCCAAAGTTACTTTTTGTCTCTGAGCCTACCCGCGGTATAGATGTTGGAGCAAAAAAATTGGTTTTAGATGCATTAAGAAAATATAACGAAGAAAACAACACAACTATAGTTATAATATCCTCAGAACTGGAAGAACTTAAATCTATTAGTGATAGGATAGCTATTGTTTGTGAAGGGAAAATATTTGGTATTCTGCCACCAGATGCTCCTGTAGTTGATTTTGGGTTATTAATGGCGGGAGAATTTAAGATAAACGAAGAGGGTGAAAAAACATGGCTCAGATAAATAAATTCATCAAAAACTTTGGATGGGCTCGCATCATCATTGCCATGTTCCTTTTAGCATTATTTATTGTCGCTCCTATTTTCGGGGTAAAGGTTGATGCATCTTTAAATGATGTTATTGTGCGTTTTGGTATGAGTGGTATTATGGTACTTTCTATGGTGCCTATGATTCAATCAGGATGTGGCCTGAACTTTGGTGTTCCAGTAGGCCTTATATCAGGAATGATGGGGGCCGTGGTGAGCCTAGAGCTTAATCTTACAGGTATGGCAGGAATCGGAGTAGCCTTTCTAGTAGGACTTGCTATGGCCGCAGTTTTGGGTTTTCTTTATGGATTGCTTCTAAATCGAGTTAAAGGCGATGAAATGATTATAGCCACATATGTGGGTTTCTCGTTCGTCTTTTTAATGAATATATTATGGCTCAAACTTCCCTTTAAAAATCCAGCAAGTGTTATGGGGTTCAAAGGTGAGGGGCTTAGGGTCACAATTAGTCTTGAAGAGTACTGGATACATGTACTTAGTGATATCTTAAAAATTCCTGTTTCAAAATATCTAATTATCCCTACAGGAATGATTTTATTTTTTATTCTTATGTGTTTGATAGTTTGGGGATTTTTTAAAACAAAGATTGGTACAGCTATTACAGCGGTGGGCTCTAATCCGGATTATGCAAGGGCGTCAGGAATTAATATTAATAAAATGAGAGTAGTATCAGTAATGCTGTCAACAATGCTAGCGGCAGTTGGTATGATTGTTTTTCAGCAAAGCTTTGGTTTTGTTCAAATGTTCAACTCTCCCTTAGCATTTGTATTTCCATCGGTGGCAGCTGTTCTACTTGGAGGCGCCTGCGTTAATAAAGCAACAATTGCCAATGTAGTTATTGGAACATTTTTGTTTCAAGGTATTTTGACAATGACGCCGTCAGTGATAAACAGCGCCATAAATATTGATATGTCTGAAATCATCCGAATAATAGTTTCTAACGGATTGATTGTATATGCACTGACGCGGAAAGGGAGGTAGGTCATGAAATTTGATAAGAAAAAAATAGGCCCATTACTTACGGGCAGTGTTGTGCCGTTAATGTTTTTAATCATCAGCATAATAGCAATACCGCTTTCACAGTATTCTGGAAGTTATTTGGTGGATCAGATTATAACGAGGCTCGCAAGAAACTCTTTCCTAGTATTATCACTGCTGCTTCCTATTATGGCGGGAATGGGTATCAACTTTGGGATGATTTTAGGTGCTATGGCAGGCCAAATTGGATTGATATTTATCACTGACTGGGGTATTACAGGAGCTCCTGGACTACTACTTGCGGCAATTGTTGCAGCTCCTATAGCTATAGGCCTGGGATATTTTTGTGGCCTTGTACTAAATAGGGCTAAAGGACGTGAGATGATTACTTCCATGGTTCTAGGTCTTTTTATCGCAGGTATCTATCAATTTTTCCTTTTATACCTGTGCGGATCTATAATACCATTTAAGACTAGTTCAATGCTCCTTTCTAAAGGATATGGTGTACGTAATGCTTTGAACTTGAATGTAGCTAAAGGATTTGACACCCTAATTTTAATAAAAATAGGTAATATAAGTATTCCAGTTGGAACCTTTTTGATTATAGGTTTGATTTGTGTCTTCACTGTTTGGTTTAAAAAAACAAAAATGGGTCAGGATATGAGAGCTGTAGGACTTGACATGAATGTAGCTGATACTGCGGGAATTGATGTTGATAAGACACGTATTCAGTCCATCGTAATTTCAACAGTTCTTGCTTTCTTTGGACAAATAATTTATTTGCAAAATATAGGGACTATGAATACCTATAATGGAGCGGATCAAGCAGCCCTTTTTGCAGCTGCGTCACTTTTAGTTGGTGGTGCAACGGTTACTAAAGCTTCTATCCCAAATGCCATTGTTGGTACTGCGCTATTTCATTTAATGTTTATAGTCATGCCAATGGCAGGTAAATATATTACTGGATCGGCCATGATTGGGGAATACTTCCGTATGTTTATATCCTATGGAGTTGTTACCATAGCGCTAGTTCTCCACGCTTGGAAACGTCAAAAGGATAAAGAGATGGAGCGTCACAGTTTTCAGCTGGACATGGAAAAACAGTCTGGTAAATAATTAATATGTTAGAAATATATTAGTGTAAACAATATGAAAGACATAAGCCCTAGATTTAGGAGTACACTTCTAAATCAGGGGCTTATTTTTAATCTGGGGGTAATTAAATATCATACTAGAAGATTACCTGTGTTAAGGAAAGTTTAATTCGCATTTTGACCTAAAAAAGAATTGATAATATGCTACAAAGTCTTAAAATTATAAGTGTCTAATAAGTTGGATTTCCTGTCTTAGAAGACTAAATAGATTAGAGTCTTATTTGGATGGGGATGCCATTTATCCTCTAATTTTACTATGCTTACTGCTTGCGCATAAATCACCATATTTAGCTTCATATTTATTATATTTCTCATATTACCTACTTCTAACAGTCCCTTTCCTAAATATCTGTCGTTATCCCATATATTCCAACCAAATTCAGATAATAATTCTGAATCAGTCACTGCGAATGCTTTTGTTAACTTTGTTAAAACTCCAATATAATCTGAAAAGATCAATCATGGCTTTAGCTAATTTTAAATGTAAAATTCTCAATACAATTTTTGTATGATATAATATAAATAATAATTAATAGATTTAATGTAAAAAATATGGTAACTATAAAAAATATTATAAAATTAAATACTTGATTTATCCATGGGTGTAAACTTTTTTCATAATTAGAAAGTAGATGAACTTTAATTGTCTACTATTAACATGCTATACATCAGATATAGAAAGGAAGTGAGTATTTAGTGGGTTTGTGTACCTTTTATACAAGATCTCACTAAAGATAAAGTATGGATAGTAAATTTCTAAACGCAGACAAGGTATTAGAATGTCTATTAGAAAATTTGGAGGAAGGAATTCAAGTAATAAATTGTGAGGGTAAAACTATATATTATAATAGTGCCATGGGAAAAGTAGAAGGTGTAGATAGTAAAGAAGTAATAGGGAAAAAGGTTAATGAGTATCTAGTGGATGTAAAAGATGATGAATCTACACTTATGAGCGTATTAAAAACCGGTAAAAAAATTGTGGATTTAATACAACATTATGGTAATGGATATAAGAAAAAAGTCACTACTATAAATACTACTGTGCCAGTAACATTAAATAATAAAGTTGTAGCAGTGATTGAAATAGCTAAAGACATGACTCAGCTAAAAGAACTAACTGAAAACGTTTGTAAACTGCAAAATTTAAATAAAAAAATTCATAGACATTTTACTTTTAGTGATATATATGGTGACAATCCTGCTATGAAAAGTGTTATAGAAAAAGCTAAAAAAGCTAGCATGTCAAGTTCATCTGTACTATTATATGGAGAAACTGGATCAGGAAAAGAAGTTTTTTCTCAAAGTATTCATTATGATGGATTAAGAAAAGATAAGCCTTTTATACCTATAAATTGTGCAGCTATTCCTGCCCTATTACTAGAGGGAATGCTTTTTGGTACAGAAAAAGGAGGGTTTACAGGGGCAGAGAATAAAAAGGGATTATTTGAAGAGGCAAATCATGGAACTCTTTTATTAGATGAGGTTAATTCTTTAGAACCGTATCTTCAATCTAAACTTTTAAGAGTACTTCAAGATGGTTATATAAGGCCTGTGGGAAGTACCAAAAGCATATATATTGACGTTAGAATAATAGCTACGTTAAATGAGGAACCAGAGAAACTTATTGAGAGTGGTAAATTGAGGAAAGATTTTTATTATAGGGTAGGTGTAATGAGAATAAATATACCCCCATTAAGAGAAAGAAAAGAGGATATTACTATATTCGTAGACAAAATAATCGAAAAATATAATAAAATTCTATGTAAGAATATAAGGGGTATCGATGAAGATATGATGAGAAAACTCCAAGAATATAATTGGCCGGGAAATATTCGTGAATTAACAAATGTTATTGAAGCTGCAATGAATATGGCGGACAATAATTCGACTTTAACAGAAAACTATTTTGATTCTATAATAACATATGAAAAATGTGGAAATGTTCATGACATTACATCAAATACATATGAGAGCTTTGATTTAGAAAGTTATATGAGTAATATTGAAAAAAACTTAATAAAAAAAATGTTGAAAAAAAATAATTATAATGTTAGTAAGACTGCTAGAGACCTTAATATTTCAAGACAAAATCTTCAATATAAAATAAAGATACATAAAATAACAGAAAAATATTAAAATAGCAAAATTTTTTGCTATGCATGCAAAATAATTTGCACATATAGCTAATCCCAAGAAACACTGAGGTTACCTAAAATTACTAGTCTTAATTCTCAATTATAAAAAAAGATGCAGAATATTTTGCGAATTCAAAACACATGTATTTGAGCGATGGCTTAAAAGCATGTGTTTTTTACTTGGCATGGTAATTGCTGTATATTAAAGTGAGTATATCAATAAAGTGCTTTAATAAATATTAAATTTGGGAGGTATAAATTATGATAAAAAAAGGCATCTGGGTTGAAGTAGAAGAAATCGTTTTAATGCCAGAAGACAGAGCTTTAAATATACCAGATGAGACAAAGAAAACTCCTCTTAAATGTTGGATAAGAGGGAAGTGCCTTAGTGATTGTGAATTAGGAGATGAAGTGCAAGTTGAAACTAATGTAGGCAGAATTGCTAAAGGTAAAGTTGTTGAAATAGAGCCAGGATATTACCACACCTATGGTAAGTATGTTGAAGAAATAAGTAATATAGGAAGACAAGCTAGGGAAATAATAGCACAGTAGGTGATAATTTAAGAGGAGGTTATAAAGTATGAATAAATATGATGAGCTTATGGCCCGAAAGAATGAAATAATTCTTAAATCTATAGGAATAGATTATAGTAAATACGAAACTGGTAAGCTTTCATTTGATTATGAAGCTTTGATGAGAGATGTTGAATACTCATTTGCAGAAGTTAAAGAAATTCAAAATGATGTAGGGGTAGGAAATACTCCACTTCTTGAACTAAGAAATATAACAAAATTAGCAAGAAAGGTTTCTAAGACTGGACGTGCGGCTAGAATATTTGTAAAGGATGAAAGCTGCAACCCATCCGGAAGTTTTAAAGATAGAAGAGCATGCATATCTGTATTTGATGCAATGAAGAGAGGGTACAAAGGCGTAGGGGCAGCTACGTCAGGTAATTATGGAGCAGCGGTTGCATCTCAAGCAAATATTAGAGGCCTTAAATGTATAATAGCAAATGAATGTTATGATTCAAGAAAAATAGGACAACCAGAAATATTAGAAAAAGGAAGAAAGTGTGAGGGGTTTGGATCAGAAGTTGTTAGACTTTCCGTAGGTCCTGAATTATTTTATACTTATCTAAAGATACTTGAAGATACAGGTTATTACAATGCTTCATTATATTCCTCGTACGGTGTAGCAGGAATTGAAACTTTAGGATATGAAATAGCTGAGCAGTGTAGAGAAAAATTAGGAAAAGATCCTGATGCAGTTATTATAACTCATGCAGGTGGTGGAAATGTTACTGGTACTGCAAGAGGACTTATTAGGGCAGGTGCAGTGGAAACAAAGATAATAGGGGCATCGGTTGACCTTTCTGGATTGCATATGGCATCTGATATAGACTTTAACAAGAAATCGTTTACCACAGGCCATACAGGATTTGGAATTCCATTTATGACTTATCCAGATAGATCAGATGTACCTAGGAGCGCGGCTAGACCATTAAGGTATTTAGATAGATATGTAACAACTACTCAAGGTGAAGTATTTTGGATGACTGAAATATTAGCTCAGCTTGAAGGCTTAGAAAGAGGTCCAGCAGGAAATGTATCCCTAGTAGCAGCTTTTGCAATTGCTCAGGAATACGATGATGATGCCGTAATCGTTGTCCAAGAAACTGAATATACGGGAGCTGGAAAACATTTATTGCCTCAGCTTAATTTTGCTAAAGAAAATGGGATTAAAGTTTATGTGGGTAATCCTAGCCAGCAAGTACCTGGCGAGAATATAGTAATTCCGTCTCATCCATCAATAGTAACAGTCACAGATATAGACATGGAAGGGTTGAAGAATTCCTACATGAAAAATGTTATTAAGAAATTGATTGAGAATAGAGTGCAGCAGGTTGATATTGAGTTTTTGTCTTTAGAAACAAAAATGTCTAAAGAAGAAATAGTAGAAATATTAAAACAGCATAATGTAGAAATGTCATAATCTTGCAAAACATAATCTTGAAATATGTTAGGGGGAGTTTAATTTATGAAAAGAGAAGATGATTTTGAAAAAAGAAGAGAACATTTGAAAGGTTTGACTAATGATCAGTTATATGAAAGATTTTGGAGCCTTACTAATCAAGTTGTAAAACCAATGGTGGATTTAGCGTATACGCATACATCACCAGCTATTGAACGTTCTGTAGTACTTAGAATGGGATTTTCTAGTATGCAAGCTCAGCCTATAATTTCTTATGCAGCAAAATGGAATTTGATTGGAAAAGGTATAGGAAATGTAATTTTAACTTATGCAAAGCTTAAAAATATGGACTATCTTAAAGCAGGAGCAGAACTCTCTAAAGGAATAGGGTGGGATATTGTATCTGAAAAAATGAAGGGAAGTGAGAACTAATGCAAGAAAAATTACAAGAAAATGAAAAGCTTAATGTAGAAGAAATATTAAAAGACTTAGATAAGTATGAACCAAAATGGAGAGGATGGCACTGGAGAGAAGAAAATGAAACTGGAAAGGTTGGAGAATTCACATATCATGAAATATCAGCACCTTTAAAGAAGAGTCAACCTCTTCCAGCAGCAAGAAGCTTTGAAAATATAGATCCGCAACCAAGAGCAGTTATTACGACAGAAATTGCTTCAGGAAGATTTGAAGATGATATAAGAAGAATGAGAATGGCAGCATGGCATGGTGCGGATCATTTAATGGTTATAAGGACAATGGGTCAAAGTCACTTTGATGGATTATTAGAAGGAAGCCCAGAAGGGTTTGGGGGGGTACCAATAACTAGAAAAGAAATTAGAGCAACAAGAAAAGCTATAGATTTAATAGAAGAAGAAGTAGGAAGAAAAATTAATTTCCATTCCTATGTATCGGGCGTTGCCGGTCCTGATGTAGCGGTTATGTTCGCAGAAGAAGGCGTTAATGGAGCTCATCAAGATCCACAATACAATGTACTTTATAGAAATATTAATATGGTTAGATCTTTCGTTGATGCTGCAGTTGCAAAGGGTATAATGGCTCATGCAGGAATGCTTCAAATAGATGGTGCACATAATGCAAACGCAACAGCTATGAAGGGATATAAGGTAATGCCAGAACTTATGGTACAACATGCTATAAATTCTTGTTTTTCAGAACTCGTTGGAATGAAACCAGAAAACATTTCTTTATCAACTGTACCCCCAACATCTGCGCCAGCTCCTTGTATGAGATATGATCTGCCTTATGCAGTAGCACTTCGTGAGTTTTTCAAAAGATACAAAATGAGAGCTCAAATGAATACTAAGTATATAGAGTCTTGTGAAAGAGAAGCTACAGTTGGACATACTTTGAATCTTTTAATATCAGAACTAACATCAGCAGACATTCAAAGTACAATAACTCCAGATGAAGGACGTAATGTTCCTTGGCATTATAATAATATTCATGCTATAAACACAGCTAAACAGGCATTTATAGGTATGGATGGATTAATGGACATGATAGAGCTTAAGAAAACAGGATATTTACCAGAAAAGGCAAGAGAAATTCAAGAAAGAGCTATTTTGTTCTTTGAGGAAATACTTGAAGTTGGTGGATACTTTAAAGCTGTTGATTCAGGATTCTTTATTGATTCTGGTCAATATCCAGAAAGAAATGATGATGGTATTGCAAGAAAGATTGCGGGCGGAGATGCTGTCGGAACAATTGTAAAAAGAGAATCAGATTATTTTGCACCAGTTTGTGGCCATTTTGGATACAATAATGTTCCAAAAGAATATAAAAGACCTTGCGATGCAATAGATGAATGTACATTATGTAACCATTCCAAAATTCAATATATCGATGAATTGGATGATAATGACAATGTATTTAAGAGAATGGAAGAAGTTAAAGAAGATGGTACTGTAATTCCAGAAGTCCAATGGGCTAAAGACGGGTATGTAAAAATCACTTTATGTATCCCGGAAAATGAACAAATTAGTGAAGCAGCAGCACTTGAAATGGGCACGCGAATGAATTTGAAAAATGTAGAAATTATTCATAAACAAGTGTTACAAAAAGCTGAGGGAACTCTTGTGGAAATAAAAGGCGTATGTGATTTTACACCTGTAAAACGTGATGAGTTAGTTCTTCCAAAGAGAAGAAAGTCACTAACAGATCAACAAATGAAAGATTATGTAAAAGGACATCCACTTAAGGTTGTTGCAGCCACAGTAGGTGAAGATGAACACTCTGTTGGAGTTCGCGAAGTTATTGATATTAAACATGGCGGAGTTGAAAGATTTGGTATAGAAGCAATTTTCCTTGGAACTTCATGTCCAATAGAAAAACTAGTAGATGCAGCTATAGAGTCAAAAGCTCAAGCTATATTGTGTAGTACAATAATTAGCCATAACGATGTTCATACAAAGAACATGAAAAAACTTAGTGATCTTTGCATCGAAAAAGGAGTAAGAGATAAGATTATACTTGTTTCCGGTGGTACACAAGTAACTGATGAAATAGCTAAAGCAAACGGTATGGATGTTGGATTTGGACGTGGATCAAATGGTACAGCTGTTGCATCCTTCATAATCAAAAGGTTAATGGGTTTGCCTGATAATGAAGAAGAAGAATAAAAGGAGCGATTGCTTGTGAAGGTAAATTATCTTGTTGCTGAAATAGGTAGCACCACTACCCTGGTTACTGCTTTTAATGTATACTATGATGATAAGGGACAGGTTATTGTAGATATACCTTTTCAAGGTAATAGCTGTACAACAGTAATAGATGGTGATGTAACTATAGGATTAAAAAATGCTGTTAAAGATATTGAAAATCAAATTGGAGAATCAATTACATGGAAAAAGATGTTAGCGACGTCTAGTGCTGCAGGGGGACTTAGAATAACTGTTCACGGACTTATGCAGCAAATGACTGTTAAGGCTGCTAGAGAAGCAGCTCTTGGTGCTGGTGGTATCATAAAAATGGTTACTGCTGGGAAGATGCGAAAAAGTGATCTAAAGAGAATACATGATATAAATCCTAATATGATAATGATTGCTGGAGGCACTGACTATGGTGAAAGGGAAACCTCTCTTTATAATGCAGAAATTATAAGCCAAGAAAAATATAACAAACCCATTGTATATTGTGGAAATATTGAAAATAGGGAAGAAATAAAAGAGATATTTGAAGGGCAAGAACTTTATTTAATTGACAACGTTTATCCAAGTATAGATGAGTTAAATGTGGAGCCTGCAAGGAAAATAATACAAGAAGCCTTTGAGAAGAATATTGTAAAAGCACCTGGAATGAATAAAATAAAAGAAATGGTGAATGGAAGCATAATGCCAACTCCAGGAGCAGTTATGGAGAGCTCAAAACTTTTATATGATATGATAGGGGACTTAGTAGTTTTTGATGTAGGAGGGGCTACCACGGATGTGCACTCTGTTACAGAAGGAAGTAGAATAGTTTTAGATATGCTAATAAATCCTGAACCAAAGGCTAAAAGAACTGTAGAAGGAGACCTTGGAGTTTTTATTAACAGCAAAAATGTAATAGATTTACTTGACGTTAGGGATTTAGGTGAATATACTAAGGAATATATAAAGTTGCACATAAAACCTATACCGGAAGATATGGATGATATAAATGCAAGCAGCCTGCTAGCGAAGAAAGCTATATCCGTTGCAATAGATAGGCATGTAGGATTTATAAAAAGAAAATATGATGGTGAAAGTGGTTTTGTGGCTTATGGTAAGGATTTATCTGAGGTTAAATATATAATAGGTACCGGAGGGGCGCTTACAAGGCTTCCGAGTGGAGAAGCTTTGCTACTAGAAATAAGACACTTAAAAGACGAAGTTACAATGCTACCTAAAAAAGGTGCTAAAGTGCTTCTAGATAAAAACTATATTATGGCTTGTGCAGGGGTTTTAAGTAGAGAAAATAAAGAAGTGGCAATAGCGTTATTAACTCAAAGTTTAGGTATAACAAAGGATATGGGAATTAACGACATTTGAAAAGGGGAGTATCTATATGAAAAAAAATTATCCTTGTGTGGAAGTGAACTTGAAAAAATTAACACACAATGTAAAAACAATCCTAGCAATGTGTAATAAAAAGCATATAGATGTTACATCCGTAACTAAAGTATTTTGTGCACAAAAGCCTATTGTAGAAGCTATACTACGAGCTGGGGTGACTGAGGTTGCTGATTCTAGAATCTTAAATCTAAAAAAACTAAAGGATTTAAATTGTAAAAAGATGATGCTTAGAATTCCAATGATAAGCGAAGTCTATGAAGTTGTGAAGTATAGCGATTGCAGCTTAAATTCAGAGATCGACACAATTAGGAAGCTAGGAGCAGCTGCAAAAGATTTAAATAAGATGCACAACGTTATACTAATGGTAGATTTAGGGGATTTAAGAGAAGGAGTATTGATTGACGACGTAGCTTCCATTGTGAGTAAAATAGTAAAATTAGATAATATTAATTTAATTGGACTTGGAACCAATGTTACTTGTTATGGTGGGGTAATTCCTGACACAGAAAACTTAGGTAAGCTTATAAAGTTAAAATTAGATATAGAAAAAAACTTTAGTTTAAGGTTACCTATAATTTCAGGGGGGAATTCTAGTAGTTTATATATGGTTATTAATGATACTATGCCAGAAGAAATAAATCAGCTTAGAATTGGAGAAGCAATAGTTCTTGGTAGGGAGACTTCTTTTGGACTCGCAGTACCTAATTGCTATGAAGATGCCTTTATACTCAGTGGGGAGGTAGTTGAAATAAAGAGTAAACCAACAGTACCAACAGGCACTATAGGAATGGATGCTTTTGGTAATAAACCTCACTTTGAAGATAAAGGAATAAGAAAAAGGGCTATTATAGCAATTGGAAGACAAGATATAAGAGTTGAAGGGTTAATTCCTTTGGACACAGATATAAGCATTTTTGGTGCAAGTAGCGACCATTTAATTTTAGATGTAACTGATAGTAAAAAAGAACTAACAGTTGGCGATATAGTAGATTTTAAAATAGATTATGGATGTTTGCTTGCAGCAATGACCTCTCCATATGTGGAGAAGTATTACAATAATTAATTAAGACGCAGTTTAACATATAGAGTAAAATATAAAATTATGAGGGGGAAAATATTATGAGAAATAAAATAAAAGTTGTAGTTTGGGGATTAGGTTCAATGGGAAGCGGTATTGCTAGAATGGTATTAAGCAAAAAAGGATTTACTATCGTAGGGGCTATTGACATGGATCCGAGTAAGGTTGGCAAAAAACTTTATGAAGTGTTAGGTGTTCCAGCAAATGAAGATAATTCATGTATAGTTACAAAAAATGCTGGAGATGTTATAAAGAAGGGTTTTGCAGAGGTTTGCCTTATGGCTACAGCTTCATTTACAAAAGTTGTATTTCCATTAATAAAAATGGCAGCAGTTGCTGGCATGGATATTGTAACAACAGCTGAGGAAATGTCCTATCCAAGAGCTTTAGACCCAGAATTATCAGATGAAATGGATAGAATTGCTAAAGAAAATAAGGTTTCAATATTAGGAACTGGAGTAAATCCTGGATTTATAATGGATTTAGTTGCAATAATGCTTACAGGAGTTTCTGACACAGTTGATAGCATAAAGGCTACTAGAGTTAATGACTTAGCTTGCTTTGGCAGGGCAGTTATGGTTGAGCAAGGTATTGGCTTAAAACCAGAAGCATTTATACAGGGTGTTAAAGACAATACAGTAGATGGGCACGTAGGATTTTTACAATCATTTGGTATGTTTGAAGAAGCATTTAATATTAAGTTCAATAATATTAGACAAGAAAAATCACCAATTGTTACAACTGTGCCACGTAAAACAGATATTATCTCAGTAAATGCTGGAGAGGTTGCTGGATGTAGCCAATTGGGATATGCAAATTTAGGAGATAAAGTATTTGCTACAATGGAACATCCTCAGCAGATAAGACCAGAACTTGAGAATGTTGATACTGGAGATTATATTACAATTAACGGAGTTCCAAACTTGAACCTTCAAATAAAACCAGAAATACCAGGAGGAATCGCTACAATAGCTATATGTGTTAATATGATTCCACTAGTAATGAATGCAGAACCAGGACTCAAAACAATGCTCGATTTACCAGTTCCAAGAGCAATACTATCAGACGTTAGAAATTTACTAAAGTAAAAAGATATTAGAGGAGGTTTTTTATATTGGAAGAAAATAATAAAAAATTAGGACTAGGGTTACTTGTTGCTTTAGGCATAGGTACTATGATTGCATCAGGTATTTTTAATAGCCCTACAGATTTAATAACAACAACAAATCCAATGGTAGTCCTAATTTCATGGGGTATTGGAGTTTTTGGGGTAGTAATGCTAGGATTAGTATTTTACTTGCTTTCAAATAAAAAACCTGAATTACACGGGGGAATTTATTCCTATGCTAAAGATGGATATGGTGATTTTATAGGTTTTAATTCAGCTTGGGGTTACTTTACAAGTTCATTCCTTGGCAATGTTGCATTTATTGTTTTAATTTTCAAGACTATAAATAGCTTAATTGGAGAAGGATACACAATGCCTCGTGTTTTAGCATTTTTACTTGCATCTATTGTTTTGTGGTCATACTATTTTGTAATAAAAAGAGGAATTAGACAAGCTGGTATACTCAATTTGGTAGTTACAATTGGCAAAGTTATACCACTAATTCTAGTAATTGTATTTGGCCTTTCAGCTTTTAAACTAGGTACATTTAATGTTGAAAATTGGAAGACAGTTTTAGCAGTCAGTGGAGACACCGTTAGTATAGGGAAACAGATAAGTGGCGCAATGGGAACAATTTTATGGTGCTTCGTAGGTGTTGAAGGCTTAGTAGTTTTGTCTCAAAGGGCAGAATCTCATATAGTGGTTGGAAAAGCAACAATAATCTCACTTGTTATAACAGCGATACTTTATGTATCAATATCTATATTGTCAATGGGTATTTTGCCAGCTAAGGCTTTAGTTGCAGCACAAACTCCATTAGCAGCTGTTTTAGCACAGACTGCATTGGGAAGTGCAGGGGCTATTATAGTTAAAGTGGGAATTTTAATTTCTGTTATGGGTGCTTTACTTTGCTGGCTTTTGATAACCACAGAAATTTTATATGTTCCAGCAGAACAGGATGGGTTAATGCCTAAATGGTTTAAAAAGAACAATGATAAAAATGTGCCTATAAATGCTCTTTTATTTGGAATGGTAGCAACACAAATAGGGTTGCTAGCTATGCTCTCACCAGGCTTGCAAAAAGCTTATTTTGTTGTGACACATATGTGTACTACTAATATATTAATACCATACTTATTATCTTCTATGTATGCATTTAAGGTATATAATAAAGAAAGTGGACATCTTAAGGAAAAAATTATAGCAGTAATTGCAGGTATATATTCAATTTATGTTATATATGCAGTGGGAATTGGATATTTAGGTTTAGCAGTTGTAATTTATGCATTAGGGTTAGGTTTTTATTTGAAAGCAAAAAAAGAAAAAAAAGAAGCTATTACTCAGAAAGAAAAGTTGTCCATGATAGTTATGGTTATAGTGGCGATTGTTATGATAATAGCAGCAGCTATGGGTAAAATTTCTGTTTAACGACATTTCAGGAGATGATTTAACGCAGAGTCTTTGTAATCATTATTACAAAGGAAATAAAAGGCAGTCCTACGGGATATGCCTTTTATTTTTATTATGGGGGGATTAAGCTTGGATTACTGATTTTTGGAAATGATATATTACTAAAATAAATAACAAATATTTTTTTCTTTTTTAGTCTAAATCATTCCTTACGATATCCTCATAGGTTTCCCTTTTAACAACTAACCTTGAATTACCAGCCTTTAGCATTATCACTGCTGGTCTCGGTAATCTATTGTAATTACTGGACATCGAGTAGTTATAGGCTCCTGTAGTAAGCATTGCAAGTATATCACCTGTTTCCATTTTAGGAAGCTTTATATCGTGGATCAGCATATCACCCGATTCACAGCATCTTCCTGCAATAGTTACAAGGTCTTCATTTTCTTTATCAGCCTTATTCGCAACAATAGCTTCGTTTTCAGCTTGATATAGGGCAGGTCTTGGATTATCTGCCATACCACCATCTACACTAACATATTTTCTTATTCCCTCAATTTCTTTTATAGCTCCTATTGTATAAAGGGTTATACCGTTTTCTCCGACTAACCATCTTCCTGGTTCAATGAGAACTCTAGGAGTTTCTAATGAATATTTCTTGCAATCTCCATATATATTACCCATTATTACTTCTATAAACTCACTCATTTCAAGAGGTTTATCGCCATTAGAATAGTAGATTCCAAAGCCACCGCCCATATTTAGCTCTTCTGTTTTAAGGCCTAAGTTGTTCTTTAAATCAAGCATAAATTTTGTCATTATATGAACAGCTTCTTTATAAACATCCTTGTTAAACATTTGTGAACCTATATGACAATGTATACCGCTATATTTTATGTTTTCACATTTGCTTACCATTTCTATAGCCTCAAAAGCAACATTACCCTGTATAGGGAAGCCAAACTTTGAATCTAACTGTCCAGTAGAAATGTATTCATGTGTGTGACCTGAAATGCCAGGGGATATTCTTAAAATAGCCCTTACTACAACACCTTTCTTTTGGGCTATTTTTTGTAAAAGTTTCACTTCGTGAAAGCTATCGATAACAAAGCAGCCAACATTATTATCTATACCAAGTTCAATCTCTTCTTGCGATTTATTGTTGCCATGAAAATATACTTTTTCCATTGGAAAGCCAGATTTACATGCGGTATATAATTCGCCGCCTGATACAACATCTATGCCAAGACCTTCTTCTTTTATTATTTTGCACATGGCAATGTTGCTGAAAGCTTTGCTGGCATATAAAGCAAGCGTATTGGGGTATTTATCCATAAAATGCTCGCGCACCTGTTTACAACTCTGTCTTATTCCGTCTTCACTCATAACATAAAGAGGCGTCTTGAATTCTCCTGCTAATTTTACCGTATCGCATCCAAAAAACTCTAGATGTCCTTTTTCATTTACATTTATATAATTTCTTTTCATGAAAACACCTCCTGGTTGATTTTGTGAAATTACTTTATTATCGATTTAAAGTGTTATTGTATTTATAAATTAGCAATTATCATGCCAATACAGGAAAGTTATATAAATCAAAGATTTAGTTTGTTAATGCGTCCAAAATATTGGAAAAAAATCTGTTCTAAATTTTTGTGAACTCCGAAAAGTGTTATTTTCAGAATGAGTCCAATATTTTGGACTGATTCCACAGTTTTGGACTTGATTTGTTTATAAGTATGTTGTTCAAAATAAAATCAATGATCCATATCAATCATTGATTTTATTTTGAAGATTATACCTCTTAAGTTTTTCGTAAAAACCTGATTTGCTTATGTTAAGTATCCTCATAGCTTCGGTTTTATCTCCAGCTGTGATTTTTAGTGCATTTTCAATAGCTTTTCGCTCTGCAATTTCGATTGCACCCTTGAGAGAATATCCAAAGCTACAGCTTTCTGAGCCTTTCGCTGAGGTTATGATGCTTATATCCTTCGTAAAAATTGTATGCTCATCAGATACGTTTATTGCTCTTTCAAGAACATTTTCAACCTCTCTGACGTTTCCTGGCCAATCGTACATAAGCATTTTTTTTATAACACCCGCCGATATTCTTTTCTCTTCGCAGCCCGCTCTTTTGCAAATCTTAGGAGTTAAGTACATAATCAACGTATAAATATCTTCTTTTCTTAATCTTAACGGCGGTATAAAAATAGGGAAAACGTTAATCCTATAATATAAATCTCTTCTGAATTCTCCCTGATTGACAGCTATATCTAAATCCTTATTAGTTGCAGCTATAATTTTTACGTCAACTTCTATGTAGTGTGTACCACCGACTCTATTAAATCGTTTGCTTTGCAAGACGTGTAGTAGCTTTGCTTGCATATATAAAGGTATATCCCCTATTTCATCGAGAAAAATAGTCCCCTCATGAGCAACCTCAAATAGACCCTTTTTACCTTCTTTTTTTGAACCGGTGAACGCGCCACCTTCATATCCAAAGAGCTCACTTTCTATTAATTCCTTGGGTATAGAAGCGCAATTTACATATATGAATGGCTTATTAGTTCTTCTACTACCTTTATGTATGCACTCTGCTACGAGTCCCTTTCCTGTACCACTATCGCCTAACAGAAGTACTGTAGAATCTATTTCTGATGCCTTTCTGGCAAGCTTTCTTACAGCCTTTATGCTGTCACTTTGTCCAATAATCCTTCTGAATTCGTCATAATCTTTAAGTTTATTTTCAGCATCATTAAGAGATGCTATGGCATAGTCTCTTTCTTTAATTATATTTTCAAGCTCAGTTATGTCTTGAACCTTTAATAAGGCACCTATAATTTTGTTATCATCTTTTAGCTGAACTAAAGAGCATCTTGTAGACCGGCCATTTATGTCCTTAACCTGATTAGTATAAGAAATATATTTACCGTTTGCGGCTTCTACAAAATCTACAATATTTATATTCGTTTCTTTAGGGTGAACATCAAAAATACTGTGTCCAACCACATCAATTGTATAGTTATAATCTCCCTTTGAAGCAAATATGGTTCCATTAAGGAGCTTTTTTATATCATCTCGCCTACTGGTGTAGCCTCTAGCCTGATAAAATTTTACCTTACCTGTATTGCCGCATAAAACTACCATATGTCCTATGGACTTCGTATAATTAAGTGTATATTTAATATCATTTATAGATATAATCGCCACCCTGTTACAAAAATCAATAGCTGCAGTTAGTTTATTTTTAGAATATATGTTTTCAAGATACAAAGTACTTTCTCTAGAAGAAGTGCATTCTATTACACCATTGTATGATTTATCTCCCATAATACCTATTGAAACAAAGGCATCTCCTTGTTTCAATTTTTGAGAGGATACCCCTATATTTTTTAAGTCTTCAAGAGTTAGCCCCCCATCATCCTCACCAAGCATTGTATCAGCGATTATTACAATATCATTTTCTACGATACTGCCAGCAGAATGCCCTATGCCCTGGTTATATATAATTCCAAAGATCTCTTTAGCCATTCTGTTATAACATTTAATTACTCCATTTGGGTCGACTACTATGAGGCCTTCCGAGACCTCATCAAATATAATATTAAAAGGATCCTTCATATTATTACCACCATTCTATACTCTTATTCTAGTATTTTTGCTTGGGTATACTAGATTATTTTGTATCGTTTATTTATTGTCATTCATAGCATTTCTTGCAATATGTTTTAGAAACATTATACCACTCTAATAAAAAGATAAAAATATATTACCTCTTTAAAGATACATTATAGAGTAGATAAATAAAAAAAAATCTACATTGAAGGGTAATTTTATGTATAATAAAGAAAAAAAGGAATAGTGAAAATTATTATTAATAATAATTTAAAGGAGGAAGATCATGAATAAACCTAAAATATACATTGCTCAGCGTATACCTAGAGAAGTAGAAAATTATATTGCACGATTTTGTGATTATGAAAAATGGGAGGGAGAAAAAGAAATTTCAAGAAGTGAACTATTAGATAAACTCTCTGATAAAGACGGTGTATTATTATCCGATTTTTGTATTAACCAAGAACTATTAAATAGGGCTCCTAAATTAAGAGCTATTAGCAATGTTACAGTTGGATATAATAACTTTGATTTACAAGTAATGAAAGAGAGGAACATTATAGGTACGAATACTCCAGGTGTTTTAGATTATACTGTTGCAGATTTAATATTTGGACTGATGTTATCTTGTGCAAGGAGAATTGCAAAATTAGACAGATATGTAAAGGAAGGTAAATGGACTAGAGATGATAACGAAACACTCTATGGAACAGATGTACACCACTCAACAGTAGGCATAATTGGTATGGGTAGAATAGGAGAAGCAGTAGCTAAAAGGGCAAAGCTTGGATTTGATATGGAAGTTTGCTACTACAACAGAAACAGAAAAAAAGATGTAGAAGAAAGACTAGGCATTAAATATTGCGATTTTAAATCACTTCTAGCTAAATCTGATTTCATTGTATTAATGACTCCACTTAATGATGAAACGCGCCACCTTATAGATTTTGAGGAATTCAATATAATGAAGAATACTGCTATATTTATCAATGCCTCTAGGGGTCAAACAGTAAATGAACAGGCCTTAATTGAAGCACTTCAAAGTAAAAAGATTTATGGCGCAGGTATGGATGTGTATGAAAAAGAGCCAGTTAATCCTGAAAATATACTGCTTAAAATGTCAAATGTAGTTACGGTTCCACACATAGGATCAGCAACGCAAAAGACCCGTTTTGATATGGCTATGATGGCTGCGCAAAATCTTGTTAAAGCACTGCAAGGAGAAATACCACCTAATATTGTACCAGAATTACAAAAATAGAAAATGTATTATAATTTGATCAGCAGCCAGTTTATAGTTTTTTATATATAAATTGGCTGCTATAATTTTTTGTGATAAGTGTAATTATTTTAGTACATTAGCTCATACAATTATATGTATTAGTATACTTTTAAGACATTCTCAATAAATAAAGTTATAAGTAGAAATTACTTTTTAGAAAGGGTAGATGAAAATGTTAAATGAGGTTATGGACTATTTACTAAGCCACATTGATAAATACTATGAAGCAGTGAGGATTCATATTAATATTAGTGTTACAGCAGTTTTAATAAGTATAATAATAGCGGTACCTTTGGGAATTATATGTGCTAAATTCACAAAAGCAACACAGCCTATAATGAATATATTTAATCTTTTTAGGATTATTCCAAGCCTTGCAATCTTAGTGCTAGTTATGCCAATACTTGGGACTGGATACTTGCCAGCACTATTGGCACTTGTGATTTTAGCTATACCACCAATACTTATAAATACATATTTAGGGATAAAAAATATTGATGCATCTGTTCTAGAAAGTGCTGAAGGTATGGGAATGGATTACAAGAAAATGCTTTATAAAATTGAAATTCCATTAGCACTTCCATTAATAATTACGGGAGTTAGAACATCTGCGGTTGAAGTAATTGCTAGTGCGACTTTAGCATCTTATATAGGAGCTGGAGGACTAGGAGATTTCATTTTCACGGGTCTTGGTATGAATGATTTTAGAATATTAATAATAGGGGGAGCAACAGTTGCACTGCTTTCGGTAATCGCAGAAATATTGTTATTTATGTTAGAACAAAGTATAACAAAGTATCAAAGAGACTAAAGAATACTATGTAGGAGAGTGAGTAGTTATGAATAAGAGATTAAAAAGCTTAGTCGTAGTTTCTGTATTAACAGCCTTGGTTACAGTTTCAGTTTTAACTGGCTGTTCTAAAAAGAGTGTTTCATCTGGGGATATAAATACATCCCAAACTAAAAGTAAACCTACAATAAAAGTTGGATCTAAAGATTTTACAGAATCTTTAATTTTATCTGAATTATATGCAGTTGCTTTAGAAAAAGAAGGTTATAAAGTTTACAGAAAATTTAATCTTGGTAGTGCTGTGGTTCATACTTCACTTGTAAATGGAGATATTGATGTTTACCCTGAGTATACTGGTACAGGATTATTATCTGTTTTAAAGCAGCAGCCAAAGTTTGATTCAAAGGAAGTTTATAATGAGGTTTCAACGAAATACAAGGAGAAATTTAAATTGATTTGGCTTGATCCATCTTCTGCAAATGATGGGCAGGGATTAGTGATTTCCAAAAGGGCCTCTGATAAATATAATATACACACTATAACCGATCTTCAAAAAAGAGCAGGAAGTATAAGGTTTGCATCGCAAGGTCAATTTGATGAAAGATTAGATGGACTGCAAGCTTTGACAATGGCTTATGGGGATTTTAAATTTAAAGATGAAAAGATCTATGATAATGGAATTAAATATGATGTGCTTCATAATGATAAAGCAGATGTTGCTGTAGCATATACAACAGAAGGACAATTAAGTAAAACTGAGTTTGCGATTCTCGAAGATGATAAGAATGCATGGCCACCGTACAACATAGCCCCAGTTATAAGGCAAGACCTTCTTGAAAAGAATCCTCAAATAAAAGATATTTTAAATAAGGTTACAAGCAAAATTGACAACGTGTCAATAATAAAATTAAATTCAGAAGTAGACATAGATAAAAAAGAATACTCAGAGGTAGCTAAGAATTTTTTTGAAAAGGAATTAGCAAAATAGAAAATGGATATACACGGAAGGAGGTAAATCTTTTGAAAAGGGTAGCGATTGAATTTGTAAAAGTAAGCAAAAAATTTAAGGGTTCAGAGCAATATGCTGTAACAGATGTAAGTGCCAGTATTGAAGAAGGTAGTTTTATAACAATACTGGGAACTTCGGGCTCAGGTAAAACTACATTTTTGAAAATGATAAATAGAATATATGAATCAACCTCAGGGGAAATATTATTTTTCAAAGAAAACATTAAAAATATTCCCGCTGAAAAACATAGGCAGAAAATTGGATATGTCATTCAACAAATTGGGCTATTTCCTCATATGACTGTGGAGGAAAATATTGCTACAGTTCCGAATATTTTAAGGTGGAAAAAGAAAGACATAGCGCAAAGAGTTGATATATTGTTGGATTTAGTGAGTATTCCTTCTAAGGATTTCAAAAAAAGATATCCAAGGCAATTATCAGGAGGCCAGCAGCAAAGGGTTGGAATAGCAAGAGCTATGGCTGCTGATCCTGAAATAATGCTTATGGATGAGCCTTTTGGAGCGATAGATGCTATAACTAGACTAAATCTTCAAGAGGAACTCCTAAGAATTCAAAAAAAGCTTAATAAGACAATTCTCTTTGTAACTCATGATGTTAATGAAGCTTTCAAATTGGGGGATAAAGTAATAATCATGGATAAAGGAAAAATTCAACAGTTCGATACACCGTACAATATATTATTTCATCCAGAAAATGAATTTGTTACCCGTTTGGTCTCTTCAGAGAATGTTATTCAAAAACTTAAGTTTGTACGTGCGAGTTCTGTAATGATTCCTTTGGATTCAAAAACAATGGAAGATGACACAAGAGTTAATGAAAATGAGGATTTGCAACATTTGTTAGCATATTTTCTTAAAAAAAATATCGATCATTTGATTGTTGAGAAGGATAATCATGAAGCTGTTGGCAAAATAACACTTGAGCAATTAAAAATAAGTCAGTGAACAGGGGGGATAGTGCATGATAGAGTATTTATATAAGTATCATGATAATATGTTAACTTTGCTGCTACAGCATCTTCAAATTGTATCACTAAGTATTTCAATATCACTCGTGATTGCAATCCCTCTATCACTTTTGATTTTAAGGTCAAAAGTTTTATCTGTAGTAGTTTTATCCTCTTTAGGGGTTATTTATTCTGTGCCTAGTCTAGCATTATTTGCTTTATTAATACCTCTATTAGGCCTTGGAAAAGGAACAGCGATTTTCGTTTTAGTAATTTATAATCAGTATATTTTAGTTAGAAATATATTCGCAGCATTTAAGTCCATAGATTCATCCATTATAGAAGCCGGGAAAGGGATGGGTTTTAACCCTTTTCAGTTATTTTTGAAAGTACAAATGCCGTTAGCTCTTCCAATAATAATTGGGGGAATAAGAATTGCTACTGTAACTACCATTTCCATAGCGACTATCGCCTCGGTAATAAACGCTGGTGGGTTAGGAGTTATTTTGTTTGATGGACTTAGGATGAATTACCTTCCTAAAATATTATGGGGAACTATAATGTCTGCAGGACTTGCAATAGTTGCAAATGAAATATTATTATATTTGGAAAAGTTGGCTAGTTTTAAAGCCAGTGGTAAATGCGAAGTTTGATGTTCTTATATTAAAATATATAGCTAGAAGTTTTATAGCAAAAGTTACCAAGGTGATATATTATAAAATACATTTGTATTTTTGAATTTACAAGGGGGAGAAAAATGAATACAATATTTGATTATAGTAAGCTAGATACTATATTAGAAAATCATAAATTTAAATCTAGTAATATTATTGCAATATTGCAGGACACCCAAGAATGCTATAGGTATTTACCCAGGGAGGTATTCTCGTATCTTTCAGAAAAGCTTGGTATGAGCAGAGCAAAAATATATAGTGTGGCAACTTTTTATGAAAATTTTTCTTTACAACCTAAAGGTAAGTTTATAATAAAAATATGTGATGGTACTGCTTGTCACGTTAGAAAATCTGCTCCTATATTAGAAAAGCTAAGAGAACATTTAAAACTTTCGGAAACTAAAACTACAACAGATGATTTAACATTTACTTTAGAAACAGTTTCTTGTCTAGGTGTTTGTGGACTTGCACCAGCTATGAGTATTAATGATAAAGTACATGGTTCTATGACCCCAGAAAAAGCAATGGAGCTTTTAAATACTCTTAAGGAGGAAAAATAATATGCTTCATAATAGAAATGATCTAATTAATGCAAGAAATATTTATATAAATAGTTTTACAAAAGAAAAAAAGAAAATTCTTGTATGTGCTGGTACTGGCTGCGTTGCAGGTGGATCCCTAGATATTTATGATGAATTAATAAGGATTATAAAGGAAAAGGGCATAAATTGTGAAGTAAGCCTTGAGAAAGAGCCACATGAGGAAACTATTGGAGTGAAAAAAAGCGGATGTCATGGATTTTGTGAAATGGGTCCTCTTATAAGAATAGAACCATTTGGATATTTATATTTAAAAGTAAATATGGAAGATTGCGCAGAAATCGTGGATAAAACTATAGTTAAAGATGAATGTGTTGAAAGACTTGTATATACCAAAAATGGACATATATTTAGGAAGCAGAATGAAATTTCTTTTTATAAAAAACAAACTAGAGTTGCACTTGAACATTGTGGACACATTGATGCAACTTCAATAGCAGAATATATCGCTATAGGCGGATATTCTGCATTTGAAAAAGTACTATTTGATATGAATTCAGATGAGGTTATTAACCAAATAAATGAATCAAATTTAAGAGGCCGTGGAGGCGGTGGATTCCCTACTGGTAGTAAATGGGGGCAGGTACAGCGCCAAAAGGAAAAGATAAAATATATTGTATGTAACGGTGACGAGGGTGACCCAGGGGCATTCATGGATAGGAGTCTAATGGAGGGAGACCCTCATAGGGTTATTGAAGGAATGATAATCGCCGCTGTTGCTTGTGGTGCACAAAAAGGTTTTTTATATGTTCGTGCAGAATATCCTATTGCTGTAGATAGACTTTCGAGTGCTATTAAACAAGCAAAAGAATATGGAATTATTGGGGAAAACATTCTTGGGACAAATTTTAGTTTTGATATCCAGATTAATAGAGGTGCAGGTGCTTTTGTATGTGGTGAGGGAAGTGCACTAACAGCTTCCATTGAAGGGAAAAGAGGTATGCCAAGGGTAAAACCTCCAAGAACTGTTGAGAATGGACTTTTTGGCAAGCCAACAGTTCTTAATAATGTTGAAACTTTTGCTAATGTGCCTGTAATAATTAATAAAGGCGTAGAATGGTATAAATCAATTGGAACTAAAAATAGTCCTGGTACAAAAGCGTTTGCTTTAACAGGAAATATTGAAAACACAGGACTTATTGAGGTGCCAATGGGCACAACTCTAAGAGAAATAATATTTGATATTGGTGGAGGAATAAAAAACGGCAAAAAGTTTAAGGCTGTACAAATAGGCGGGCCATCTGGTGGATGTCTTACAATAGATGATCTTGATTTGCCACTAGATTTCGACTCACTTAAAAAAGCAGGGGCAATGATAGGGTCGGGTGGACTTGTAGTTATGGATGAAGATACTTGTATGGTTGAGATTGCAAGATTCTTTATGAACTTTACAAAAAATGAATCCTGTGGCAAATGTGTTCCTTGCCGCGAAGGTACTAAAAGAATGCTTGAAATTCTTGAAGGAATAGTTGCAGGTAAAGGAAAGCTTGAAGATATAGATATGCTCTTAGAACTTGCAGATACCATATCTTCAACATCACTATGTGGACTTGGAAAGACAGCGCCATTACCAGTTGTCAGTACTATTAAGAATTTTCGTGATGAGTATGAAGCTCATATTACTTATAAAAAATGTCAATCTAAAACATGTCAGAAGTTTAAGACAATATTTATTGATTCAAAAATTTGCAAGGGATGTTCAAAGTGTTCAAAAATTTGTCCAGTTGGAGCAATCTCAGGTAAGATTAAAGGAACATTTACAATTGATAAAGACAAGTGCATAAGATGTGGTAGTTGTGTTGATACTTGTGCATTTAAAGCTATAAAGGAGGAGTAATAGAATGAATGGACAGTTTATGACTATAGATAATGTACCTGTAGAAATAAAGGGCGAAAAAAATATTCTTGAACTAGTTAGAAAAGCTGGTATCGAATTACCTACATTATGCTTCTATTCAGAGCTTTCAGTTTATGGAGCTTGTCGTATGTGTATGGTTGAAAACAAACATGGAGGCATTGAGGCCGCATGCTCTACTCCTCCTAAAGCTGGCATGGATATATATACAAATACGCCAAGACTTAGAAAGTATAGAAAGAATATTCTTGAGTTACTGCTTGCAAATCACTGCAGAGATTGTACAACCTGTGAAAAAAATACTTCATGTAAGCTACAGGAGTTAGCAAAACGTTTCGGAATAAAGAAAGTAAGATTTGAAAATACTGCTAAAGAACCTGAACCAGACAATTCATCTGTATGCATAGTAAGAAATCCAAGCAAGTGTATCTTATGTGGTGATTGTGTAAGAGTGTGTGCAGAAGTACAAAACGTTGGAGCAATTGATTTTGTTGGCAGAGGATCTAAAATGACTGTTTCAACGGCATTTAATGAACCTATAGGAGACTCTAATTGTGTTGGTTGCGGGCAGTGTGCAGCAGTATGTCCTACTGGTGCAATTGTAGTAAGGAGTACTACAGATAAACTTTGGAAGGAACTTAGTGATAAGAATACACAGGTGGTAGTTCAAATTGCTCCTGCTGTAAGGGTATCTATGAGCAAGGAATTAGGACAAGAAGATGGCAAAAATGCAATGGGAAAAATAGTAACTGTCCTTAGAAAAATGGGATTTGATAAGGTATTTGATACCTCAGTAGGGGCAGACCTTACAATTATAGAGGAAACAAATGAATTTATTTCAAAACTTAAAAATAATGAGAGCTTACCTCTATTCTCATCTTGCTGCCCTGCCTGGGTAAATTATGTTCAAAATACTTATCCAGATTTAATGAAAAATGTTTCCACTTGTAAATCTCCTATGCAAATGTTTGCTTCTGTATTGAAGGAACATTACAAAGATGATGATAAAAAACTTGTGAGCGTAGCAATTATGCCTTGTTCATCAAAAAAATTCGAAGCAAATAGGGATGAATTTAAAAAGAATGGTGTTCCTAATGTAGATTATGTAGTAACGACGCAAGAACTTATTAATATGATAAAAGAATCAGGAATTGCGTTCTCAGAATTAGAACCTGAGGCACTAGATATGCCATTTGAAATTAGTAGTGGAGCTGGGGTTATATTTGGAGTAACGGGTGGTGTTAGTGAAGCTGTTATACGTAAAGTTTTAGGGGATCAACCGATTGCAATATTACGTGCACTTGCTTTTGATGGTGTTAGAGGTATGGAAGGCGTTAAAGAAGCCAGTATTAATGTAAATGAGCGCGTAATAAAATTCGCCATAGTAAGTGGACTCAAAAATGCAGATTACGTTATAAAGAAGATAAAATCCGGTGAAGCTCATTATGATTTTGTAGAAGTTATGGCATGCCCCGGTGGATGCGTTAGTGGCGCAGGACAACCATTCGTAAAAGCAGAAGGGAAATCTAAGCGTGGTACTGGATTATATAAAGCAGATAAAATGAATAGTATAAGTCGTACAGATGACAACCCAGTGATGAATTCGTTATATTCAGGATTGTTAAAAGGCAAGGTTCATGAACTATTACATGTACACTACAATAAAAAAAGTTGAGTAATCAACACCCATCCATATACGGATGGTTTTTTTTTGTAAAATTGTATCATTATACATTTAAAATACATATTCTATGTTGACAACGTTAAAGTTCTAGTGTACTATTAGCATATGTCACTAGGACGTTAATGTACTTTCAGAAAGGAGATGAAATCATGGATTTGAAATTTAATGACAAAATGCCTATATATTTACAAATTATGGATCTTATAAAAATGGACATCGTTACAGGAAAGCTAAGATCAAAGGATAAATTACCATCAGTACGAGAAATGGCAACAAATTTGAAGGTGAATCCAAATACGCTTCAAAGATCTTATCAAGAGCTTGAAAGACTTGGAATTGTGTATACACAAAGAGGCACTGGAACATTTGTGGGGGAGGGAAAAAATATGGTAGATGATTTAAAAAAGGAAATGGCAAAGGAAGTTATAGATTTATTTATACTTAGAATGAAAAGCTTAGGATTTACTGCTAAGGAGATAATTAAATCTGTTTCAAAGGAAACTATGGAGGTGAAAAAAGATGAATAGTATATTAAAATCAGAAAAAATATGTAAGTCATATTTAAATAAAAAGGCCCTACGGGGAGTAGACCTAGATATAATGCCAGGAAAAATTGTAGGACTTCTTGGTCCTAATGGTAGCGGTAAAACTACATTTTTAAAAATAGCAGCTGGAATACTGCATCCATCGAAAGGAAAAATACTAATAGATGGTCAAAAGCCTGGTGTTTATACAAAGTCCATAGTTTCATATTTGCCTGATAATGAGTATCTTCTAAATTGGATGAAAATAAAGGATGCGGTGAAGTATTTCAAGGACTTTTATTCAGATTTTGATGAAAAAAAGTCAAAGGAAATGCTCCAGTTTATGAAACTTGATGAAAATAGCACTGTGAAAAGCCTATCAAAGGGAATGAAGGAAAAGTTAAAGCTTACATTGGTACTCTCAAGATCCGCAAAGCTTTATATACTTGACGAACCACTTGGTGGCGTAGACCCTACTACTAGAGAACAGATATTAAATGCTATAGTTAATAACTTTAGTGAAAATAGTTCCATGATAATTACTACACATCTTGTAAATGATATAGAACGAATTTTTGATGATGTAGTATTTATATCTGATGGAGAGATAGTACTTAAGGGTAACGCAGAAGAATTACGAATTAGTAAGAAAAAGTCAATCGATGAATTGTATAGGGAGGTATTTAAGTAATGTTTAAGCTTATAAAATATGAATTAAGATCAACTTTTTTAACCATAATTGGAATATGTATATCGCTTATAATTGCTAACTTATTTCTTATGACAAAGAAAGATACCTGGGGTGGTAATACAGTAACTGCATTATCTACATGCTTAATTATTGGCGCCATGATAGTAATATTTATATCTTCATTAAAAATTATGAGCAAATACTTATATGGAGATTCAGGCTACCTGTTGTTTACACTTCCGCAATCTGGGAGCGCGATAATGACTTCAAGGCTGATAAGTGCCTTAATTCAAATATCCATTGTTGCGTTTGTATCCATTTTGATGCTCTATTTGACTTCAATAGACAAAATAGATTTAAGTTTTTTTAAATATTTCAAGCTCAGTATAGTATTATTTTTTATAATTCAATATATATGGGGCATTGTTTATTTATTAACATTTATATACTTTTGTATGGTTATTGGCAAAGTAGCCTTAAGAGGTAAAAAACTAGGTAAAATAGGTTCTTTTATAATTTTTATAATATTATCAATAGCAATTGGCTGGCTGTCAACTAAAATTACAACGCTATTACCTCAAAACTTGAACTTGAATAAATCTTCAATAAATACGACTAATAGTATATTAAATTCTGATTTAATGGGTTCAGGTGGAGAACTTAATCTTAATATTGCAGATACCATATTTCAGATAATTACTTTTGTAGGATTATTCATTAGCACTACCTATCTAATAGATAAAAAATTAGATTTATCATAAGATTTAATAATTTAAAACTCATATAAGGAGGTTCAACATGGAAACTATAGTACAAATCAAGAATGTTACAAAAAAAATCGGTAAAAAGGTAATAATAGATGATCTTACTTTTGACGTGCGTTCAGGGGAGGTGTTTGGATTCCTCGGACCAAATGGCGCAGGTAAAACTACTACTATTAAAATGCTTTTAGGACTGATGTCTATTACTAAAGGTGAAATGTATATTGATGGATTAAATGTTGAGAAGGATTTTGAAAAAGCCATTGTTAAAGTCGGTGGAATTATTGAAAATCCAGATTTATATAAATATTTAACTGGGTATCAAAATCTTGTTCATTTTTGGAGGATGTATCCAGACTTAAAGAAGGAACGTATTGATGAGGTTATAAAAATTGTGGGTCTTGAAAAAAGAATAAATGACAAAATAAAGACATATTCACTAGGTATGCGTCAAAGACTAGGGGTTGCACAAGCGCTCCTTAACTCTCCAAAGTTATTGGTATTAGATGAACCTACTAATGGATTAGATCCTGCTGGTATTCATGAATTGCGTAATCATTTACGGACACTTGCAAGAGAAGAAAATGTTGCAGTAATAGTATCAAGCCACTTGCTTTCAGAAATGGAGCTTATGTGCGATAGGGTAGGAATTCTGCAAAATGGAAAATTGGTTAGAATTCAGGATATGAAAGAAATGCTTGAGGATGAGTCGGATTCAGTTATAGCTCTAGATGTTTCGCCGATTGAAAGTGCAAAAGCATATTTAGAAAGTCTTAGTAGTAAATATAAACCAGAAATAAATGAAAAAGAAATTGAAATTAAGGAAAATATAGAAAATGTTCCTGGGTTAGTTGAAAAGCTTGTGCAGCAGGGAATTAAAATTTACGGTGTTCGTAAGGTGCAACAAAGCTTAGAGAAAAAATTCTTAGAAATGACAGGGGGTAATGGAATTGCGTAAAATAATAAATCTAGTTCGTAATGAAAATATGAAACTTGCTCATAGCGTTAGCACATGGATAATGATGGGTATATTAGTTCTTATTATAGTAGCAGTTGGGCTCTTATTTAGATTTACAGGTACCCAAGCGCCTAAAAGTGATTGGAAATCAGACATAACAATTCAAAACCAGGAAATTAAAAAATCATTAGCTAGGCCAGGGATATCTAAAATGGAAAAGGACGGAATTACAAAGCAGTTACAAACTAATGAATATCGTCTTAAAAATGACATACAACCTATACAGGATAAATCGTTATGGGGATTTGTAGAAGGAGCAAGTAGCCTAATATTTTTAATTTCTCTTTTTGCTATTATAATGGGTGGTGGAATAGTAGCCAATGAGTTTTCAGGAGGCACAATTAAACTATTACTAATTAGACCTTCAAAACGGTGGAAAATTCTACTTTCAAAATATATTTCTGTTTTAGGATACACTCTTTTCATGCTTTTAGTGCTTTTAGTAGTTTCATTTCTTATTGGAGGAACATTGTTTAGCTTTAAAGGGTCAGGTACACCATTCCTTACAAATGTTGCTGGCAAAATTACTGAAGTTAATATGATAGCACATATTGTGGAGGTTTATGGACTTCAGTGTATAAGCTTAGTTATGATGGTTACTTTAGCATTTATGATTTCTACAGTTTTCCGTAATAGTGCAATGGCCATAGGTATTGGAGTTTTTCTTTTAACTGTAGGGAATACCGTAACAATGCTACTCACTAGATTTAATTGGTCAAAATATATTCTATTTGCAAATACGAATTTGAATCAATATATTGATGGACAGCCATTGGTTAAAGGAATGACAATGAACTTTTCAATTACTGTACTGATAGCTTATTTTATAATTTTCAATGTTATTGCATACGCAGCTTTTATAAAAAGAGATATAGTAGCATAATATTATAAATAAAATATAGACCACCTGGATAAATATAAAATTTATCTAGGTGGTCTATATTTTCATATTGACACGATTAATGTTGCAGTGTACTATTAACATATGTCACTAGGAAATCGATGTATTTTCTGAAAGGAGATGGAATAATGAATTTAGAATTTAATGATAAAATGCCTATATATCTACAAATCATGGACCTTATAAAAATGGATATTGTTACAGGAAAGCTAAAATCAAAGGATAAGCTGCCCTCAGTACGAGAAATGGCAATGAATTTAAATGTGAATCCAAATACGCTTCAAAGATCCTATCAAGAGCTCGAAAGACTTGGAATTGTTTATACACAAAGAGGAACTGGAACATTTGTGGAGGAGAATGAAAATATGGTGGATAATTTAAAAAATGAAATGGCAAAGGAAGTTATAGATTCTTTTATACTTAGAATGAAAAGCTTAGGATTTACTACTAATGAAATAATTAAATCTGTTTCAAAGGAAACTATGGAGGTAATGCAAGATGAATAATATATTAAAATCAAAAAAAATATGCAAGTCGTATTTAACTAAAAAAGCCTTGCGAGGTGTAGACCTAGATATAATGCCAGGGAAAATTGTAGGACTTCTTGGTCCTAATGGTAGTGGTAAAACTACATTCTTAAAAATAGCAGCAGGAATACTTCATCCATCGAAAGGAGAAATACGCATAAATGGTCAAAAGCCTGGTGTTTATACAAAGTCTATAGTTTCATATTTGCCTGACAATGAGTATCTTCTAAAGTGGATGAAGGTAAAGGATACAGTGAAATATTTTAAGGACTTTTATTCTGATTTTGATGAAAAAAAAGCAAAGGAAATGCTCGTATTTATGAACCTTGATGAAAATAGCGCTGTGAAAAGCCTGTCAAAAGGAATGAAAGAAAAGTTAAAGCTTACATTGGTACTTTCGAGAGCTGCAAAGCTTTATATACTTGACGAACCACTTGGGGGAGTAGATCCTACTACTAGAGAAAAGATATTAAATGCTATAGTTAATAACTTTAGTGAAAATAGTTCTATGATAATTACTACACACCTTGTAAATGATATAGAACGGATTTTTGATGATGTAGCATTTATATCTGATGGAGAGATAGTGCTTCAAGGTAATGCAGAAGAATTACGAACTAGTAAGAAAAAGTCAATCGATGAATTGTATAGGGAGGTATTTCAATAATGTTTAAGCTTATAAAATATGAATTAAGATCAACTTTTATAACCATAATTGGAATTTGTATATCTGTTATAATTGCTAACCTATTTCTTATGACAAAGAAAGATACCTGGGACGGTAATACAGTAATGGGGTTATCTATATGCTTAATTATTGGCGCCATAATAGTAATATTTATATCTTCGTTAAAGATTATGAGTAAATACTTACACGGAGACTCAGGCTACCTATTATTTACACTTCCACAATCTGGAGTATCGATAATGGCATCCAGGCTGATAACCGCTTTAATACAAATATCCATTGTTGCTTTTGTATCCATTTTAATGTTCTATTTGACAATACCTGAAGAAATGGATTTAAATTTTTTAAAAGATATTAAGAGTGGTCTAATATTATTTTCTATAAGTCAATATATATGGCGCATTGTTTATTCCCTAACAGTTATATACTTCTGTATGGTTATTGGCAAAGTAGCATTAAAAGGCAAAAAACTAGGTAAAATAGGCTCTTTTATAAATTTTATAATACTATCAGTAGCAATAGGCTGGCTGTCAACTAAAATTACAACGCAATTCCCTCAAACAATTAACTTGAGCAATTTTTCAATAAATACGACTAATAATATATTGAATTCTGATTTCACGGTTTCAAGTGGAGCATTTAATATTAATATTGCGAGTGCCATATTTCAGGTAATTACTTTTGTAGGATTATTCATAACCTCTACCTATCTAATAGATAAAAAATTGGATCTATCATAGGGGAAATAATTAAAACCACCTGGATAAATATGAAATTTATCCAGGTGGTTTTAAAATACTTTTCTAAATTCTTTTTTTTCTTCTAAATATTTTATTTATATTTGAGAATAACCCTAAAAGAACTCCAATTAGCATAGATTGAATCGCATATGTAAAAGTGCTAGATATATGAAAAAGCATTGCTAAGGTTGCAACTATAAATGTGCTAAGTACCAAGGTTATTAATATAAAAAGATATAGTCCTAAAAAGTTATTTATCTTAAACTTTATTTGTATTTTACTGCTAATTAATAGCTTTTTATCAAAGTATATAAACAGACCTGCTGGAACTAAGAGTAGTATTGCTATTAGTATATTCGTATCTATAATTCATCATCTCCTCTGATAATTGTACTTTCAGTTGTATACATATTGTTTTCCTATGATTTAAATACATGGTAAAATTATAACACATTTTTAGTGCTACTTTATTAGGTTATCTTACAAAATTGTAAGATAACCTTTTTTATTTGTAAGTGTAGAGATATGGAGTATGAGCGGTTAGCACGGTATAATATGGTTATGGCGGTATAATATGTATAACGTGATGAGAAAAAGAGAAAAGGAGAGATATAAATGGAAATTTTAAAGGTTGAAAATTTAAATAAAACTTATGGTAAAGGCGAAAACAAGGTGGATGCACTTAAAAATATAAATTTATCAGTTGATAAGGGTGAGTTTGTAGCAATTGTGGGAGCATCAGGTTCTGGAAAAAGTACACTTCTTCATTTGCTCGGAGGACTAGATAGACCAACATCTGGCAATGTAGTTATTGATGGAGAAAGCATTTACGATTACAAGGAAGAAAAACTTGCAGTGTTTAGAAGAAGAAAAATAGGTTTTGTATTTCAGTTTTATAACTTACTACCTATTTTAGATGTACAGGAAAATATAGCACTTCCAGCACTTCTTGATAATGAGAAGGTGGATAAAATCTATTTAGAAGAGCTTATTAAAGTATTAGGACTTAGCAAGCGGAAAAATCATCTTCCATCAGAATTATCAGGGGGGCAACAGCAAAGGATATCAATTGGTAGAGCGGTATTTAATAAGCCGTCAATAATACTTGCAGATGAACCAACAGGAAATCTTGATACTAAGAATTCAAAAGATGTTATGGAATTATTAAAATTTACGACTAAAAAATATAACCAAACATTAATACTTATTACCCATGACGTTAATATAGCAAACATGGCAGATAGAGTTATCACCATTTACGATGGTGAAATAACTTCGAACAAAAACTTAAAAGTAAACTAGGAGGGAAAGAGATGATAACTAGTTATAAACAGCTCACAGGGAAATATTTAAAGAAAAATAAAAAAAGAACCACACTTACGATTATTGGAATAATGTTAGCAGTTGCACTTATAGCAACAATAGGACTTTTCCTTAAAGGAATTCAGGATACGAAGATACAGGATGCTAAAAATATGTATGGTTCTTCTCATTTAATTTTTACAAAAACCAATGAAAAGTTAATATCTAAAATAATTAATAATCCTAAAGTATCTAGAAGTGGATTGTATAATGAAAGCGAAAAAACAAAGCTAGGGGATAAATTGGCTGGTAAAATTATAACAGCAACAGACAAGGCTTTAGAACTTTTGCCATATAAAGCAAAGATAGGGAGATTGCCGGAAAAAGAAAATGAAGTAGCAATGGAAAAGTGGATATTACCATCTATTGATAAAAACGCTAAAGTAGGGAATAAAATTAAAGTTAGTAATAAGGAGTATACTCTTGTAGGAATACTTAAGGATAGTGTAATAAATCAAATAAATGGGAATGGAGTAATTTTATCTAAAAATAATAATATTGATAAACAAAATGCACAGTTACTTGTAGAAATAAGCTCAAAAACAAACTTAAAAACTGCCGTAGGCGAATTAAAGAAGTTAGGTGAGAAAGATACCGTTGAGGAAAACAGTTATTTGCTAAAAATGCAGGGAGCAGGAGATTCTGGTTCAGGTCTTAAAGGATTATATGTATCCTTAGCAATAACAATTGGAATAGTTTTAATAGCCACTGTAGCCGTAATATATAATTCATTTCAAATAAGTGTTGTGGAAAGGATTAAACAGTTTGGACTTTTAAGAGCAGTGGGAACTACTCCAATTCAAATTAGAAAAATTGTCCTAAGAGAGGCAACAATCCTCGCGGCAATAGCTATTCCATTAGGATTACTATGCAGCATTATAATTATATATGGAATAAATATTGCATTTAAATTAATTGGAGCAGATTCAGTTATACTTATGAAAATTTCTATATCACCTATGGTTTTATGCATAAGCGCAGCAGTAGGTCTTATAGCAATATACCTATCATCACTAGTGCCAGCATTCTTCGCAGGAAGAATTTCACCACTGAATGCTATAAGTGGTAGAACATCTATAACAAAGGAGAAAATAAAAAGAAGAAAGAATAAAGTTATTCAAAAAATATTTGGGTTTGAGGGAGCATTAGCAGCTAAAAATATTAAGCGAAATAGAAAAAGATATAGATTAACTATTTTTTCTATAGTAATAAGTGTGGTGTTATTTGTTGCTTTTAAATCTTTGATGGATATGTCACTCAAGATATCATCAAATCTTAATGAATCAAAAAACATTCACTTCACAGTTTTTCAAAATACTGTTGGAGGTAACCCCGAAAACACAACTATAGATAATATTAAAGCATTAAAGTCTGTAGATAAGGTATATAAAGAATATAATCAATATTCTTTTGACATGGCAGTAAACAAAAATAGTGAAGTTAAAGAAATTCAGGACATGAAAAATATATATAAAAAAACAACTTTAGGTGGAGTGGAGAAAACCCTTATAGCGAGTTCTATCGCTATATATGACAAGGAGTCTCTAGAAGTTTCTAAAAAATATTTAAAGTCAGGAAATATTAATATAGAAAAACTAAATAGTGAAAATGGAGTAATCTTAATTAATAAAAATAGAATACATGACGAAGCTACAAAGAAAGATTATTTCGGACCAATAGCAAATATAAAAGTAGGAGATGAAATAGCTCTTCAATATGATGCTTCTGAGGAAGGGGAAGCCGCTAAGGCAAAGACTGTATTTGGTAAAGGCAAAGTTAATAAAGTAAAGGTTATGGCAATTCTTGAGAGTGAGCCTTTTGATTATTGGGGAACCTCTAATGGATTGAAAATAATCACAACAGAAGAAATGGGAAAGAAATTAACAGATATTAAGGACATTAAACCTGTAAACTTAAATATAGTTCTTAAAGATGTAAAAAATGAAGAAGCAGGAAAAATAGGAATAGAAAATGCCATAAAATCAAACCCCGCTTTAATGGTAATAAATAATATAGATAATAATAGAACTGAAAAATCCGGAATGTTAATGATCCAAATATTATTGTATGGATTTATACTAGTAGTGTCCTTAATAGGTAGTGTTAATATTGTAAATACATTAACAACAAATATTATTCTTAGAAAAAGAGAGTTTGCTACATTAAAGTCCATAGGGCTAACTCAGAAGGGTTTAAAGAAAATGATTGTACTAGAAGGTCTTCTCTATGGAATTGTTGGTACTATATATGGATCAATAATAGGCTGCGGCATATCATTTCTACTGTTCAAATCAATGAGTGCCTTTAGAGAGATGAGATGGATTATGCCATGGGAGGCAATAGCTATTGCGGGAATCGCCTCTATAGCAATAAGCTATATTTCAGTATTATCACCACTTTCAAGAATTAAAAAAGAGAATTTAATTGAAGCAGTTAGAGAAGATTATTAATCAAAATACGACTAATATTATATTGAATTCTGTTTTCACGGTTTCAGGTGGAGCATTTAATATTAATGGCTGTCGGCATTGGAGTTTTTCTTTTAACTGTGGGGAATATCGTAGCAATGGTACTCGCTACATTTAATTGGTCAAAATATATGCATATTTGGCCTTTGTTAAAAGAGATATAGCATAATAGTATAAATAAAACATAAAACACCAGGTTGAATATGAAATTTATTCAGGTGTTTTTGTTTTTTGAGTTATTGGTTTTATTAGACTATCTTACGGTACTGTAAGATAACTTTTTTATTTGTAAGTTGAGTGACATGGAGTGAAAGTGGTGAGTGAAGTATAATATGGTTATAGTGATGAGAAAAGAAAAAAGGAGAGATATAAATGGAAATTTTAAAGGTTGAAAATTTAAATAAAACTTATGGAAAAGGCGAAAACAAGGTGGATGCACTTAAAAATATAAATTTATCAGTTGATAAGGGTGAGTTTGTAGCAATTGTGGGAGCATCAGGTTCTGGAAAAAGTACACTTCTTCATTTGCTCGGAGGACTAGATAGACCAACATCTGGCAATGTAGTTATTGATGGAGAAAGCATTTA